>CAMYJA010000066.1 GCA_947258705.1 uncultured Hyphomicrobiaceae bacterium | reverse complement strand
GCCAGCAGGTGACTACAGCGTAGAAACGGATGAGGAGCTTTTGGAAGGGCTCTCGTTTCTGGCCTACCGGCGGATACTGACCAGGATTCGCCTCCACCCACAGCCCAGTCATCCGGGTATTACGCAGATGTTGACGATCGATCCAAATGAACTGGACGCAGCTTTGAAGCGCGACCAGGCGCCGGCAGAGATGGCTGCCACGGTTACCAACCAGATGACGCTCGAAAGGGTAACAGAAACACGCTGTGAAGAGGCTGACTGTCAAGCCATAGATCGAGCCGAAGACGAAGGAATGATAGCTCGTCGAAGGTGAACAATTACCCCGCCGCGCGAATGAGAGATTGCGTCGTGAGCTGGATTGAATTGATCTGATCCAGCTCTTATCTCCTTTAAACATCATTGGCATCTCATTAGGAGAGTGCCAATGATCTCAATGAAACCTAATCGGCATATCGTTGTGCCCGACCTTGGCCGGTCGGCTTCCCGCGCCACCGCCATGGCCTCGGCACTTTCAAGGACTATGCCGATACGGTCGCGTCCCTGGAAAAGGTTTGGGAGAGGCTTTCATCCTAAAGCCACAAAGCGGCACATTGATCGGTCCACATGAGCGGCCTTGCCGATTGGCCTCGTTGGCAACCAGCGCATTGATCACGGCCTCGTCAAACCGGCACTAGAATTTTCGCCATCTTTTCATCTCGCGTGAATTGGAGACAACAGAGCCGGTCAACAGCCCGCCCGGGCCAGTTAGAAATCGTCGCCAGCCTCATCGAGTTCAACCAGGACATCTTTGGTCACTTCGTCTGCCATTTCGGCGACGGCATGAAGCTCTTCAAGAGCCACCTCCCGCAAATGCGGGTCAAGACCCAGAGATCCAACGGCAAAAGTCGTTCGAGGAATATCCTGATCAGGAAAAGCTGCGTTATGGGCAGCTATGAACTCCTCGCCCCAATCCATGAAGATATAGCGGTCATCGAGTTCGGGACCAAAGTCCGGATCTGCCGATACCAGGACCAAATCTCCGTCGAGAATCTGCTGAACGGCCAGGCCTGGGCGGAGCTGCGGCCGGTACATGATTGAAATGTCAAGAACGCCTTCAACCATTTGGCGGATGAGACGATCCGCCATGCCGGCTTCGATCCGGAAAGCAACATTTGGCAGCCGTCGCTCTAGGCGGCCAAACCAGCGCATCGTCAAGCGGCTTAGCAAACTGTATTGGCCTCCGATTACAAGCCGCTCGCTATAGCCCTGCGGAACAGATACCTGATGGCGGGCCTCCTCCCAGACCTTTACCAGTGACAATGCAAACCGTTCGAACTGTCGCCCTGCAGGCGTCAGCTCCGTGCCGGTTTTTGCGCGGTTAAACACTGTTTGGCCGAGCAGTTCCTCCAATTTTTTGACGCGCAAAGAAACCGCCGACTGTGTGACATTGAGGCGACGTGCAGCACTAACGAAATTGCCGGCTGCTATGACTTCCAAAAAGGTTTTTGCCAGAACGATGTCCATATAAGTTTTATATGAAACTCTCATAAAACCTACAAGTTTTATTCGTTTGTCTCAATCGTATGGTGGGCCTATATTTCTGACAAGGCGCCGTTAGGAGGCGTCGCCCCGTGCTTTGCGTATCGCAGTTGGCTCTCACGATCCTGTCAGTCGTGGCAGCTACGAATTGAGCACGCCAGAAAACTTCGGCCGCTGATGACGTGTCGCCCCCCGGCAATCGGCGGCCGCCCTTTTAGTCGCACATGCGCGCCTTTGAGGGCAAAGGCCAAGAAATACGAACGCTTTCATAAACGGCGGTGATGGGATTCGATCGGTCAAACAGCCAAGATCGAGCTATCTAGTGGCAGATTAGTATCCGCTGTCCATATGTCAGCAGGCGTTATTAATGTCGCGCTTTCTAATGTCTGAGAAGTCGGTGCGCTCGAGCTATAAATTGCCGAGGGGGAGATTATCGAATGGCCAACAAAACTGAAACGGCTAAGTCTGTGGACGGGGAGGAGTCCGGGCTCGTATTCGCTTGTATTCTGGACGGCAAAGGCGGCGGACGCCAGGTCGGGTGGCAGCAGGTCGGCGACTGGACGCCGGCGGATGGGCCGTTGTGGGTGCATCTCGATAGATCAGCCCCGGAGACAGTCCGGTGG
>CAMYJA010000065.1:1899-2991 GCA_947258705.1 uncultured Hyphomicrobiaceae bacterium | reverse complement strand
CACTTTTTCATTATACCAAAAATATTACAATCCGACAAGCAAACGAGCGATTTTGGCTCCACTTGGTTTGGGTCACCAGCATGACGGCTGCCAAACGCAGGTTAAATGTCGTGATGGATTCGCAGTCGGCGGAGATGTTTGGTCACCCGGTTGCCATTTGCACCTGTCTGCGGTGAACCAATCGATCAGGTGTTCAGCGTCGATAGAAATCCGCTTTGGTAAAAATATTCAAACCGGCTGGCCCTTGGGGGAAGCGTGTTAAGCGGAAGCTCAGTTGGTTAGTCAGTGAGCTTTACAGGATTCTTGCCACCACTGCACTTCTCGCTGTTGTGATTAGCTACTTCTATTCTGACCAAATTCTGCCAGAGGTCCGCAACTGGTTGCGACCAACGGGTAACACCGTCACTGGTCGTGCAACTGTGATTGATGGTGACACCATCGAAATCCACGGCAAGCGGATCAGGCTCAACGGTATTGATGCGCCGGAGTCAGAGCAGTTCTGTAAAGACAAAAAGGGTGATGAATATTATCAATGTGGACGTTTTTCGGCGAACTTCCTTGCAAAGTTATTGGCTGAATCTTCCCCAACGCGATGCCAGATTAGGGGCGCGATCAGTATCGCCGTCTGATTGGAATTTGTTTTCGCGCCGACGGTCAAGACGTTGCGACAGCGATTGTAAAAGCGGGCTATGCAATGGATTGGCCGCGTCACAGCGGCGGTGCCTATGCGTCAGAGCAGGAAGAGGCGAAAACAAACAGACTGGGGCTCTGGGCTTATCAGTTTGAGCCCCTTGGGAATACCGAGAGCGGTTTCCTAAACAAGAGCAACAGGAGCGAGAAAAATCACCAAACTTTCCGCCGTTCAAGAAATCCCAAAGCTGCCGGATCAAAGGCAATATCAGCGTCTCTACCGGCGAGCGCATTTATCACGTGCCTGGTCAGAAGTATTACGACGAAACGGTAATCTCGGCGTGGAAAGGCGAGCGTTGATTTTGTTCCGAAGCCGAAGCGCGCGCTGCCGGTTGGCGAAGATCCCGTGGTTGAGTGTTCAAGAAACACACGCTGACGCGAAGGGATTTTGCTAAGAGAATT
>CAMYJA010000065.1:0-1779 GCA_947258705.1 uncultured Hyphomicrobiaceae bacterium | reverse complement strand
GCCCGATGCGGGCCCGATGAGCATCAAAAACAGTATGCTGCGGCTTATTTCTGTAATCACCGCTGATACTTTTCCATCCACTCGCGGGCCATACGCTGGGCTTCGACGATTTGGTCGGGGGTAAGTAGACTAGCGGCAATATCTTCGTTTATCTGCGCGTTCTTGTGACCCTGTACGGCTGCAAGATTGAACCACAGATATGCCAGAATATTATCCTGCTGCACGCCTTGGCCATTGGCATACCTGTTGCCGAGATTGTACTGCGCTTTGGCATTTCCCTGCTCAGCGGCCAGGAGCCACCACTTCACCGCCTCAGCATCGTCCCGGGACACGCCCAGGCCGCCGCGATACATAACGCCAAGGTTACTCTGCGCATAGACGTAGCCCTGCTCGGCAGCCCTACGGTACCACTTTGCAGCCTCGGCATAATCCTGTGGCACGCCCTGGCCAATGTCGTACATGAAGCCGAGGCTGTTCTGCGCCACAGCATGGCCCTGTCCGGCGGCCATCCGGTACCACTTCACGGCTTCAGCATAATCCTTGGGAACGCCTCGACCATTTTCGTACATGTAAGCGAGATTGGTTTGCGCAGCGGCGATCTGGTCCGGGGCCATCAGACTTGCAGTTCGATCCCGACCTTGTTTCGCCTCCTCGTTATCCTGCGCGGCCGCAAGGATGAACCACATATGCGCCCGCACAAAATCCTGCGGTACACCAAGGCCCTTTTCGTATAAGAGGCCAACTGTGACTTGCAGTTTTGCATCGCCTTGTTCGGCAAGCGGTAACCAGAATTTCAGAGCCGCCGCGTAATCACCTCGCTCGGCGGCAACTAGGCCATCCTCAAATGGCCCCGCTTTTGCTGGAGCCGCGAGTGCCAACATGATGGAAAGCACCAGAAACCCGCTTCGAAGAATTGCTTTCATTAGTTCCCCCCAGGAACAACCACAAGCATGTCGGCTATCAGGCGCGGGGTAAAGGTGGCGGCAGCGACCACAGCAACAGGCGCTTGCACGAGCGCGAAACGCACTTGCAATGTGGTGCCCGGTTTAGGTCTGGTGCGCCTCAACGGGCGTTTATACCGGTTTCAGGCCGCGCCAATCACCGTTGATGCTTTTCCATCCACTGGCGAACTAGGCGCTGCGCCTCAACATCGCCCTGTTTGGCGGCCTTGCGATACCATTCCAACGCCAAGTGCAAGTCCTGCCGCACGCCTTGGCCATATTCGTACATGAGGCCGAGATTGGTCTGCGCCCAAGTAAGGCCCTGATCGGCAGCCTTTCGATACCACTTCACCGCCTGCCCAAAGTCTTGCGGCACGCCCCAGCCGTGGGCATACGAGAGGCCAAGATTGAACTGCGCCCGGGCATCGCCCTGCTCCGCAAGCGGTCGCCAAAATTGTACCGCCGTCGAAAAATCTCCACGCTGTGCGGCGGCAAAGCCATCCTCATACGGCCCCGCATCTGCCGGAACCGCGAGTGCCATGATGGCAAGCGCAAGGAATACGCTTCGGAGAATTATTTTCATCGGTCCCGCCTAGTTGCGGTCACCAGCATGACGGCTGCCGGGCGCAGGGTAAAGGTGGTGGCCTGTCGCGCCGCACCCTTCACCGCTGATGCTTCGCCACCCATTCGCGGGCCATGGGCTGGGCCTCGGTGATCTGGTGGGTGGTGATTTGTATTGCAGCTAGAGCAGTAGCCGATCATATTGGATCATATCCTGCTGCGGCGAAATAATTCCTGCATTCGTCTGGTTTGAAGGTATCGATGATCTGGCCAATGG
>CAMYJA010000064.1 GCA_947258705.1 uncultured Hyphomicrobiaceae bacterium | reverse complement strand
GGTGCGGCTCGTCTCGACAGGGCCGACATTGACGAGCCGCATGCCCTTGATGATCGCCTTCAGTTCCTCCGCCGCTGACTCCATTTCGCTGATGTACTCGGAGCCCTGGCGTGCTGGCCACGCTTTGTCGAGTGCGCGGTCAGCGCGGTCCATTATGCTTTCGCGGCGCGCGACCAGCTCGGAACCAGATTGTGCCATGATCGATCCAACCTCGATTTGATCGTTAATTAGCCGCCAGGATTCGGTTTAGGATAATGATCTCAAACATCGTTCGTCTCCGATCAGGCGCCGGGCGACAGGTGTGTCATTTGAGCCAGATCGCCGACCACAAGGTCAATGACACCCATGTATGCTCAATATAGACCAATATCGACAATTTACCAGCTCTGTACCACAATGATTGCGAGGGTCCGGCAGACCGGGAGCTGAACGCGAATTAGTGGATTTTTGGTTATTGATCGTAATGGCCGATGATCTGCACGGGCACGGCGGATAAAGTCTGAACGGGAGGGTGACATGGCACAGGATATTTCGATTTTGGTGATACATGGCATGGGCAACCAGAAGCCCAACTACTCTCGTCCCATGCGACTCGAGATCAACAAGAGGCTGGGACAGGACAACGCTGATCGGCTTACATGGGGCGAGGTCCACTGGGCGCCTGTGCTCGCGCCCCGACAAAAAGCCTATTTTGACAGGGCAAACAGGAACAATGACCTGGATCTGGTGACCCTCAGAAAGTTCATCATTGAAGCATTTGGTGACGCCTCAGCCTATCGAAAATCGGACGATCGCCGAGACACCGCGTATGAGCAAATTCATGCAAAAGTCGATGCTATCGTTGAGGAACTCGATGATCCGGACCAACCTAAAAAGCCGCTGATCGTGATGGCACACTCACTTGGCGGTCACATAATGTCGAATTACATCTACGACATGCAAAAACGCCAGCAGCCGCCAAGAACGATAAGCGACTTCCGACAGATGCGGACAGTAGCGGGCTTCATAACATTTGGCTGCAATATTCCGCTGTTCACTTTTGCCTTCGAAAAAGACCATATCAAACCCATCAAATTCCCCGGCTCGAAATTGTCGTCGGCAAATAAGAACCGGGCTCGCTGGCTGAATTACTACGACCCGGATGACATATTGGGATACCCCCTGAAATCGATAAACAATGCCTACAAGGATGTTGTTAATCGGGACATCGCTATTAATGTTGGCGGCATACTGTCCAGCTGGAATCCGATGTCGCACACCAAGTATTGGACTGATAATGACTTTACGAAACCGGTCGTCCGGTTTCTGAACACGTTTTTGTAGTCTCGCTACCATCCATTCTCGTGAGTGTGAAAGTGCTTGTTACCGGACTAGAATAGGCGCAGAAGGATTGCCAATTGCTGTCGGAGAGCGCTGAAAAATGGTCAAACGATCAGAAAGGCAAACCGAGATAAGGCCGCTTTGCTTCGTACTGATGCCTTTCGGCACCAAAACCGACCCAACCGGCGGCAAAGATATCGATTTTGATCGTGTGTACGATACGGCGATTAAACCCGCGATCGTAGACGCGGACATGGAGCCGATTCGCGCCGACCAGGAAAAAACCGGCGGCATCATTCACGAGACCATGTTCGAGCGTCTGTTGCTCTGCGATTATGCTGTTGCCGATCTGACAACCGCGAACGCCAATGTGTTTTATGAACTTGGTGTTCGGCACACCGCAAGGCCTGCGACCACTGTCACGATCTTCGCCACGCATCAGCCGATACCTTTCGACATCAGCTTTCTCCGCTCACTTCCCTATGACCTGGGCGAGAACAACAGTTTTCCGGCCCCACTCGCTAAAAAGCTCCGACAGGCATTGGCAACGAAGCTCCAGGAACTGCGCAATCTTGCTGCGGAAGGCAAGCCTGTCGACAGTCCGTTGTTCCAGTTGATCGGAGAATGGCAGCCCGGTGAAGTTGCGCGTCTCAAGACTGATACGTTTCGAGAGCAAGTGCAGTACAGCG
>CAMYJA010000063.1 GCA_947258705.1 uncultured Hyphomicrobiaceae bacterium | reverse complement strand
CGAATGAGAGATTCCTGACGATCTTTGTCATCGTAAGCGCGCCCGAGAAAAAGCCGAAAAGGAATTGCCTGAATACAATTCATGCTGGCGCGGCTGTCACCCGCACCAAAGCCTGTCACGCTGATCAATCGGCGGACGCCCGTAGCCTGCATCGCTGCGACAAGAATGCGCGTTGATTGAGAAAAAAGTTTAACTGATCCGAATATCAATTCAGGACCTGCAGCAACGCCAAGCGCTTGAATAACGGTATCAACACCGTCCAACGCGGGCACAATGTCGTCACTGCGAAGAGCGTCGCCCATGCATTTTTCGAGTTTCGGGTCGGTCAATTCTATGGCGTCCGCTGATCGCGCAAAAGCACGCACGGTATGGCCACATGCCAGTCCCTGTTTTACCGTTTCGAGTCCGATTCCCTTGCTCGCTCCAACAATCAGGATATGAGCCACAACATCAACTTTCGGTTAGCACAAGCCATGGTCCGGGTCATACGGTGTCCGCCCCGATTATCCGCCCCAGACATCGTCATAGCGCGCAGTGCCATCCTTGAGCGGATAATCCCGGTAAGTGTTGGCGCGATTTACTTGCTTGAACGCCCAACCGGTTATCAAAAATCCTAATGCGACCAGGATGTGTGCGATCACAAGATGACCGAACCAGATCCATGCACCGGCCGCTGCACAGAATATCGTTGTCCAGACAAGACTTAAATAAGTCATGATCTGAAAACGCTGCGCAGGCGGTAGATGTCTTAGTGGATTGACATCTGCGTCCATCAACAGTTGATATGTACTTCTCATTTTCTCCTCCGATTATCAGATTGGAAGGGCCTTGGCTGAATGTCGTGAAAACTATCCAAGCGGTTGATTTAACTGAACTCAGTGCGCTCTCAATAGAAATGTAAGCGCGCCTTAATTCCAATCATTCATTGGCCTGTATTATTGTCGGCACCTAACCTTCAAGGTGCGCAGCAAGCATCCAGGCAAAGTTGTCGTGCGCGGCCGCCCGCTCGATCGCAAAATCTGCCGTCACAATATCTTCTTGTTCTTCTGAGATCGATGCAATTTGGCGCAATGTTGATGACAGCAACCGCTGATCCCTAGCAAGGTTCTCAATCATCTGAGTTGAGCTAATTGCCCCATCACATTCCGAAATCTTGCTGGCCTCTATTGCTTTGATCAGGCGGCCGTCCGCATGACTGCCAAGAGCCTTGATAAGCTTAGCAAGAGTGTCCTGAGCGGCGAAATGGTCTTCATAGATTTCCTGGAACAAGGCATGGAGCGGTCCAAATGCCATTCCGGTGACGTTCCAATGATAGGTTTGCGCCTTCGCCGTTTCGACAATTGTCTCGCGCAGCGCCTGCTCCAGGTTTTCGATCACGGCGGGTGCCGGGTCAGCGTTTCGGGCGACAACAGAAATCGACATCGGTCAAAACCTCCAAATTGATCATGCCCAAAATACGTTGCAGCAAACCCTCCGGATCACATGCCTGCCGGATTTATTGCTCCCTTCCGGGCGGCTCGTGCTAGCGAGCGCGGCGCAGAAAAATTAGGCGCGCCAATCCCCAGCCTGTGCATGGCTTCATACGGGATCAACTAGATGGCTAGAGCGGACGCTGGCGCCGGAAAACCGCGTGGCATCTCTCTGATATCGGGCACATCTCTCTCTCGCATATCCGAGACGACTGCTGTTTCGGGCAGGACATATTGACTTGCGCAAGCTGAGCGCAACGACCTTCATCGCTAATTCTTAGCAGCAGTGATCCAAGCCTCGTTCCGGTTCGTAATTGACATATCGCGAGCACGAGGCTCGCGAGGTCGCCGAAACATGTTCGGGCGGCAACCCAATCCCTGACTGATAGGAACCACGCCATGAGCAGACATTTTGTTGGAGCGTGTCTTGCGCTCGCGATAGCAGGGCCATCGACTGCCAACGCTGCTAACATCGTTGAAACCGCTCAAACCGCCGGTGCGTTCGGCACGCTTTTGACCGCAGCAAAAGCCGCAGGTTTGGCTGATGCGCTTGCGACGGGTGAAAACCTGACGGTATTCGCACCGACCGACGAAGCTTTCGCCGCGCTTCCCAAGGGAACCGTCGAAACTCTGCTGAAGCCGGAAAACAAGGACAAGCTGGTCGCGGTTCTTTCATACCACGTTCTGCCGCGCGAA
>CAMYJA010000062.1 GCA_947258705.1 uncultured Hyphomicrobiaceae bacterium | reverse complement strand
CGCGCGACGACGCGGGCAACTTCCTCGGCGCCTATGAGCAGCGCGGCATCATTCATCAGGACCCCTTCATTTCGCTCGACGTGGAGGGGGTCGGCGAGATGGTATCGATCGCCGCGGTCCGCGGCCGCCAGACCCGCCCGGACATCAAGCTCGGCATCTGCGGTGAGCATGGCGGTGACCCGAGCTCGATCCACTTCTGCCAGAACGTCGGGCTCGACTACGTCTCCTGCTCGCCCTTCCGGGTGCCCATCGCCCGGCTGGCGGCCGCCCAGGCGGCCCTGAAGCAGGGCGCCTAAGGATTGGATTCAGACGGCCGCGGATTTCCCGGTGCGGTGAAATTCGGTGCCACTGAGTTTGTCCGTCAGCAATCGAGCCCGTGTCACGAGTTCCCGCTTGTAGCTTTCGAAGTTACGGACCGCATCTATGCGCGGCGCGATTAAGCACAAGGTGGCGATCCAGCGCTTGTGCTCATCATGGACCGGTGCGGCGAAACAATGCGTGAAGTTGTCGGCGAGACTGTCGAAGGAAAAGAAACCCTCCTTAGCCGCGGCTCGAACCTGATCGATAAATTGACTGGGCTCCAATCGGTTGCCGTCGGGAAGCACAAAATCTTCCGGCGGGACGAATTCGAGAATCTGCTCGTCGGTCATGTGAGATAACAAGAGGCGGCCCGATGCCGTCCAGGGGATGGGGACGAGCTCGCCAACATCGGCGTTGATCCGGAAGTGCCGGGCCCCCTCATTCATCATGACGACGGTGTATTTGCTGCCCTCCAGCATACAAAGCTGGGACGACTCGTTGGTTTTGTCCGCGAGATAGCGAAGGTGGTCTTTGGCCTCTCGTGCCAAATCGAAATGATTGATATACCCGCGACCCCAGAAATACACCCGGCGCCCGAGGAAAACGCGCCCTTCACCGTCGCAACGTTCCAGGACCTTATTCTCGATCAGAATATTGATGATTTCGTAGATCGAGGATTTCGGGGCGTTAATGGCGACCGCGATCTCATTCGGGCGCATCGGGCATTTCTTTTCCAATAGAAAATCGAGAATGTGAAATGCCCGGTCCAGACCGCGAGCCCTTTTGATTGGTATGCCGCTATTCATTTTTGCCGCTTTTCTTGATATTTCCACAGGATCCGACAAGGTTCTGTATCGCTGTTGCCCCCTATTCCGCTTTGTAGGCGACGCAATCAACCTCGACCTTACAATCCACCATCATATGGGCCTGCAGGCAGGCCCGCGCCGGAGGGTGTTCCATGAAATAATGCGAAAAGATTTCGTTGAAGCTCCAGAAATCCCTTGGATCATCCAGCCAGACGCCAATCCGCACGATGTGCGACGCGTCGTATCCCGCTTCGTCCAAGATCGCGAGCATGTTCTGAATCGCCTTGTGGCTCTGTTTCGCGATACCGCCATCGATAATTTCACCGTTTTCCATGGCTACCTGGCCGGAAACATGCAGCCATCCGTCCGCCTGGACCGCCCTGGCAAAGGGCAGGCGCTGGCCACCGGCGCCCTTTTCACCGTCTCCTATTCGCTTGATCGACATGCGGTTTCTCCTCCCAGCTGCAATCTAGAATTTCGAATTCTTGAGGAATTCGGCAAGACGTTCGGTCCGAGGGTTGTTGAATAGCTCCTTTGGAGCTCCCTCTTCGGCAATGCGACCTTGATGCATGAAAACGATGCGGCTCGAGACTTCGTAGGCGAACTTCATTTCGTGGGTCACCAAGAGCATGGTCATCCCATCCTTGGCGAGATCCATGATGACGTTGAGAACTTCATTCACCAATTCGGGATCAAGCGCGGACGTCACCTCATCGAACAGCATCAGCTTCGGGTTCATGGCTATCGCTCGGGCTATCGCCACTCTCTGTTGCTGTCCGCCGGAGAGCTGACCTGGAAAATGATTTCTGCGATCGTAAAGTCCGACCCGTTTAAGCCACCGTTCCGCGATTCCAACGGCTTCGTCCGGCGGCAATTTTTTTACCTTGGTGAGCCCCAGCGTTACGTTCTTCAGCGCGGTCATGTGGGGGAAAAGGTTGAATTGCTGAAACGCCATGCCGGTCATGGCGCGCTGCAGAGCGATTTCCTTTCCCGATTTGCGCACGCGTTTGCCGTTTCGGTTTATGTAACCGATTTCCTGACCGTCGATTACGACGCGGCCTGCGTGAAACTCCTCGAGTAGGTTGACGCATCTCAGCAGCGTGGTCTTGCCCGAACCACTTGCCCCAATGATGCTTACGACATCACCCACATCCATCGTCAGATTGATGCCCTTGAGGACTTCGACGTCATCGA
>CAMYJA010000061.1 GCA_947258705.1 uncultured Hyphomicrobiaceae bacterium | reverse complement strand
AGCCAGGCCAGCGTACCGCCGCCAAGCCCGGCCCATAACAGGTCGAGGCCGATATCGAGCCAGTGAAGCAGCGGACCGAGCACCAGGCCGATGGCCAGCGCATAGCGTTCCGCCGGTATGCGCGCCGCGGCGCTGAGCGCCGTCAGGAAATAGATCGGCGTGAGAAAAAACAACGCCGCCGCGGCCTGAACCGGCAGCGCCCCGGCAAGCAGGAAGCTGATCGCGGTCACGGCGATGTTGCAGATCGACAAGATGACGGCGAAACCGGCGAAATAGGGAACGCGCGCCGGTCGCGGCAAGGTCGGCAGTTTCAGGAACGACCAGACCCAGGCGGTGATCGCGACGAAATGCGACATCGCCAGCAACCGCCATCGTGGCGTGTCCGGCTGGCGCACCAGCGGCACCCAGGCTGCGACCATCGGCGTCAGCCGCACCGCCGACAGGGCGACCGCGATCCAGGTCACCAGCAATGACGCTCCGGAGGCGATCGAACCGACCAGCACGACCTGGCTCGGCAGCGCCCAGATAAAAGCCGTCATGAACACCGCCTGACCGAGGGTCAGTCCGGTCTCACGGCACAAAACACCGAAGCCGATAAACGTGACCATCAGGATCAGCGCCGGCGCCGAGCCGATGCCCGACATGCCGCGCATGAACCAGACCAGTGAGGATATCTGCGGCTCGTCGCCCTGTTCTGCACTCATGGCGCGTCAATAGCCGCCAATGGACAGAACGCAAAGGCCGGGAGGCGGCATATCGGCGCGATTGCGGTTCCTTGTTCGCCTTGCGAATGGAAACTGTGCGGTTTTCAGTGTTTGAGGCTTGTTTTGATTTTGGCGTGAAGTGAGGGTTTCTGCGGCGCGTGATCCGCTGACTGTCCGATTCATGATTATTTTACGGACAGTTTAACCTACCCTCCCCGACACACAATTTCGGTAAGACAGATGGGGTCTGGCGATGTCCGCTTTACCCCCACGAACGGACATGATGTGGCGAGCCGAGTATGTCCGTTGTGTGCCGTAAGCAGAAGTCACTGGCGAGGCATCTGTGGCTGTTGTTTGCCGACCGACTGGCCACAATAATCCACGCAGTTGGAAATCCAACTAAGCTCGAATTACCCCAATCAGTCATTATATTTGACCTCCATCAATGCGCTGTCGGCGCTGCGACGCTTAAGGCGCGACAACAGGCTTGAAAATCGCACGTTTAAAGCAAGCGAACTAGGCGGTGTGGACGAATTGACTCAGGTATCAGTTTGAGGATTCCACAAGCGGATTCGATGTGATTCATGGATTGCCGACTGATTTGGAGGGTCGGCAATGTCCACGAAGATGACGGATGGGGACTGGGAGAACGCGTTGGTGGTTTTCCGGACGTCCTTGCCGCGGCGCGGCGCGAAGGGCCGGGATGACCGGCTGTTTCTCGAAGCGCTGCACTATTTTTCGGTTCACAACATCACCTGGCGAGCGCTGCCGAAACGCTTCGGCAAATGGAACAGCGTGTGGAAGCGGTTCGACCGATTGAGCAAGGCGGGCGTTTTCGAGGCCTTCTTCGACAGCCTTGCCGGTCTCAGTTCGTCGGCGCATCTGGTGCAGATGTTCGATTCGACCGTGGTTCGCGCCCATGTCTCGGCGGCGGGTGCAAAAGGGGGCAGGAAAATCAGGCGCTCGGCCGCTCGCGGGGTGGGTTCTCGACGAAAATCCATTTGAAAACAGACTTCGAGGGATATCCAATCGCCTTCGACCTGACCGGCGGTGAGAAGGCTGACGCACCCCATTTCCCTATCCTGCTCGGGCTTGGCCCCGACATCGATCCGCGTGCGGCGATCGGCGACAAGGGCTATGCGAGCCACGCCAACCGCCAGGCCGCACGCCAACGCGGCGCCATTCCCGTCATCCCGCACAAATCAAATGAAAAAGCCAAACCGGCGTTCTTCGCCAAAGCTATCTACAAGGGTCGCGCCCGCATCGAACAGGCCGTCGGAAAGCTCAAGCGCTTCAAGCGGATCGCCCTACGCTGCGAGAAAACCAAAAGGAACTTCGCATCCTTCGTCGCACTCGCAGCAGGCTTCATCTTGATCAAATCCGTCCACACGGCCCAGTATATCAAAAGCCTGATTAAAAAACATGTTCCATAATTATTCTGGAGGATTCGTCATGTTTACGAAAGACAGATTTATATTTCTGATTATAATTATATTATCAACTGTATTTCTTGATAAAAATAATCTATACGCGAATCAATTGACGAGAAATGTTAATGTTAAGACGAATAAAACGGAAATTATTTGGAGACACTGGATTGTTAATACTCAATTTGACAGAACAAAAGTGAAATGTATCGTATATAGACCGCCTAGAGCGGATTTGAAGGTTTCCGATTCATTTTGAGGATTCCGTAGCGTAGGCGTTTGTGATTCCCTTTGTGCATTGATTTGCAGGGAGGGTTTCATG
>CAMYJA010000060.1 GCA_947258705.1 uncultured Hyphomicrobiaceae bacterium | reverse complement strand
ATAGACAATGATTCAATCGCTCAAATGCGGGGAACCGCACCAGGCACCGTGCGCGCGCAATGCACCCGGATTTATGCAAAAGCAGAAGTCGATGGCCGGCCGCAGCTTTTAAGTGTGTTCATGGAGGAACTGCTTCATGCCGGTGAAGATTAGCCAGGCGACGCAGGTAAATCCTTGTTACGAGCGGGGGCGATTGTCGGCTCCTGATGCTGTGGACGGCTCCTCCCCGCGGCATCGAGGTGCCATAGTGGTTGCTGCAAAGTGACCAACCAGAAGAGGAGCCGAACATGCAACTTACCACAGTCATCGGGCTGGACACAGCCAAGTCTGTCTTCCACGTGCACGGTGTTGATGCCGACGAAAACGTCAGCGTTAGCCGGCAGTTGAAGCGACGCCAGGTTCTGCCGTTCTTTAAAAAGCTTCCGCCCTGTCTGATCGGGATCGAAGCTTGCTCGGCATCGCATCATTGGTCGCGTGAACTGCAGGCTCTGGGGCACAGGGTGCGTCTGATACCGCCACGCTACGTCAAACCTTATGTCAAAAATCAGAAGAACGATGCGAGGGATGCCGAGGCGATCTGTGAAGCGGTGACGCGCCCGAACATGCGGTTCGTTCCGACAAAGACGCGGGAGCAGCAGACCATGCTCATGCTCCATCGCACCCGTCATTTATTTGTGCGCCAGCGCACGGCGATCATCAACGCGATCCGTGCTCACTTGTCGGAGTTCGGCATTGTCGCAGGCGTTGGCCGCAATGGCGTGGAGGCACTGCTCAAGATCATTGCCGATGAAAAAGACCATCGCGTGCCCGATGTTGCGCGAGATTGCCTGATGGCATTGGGTGCGCAGCTTCAAACGCTCAAAGCCCGGGTGCTGGAATTTGACGCCAGGATTTTGGCGTCCCACCGCGCCAGCGAAGTGAGCCGAAGGCTGGAAGCCATTCCCGGTGTCGGCCCTCAGGTTGCGACAGCGCTCGTTGCCACGATCGCGGATCCAAAATCGTTCCGCTCGGGCAGAGATTTGGCGGCATGGATCGGGCTGGTGCCAAAACAGAATTCCAGTGGCGGGAAATCGAAACTGGGAGGCGTGACCAAAGCGGGTGACCGGTATCTTCGGTCACTGCTGATGATCGGTGCGCTCTCGGTGATCAAGCGTGCCAAGCAACTCGGCTACACAAATCGTCCATGGCTGGCGAAGCTTATGGCGCGGCGGCCAACAAAAGTCGCGGCCATTGCATTGGCAAACAAGATCGCACGTATGGCCTGGGCGATGATGGTGCGCGGTGAGAAATACCGTGAGCCTGTTGCGCTGGCTGCATAATTGAATTCGTGCCGGTTTATTGGCTGCGAAAAAGTTTGGGAAGGGCATCTGCATGTAATGCGAAAGCCGGTCGACTCGGCAAATCAGGACAACCCATATGGGCCAGAGCGTCAACGTGAACGCGTGCTTTTGACCGGGACCTGATTTAAGCGGAGAGCATTATGGCCAGCGGCCTCAAGATGTGCCGCATCAACAGGCCGGATACATGGCTGCACCGATCAGCTCAGATTACATAAAGAAAACTCTTGCCAAAACGGAGCCGTCCATACATGGCCCATCGCGTTTATGTCGGAACACAGGCTCAAGGTAGCATGCGCCAACAGCAGACATAGCTAGCAGGTTGCTGTGCACTTCAAGAATTTCCGCAAATGTATAGACGCGGACAACACCCCCCATTGATAGCTTCACACTTTGCGCCCCATAAACGCAGTCCATCTATGCGGCATTTCGCCCCTATTTTCCCCTGTCCCTTGACGCCGCGCATTTAAAATTAGAGAATTAAACAAGGGTTTGACCGCGAAAAGTCCGCTTCCGGACTCATGTCCTTGATTTTCATCAAGGAATTGCGTGTTCAAAAGCGATACTGATGGCAAATCGGACAATCGCGTTTTCCCCTGAGCGACCGGCGAACCAAAACAGGAGTATCGCGTATATCAACCAGGCATCATCAATAGGAGGATTGGAATGGGAGCAGAAGCTCATCTGGAAGAGTTAAGTGAAAAACATCGTGTTCTTGATCAGGCAATCGAAACGGAGATGTCCCGGCCCTATGCCGACGACATGAAGGTACAGGAACTCAAACGCGAAAAATTAAAACTCAAGGACGAGATCAAGCGGTTGCATCTTATTAATTACCGTTAGCGCCTTACCGGTCTGGATTTTTTAGCCGTTATCGCGAGGTGACGATAATGGCGGTTATCTATCACCTCTTGTGTCTTCCGACTTGTCGATATCTCACCCAACTTATCGATGTGCCATCCGGCTTGTGCAAATGCCGGGGTGGCATGGCAGCCGGGCGCCGTCCGTCACCTGCGCTCTGATTTGTGCCCTGCCCCGGGTTTTCACCCGGCTCGCTTTTTCCCGGCCCTCTTTTTTCCGACTCGGCCCTTCCCGGCTCGCTTTTCCCCAGCTCGGTCCTTCCCGGCTCGCTTTTTCCCGACTCGGCCCTTCCCGGCTCGCTTTTTCCCGACTCGATCCTTCCTTGCTCAACTTTTCCCGGCCCTCTTTTTCCCGGCGCGAT
>CAMYJA010000059.1 GCA_947258705.1 uncultured Hyphomicrobiaceae bacterium | reverse complement strand
CATTGGCAAAGTTGACAATATCAGCTTCTGTGATGGTGCGTTTATGAGTAATGATCGTATCACCCACTTCTATTTCACGAAGAACGTCGGCTGACACACGAAGTTCCGTCGTCCTCTGTCTCGCCGCGCCAGGGTCCTGCATCCCTTGGGCGCAAACGATGCGTCACGTCCCGCCTATGGGTGATGAAAGCATGGACACCGCGCTCCCATCCCACATATTCGGCCACGTGCCGACGTGGGCTGCTTTAGTTTGTAGCTAAATGGATCAAGGTCATTTTCCCCGTTTTATCTCGCCTCGGCTATTGCGTGCATGGTATCCGAACACGTCGCTGTATCGACCTCGATCGATAGCAATTCTCGTCGGCCATGCCTCTTAAAGCAAAGGGCCTTGAAACCGCAAATATGTGCCTAGGCCAAGAATTTCTACTCAACCCTCTCATCCCGCCCCATTCACAAAGCAGGTCTCAATTAGTGAATAATCAAATAATATTGTGGAGAATGGATCTTGCGCACTATGCCATGATGCTCACATTCCCTACTCCCTCATGAAAAAATTTACCTTTTTTAACAGTTTTTGATTGAATATTGATATTAGATTATCTGCAATGCCGTGCGTCTGTCAATACCGGTGTGCGCTACAAAGTTCCCTGTGAAAAATTCGTATGCCTTTGTTATGGCTGAGCTTATCGCCGCGTCGAAGTAATCAAAATTGCAGGAAAACGGTGTTTTCGGGGTGGTTTCCTTGCGATTTTGATTCATTTTTTGGCCGCTCTGTGATTCCCTGGAACCGGTGATTTTGGGGGCTCGGATGCGACCGAAACAGCAGCAACATTCACGGCACGGCGATTTGTTTCGTGCCCGTCTCGATCAGATCATCAACATGAAGCACGAGCTGGTGACGCTGGCCGACAAGGTCGACTGGGCCTGGCTCGACGCGGAACTGGCGGAGTGTTTTTCCGACCAGGGCCGACCGGCCGAGCCGGTACGCTTCATGATCGGCATGTTCATGCTGAAGCACACCTATGGGCTCTCCGACGAACAGCTCTGGGATCGCTGGGTCCACGATCCTTATTTCCAGTACTTTACCGGCGAGGAGTTCTTCCAGCACGAGCTGCGCCATGAGCGCTCCGGGATGAGCCATTGGCGCAAGCGCATCGGCGACAAGCTGGAGATTTTGTTGCAGGAGAGCCTGAGGCTGGCCCACGACAGCGGCGCCCTGAAGAAGAGCGATCTGGCCCGGGTGAGCGTCGACACCACCGTGCAGCCTAAGAACGTGGCCTTCCCGACCGACGCCAAGCTCTTGGAGACGGCGGTCCACCAGCTCGGCAAGCTGGCCAAGACCCACGGCGTGGCGTTGCGCCAGTCCTATGTCCGCGTCGCCAAGAAGGCGGCGATGATGGCCGGGCGCTATGCCCATGCCAAGCAGTTCAAGCGCATGAACAAGCAGATCAATTTTCTGCGCAGCCGCTTGGGGCGCCTGATCCGCGACATCGCGCGCAAGACCGAGAAAGACCAGGCCTTGCGAGAGGTCTTTGCCATCCCCTTGACCAGAGCCCGCCAGATCCGCGAGCAAAAGCAACGCCAGCGCGGTTGGAAGCTCTATTCATGGCACGCCCCGGAGGTCGAGTGCATCGGCAAGGGAAAGGCCCGGGCGCCTTACGAGTTCGGCGTCAAGGTTTCGCTCACCACCACCAACAAACGCTGCAAGGGCGGCCAATTCATCCTCCATGCCAAGGCGCTGCCCGGCAATCCTTATGACGGTCACACTTTGAGGCAGGCGATCGAGGAAACCCAAGCCTTGACCGGCCGTGAGATCGAGCGGGTCTACGTGGACAAAGGCTATCAGGGACACAATGCGCCGAAACCGCTCAGGGTATTCAAGTCCGGCCAGAAACGCGGCGTCCACGGCCAGATCAAGAAGGAGTTGCGGCGGCGATCCGCCATCGAAGCCGTCATCGGACACTGCAAGACAGACGGCCATCTGGGACGAAACTTCCTCAAGGGCCGTCTCGGCGACCACATCAACGCCGTCATGAGCGCCGTCGGCTACAACCTGCGCCTCATCCTCAAATGGCTGAGGAAACTTTTGTGCAAAATCATCGTCGCCCTGATCGCCGCAATCTGCTCAGACTCGCATCCCAAATGGGCTTCTTAACAATCGACTAATTACTCCTTGCTACCGCCGCGGCACTCGGGGCTCGCCATCACCGCGCCGCCCCGCGCCGCCCATTCCGCCGGGGTCAGGGTTTCCATCGAAAGGGCGTGGATCTTGTCCTTGAGCTCCTCTGCCAGGATCGCGTTCACCTTCTGGTGCCGACGCAGCAGGTTCAGGCCCTCGAAGGCGTCGGAGACCACCACCAGCTTGAAATGGGATTCGGAGCCCGGCGGCACGTTGTGCCGATGGCTCTCGTTCACCACCTCCAGACGGGCGTCCGGCAATGCCGCGCCGAGCTTTGCCTCGATGTTCTGTTGGACCGTCACCATTCGATCTCCCAGGTTGGGCGCCTAGGCGCTTGAAATCTTCCTCTCCCCCGAGGGGGGAGAGGACCGAGGTGAGGGGGTATCGGCGCCGCGCACTAGGCTTTCGCTCAG
>CAMYJA010000058.1 GCA_947258705.1 uncultured Hyphomicrobiaceae bacterium | reverse complement strand
CGAGCCGACATCGTCGGCAAGATCGGCGCAGTGCTCGTCGGCACCCTCCAGGCCACCGAGGTTGGCGCCATCGCCGGGCCCTTCACTGGTGATGAAAAAAGTCATCTCCGGCTGCTGCGCCAGGGCACTGCCGACGAACGCGACGCAGACCAGGGCCATCACAAGCGGTGTAATTATAGTGCGTGGATGTTTCGTCGAATGAATCATTGCCTCCTCCTTTTAGTTTGTCATGTTATCCAAAATACCCGGGTCATTTTAAAACGGATTTGCCCCTTCGTATGGCGACAGTTTACTCTCATAACGGCTATTTTGAAGCTGATTTTGCTACCGCGGGCGCGGAGCTCGATATAGCCGTGATGTCTCGGCACGCCATCAATTCGATTTTGGTATTCAGAGGTGCCCATATTTGTGAATCCGAGGTTTAGCTGTTGAATCCATTAACGTTATTTGCACCAGGTATCCGTTAGATTGGTGCTTTCATATATATGCCGCTGAACACAACCCGGTAATAAGAGCCACTTTACATTGAGGAATTCCCTGTAGTTCTCACATGCGAATGAGCGTCGGTTTTCTTGGAAGGAGACGCCCATAAAATCCCGACATGGAGCATTCTCCGGCCAGGATCGGGCCCTGAAACCAAGGAGGTAAGCAGGTAGCTCGGCAATGTCATCGGGAGTTCAACGATAATGCCAAAGTAAGCATGCGCCCGGAGAATAGTCTCCTACTGTTGTCCTGGGTATCAGCCAATTCCTGTTTCGTACTATTACTTGATCTGCATCAACTATCGAACGATTGCATGCGCGCATCGTACCGGTACAAATTAACAGGAGGCGGTAACAATGAAACTTTGGGAAAACTTCATTATTTTCAAAATATTACCCGGTGCCTTATTTTTCTTTTCACTAATAGCGTATTGGCCCGCAATCGCCGACCAGCAGCCGGCCAAGACGGATGTCTGGGACATTGCGCGAGGCGGGCAGCTCTATGACAAGTGGTATGGGGTGCTTGGGCGTAAGGCCCCGGATCAGACGCACCCTTCGTATACAGCTGAAGGCAAAGGGAAAGGGAGCTCGACCTGGCGATGCAAGGAATGCCACGGCTGGGATTACCGGGGTGCGGCAGGCGCCTATGCCAAGGGTTCACATTATTCCGGCATAAAAGGGTTGCGCGACATGGTGGGCAAGGATCCTGATGAGATCCACAAGATCCTGATGAGCGACTCTCACCGTTACACCGATGAAATGATACCGCATGACGAAATGGTCAAGCTCGCCAAGTTTGTGAGCCTGGGCCAAGTCGATATGGATCTCTACGTCGATCGCGCGACCAACAAGGCGCGTGGCGATGCCAGTCGCGGAGCCAGTGCATATCAGACCATCTGTGCAGTGTGTCACGGCTTTGATGGCAAGGCGATCAACTTTCATGACGAGAAAGAACCTGAGTTCATCGGCACTATTGCCAAAAAGAATCCCTGGGAGTTTATACACAAGTCGCGCTTCGGGCAGCCTGGCGTCCCAATGATTTCCCTGATAACGCTACCGATACAGGATATCGCCGATATTCTGGCGTACTCGCAAACCTTGCCCGACAAATGATGGTTTGAACCTGAGCCGATAAGAGTTTATAACGTCCATCCCTTCTATTTAGTAAGAGCTAGCGACGAAAAGCGCCTTGGCAAGCGGCATAAAGCCAACCCCGATACCTCAGGTATCGGGGTTGGCATAGCCGTTTATCGATAACTCAATGGTATTTTCGGTTTAGTGAGTTCTTGCAGTTTTTTTAGCTGGCTAAATAACAGTGAGGTTGTAATTGCTAGATAGACAGCATTAACCACCTCGATGACCGCCTCGGATCGGTTTTCGCCGCCTATCGCTTCCATTTATGGGGCAGCTTTCCCGATAGCAGACGCTTATAGGCGATAGCCAAGCTGCAGGGATCGGCCAGCTTCAGTCATTACGAGCGTAGCGAAGCAATCTCCGGGAAGGAACAGCGTGATCGCCCGGCCGATATCCGGTAAACTGCCCGAGTTTCTGGCAAAGGGCTAAGACGTTGGCACTTTTATTGATCGGGCTGGCGCTATTTCTCGGCATCCACTCTATATCGATCTTCGCCGAGGACTTCCGCAACCGAATGGCGGCGAAATCGGAGATAGGCTGGAAGGCCGCCTACGGGATCGTTTCGCTCGCTGGCATCGTGCTGGTCGCGCTCGGCTATGCCGATGCAAGGCTCGAACCCATCCTGCTCTACGTCACCCCCGGGTGGCTGCGGCATGTGACGGCCCTGCTGATGTTGCCGGTGTTCATCCTCTTCTTCGCACCCTATTTTCCAGGGCGCATCAAGGCGGTGACTAAGCACCCACAACTGATCGCCGTCAAACTCTGGGCCGTATCCCATCTACTCGTCAACGGCATGCTGGTCGACGTTATTCTCTTTTCGGCATTCCTGGCGTGGGCGGTGGTAGACCGTATTTCGCTGAAGCGCCGTGCGCCGCGCACCGTACCGGGGCTTCCGGAAGGCGGTATAAACGATGCGATCGTGATCGTCGTCGGTCTGGCGGCATACGTCGCGTTCGCCCTGTGGCTGCACGTTGCCTGGATAGGTGTCGCGCCCTTCGGATAGAACCCGCCGGCGCGGCATTCCGTAGCGATATACACGTCGTTGGTCAGCACCCGCTGCCACGACGGCCGCAACTTTTCTCGCGCTGCTCGGAGGCGATTGCCTTGAGCAACAACCACTTGTAGCTGCGCCCGAACACGCATTTCATCGCCAGTAAGCCGGCAACGAGCAAAGCCCCTCTTCTACCTGCTCCGACGAGGGTTGCATCGGTTCTCAGACCCCCAGGCGTGGGCCTAGCAGAGAAATGGGGCGGGACCGAGACGTCTGAACGAAGGAACGCGACAAGCCGGACTCCTGCGTTCCAGCCAGCAATCTAGCAGGCATTGATCACACCGGGGAAATCTCGGACTCTAACCGC
>CAMYJA010000057.1 GCA_947258705.1 uncultured Hyphomicrobiaceae bacterium | reverse complement strand
AATATTGCCTTTGACGAAGGCCGGGTTAAGGACGCAATCAAATTGGTGCCTGAATTTTCAAAGCTTTGCGATTAAGCTCGCGCTTCGTACCAACTCCATAATCAATCGGGAGGGAAGGCGCCACAGAATGATGGAAAATTTTCTTCCACTCCCGCCCTGCAATGTTGAGAATTAAATCCCATCTAATGGGCCACCCGGTGGGCTACTTGATCGGCGCCAGGACCATCATCATCTGACGCCCCTCGAGTTTCGGCTGCGCCTCGACCTTGGCGGTTTCCTCGACGTCCTCGCGTACGCGCTTGAGGAGTGCAAAACCGAGTTCCTTATGGGCCATTTCGCGGCCACGGAAGCGGATGGTCACCTTCACCTTGTCGCCCTGATCGAAGAATTTATTCATGTTGCGCATCTTCACGTCATAATCATGGGTGTCGATGTTCGGGCGCATCTTGATTTCCTTCACGTCGAAGGTTTTCTGTTTCTTGCGCGCCTCTGCGGCTTTTTTCTGGGCCTGATATTTGAACTTGCCGTGATCGAGGATCTTGCAAACCGGGGGCTTGGCATTGGGTGAAATCTCGACCAGGTCAAGACCTTCGGCATAGGCCTGCTGGATCGCCTCATCGCGCGCGACGACGCCTACGTTTTCCCCGGTCGCGTCAATGAGCTGTACTTCTGTCGACTCAATTTCTTCATTGGCCTTCGGGCCCTCGCGTTGTGGTTCGCGTGAAAATCTAGATGGTCTGCGTGCGATGTCTCGTTCTCCTTTTTGACTGTTTCAGTAAACCGCTCATGTCTGACCGCATATCATATACGATGCGCTCCGCCCGTATAGGCCCAATTGCACCGGTTGCCAAGATAGTTGATGGTCTGAGCAGTGGGTAAACTTGTCATCGTAACGATCATTACCGCATGATCGGTGCGGGAACAGCAGATCATGATGTCTCGGCCATGACCTCGCGATAGACTTCAAGGGTCTCAGCCGTCATGCGTTCATGGGTGTAGCGGCCGCGCACATGGTCGGCTCCCCGCTGCCCCATTGCGGCGCGCTTTGCCTCGGGCCAGGCGAGCAGCTCTTCCAGCAATCCGGTCAATGCGATGACATCGTTATAAGGCACCCTCAGGCCGGTGGCCTCGGCGAAGGGTGTGTCGGGCGGTGTTTTGGCAACCTCGCGTCCAGGGCCGGTGTCCGAAACAATGACAGGTGTCGCCATGGCCTGCGCCTCGAGGGCGACGCGGGGGAAGCCTTCGGAATAGGAAATATTCAGCGAGACGGCCGAGGTGGCATAGGCCGCGGGCATATCCGGGCAATGGCCGATAAAATGAACGAGATCCGTGACGCCAAGTTTCGCAGCCATTGCGTCGAGTTCCTGGCGGAAGCCCTCCTTGCCGCTGGCGTCGCCGGCAAAGACGCAGGCGAAGTTTTCAACTCCGCGCGCCTTGAGGTTCGCCGCCGCACGTATGAGGTGGTCCTGGGCCTTGCGCCGGGCGATGCGGCCGGGCAGGAGCAGAATCCGGGTATCGGGTGAAATTCCCCAGTCGCGCCTGAGCTCCGCCATGCGGCCGTCCAGCGTTTCGTCGCGCTTGAACCTTGCGTGGTCGACGCAACGGTGAATGACCGCGATGCGCTCCTCGGGGATTTTATTTCGCGTGCGGATGAGATGAGCCATGAATTCGGAAACGGCGATAACGCGGTTCGATCGCGCCATGACGCTGTTATAGAAATTTTTGACCGGGCCTTTCTCCGAATAGCCGCTGTGATAGGTCGTGACAAAGGGAATGCCGGTCCAACGCGCAGCCCAGAGGGCGCTCCAGGCGGGGGCGCGGCTGCGGGCATGTAGGATATCGACTTTTTCGCTGCGGATGAGTTTTGCGAGTGCCTTTGCGTTCGACAACATCCTGAATGGATTTTTGGTCGAGGCATTCATGACGATGTGTTCGCCGCCGGCCGCTTCAAGTTCGGGCGTGAGCCGGCCACCTTCGGAGACGACGATGGCGCGGTGGCCAGACCTGACCAAGGCCTCGGCCACCTGAATGCATCCCGCCTCGGCGCCGCCCGCCTGCAAACGGGGTATGATCTGGAGGACGGTGAGCCTCGGTTCGTTCCCTGGTCGCTCGGAGGTGGTCACAATAAATTCCTAGGAAGTACGGATATGTTTTATAAGCCCCTGAGTACAGCACATACCGAGGCCGTCGATGAATTCCAATACAGATCATCCCCCAACTAAGTTGGCAATGCCCGATGGACGGCGCATTTCCTATATCCGTCTCGCGCCACAGGCACAAGGGCCTAAGGCCCAAATGCCCACGACGCAGGACAATGGGGAAGGCACGGCGCGTCCAGAACTGATGTGGATGGGCGGCTTCCGGTCGGAAATGCGCGGCGGCAAGGCGGACGCGCTGCATGAATGGTGCGCGGCCCAGGGGCTCGGTTTTACCCGTTTCGATTATTCCGGGCACGGGGCGTCGGAGGGCCGGTTCGAAGACGGCACGATCAGCCGCTGGCTCGAAGAGACGGAAACCATATTTCGCGAGGTCGCCCGGGGACCGCAGATTTTGGTCGGCTCCAGCATGGGGGCCTGGCTGGCGCTACTTCTCATGCACCGACTAGTCGGCCGGCTAGCCGGATCAAATGAGGACGATGCGCTTTCGCGTATCAAAGGGGCCGTGTTGATCGCCCCGGCCTGGGACATGACGGAGCGTCTGATGTGGGAGCCCGCGCCCGACGACATCAGGGAAGAGCTCATGGAAACAGGCGTCTGGCACAGGCCCAGCGCCTATGACGACCAGCCCTATCCCATTACCCGCGCTCTCATAGAGGACGGGCGCAAGCATCTCATAGGCGGCACGACCTTCGATCCCGGCTGCCCGGTGCGCATCCTGCATGGCCTCAAGGACGCGGATGTGCCGTGGCAGGGCTCGGTGACGCTGATGGAACTTCTTGAAGCGGACGATGTGCGACTTACGCTCATCAAGGATGGCGAGCACCGGCTGTCGCGGGATAAGGATTTGCGCCTTCTGGAGCGCACGATTGGGGAGTTGTGGGAAAGATGAATTCTCTGCGCAGGTGAGCTTAAATTAACCGATTTGGCTCAACCCGAGATGGCCGATTA
>CAMYJA010000056.1 GCA_947258705.1 uncultured Hyphomicrobiaceae bacterium | reverse complement strand
GGCTCACCATGTTGATGGTGCCGCCGATGAGATAGAGCATTGTTTCAGGGACCGGCAACCAACCCAGCCGGCCCGAAACCGCCGCCGTCCATTCCGGCTGTGCATCAAGCGATAGGGGCGCGCCCGGAATATTCAGTTCCGTGGTCAGGTCGGTAATCCCTATTTCGGCTTGAATGCCGGCAACCCAGTTGGGGCCAAACTGATGATCATATCCGATCATGGCGCCGCCAAGCAGTCCTTCGCCACCAATACCGTTGAAATTGGCAGTAATAGGACCGGAGATCCCAATATCATTAACGATCGCTCCGGCACCGCCAGAAAGGCCCGCATAAATTCCGGACCAGCTATCCGGAGCATATCCACCCGTTGTTGAAGTGGCACCGTCGGGGCCGAAATTGTAAAAATTATAGGCAAGCGCAATGCGGCCCGTATGTGAGGACGGCTCGACATCGAGGAAGCCTGCCGTGCCCCAGTCTTCGCCGCCATACTGGGTGTAGCGATATTCGACACGTGCCGTCAGGTTGTTGCTGATATGGGTCTCAATACCAGTTCCAACATGTAACCCGTTATAGTCCTGGCTGAAGCTGGCCCCGCCGCCACCGGTCGCGATATCAACATTGTAGTCGGCATAGGAATAGCCGCCGATCAGATAAAGCATCGTGTTCGGCGAAGTAAGCCATCCGAGCCGGCCGGAGATCGCTGCCGTCCATTCAGGTTGAGCATCAAGCGATAGGGGAGCGCCCGGTATATTCAGTTCCGTGGTCAGGTCGGTCGCGGCGATCTCGCCCTCAATACCGATTACGAAATTGTTGGAAACCTGAAAATTATACCCCAGCATGGCGCCGCCAAACAGGCCTTCGCCGCCTATGCCGTTGAAGTTGCCTGGACCCGCGCCGGGGAGTTCAATGTTATTGACAATGCCCCCAGCGCCAACAAAGGCACCGATATATGGTCCGGTCCAGCTATGGCTAGGTTCTGGCGTAAAGACCGGTTCTGGTGGAAGATCGGCAGCGACGGCTGCATTTGTTAAAAGAAGACTCAAAGCAAGTGTTGAAGCACCTTGTAATAATTTATCGGTACACATGACCAACTCCTACTGAACTCCCCCGACCTGAAATTTCAAACTCAAAGGAATTTTATTCGAAGTTGGTTGGAAACGACTAATCAATTCCGATCTATCGACACCAAATCGAATCACTTTGTTACAAATATACAACACCGATACGCGGTGAGGCCCACATCGCATTTCCACTGGGTCATGCTTTCAGAAGGTCATCGAGCAGTAGTGCCATTCATGAACGCCGACTTCCGCTTTTGGCACAAAATCCCCGTTTTCATCGGCGGTGAAAAGAGTCCGTTGTCAGGGGCAATCCAGACGTTTTGGCGGAAAAGGTCGGCTTTCGGGGGCATTCCGGACATGGTTCGATGCCCATCAAAACGGTAGAAATTGACCCCAAACGGACATTCAGGTGTGCCGATCAGGGTGGCGGCGGCCGTAGCGGTTGTTCACTGCGGCACTGAGCAGCAAGGTGGCTCGGCTGCCGGGTCATTATGAAGACGGAATTGTGGGCGACTTCCGAATTGAAGGCGGACCAAGTTCATAATCAAGCGCTCGGTCGAGTCTAGCGACCGTTAGTTACTGGAGATAAAAAAGCGGTGCTCGATACGGCACCGCTTTTCAAATACAGCCGCGTTGGTCGTTCGATGCGGCAATGAATAATCCAGATGTATCCTGACTATTTTATGCCGTTTTCCACCTGAAGATTTCGAACATACGTAACAATTTGACCAATCTGCTTGTCCGAAATACCCGGGATCGGCATCATGTTTCCGAACGACCAATGGTGACTTTTCACACCCTGACGAACAGCCTGATAAAATGAGGCGTCGGCATGATGGCCGGGTTCGTAAATTTGATGAACGAGCGGTGGGCCCTTGTCGCTTCCCGAGGCGCTCCGACCATGACAGCCCGCACACCTTGACGCAAAAAGCTGTGCTCCGCTTTCCGGTGGTTTCGGGCTCTGGTTTGAAGCTTCGGTGGTCGTTAGACCCGTGGCAGAGGCGTGCAGCCTCTCAATCGTATTCCTGTGCGCCTCGTATTCCGGTTTGCCGCGTCCAATTTCCGCATCATATGCCGCTGCAAATCGTGCAAGGATGTCCGACGCTGCCTTATCGTCGCCAACACGCTTCGCCACTCTCATTGCGAGAGCGAGGCCCAGTAGATGCTCAGCCGAATCTCGCTTGACCTTCTCGATCTGCTGGCGTGCTTCATCAAGATTCCCAAGCACCAGGCTAATCAGACCCATATGATAATGAATGTCGGCGTCCGGCGGGTCGACGCGCTGATATGCCTGTAGCGCCATCGGCGCGAATTGCATTGCTTGTGCAGTATCACCGCTCTCGTCGGCAATCATCACGCGATTGAACAAACGGTCCGCCGCTTCCCGCGGATTCATCGTCGAGAGATCGACAGGCTGCTCGAACTGCCCGGAGGAACTGACGACATCGGATTGTCGCGGGATCGACCGGTCTTTTTGTTGCGTGGCAAAATAACCAAGCGCAGATACCAATATTGCGCCAACAACGGCGATCAAGACAACGAAAGGTGCAAGGCGCTTCCAATCCTGTTGATTTGCGTCGCTCTGTTCACCTGCGGGCGCCCCGCATTCGTGACAGAACTTGGCGTCCGGACGCAGGGCTGTTCGGCATGATGGACATTTAGATCCCCTTGAATACTTTTCGCTCATTGTTGCCCTATCTCATCTTTTTCCATTAGGGGCGGAACGGAGTGGCGCTCGCCACAACTGCCACTCCACGATTTACCACGGCAGCCAGCGCGGCGTTCAATGCAAATAGCCAATGTGACAGCACCGGTTCTTTTACGGCTGGAGGAGGCCTCTCTGCTTCAGTATTCCAATGACAAATTCCTGCGGCGCACCGTACTCGGTGAAGCAATTGTCGATATTGCTGATGCGGCTGCTGATGCTGATTTCCGGAAATCCGATTTTTGCCATGTCGTTACGCATGGCAGCGGAAACCCTGTCAAAACCCGCTTGGTCATACCCTTCTTCATCACGCAGGCGTAGGATCGCAACACAATCGCTGATGCTTTCATTCATCAGATGTTCGGGGCTGTTGCGCGGTGGATGAGGGCGGTCAACATCGCCGGTTTGGTGATGGGCACATTCGTGCCGGTCGATAAAGCTCTGAAATTCCGGCGGCGTGGCGGTGTAGTTTGATCTGAAAACAACCGGTTTACCGCTGCTATCCCGATTGGCCATGCCAGCCGCCAAACCGGAGCGTCCCCCGCTGCTGTCAATAAAGCGGACCGTTTCCCCTTTATTATTGGTGCAGGATGGTGGAGTCACGACATCATACGTGGTGACTGTTTGCGCGTCCTGCGCCATCACGGCGGTGGAAAAGACAATGCCCAATGCCAGACCAATTGCAGGAAGAATGTAACTGTGTGCACGGCATTGCGGCGCCATCGAAGCTGGTCCCGTTGCTCAATTGGATATGCGCCAGCATGGCGGTTGCCGGCCGCAGGGTAAAGGTGCCATAGCCGGCGAGGCTGCCGACTCCACGTCCGCTTTTTCGCGATTTAGAGCGGATTTGAAGGTTTCCGATTCATTTTGAGGATTCCGTAGCGTAGGCGTTTGTGATTCCCTTTGTGCATTGATTTGCAGGGAGGGTTTCAT
>CAMYJA010000055.1 GCA_947258705.1 uncultured Hyphomicrobiaceae bacterium | reverse complement strand
TTTCTCGCCGCCTGTTTTGCGGTTTCTGCCATCGGTGGTGTTGTTACTGCAACGTCCGTTGGCTCCTGGTATCAAGAGCTTGAAAAGCCGGCCTTCAATCCACCCGATTGGCTTTTCGCACCGGTCTGGACGACCCTCTACATCTTGATGGCGATCGCGGGATGGCGTGTTTGGCGTTGCGCGTTATCCGAAGCGCGTACAACTGCGCTGATCGTGTTCGCCGGCCAGTTATGCCTGAACCTCACCTGGTCCATCCTTTTTTTTGGGTTGCGATCGATTGGTGGCGCGCTGCTTGAGATCATTTTATTGCTCGCGGCAATTGTCGTGACCACCGCCCTTTTCTGGCGGATCGACCGGCCGGCGGCGGCTCTGCTTCTACCTTACGCGCTATGGGTCTCATACGCCGCGCTCCTGAACGTGTCGCTTTGGCTGCTCAATTGAGGCGGCCAGCAAAATCTAAGTCCCTAGTGCTGAGCGCGTTCGGCCAGCCGATGATGGCCTCAATCCGGCGGGGTATTTCGAAGGATTGAGCGGGCCGAGCGCCATTGTGCGAAATGCTCTTGCATTCCAAGCCAGCCACATCCGGACGTGCTTATTCGGCTATCCCGTGCCCGATAGATGCTCAGTGATCCGATTGCGGCCGGCAGACGTACATGGGCAGACATCGGGGAGATTATTATGAACGTTCATGCTTTGCCAGATTCCTTCGACGCTGCCGACGAAATGGTTACCCGGCCTAGCCGCGAAGAAGCCGAAGCCGCTTACTCGACAATCCTTCGCTACGCCGGTGACGATCCCACGCGTGATGGGCTGCAAGAGACTCCGGCCCGCGCGGTCAGAGCTCTCGATGAATATTTCTCCGGCTACCAAATCGATCCGACGACGATCCTGAAAAAGACGTTTGAGGAAATCGATGGTTATGACGAAATGGTTGTGCTCCGCGGTATTGCGTTCGAAAGCCATTGCGAACATCACATTGCGCCGATCATCGGCAGGGCTTGGGTGGCATATTTGCCGGAAAAACGCGTTGTCGGCATATCCAAGCTTGCACGCACAGTCGATGCATTCGCCAAACGGCTACAGATCCAGGAGCGTATGACGTCGCAGATCGCCAATGTGATTCAGGAAATCCTGCAACCGACCGGCGTGGGCGTTGTTATCAAAGCGACGCATCACTGCATGTCGACAAGGGGCGTTCACAAGCACGGCACCGACTTGGTCACAAGCCGCATGCTTGGCGCGTTTCGCACAGACGCGGCGACTCGGCAGGAATTTTTGGCGATGGTTGACTGAATCCTCGGGGATGGCCCGTTATCGCTCCATAGTTTTAGCGTTTTCCGATAAATATGGCGCGCCGAATGTCAGTGGGGTCCCATTTTGCCGCGGAACGGACATATTCTGTCGCTGATTGTCAAACCGGGGCCAGATGCGCCAGAGGAAAATTTCGCAGCGGTAACGTCACGTGTCGTATCGCTCTTGAAGAGTGCAGATTGTCTCACGCCCGTGCCAGAAGAAGGACCCGAGGTGCGATGGCAATCGCACTCGCTCTCGCTCCAGTCGCGTGTCGCCCAGGGCGGACATCCGCGATGGGTGCGACGCCTCCGCGTGATCGGGACCGCCGCGCTGATTTGGATGATCTTCAAGTTTAATATTGGTATCTCCGGATTCAATCCGGACCGATATAGGCGGGAGATTGCTGCCAACACCGATTTTCAAAAGTACGCTGACGGGCTTCTCATGACGGTCGATTGCTCGGCGGATGTTATCAAGCAGATACGGTCAATTCTCGGTTGATGGAGCCGGCGGCGGCTATGCCGCTGCAGCCAAGATGCTACGCGAGTAATATGCCCGGGAGGGCAAGCTCCGGTAAATATCAAGTCCCCTGTTAGGGTCCGGACTCATAACCAATAGCTGACGGTGGCTGCGAGGCACACAGCGGCGAGGAAGTTGGTGGCCAGCCTGTCGTATCGGGTTGCGATGCGGCGGAAGTCCTTGAGCCGCCCGAACATGCGCTCAATGGCGTTGCGGTCGCGGTACAGGTACGGAGAGAAGCAGTTTTTCCAGCGTCGGTTCACTTTCGGCGGAATGTTGGGCAAGGCGCCCCGTTCTTCCACCTGTTGGCGGATGGCATTGCTGTCGTATCCCTTGTCGCCGTGCAGGATGGCAACGTCCGGCATTTGCTCCAGAAGCACGGCTCCAGCCGTGCAATCGGCGATATGGCCGCCGGTGAGCAGGAAAGCGAGCGGCCGGCACAGGCCGTCAGTGAGAGCATGGATCTTGGTGGTTCGACCGCCTCGGGATCGGCCTATAGCCTGATTTTTCTCCCCCCTTTACCACCGGAGGCGCAGCGATGCGCGCGAACCGCCGAGGAGTCGATCAGCACCTCGGCCGGCGGTCCACCGGCAGAAGCCAGAGCATGGAAAACATCCATCCAGACACCCTTGTCGGCCCACCGCACGAACCGATTGTAGAGTGTCTTGCGCGGGCCATAAGCGTCGGGAGCATCAACCCATCTCCCGCCGGATCTTAGGACATGCACAATGCCGCTGATGACACGGCGGTCGTCAACACGCGGCTTGCCGCGCGTATTGGTGGGCAAAAGCGGCTCAAGGCGGGAAAACTGCTCGTCCGTCAGCCAGAAATGTTCGCGACTCATGATCTGTCTCCTTCTGGAAACCGTGAATCACAAACTCGTCGGCATGGGAATTATTTTTATGGGTCTATAGAGCCTAGTAGCCCAAGGTGAGGTACTGTAAATGCGGTCCGCGACGACCTGGGGACGCCATGTCACAGGATTTTCTGGATAGGTTTCCGATCGTTCTTGGAGAGGGATCGATGTATGAGCGCCTGCGGCGTGGTGAGAGCGAAGCGTTCGATCCACAGATCGCATATGCTGGCATGTTGTATGATGAGGCTGGGAGGCAAATGCTCGCTGCAACTCATCGCGAGTATCTCGATATCGGTCAGCGCTACGGCCTGCCAATGGTTGCCGGAACGCCTACATGGCGCGCGAGCGCGTCTCGTATCGAAAAGTCGGCATATGCAGGGAAACCGGTGAATGCCGATGGTGGCCTATTCATGAAGGAGCTGCGCGAAGCTTACGGCCCGGATGCGGCGCCTATCCTTATCGCGGGCATCACGGGACCATTGGGCGATGGATATAAGCCTGAAGAGGCTCCAAACACCGAAGCCGCCGTGGCTTTTCACCAACCTCAGATCGACTCTCTGGCCGAAGCCGGCATAGATTTTTACAAAGTACAGACGTTGCCGAGTTTTGCCGAGGCGCGGGGCATTGCCCGGGTTCTCGCCCGAACTGAGTTGCCATATGTCTTGAGCTTCGTGATCCGGCACGACGGTTGCATCCTCGACGGGACCCCGCTCGATCTGGTTATCGAAACGATTGATGATGAAACGCGTCGCGCGCCGGTAAGCTACAACATCAACTGCGTGCACACATCGGTCTTCTCGGCTGCCCTTTCAACGATCCGTGATCGCAACCCTGCGGCCGCCGCGCGAGTCCTGGGAATCGCGCTAATACGTCAGCGAAAACACCTGAAGAGCTTGACGGCCTTACTGAGATTGACACCGAAGCGCCCGAGGACTTCGGTAACAATGTAGCCGCGCTGAGCAAGGCCTTCGGGATCGCATACTTGGGCGGGTGTTGCGGCTCATCAACCGAACACATAGCCGCTCTCGCTATGCGCTGCGCTGCCACAGCGACGGTCTGATAAGGACAAATCTCCTTTTGTTTCCGGCCCAAAGTGTAAGGTCTACTTTGGCCTCAAAGCCCTCATCGTGACTTCCAATTAATGGGTCCAGACCCTAGAACATGTAGGGAACAAAATACCCCGTCACAATGGAAGCCGTTGAATCACGATATCTGGGACATTTTGGACGGTTTGGACGTTTCTCAGGAGACACCCCAGTGATGAACTATTGAGAACGCCTCTTCAGGGAAGCGGAGGCCAAGCGCAGGGAATGCGAACAATGGCTTCTGCGATTTATACGGCCGGGCCAACCAAAGCCATTGACCAAAGATGAGCTCTACCAGCTCGCCAAGGCAGAACTCGGAATATCAAGATCGGGGTTCGACCAAGCCTGGATTGGAGCTATTGAAACCACGGGCAGACATGACTGGTATGAGCCCATGCGGCAACGAAAAGGACGTCCGAATTAGGACTGAAAGCGGATACCAATTCTAGCGCCGTCTAGGTCCGTTTTTGGGTGTAAAGCCGACATCAAGGACCTCGTTTCCGACTTCCGTTATTGACCCATATGCGACATTCTACGTTTCTGTATGGGGTCAGAAACCAGATGAATCAGGGCTCAATTCAAAACATTTGATGATGTACCCAGGCCACCAGCATAAGTCGCCATCTGGCCATACGAGACCGCGCTCGACAGTCTCCGAGCCATGCAATAGCCTGTAGTCTTGTTTTTGGTATAAAATTTCGGTCAGGCCGATGCACGACGAAATTCAAGAAACGCTGGCCGGTTTTTTCGCAACCAGCTGAACTTCAATGCATAGCCCAGGAACGGCGGCGCCCAGCCAGTTGTTAAATTTCCACCACCATCTATGATTTTCCAACGGCCTTAAAATGCCCCCCGAAATGATGCGAAAGCCGCGTGCCTGTTCGATGTTCAAATTGGTGTGGTGGCGCAGTAGATTTTTGAAGGTCCGCAGCGAAAAAGCCTGAACATGGCTCCGAAATTTGGCTTTCGGATTAAGCCTATCAATCAGGGGAACGAGATATATGCGTGCCAAATGAAGTCCTTCAGGGAAAATCGGCACGCCGACGATTAACGTCCCGGCGGGTTTTAAGACCCTTTCCAAGGTTTTTACTGCAGTCTCGAGCTCCGGCAGATGCTCAAGCACCTGTTCGCAGATGACGACATCGAAAGTGTCGCTTGGAATATCTGGATAGCCCTCCATGAAATCCCCCTCGTAAAGAGCTATCCATTTGTCTGCCTTATGAACATTACCCAATTTGAGATCTGCGCCATAGTAATCGATATTGGTTGCGTGAGGTTGCACTTCGATATGTCGCATGGATACACCGCCGTCGGCGCCGACATCGAGTATTTTCAACCGTTTTCCTTGCTTTTTGTGTTCGCCGGCTAATTTGCTGATGTCTAGAGACAGGGCATAATATCTGGATTGTCTGAGGCTGTATTTTTCAGAACGCGCCGGATCCACGCCAAATGCCAGATTTTCCATTTCCATTTCCGTTTAGCTGATATCTCCCAAGTAAACATCAAATCAACGGTGATCGCCCCCAATCCTCACCGTGATTGGTAGATTTTCCCCTCCATAGCCATCCAAAAGCCGGCTATCGGCGCCCATCGATCGGTCTAGGTTGAATCTTAACACATTGGTGCCGCTCGTCCGACGCGATGATGATCTCAATCGCTGGCGCCGGTTGCACCGTCTGCACGTAAGTCCGGATATGGCACATAACGGACATCGAAACGGCTCAGGCTGACTTCCGCTTATATGAGGCGATTTGTGTCAAGGTGGTTTTGATACAGGGATCATCCGCTCTCTGC
>CAMYJA010000054.1 GCA_947258705.1 uncultured Hyphomicrobiaceae bacterium | reverse complement strand
GGCGGTCAGGGCAAACACCGATCCGCGCTGCGCCAGGACGCGATAGGTGGCGGCCAGTTCCTGCTGCGACTGGATATTCAAAAAGTGCACCATGCCGCGTATGCCGCACGACCGGATGGTTTCAAGAATGGGCGCGAGCACCTTTCTGTCGGCTTCCGGCAAGCGGTCGATTTCGCCAAACGGGTCATCAATGCCGCGAATGCAAATGACAAGAGCGGCACGGGCACGCAACGCCTCCGAACCTGCAAAAGCCTCCACCACGCCAAGAATGTTTTTCTTCTCATCCAACCGGCTCGACACCACGACGCAGGGCCCCTCGGCGCCGCCGAGCCTGTCCTTGAGCATGGACTGGACCGTTGCGTCGTCCGCGCTCTCCGCCGTCGTAAAAATACGCGTATTCACACCGGGCGGAATGACCGAAAATCTGGCCGCAGCGTCAACGTCGATGGCGCCCCGATACAGCAGATGGGAATATTGCTCGAAGCGCTCCTGGTCGGTCGATGTGACGATGCGGTAAGCCTCGTTCATGGCGCGGCGCTCGGCATCGATCCGCTGGGCGAACCTGAACCGTTGTTGCATCCCTTCCCAATTGTCAGATGTGGTGCCCAGCTTGTCGAGTTTCTGGGCGCCCAGCGAATGACCGGTGAAGGTGAAGCCGGTGCCGGCGAGATGTTTCAACAGGGTTGCGCAATATCCGCCGTCCGCGTAATGCGCGGTTGCAAAATCGGGCAGCGTATCGCCGTAAAAACCAAGCGTGTTCTCGACAAATTCGTCGAGATGTGGCCACAAGCGCTCCTTGTTGAGAAATTTTGGTCCACCACAATCGAACCGCAATATGCGCAGGTTCTCTTCATAGCCCTTGAAATGATCGATCGAAGCCGCGAATTCGGGCCAGTCGGGATCATCGATCCTGCGGGTGACGATGTCGACCTGATGTCCCTGCCCGGCCATAGCCTGAGCCATTTCCTTGACGTAGATGAGTTGGCCGCCAAAGTCGGGATGCTCCGCCATATAAGAGTCGTTGTCGTCGAAATTGCCCTGAGGATTGAAGAAAACAATATGCATCCGGTGCGGTTCCCAAGTTCAGGTCTGATGTGGCGGCTTGTCCGATATCGACTTAAAGCCTGGCGGCGGCAACCGAATAGTCGGCATTGATGATGATGTTCGCGCGCGGTTTGTGCGACGAGATGATATGATGCTCGATCACCAGCACATCATCGATAAATGGATCAAGCTCCGCGGCATCGCGTTTTCTTTTCTCCCGGTGTGCGCGGGTCTCCTCATAATCGCGGTCGATATAGATGCGAAGATCGGCATTGTTCAACAATGTCGTATAGGTACCCTCCGCAATCGCGACCTGCGCATCCTGCAAATCCATGCTTTCGGATCTGATCGCGTCTTCTTCATAGATGACCAGGGGTTTTACGGTTTTGTCCCGTCCCGATAAAAACGCCTTCAAATGCCTGTCGAGCAGCGAAAGGTTGACCTCTTGCGGGCCGACCCAGCTGATGTCCTCCCGTCTTGCCCGGTCATTCGTGCGCGGCGGATAAATGAAATAATCATCCTGCTGAAAGATCGCCGTCTTGATATTTTTCTTCGCCAGCTCATCCGCGATGGCACTCGCGGTTTCCGACTTGCCCGAACCGGACTGACCGGCGACGGTCAGGGTATATTTGCCTTTTGAATTCTCGATGCGGGGAAGAATCATCGGCACGATTTCCGCGGCCGCGGCGCGATGATGTTGCTCGATGATGATGGTGTCGCCCTGCATGGCGGCATCTCCGTATATTATGAAAGAGGAGGGCAGAAAGGTCACAAATTACCATCAATTCCGGGTTTTACGAATTGCCCTATGCGTGTATTAAATGTAATGACTCGGTTGGTCAATCGTGACGGGGTATTGGCCGACGAAGTGCAACGTAAGCGTGAGGCGGACGCGTTTTCATTAATATTCAGGACCAGAATATCTGGTCTCGTTGTTTTGGGGTAATCCTGTTCCGGGTGTCGGGTTGACGCATCCGGGGGCGGGTGATGACCCGAAGTGGAATATGCGACGAGGGAACATGCCAATTTATCGCGCATACAATGGTGCCTGGTCGGAGCTCGGCAAAAACCTGCGCCAGGTCGAAATCAATAGCGGAGGGCTCGGACAAGTCCTGTGCGAACTGCATACACACCAGCACGATTCCGGTTTCATCAGGGATCGCCTGAGCGGCGTGAAGCGGTATAGATTTTTCCATCCTGAAGATCAATCGAAATGCTTCCAGGTCCAGTACAATCCGAACCGGACACTTCGCTTCAATGGTGCCGGGATAAAGGTTCCGCCCGGCGGTATCGAGGCGGTGAATGATGGATGCTTCCTGTGCCGCGAAAATATTTTGTGGCAACAGGAAGGTGTCCAGCTCGGCTATGAAATTCCGATTGACGACCGCAACTATTATGGATGGATGAATCCATTTCCCTTGCTGCCGGTTCACGCGGTCATCGCGACTGCGGAGCACGTGCCGCAGAACTGCGGCATTGGGACCGGGGAGGGAGAAAAACTGTCAGGACTTTTGTCCGACTTCGTTGAGCTGGCATCCCGGCTGCCGGGCTTTATCGGTTATTACAATGGTGTGGGCGCAGGCGCCTCGATCCTCGGCCATCTGCATTTCCATTTTTTCTCGCGTCCCGAAGAGGTACCCGAATTTCCGCTGGAGCGCGCGGTTCGAAACATTCGCGCGACGGAGGATTCAATGGGGATTCTTTCAGATTATCCCGTGGCCGTCGCCTTCTGGCACGGATCGGCCGATGAGGTGAAGGAAAGAGCCGCCCGATGGCTGCATAAATGGATGTCGGGGAACAAGGCGAGGCTGCCGGATCTGAGCGGCAATTTCATTGCCGCGATGTCGCCCGAGGACGGCAGCCTGATGCTGTATTTCGTCCCGCGCGAGCGATCGAAACAGCGCGCCAGCGACGACAACGGTCTGATTGGCGGGCTCGAAGTGTTGGGAGAGCTGGTTTATTCGACGCCGGAACAAAAGCAGATGCTGGACGACGGCACGGTTGATTTTTTCAGTCTTCAGAGCCATCTGGCCAGCGTCTATACGCCGTTTTATCACAAGCGCATGCCCGCCCCGTCCCATGCGTCGGTGTGATGGATATTTATGTCAAAAATTAAATTGCGCACCGTCCGCTAATGGCCCTAAGCACCAGTGCCGATCGATTAGGATATAGTCCGGTGTCGGATAGTAACCAGCCGTAGATTGCAAGATGCAAAGACTTGCCGACCTTTTGCAGATTTCCCGCTAGATAATGCGTTGCCTTCAAATCAAAGGCTTACACCATTTCAGTAAGATTTTGGGGAGTTGTAAGTGTCGGCATAACCGGACACGCAAATGCAAAGGCGAATTAATAGAAAAAAACTGCCAATTAAATGCGCATAAACGCCTAAAAACGCGAACTTCAAATAAGTGACAGCCGAAAGGTCCTTTGTTTATAAGGCAAACAATAAAAAAACAGGTATTTACGGTTCTTCAAGATTGCCTTCAAGGTCTTTAAGGACCTAGGACAGTTTTCCGACACCGTAACGGGGCTTAGTTTCCTGAGTCCATAAAAGGAGCCAGCCATAGCAGGGTCACAGCAAGGTTCACAGTCATTTATCGGTATGTAATAGGCACTTTGGACACTTTGGAGCCGAAGATGGCGCGGCAAGGTTCACAAGGTCTGCTAGGTGCAGGGTTGGACTAGGTTCCTGCGCATCAGTCATCTGCCGGATTGACGGCCTAATGCCCCATTAGGGTTTAGACAAG
>CAMYJA010000053.1 GCA_947258705.1 uncultured Hyphomicrobiaceae bacterium | reverse complement strand
CGGCAACTGATGGCAATCTCATAGAATGTCGTTTCAACAGGGGTGATTTCACGCAAAATTGTTTCGGTCAAAAGCCGGGAGTAGGTCGAAATTCTACAACTTCTCTACGGCTACGCCTGACTGGGACTAAATCAACACAATCTGCACGAACCGGAAGTGCCAGCGTTGTCCGGCGACTTCCGGTGTTGGGGGCAAAATGGACATCATCGACGCCGTGTCCGACTTCCGGGTTTGACCCGAAACGGACATGGCCGCGGTCATCACATGCAGGGCGATGTCAGATGCCTGACCTTCAGGGGATAAGCGCTGCGAAGAGCGGCGTCTTATTCACTCATGTTTAAGATTACAACCATAAGAAGAATATATGCAGGATTTATCAAATTCCCGCATTTGAAGGGCGGCAACGATGGCAAAGTTGTCGTCAGATAAGGAAGAAGCGATCTCATGATCCTCGTTGCTGAAGACAATGAAGCGTACCAGATTGTGGTGGAGCAGATCCTCATCGATGCTGGGTATTCCTATGCCATTGTGGAAAACGGCCGTCTGGCGATGGAGCAGTACAAGGCCGGGCGACCCGATCTGGTGCTGATGGATGTCTCGATGCCGGAAATGAACGGGCTGGAAGCGACCAAGGCGATACGCGAGGCGGAACTGAATGCCGGTGACGGGGTGCGTACGCCGATCATTGGGATGACCGCCGCTGCGCCAAAGGGCTTTAAAGAAGTCTGCGTGGAGGTCGGCATGGACGACTATATTACCAAGCCGTCCAGCCCTGATACCTTGCAGGCCAAAATCGTTGAATGGCTAAGCGATGCCGCCGAGGCGGTCGGCGAGGCCAAGCTGCAGGCGGTCGACTAATTGGTGAGGCACGGTTATCGTCGGAAAACCGTGGTTGTGCGATTTTCAGAGCCTTTCCATTTCATATTAAGCGGAAGCGCCTTGAACGGCTCGATGCGTTCGAGCCGGTCGAGATAAAATGCGGAAAAGGTCTTCCATCAACGGCCGGCGTTCTTAAAGACATTTCACAAAATGGCGCCCGAATAACGCTTGTCCAAGCTGCAAAATTGCCAAGTTCAATCGAAATTGAATTTCAGTTTTTAGCGCTCAGCGCCCAGGCACAAATTCGCTGGCGTCGCGACAACGATATTGGCGTTCAATTTGAAGAACCAATCGACTTGGATCAGATGCCACTCAAATGCCATCGAAGCAGGGCCGATGTCGTGGCGTCGTATTTCAAATCGAACGGCGCTGGATCGAAAAAAGCTAGTTAGTCTTGTTTAGCCAGCTGGGCCGTCTCAAACAACCGGAGTGCGGTCGGGAGATCGAATGCTCGCCGGTCGGCAGGACTTCACACACCTGTCGGCGAGAACTGGCCGGAACAGGTTTCAGGCAACGATATCCAGCATCATCAGATCATTATCGTCGACGATCGCAGGAGGCTGCGGCGCACGGTTGCACATCCACTGATAGACATCGCCCAGATCCGCCACCGCCTTCGGCCAGTTATATCTAGATTTGGAGAGCTCCATGCCCTTGGCGCCCATCTCACTGCGTTCGGCATCGCTCATGGTGGTGATCCGCCCGATGGCCTCACAGATTGATTCTGCATCAGGTTGCGCTTCCAGCGCCGCACCAGCATTGAATCCATCCGGCAGATTGCACTGCGGCGACATCACCACCGGCAATCCGCAGGCCCAGGCTTCAAGGACGGCCACGGACAGACCCTCGTTCATCGAGGGCAGAATGAAGGCATCAGCATGCTGGTAAGCCGCCCAGCGCAGATCACCGAACAAGGGGCCAGGAAAGCTGACGCTGTAACCCAGCGACCGTTCGATCGTCCGGGCGCGCAAGGATTCTACGTAGTTGTCCGGCGACCAGCCGACGATCTGGAAACGCCAGTTCAGCTCGTGTCCGCCCTGCCGCAGAAACTGTGCCCATCCGTCGATTAGCGGCTCCAGTCCCCTTTCCGGACGCAGGCCGCCGAGGAACAGCAGCGTCCGCTCACCTTCGCGGACCAGGCTCCAGGGACGCTCCATATGTTCGATATGTTGCGGCGGTTCAGCCACGCCATGGGGTATGACACAAATGGAACTCTGGAATCCGGCGGCGCGGATGGCCTTGGCTTCGCCCGTGCTCAGGGCGTGCAAACATCCCGCCGTCCGCGCCGCTCGGTCTTCGAAGATCTGAAGCGCGGCGGGCTTTCGCGAGCCCCCGTTCAGCGCGCCGTGCAGCGTAATGATAAAGCGCGCACCGTTTTCTTTAAGGATCGCCGCACCGGTCCTGGTCAGCGCATCGTTAAAACCATGGACGTGCACGATATCGGGATCGAAAGCTAGCACTGCGGCCTTCAATTGTGGCGCCTTGCTAAAGCCGACTGCGCCTTTCGTGCCACACGCGGTGACCGACATATTGCCCCATATAGCTGCATCGTCGGCGCAAAAGACATCTTCGATAGCAAAGACCGCGACCTCGTTGCCGGGAATGCGCGACTGATGCGCGGTCAGATCGCGCACCGTATTGGTTTCCGCGCCGCCGATCCGCGACATTGACGTGAGAAGATGGGCAATCCGCATAAAACCGTCTCGATTCTCGCGCGAAATCCGGAAATCATGCGCGTCAGGCGCGCGCAGAACACTGGATCTGCGACTGCTTTTAGTGGTTGAGAGGTTATCGGAGTTTCAGTTTCGAATCGGTAACTGGTGTCGCGACAATTGAGTCTAATGCCAAACTTAACTGACCAGCCTGATCTGAGTGGTCCAGTTTTTAAGTTAGAGCCTGGCGCTCTTTGGCCGGCAAAAGCGCCAGCCTGATGGTAGAGTAGTCCGGCAACGATACGCGCGGCAAGACGGCTTCAGGCGCCGGCGGTCGATAACCCAGCGCGGAGTGTGGTCTGACGGTGTTGTAGTGGTGGCGCCATTGTTCGATCAGCACTTTTGCCTCCTTCAGGGTGTAAAAGATTTCGCCGTTGAGCAGCTCGTCCCTGAGCTTGCCATTGAAGCTTTCATTGTAGCCATTCTCCCAGGGCGATCCGGGCTCGATGAAGAGCGTCGTCACGCCAATCCGGCCGAGCCAGTCCCGCACCGCCTGCGCTGTGAACTCCGGGCCATTGTCTGAGCGGATGTGGACTGGCGGCCCATGCTTGGCGAACAGGTCGGCCAGACACGCCAGAACGTCATCGCTCTTGAGCTTGCGCGCCACCAGGATGGCGAGACACCGCCGGGTGAACTCATCGATGACCGTCAGCATCCGGAACGCTTTGCCGTCATGGGTGCGGTCCTGGACAAAATCATAGGACCAGACATGGTTGGCGTGCTGCGGCCGAAGACGGATGCACGACCTGTCATTGAGCCACAGCCGGCCGCGCTTGGGTTGCTTTTGGGGAATCTTTAGCCCTTCACGCTTCCAGATCCGTTCCACACGGCTTGCGCTGATGTCCCAGCCTTGAGCACGCAGCATGGCCCATACGCGACGGTAGCCATACCGGCCATATTGGGTGGCCAGGTCGATGGTCGCATCGGTGAGCGCAGCCTCGTCAGATCGACCTTTGGGGCGTTTGCGCTGTGTGGACCGGTGCTGGTCAGCCGTGGTGCAGGCCCGGCGCTCCGATACGCCAAGCCTGCCACGGACATGATCAACAAACCGGCGGCGGCGCGAAGGGCTTACCAGTTTCCCTCTGCAGCCTCTTTCAGGATCAGCTTGTCAATGGTCAGGTCGGAGACCGCCTTGCGCAACCGGGCGTTCTCCTTCTCAAGGTCTTTCAGCCGTCTGGCCTGCGAAACCTTCAGACCGCCATATTCCCGTCGCCAGCGATAATAGGTCTGTTCCGATATCCCAATTTGCCGGCATATCTCACCGGTCTTCATGCCTTGCGACAGTAGAACCTCCGCTTCGCGCAAATGCCCGATAATCTGTTCCGGCGTGTATCTCGTTCGGCCCATCCTTCGGTCCTCCTTCAAGGGGCAGAATAAGCCAAACTCTAACAATCAGACCGGATCACTTTTTTCTAGGCAGGCCAAAATGTTTGCAGTTCAATAATTGCCGCGGAATGTTCAAAACATGTTCCAATCGGCTCGACATGGTAACTCATTAATTTCATGACATAAAATGGCGGAGGGAGAGGGATTCGAACCCTCGGTACGCTTGCGCGCACAACGGTTTTCGAGACCGCCCCGTTCAACCACTCCGGCACCCCTCCGCAATTTTG
>CAMYJA010000052.1 GCA_947258705.1 uncultured Hyphomicrobiaceae bacterium | reverse complement strand
GCGTGGGTCAAGCTGCAGGCATGAACCGACACTGCCCAAGGCTGCATCTGCGATCAGCTTGCGGTCGCAATTGCCCGATGCTGCCCGAATGTCCGCTAATGGCACATAACGGAAGTGCCACCGGCGTCTGGCGACTTCCGCTTTCGGGGGTAAAGCAGACATCATCGACGCCATCACCACTGATGCTTCGCCATCCACTCGCGGGCCATGCGGTGGGCTTCGGCGATCTGGTCAGGGACATTAACTGCGACGTTACGGGATCGACGCCTCGATCAACCGTTTTGCCTCGTCCTTGAGCGGCATTGTATCCTTAAGGATCTTCTTGGCGTGGCGGAAATCCAGCACCCGAACTGAGCCCAGATTGGGCCGGATGCAAATCTGTGGCGCGCCTGCCTTTAGCCGCTCGGCGATCAGCGCACCAAGTAGGATCTGGCGCGAGCCGAAAATCATCTCAACGATCGTCGGCTGCGTCCTACCCTTTCGCGGTTCAGGCCCACCGGTGACATCTACTGCTACTGCCATCTTAACCGGCGGCAGTTTGTCAAACGGCAACGGATTGGTGAGGCCGCCATCGACAAGAAACCTTTTGCCGACCGCCACCGGCCTGAAAACCGCCGGGATCGCCATCGACGCGGCAATCGCCGGCCTGAGTTCTCCAGCGCTGATATCCACTTCCTTCCAGCCATAGTAGTCGGTGGCGACAACGGTCAGCGGGATGGAAAGCTGGTTGAACCTCTTTGGAATAGACGACGGCAGGAAAAGGTCAGCGGTGCGTCTTGCATCGAGGGGAATGAAGGTGCCGCCTGAAAGAACTTCCGAAATGCCGCGCGGCCGTAAACCCCATAGCCGGGACACGATTTCCGAGGTCCTTCCGAAAAGCTCTAGCGTATACGCACGGATTTCCGCCCCCGACATGCCGCTGGCATAGCCTGCGCCAATGACGGCGCCGATCGAAGTCCCGGCGATCGCTGCCGGCTTCAGCCCCAATTCGTCGATGGCCTCAAGGACGGGAATATGCGCTAATCCGCGTGCTCCACCCCCGCCGAGGACTAACCCGAACGTCTGATCAGCCATCAGGAGCTTTGACCGCGCATATCGGTGATCGGCAAAATTTCATCCGCCCCTGCAATCTGTGTCACCAGCATGACGGCTGCCGGGCACGGGGTAAAGGCGGAGCCGCGCCGCCGGCGGCCATTGTGACCAGCGTCCTGGCTTATTCAAACGGTTTTATTGCGCTATCCGCGCACGCGAGGGGAATGCTTTGGTCAGTGCGTTTTCAGCGAACGCCGCACCGTCAGGAGTATGCTCAAGAATTCCGTTATGGTTCAGAGGTTTATGGACAAAAAATGCCAAGAGGGACTAACATTGCAAAACATTGAAATATCAATGACTTAGGTGAATTGGTAGGGAGGTGATTTTCTTCATAGCGACCGGCCTAGAATAGCAAGCCGAGTCGCCGGCAAGCCGGATCGGCCATAGCCGCCACGGCACAGCATATTTTAGGTGGAATTGGGTCAAAGTAACCAGGGGGAGTCAGCTTGCTAAACTGTTGATATTTCAATGGGTTAGGGATAAATTAAATCCGGATAAGTTAACCCAACAAATAGCATATTTTTCAATGGCTTAGCCTATTTTAAAATAACAATTTTCAGCGGCGATTTATGGCGGTTTCAAGCCGCATCCGTCACCGCTGATTCTTCGCCAACCAATCACGGGTCAGGCGCTAGGCCTCGGCGATCTGGTTCGGGCTATGAAATCGGCGGCTGCTGACTAGTCGGGCGTGGCCGTGGAAGTTTGGAGAAATCAGCTGAGGGCTGCTGATGCTCTTCCAACCAATCGAGGGCCATTCGCTGCGCCTCAACGACCTGGTCGGGGGCCAAATTGCTAGCGGCTATATCCCGGCCTTCCTGCGCCTTCTTGTGACCTTGCGTGGTCGCAAGGCTGAACCACATGTGCGCAAAAACATAATTCTGCGGTACGCCCGCGCCAATCGCGTACGAGACGCCGAGGTTGTTCTGGGCCTTGGCATACCCTTGCTCGGCAGCCTTGCGATACCACTTCACCGCCTCAGCATCGTCCTGTGGCACGCCATCGCCATTGGCATGCAAGACACCGAGATTGAACTGCGCAGTGGCATAGCCCTGTTCGGCGGACATGCGATACCATTTCAGCGCTTCGGCATAGTCCTGCGGCACGCTCTCGCCAACGTCGAACATAAGACCAAGTTCAAATTGCGCCTCCGCAACGCCCTGTGCCGCCGCTTTGTGGAACCACTTCATCGCCTCGGAATCGTCCTGCCGCACGCCTTTGCCTAGGTGGTACATGACGCCAAGATTGTACTGCGCCTCGCTGTAGTTCTGCTCGGCAGCCTTGCGGTACCAGCTCACCGCCTCGGCATCGTTCTGCGGCACGCCCTTGCCGTTTTCGTACATGTAGCCAAGGTGGCTTTGCGCCAAAGCATGGCCCTGTTCGGCAAGCGGTCGCCATATCTGCAGCGCCGTCGCATACTCACCTTGCTGGGCGGCTTCGATGCCGTCTTCATACGGCCCCGCATTTGCGGGAACAACGAGGCCCATGATGCCAAGCGCAAATAAAACTGTTCCCAGAACTGCTTTCATTGGCTCCGCCTCCTTTCTGCTCTCAAGTGCTGACGTGAACTTCACGGACAACACAGAAAAGGGCTCGCTGGCTGTTGGGATTTCGCTAACAGCTGTCCTCCCAAGTAGCAGAATGAGCCGGAAGCGCATTGATGGCCGTCAAAAAGGCTGACAGGCGGCTCAAGGCCACAAATGTGATCGGCTTATGGTCGCAATCGTCCGACCTGCGCACATGTCCGCAAATAACACATTACGGAAATGGCACCGGCATCTCGCGACTTCCGGTTGTGGGGGATAAACGGACATCACAATCGCGCTTTCTCGATCCGTCGGTTTTCTGTCACAGCTTTTAGACCGTGTGCATCCGATCAGTCTGACCGAAAGACCCAAAAAAATTAGGTTTTTGTACAATCCCAGCGTTTCTCACCGGTTATCATGATAACCAGCATAAACGCCAAACAGCCCGACGAAGAGAATGGCGACGCTGATGGATTCATCTGACAAGAACACCCTCTCGGCGGTCGCTCCAACAGTCAACGTGAAGAGCAGGGGGTTTGTCGGTGCCGCCTTGCTGATGGTGCTCTCGGTCACCTTTTTCAGTGTTTCTCACGGGTTCGTTCGTGGCGTTGGAGCAGAGATCCATCCGTTTGAAATTGCGTTTTCCACGAGCCTGTTTTCGTTCCTGTTCTATCTGCCGTGGCTAATGCGGGCGCGATTTCGGCCCTTGAGGACGGAAAGAATAGGAGTCCACTGGGTTCGTGCGTTCTTCAATGCGAGTGCGGTTTGCGGGTGGTATTTTGCACTCATGTTGATGCCACTGGCCGACGCGGTGGCGTTGGCTTTGACCGGGCCGTTGTTAGTAACTTTCGGGGCGATACTATTCTTCGGGGAGCCTGCAAGACTGAGACGCTGGGTGGCGATGGGAACCGGAATTGCGGGTGCGATTTTGATCATCCGGCCCGGATTTCAAGCCTTCAGTGCTGGTTATTGGTTTGTCATCTTCTGCCTTGCCTGCACTGCCGGGTCGCGGCTTATCACCAAACAACTCACCTTTTCGGAAGCGCCGGCAGCGATCGGTGCGTGGATGGCTTTGCTGCAAGTGCCGATCACGTTTGCACTTGCGATCTTCTTTTGGACCTGGCCCAACGTGAAGCAGCTGGTCATGATGATCACAGTTGGCTTGCTGGTAGGCGCCGCCCATTACACGCTGACACACGCTTACGACCGGGCCGAAGTGGGAGCCCTGGAGCCGTTCAACTTCGTCCGCCTGGTGATCGCGGCGTTGATCGGTTACGTCTTCTTTGCCGAAACCCCGGATGCCTGGACCTGGGCCGGAGGCGCCATTATCGTCGCTTCAACCTCCTACATCGCCCATCGTGAAACTGTGCGGCGCAGCGACCGCCCCTTGGGATCGAAAGGCACTGCGCCGCCGTGATCGTCGGATTGTCCATATGGACGGGCAGCAAAGGTGGGGGTGGCGGAGCTGGCTTCGCGGTCGCCATACAGCGCCGTTTGCCCTCTTAGCAGGATTGGTGTCGGAAATCGCAAAACGGGCGCTGGTGACGAAACGTTTCGGTGGCAAATGCCGTTCTACCGGAGACCGATCGCTGCATCTTGTGGATGTTGCCGTGAGCGACTTCCGCTTTCGGGGGCTTAACGGACATCGGAAGTGTGGTTCGCGACTTCCGGTTTTGACCCGGAACGGACTTGGGGAGCCGCCAATATCGCTTTTTTGCACAAAGCAGCGGCATCGTGCCAACGATACTCCCGGACGCATGGTCAGCCCAGATGCGGCAAAGCCATTAGAATGGTCGTTCCGGCTGTCACGAGAACAAAGAGCGCTAAGCGCCATATAACCGTGAGC
>CAMYJA010000051.1 GCA_947258705.1 uncultured Hyphomicrobiaceae bacterium | reverse complement strand
GAAAAATACGCTGGCGCGCCCTACGGGACTCGAACCCGTGTTTCCGCCGTGAAAGAGCGTAGTTGGGGATAATGGCGAACTGTGTGCTGCCAGCGCCTAATGAACAGATTGTTATGAGTGCATAGAGGAGGATTTTGGCTCATCGTAACCCTTGAGAGTGAAGATGAGACACAAATCCGGTCCACGAGGCACAGCCTCAGAAAAATTTGTCAAAGACATCCGCCGGTCGACGCGCAAGCACTATTCGGCCGAGGAAAAGATCCGCATCGTCCTGGACGGGCTGCGCGGTGAAGAGACCATTGCCGAGCTGTGCCGTCGTGAAGGCATCGCCCAGAGTCTCTATTACAAATGGTCGAAGGAGTTCCTGGAAGCCGGCAAGAAGCGGCTGGCCGGCGATACGGCCCGTGCGGCAACGACGGATGAAGTCAAAGATCTGCGTCGTGAATCCCGAGAACTGAAGGAGGTCGTTGCCGAGCAGGCACTGGAGCTGCGGCTCCTCAAAAAAAGCATGATCGCGGATGGGGGCGACGACGAATGAGGTATCCCGCGTCAGAAAAGCTTGAGATCATCAGGCTCGTTGAGCAGTCGCATCTGCCGATCAAACGTACCTTGGACATGTTGGGCATTCCTCGCACCACGTTCTACGGCTGGTACGAGCGATATCAATACGATGGCCCTGAGGCTCTGGAGGACAGGATATCCCGGCCATCGCGGGTGTGGAACCGTATCCCCGATGAGATCAGAAACAGGATTGTTCAATTGGCTCTGGACAGGCCTGAACTGTCCCCGCGTGAGCTTGCGGTGCTGTTCACGGACACGCAGAAGTACTTTGTGTCTGAGAGGTCCGTTCACCGCTTCCTCAAGGAACGTGATCTGATCACCAGCCCGGCCTTCATCGTCATCAAGGCTGCCGACAGCTTCAAGGACAAGACCACTCGGCCGAACGAACTGTGGCAGACAGACTTTACTTATCTGAAGGTGATCGGCTGGGGATGGTTCTATCTCAGTACCATCCTCGATGACTTCTCGCGCTACATCATTGCCTGGAAACTGTGCACCACGATGAGGACCGAGGATGTCACCGATACGCTGGAGCTGGCGTTGCAGGCTTCAGGCTGTGACAAGGCCAATGTCGTTCACAGACCGCGCCTGTTGTCCGACAACGGTTCCAGCTACATCTCCGGCGACCTGGCCGAATGGTTGGAGGACAAAAACATGGGCCATGTCCGCGGAGCGCCTTATCACCCGCAGACACAGGGCAAGATCGAGCGATGGCATCAGACCCTGAAGAACCGCATCCTGCTGGAGAATTACTTCTTGCCCGGTGACCTCAGGGCTCAGATCGAGGCATTCGTCGATTACTACAATCATCATCGATATCACGAGAGCCTGAGCAATCTCACACCGGCCGACGTCTACTTTGAACGCGGTCAAACCATCTTGCTGCAAAGAGAAAGGATCAAACGGCAGACCATCGAAACCAGGCGGTTGCACTACTGCAAATCCGCCGCATAGAATGACCAATCAGATGAGCCAGATACTCCACTAGCTCAGCTCGCCATCTGTTCGGAAACATCTGGCAACGGACAGGGAGGACTACACACCGCCGCCGCTGCCCAAATAGTACGGCAACGAGAAATACCCTCAATGCGTTGGCGGTTTAGAGCCGAAGTGGCAATAAAGATTGTCATACGCGAAACTCAAAACCAATGACCGGAGATAAATGAGCATGAAAAAATCTAATCTTTTGAGCGTTGTTGTCGTAACACTTGCGGTTGGTGTGTTCACCGAGCCCATAAACGTGGGCAAATTTCTGTCGGGTGCCGGACCATCCGTTATAACGGATAGTGCCTATGCCGCGCCGCGTCATGCTGCCCGCCGCACAGCTCGCCGCACGACACGGCGGACGGTGCGTCGGCTGACCGTCCTGCCGGCGGGATGTGCCTGGCGTGCGCCCTATCACTATTGCGGCGGCGTCTATTATCAGCCCGTCGTTGAAGGCGGCACGACAGTTTATATCGTCGTCAATCCGTAACCGCACCGCTGAAACCAATTTGCATGCGCGAAAAATAGATTCAGGAGTTTCAGATGCTAAATACAAAATCAGGCCTTGCCTCGACTGCGGCCATATTCTTGATGCTGGCGGTATCCTTGCCCGGATCCGGACAGGCGCAGGGAGTGTTTGAAGCGTGCGGCGACGAACTGCAGAATTACTGTTCGCAGGTGACGCCGGGCAATGGCCGGCTTTTCGCCTGTTTCTACGCCCACGAGGACAAGCTTTCTGAAGCCTGTGATGCGGCGATCGTCGACGTTGCCGATCAGCTCGACATGTTTTTCGAGGTCATCCGCTACGCCGCCCAGCAATGCGGCGATGACATCGCCAAACATTGCCAGGATGTGGAGTTTGGCGGAGGGCGAATTTACTCCTGTTTGAAGAGCAGCGGCGGCCAGCTCTCAGACGCCTGCGCAGCGGTCATTGGCCAAATCGAATTGCCTGCAAATTGAGGTTTTTAGTGAGCGGCTGTAGCCCATTTACAATGGCGCAAAGGTGCCTGGAGTAATAGGTTTACAAGCGGAAATTCTGATCGGTGAAGCCATGATTAATATCAAACGAGTGCTCGGTTCGGTTTCACTTACTTGCGCGACAATGGGATTTGCATTCGCAGCGGATGCCCCCCGCATTCTGAATGATGCCCCGGAAATAGTTGCCACAGATGAATGGGTTGTCTCAACTGCCCCCTATTTATGGGTGACTTTTTATGAAGGCGACATGACGATCAACGGTCAGACCGTCGATATGAGTGGAACCAACGTCTTTGATTTGCTTGATGCGGGAGAATTGAATTTTCCTCCGCTGGTCAACTATTTCGAGGCCAGGAAGGGACGCTGGGGCGGTTATCTGGACACGACCCTTATCGGTCTTAATTTCGGCGGGAGCGATATTTCGGTAGGACCTCCACCGGTTACAGCCGCATTCGGCCTCGATTTCACCTATGCGTTGGTCCATGCGGGACTGATCTACACCGCGGCCGAATGGGCGCAGCAAAATGGCACTGTCGCCTTCGATCTGCTGGGCGGGTTTCGGTACACCTATTATGATGTTGATTTGAGCGTTAGCCTTGGCGGCCCGGGGGTAAGCATCGCCGACACGTTGGACTGGTGGGACCTCACACTCGGCGCACGTCTGCGTGGTCAGACCGTCAATGGCTGGAATTGGGCCCTTCGCGGTGACATCGCAGGTGCCGATTTCGAATCGGATTTGTCAGTCCAGGCTATTGCCAGTTTTGGCCGAGATTTCCGGCTTGGTCGCTTTGATGCGTCCTGGATCGCCGGCTACCGGTTGCTTTACCAAGATTGGAGCGAGGGAACTGATGCGGTCGATCTGCTGACTCACGGTCCACTGGTGGGTCTTAAGATCAACTTTTAAAATGTCGGGGAGTGTCCGATTCTTTCTGGGCTTGTCGCTAATCGACCCGGCGCATCGGTACGCTTTGCCGCCTTCACCATTCTGGCAACCCTCGTCACCGCTTGCGCGGCCGTCAAGATCGATCATCTCGCGGTCCCAGCTAATCTTGTCGAGCAAGCAAGTGTTCCGGATTTTGAGAATGCCCGGACCTGGGCAGACGAGTTCTCGCCAGCGTTCCAAGAGGGAGCAAAACGGCGACTGGAACAGGCTCGACAATCGGGACGATTGCAAAAACGTCGGCAAGTGGTTCTCGCCCTGTCGGGTGGCGGCAGCGATGGCGCCTTCGGCGCGGGGATTTTGTCCGGCTGGACTGACCGCGGCGATCGGCCTGAATTCGAAGTCGTCTCGGGCGTCAGCACCGGCGCAATCATTGCTCCGTTTGCCTTCCTCGGCTCTGATTATGACGACGATCTTGAGCACTTTTATACCACGATCACGACCGATGACATCCTGCGCAAATCATTTATCGGCGGCTTGATCGGCGGTGGTGCCGCGTTGACAAGCAGTGACCCGCTTGCGGGAATTATCGCCAATGTCATTGATGCCGGGTTTCTGGTGAAAATCGCTCAAGAACACGAAAAAGGCCGGCGTCTGTTTGTCATAACCACAAACATCGAAGCCGAACGACCGGTAATGTGGGATTTGGGACAGATTGCCACGCATCGCTCTTCGCAAGCGTTGGATCTCTTTCGTGCAACAATACTTGCCTCAGCCTCGATTCCCGGCGCATTTCCACCCGTGCCGATCAAGGTGTCTGCCGGCGGTAGGACATATGACGAACTGCATGTTGATGGTGGGACGACAACAAATGTTTTTTTGGCGCCCGTAGATGCGGCTCTGCCAGGCCGTAATTTTGACCGCGATGTTTCAATCTATGTCATCCGAAATGGCAAATTGTCACCCGAATATCAGCCTTTGAAACCCGTAACGTTTCAAATTGCCGATCAAGCCATTTCGACAATGATCAAATATCAGAATAATGCCGACGTTCGCAGGTTACAGGAATTAGCAAAACGCAATCGTTTTGGATTGCAGTTGGTCTCAATTCCGACCAAATTCGATGTCGAAAGCAGTGAGCCTTTCGACACAGACTACATGAACGCTCTTTTTGATTTGGGTTACCGCATGGGCCTCAGCGGCGAGTTTTGGACCCGAAATCCGGATATCTTCTGAACGGACGCTGATTTGGCAGACAATCCGAGTACGTCAAAATGGTCATTGTCGCAACAATTTACATACTACTGATTTGGCTGATTTTCGGACAGTTGGCTGATTACGGAGCTGCGCCCAATGATTCCGCGCGCAAGCAGATTCAAGCATTGTCTGCTGTGCCGGTCCTGATTGAATCCCTCAAACTCAGCGC
>CAMYJA010000050.1 GCA_947258705.1 uncultured Hyphomicrobiaceae bacterium | reverse complement strand
ATTCTATGTCAAGGTTTCTCGTGCTGGCGCCCCTCGAAAAGGCTTAGCCTGTTCTCCATCCCGTCAGGCCACAAACTTCCGTTGTTGGCACTTAGTCCCCGTTCTCTCTAACTCTGGAATGCCCGCTCCTGTTCGAAGCTGACATTTGCCACGACCGGAGCCAAACCGGCACCTCCCATAATTCAGGACTTATGGGAGGCTGGAAAACGCGGCCTATGGGGCTCTCATAAATTCTATGTCCGGTGACTCGTGAGTCTTAACTGACTTATGCGAAAAACAGAGGGAGCTTTTGACGGCTTTCTGAGAGACCCGAAAAAACCAGTTCTCCTCTAGGCTCTTCCCGGCCACAAACCGTGCGCTGGAAGAATTTCGATCAAGAAACCGGGAGCGGATATTGACGGGTGCCGGATGGGGCGTGCACCGCGGCCCCGTCACGGCAGCCAGACAATGACGGACAACCACAAGCCGCCGGCAAGATGGATGGCGAGTGTGGTTTTGATAATTGTCGTCATGGCGCTGCGGTCAGGTGATCCGGGCTCCAACAGCCGGGCCGCGCGCCATGCCACCAGGAGAAGGAGGAGGGGGAGCGCGATTGCATAGGCCGGCAGCAATTCGGCCGATACGGCCAGGACGATGGCGAGGACCGCCAGGGCGTTCGCGGCCAGGTATATCGTCCGGGTCGCTGGCAGACCAAGGCGCACGACCAGGGTGCGCTTGCCCGCGCCGGCATCGGCGCCGGCATCGGGGATCTCGTTGATCAGCAATATATTAAAAACCCAGAAACTCACGGGCAGGGAAATGAGGACGGCGCCGATATCAACATTGCCGCTTTGCAGCCATGCGGCGCCGGTTACGGGAAGAACGCCAAAGCCCAGCCCGACCGCCAGTTCGCCGAGGCCTCGCGCGCTGAGCTCGGCCGGGGGGGCTGAATAGAACACGCCCAGGCAAATTCCGATCAGGCCGAACCATATGACGCCGGTTCCTTTCATGATGGCGAGGGTGAGGCCGAGCGCGGCGGTCAGGGTCAACAGAGCCATGCCCCATTGCCGCATATTGCGGCGCGTCATGATGTCTTCCTGAATGAAGCGCGAGCCGCCGGTGAAGGGATAGATGCGGCCTGTGTTGTCCGGGTCGGCGCCCGAGATGTCGTCATAGACGTCATTGATCACATTGACGGCGGCATGGGCGCCGATGGTGGCCAGGAGCGCGAGAAGGAAGGCCCAGATATCGAGCGTGCCCGCAGCCCGCACACCCAATCCCGTGCCGAGCAGGACCGGCAGAACCGAGGCGGTGAAAAACATCGGGCGCGTCGCCAGGATGAGGCGCTTGACGGTCCGTGCCGCCGATGAGCCCTCGAGAGAGGCCGGTAAGGGATCGTTTCTCAGGGTCATCCATGTCTCCTTTTTCCGGGGCGCGCGCGGCAGGGCAAGCGCCAGTTATTACCGGGGCTTAAAAGCGGCGTCAAACTTTCGATATGAACAGGCGCAGGATATCCTCGCGCGCAAGCATGCCCCGGACCTGGCGGTCGTCATCGGTGATCACGAGGCGCTTGATGTTATTGGCATCCATGAGGTGAACGGCCCGTTGCAGTGTTTCGTCCGGCCCGATGGTAACCGGATCCCGGGTCATCAGATCATCGACGATGGTGCCCATGGCTTTGCGCAGGCGACCCTTGCGGAGGGTGTTCTCGATGGCTTCGAGGAGAGCGTCATGGGGCTCTATGTCGATGGCCGAGAGAAAATCGGCCTCGGTAATGATGCCGATCAGCCTGTCGTCGACATCGATCACCGGCAGGCCGCTGATCTTTTTCTTCGTCATAATCGCGGCCGCATCCGCGAGGGGGCTTCCCTGGCCGATGGTCACCACATCCGGGGTCATGACGTCGCGAACATGCATGGTTTGCGAGCGGCGCACCTGGGGCGCGCTCTGCAGATCCTTGCCGAGATAGCTCATATGCGACGGCAGGAGCGGAACATGGGGCAGATAGCCGGGCAGCAGCATGTTCCAGTAAACCCAGTCGAAGGCGATCTTGCCGAAGTGATTGAGATAGCTTTCCTGCAAGAGCGAGAAGGGGCCGGCACCGGGCACCGGGAAGGAGCCGGGCAACGGTTCGACATCATAATTGAAGTCGAGATGCATGGCCTTGTGATAGCCGGTCTCGATAAAGCAGTTGGCGTGGCCGTCGAAACTCGGCAGAGGCTTCTCGCCCTCGATCTCGCGCAAGACATTTTCCACCACCGTCTCGGCTTCGAAATGGGTGACCGACCCCGCCTTCGAGGTCGCAACATTGGAATTGTCGCCCATGAAATAGATGTGTCCGGCCTTGCGGCTTTTCAGGGTGCGCGGATCGGTCAGGGCATAGCCGGTGCCGTCTCCGAGACCGGAAGCGTCGATGACTTCGGGTCCCAGATTGGGCGGCACCGTGACCAGGAGGTCGTAGGCAAGCTCGCCGCCTTCGTAGGAATGAATGATCCGCTTTTCCCCATCCACCCGCTCAAGGGCGAAGTCGGACACGATCTGTATGCCTTTCTCCTCGGCGACGCCGGACAGGATTTTACTGGCCACGGGCTTGGTGAAGGCGCCGCTATAGGGGGTGACGAAGGTGATCTCGATCCGGTCGCGGATGTTTTTCTGGTGAAAATAATAGTCCGAGAGGAAGGCAAACTCGATTGGGGCCACGGGACATTTAATGGGCATGTCGGCAATGTTGATGACCAGGCGGCCCTCTGTCATGCCGTCGAGCGCCTTTTGCAGACGCATGGCATCGGGGAGGGTGTAGAAGCTGTGTGCATTGCCGCCAAGGGCCTTCTGCAAGCCCTCGATTTCGCCGAGTGCCGTGTGGCAGCCAAGGGCGCAGATCAGCCAGTCATAGTCGAGCGTTCCCTCACCGGTCTCCACGCGCTTGTTTTCGTGGTCGATCAGCCTGACTTCCGCCTGTACATGTTCGACGCCGCGGGGCAGCAGCTTGCGGACCGGCTTTGCGATATTTTTTTCGCTTTCGTAGCCATAAAGCCTGAAGGGTATGAAGAGAAGGCCCGGCTGATAGAGATGCTGATCGGCCTTGTCGACGACCGTAATGTTCCATTCATTCCTGTGGAGCCTGGAGCGGAGCATGTTGGCGGCAATCGTGCCGCCGGTTCCAGCCCCGAGAATAAGAAGTTTGTTCACTCACATTCCCCTTTCGTTGAAGCGCGCAATCGCCGGCACATGCGGGGACAAGCCTATATCCCCGAAAGGTGAAGGGATTTGCGCTAGATCAAGAAAGGCATGGCGCGTGCCTGATAAAATTTTTCAATGGTGAATGATGGCGGCTGCCGCACGTGAAGGCATGGGGATGTGGAAAGTAAATCCCGGCCGAGTAGCGGCCTTGCCGGGAACAGTAAGGTTGGACCTTGTCATAGTTGCTGACTGAAGGACGGTTTCGACAGGCGAACGCCTAGACGTGCAGATGGCGCGCTTAAACGGATGGGAAAACTCTCAGGAGGACCGATGAAAAAACTCATTTTAATCATATCCATGATCATTATCGCACGGGCGCCGGATGCCGGAGCGCAACAGCTGGGCAACGCCGGTGCGGGACTTGAATTCGCAAAGTCCGCATGTGCGGAATGTCACGGGATTTCGGAAGAAAAGCCGATATCGCCAAACCCGATCGCGCCGAACTTCAAGGAGATCGCGAATACACCGGGAATGAATGAGCGCGCACTGGTCGTCTGGTTCAGAACGCCTCATCCATCCATGCCGAATTTCATACTCGAAATTCAAAATGAAGAGGATGTTATCGCCTATATCATGTCCCTGAAGGATGAAAAATGATCCTGGCCGACGGTTGCGCCGGCCGGGCGGTCCGGCGCGGCAACCGCAGTAGCGGCCTGATCACGCCATTCCGCCCGATGACGCCCGGAGCGGTTGCAGGCAAGAACCCCGTCACCCGTATCGGCAAGCTGACAAAGGCCGTCGCGGGCGCTGAGCAATTAGAGCCGGGTTAAGCCTAAATATTGTGTGTCGGAGATACATTGACAAAGCCTGACGGAACATATCATTCCAATTCCAAACCGCATGTGCCGTTCGGTCTGGTCCTGGCTGGAGGCGGCGCACGCGGGCTGGCGCATGCCGGTGTCTTGTATGCGCTTGAGCATCATGGCTACCGGCCATGCTCAATTGCAGGTGTATCGATGGGTGCAATTGTTGGTGCGACCTATGCTTTAAACCCAAATTGGTATTCAGCTCTTGTAAACATGGATATCGAGGGCTTTCCCGAAGCCCCGAAAGCCTCCAGCACCGGTCTTCTTGCACGCATCCGGGTTATGCTTTCCGCCGAACGAATCTTACAAGACATGGTGCTGGGCTGGGGTGTCGGATCCCGTACTCTGGATTGGGGACAGTCGCTTTTGCATAAGCTCACATTGGGGCGGCGAATGGAAGAAGGTCGAATACCCGTGGCAGCTGTTGCAACCGACCTGCGCACGGGTAAGCGCGTTGTCCTCCAAAGTGGAAAAGCCGCAGAAGCAGTCTATGCTAGTTCGGCGATCGCCGGTCTGCTACCACCTTTGTTTCGAGGTGAAGAGTTGCTTGTTGACGGAGTTTATACTGACTTGGCTCCCATTGATATCGTTAAAGGAATGGGGGCCGAGGTGGTCATTGCTGTGAATGTCCTACAGCGAAATGATAATCGCCCCCCAGTAAACGGCGTCCAGGCAATGCTGAGGGCGACGGAAATCTGTTCACAAGAACACGCTCGCCTGCGCCTCAAGGAGGCTGACTTTGTTATTAGTCCGAAATTCCCTTACCCGGTGGATACGCTGGAGTTTTCCCATAAACGGGTCAGTATTTCTGCCGGATGTCGTGCAGTAAGAACTTCGTTGAAAAAACTGCAGAGCTTGCTGGAAACTGGCTAGGATGAGTAATCAGCATCGTCC
>CAMYJA010000049.1 GCA_947258705.1 uncultured Hyphomicrobiaceae bacterium | reverse complement strand
GTGCGGCCCGGATGCCAACTTCCATCGCAGCCATGTGGTTGAGCAGGTCACGCAGTTCGCGCATCAGATAAATAACACCCGCGCCCAAGGCTAGTGCAGCGAGCGCTTCGAGGATGAGGTGAAAATCATCGAGGTGATCGCCCTGATATAGATCGACAATTACGTCGCCCGCAAAAAACAACGCGCACAGGGCCTGCAAAAGAATGATCGCGGCGAGCACAACGGCCCGCCGCTCTCGTTTAAGTGCAGGGAAATAGCTTGTTGTCACAAAACTCACCCGTCCTCGGGAATGCGTTTCCGCCCGTCGATCATGGCCCGGATCAAAGACACACCCGACCGCCATGTGTCAACTATTACACCCGCTACATGTAGTACGATTGACACGACAAGCCAATTGAAGGTGGCTTCATGAGCTTCTTCGACCCACTCGACACCAAAGAACGGAACCGTCCCCATCATGTACCCGGTTACGCCGAGGATCAATACGGTCAGCCAGATATTATAGACCATCAGTGCCCCAAGCGGGTTGTGGGACAAATGCACGGCTTTGTCGCCCTTCGACGAGGTGAACAGATGCCTCAGCGCGGCAACCGGATTGGGTGGGAAAGCAGACAGTCTCGCATGTTGCGAGCCGATCAATCCCCAAATCAACCGGACCACGACGAGACCAAGCGCGACATATCCGGCCCACTCATGCAGAGTGCTTTCCTCGTCTATGATCGTGGCATTGAACAGGATGGTCAGTGCAAGGCTCCAATGGATCAACCTGACAAGGGGATCCCAGACTACGACGTTGCGGGCGCTTGCGCGCCCGCTTTGAGATGTCGAAATGACTGAAATGATCGGCCTATTTCATTTTCAGTCTGGTGACCTTGCCCGTCACCGGACTGACATAGATCTCAAACATTTTGCCGTCTTTGACAAAATAGACCTCGATCTTGCCATCCTCCATTTCGTACTTGCGTACGTCATAGCCCATTTCGGTCAAACTCGTCCGCACCTCCTGCATGCTGGTTCCCAGAACCGTATCCGTGGTCAGCTGAGCTGCGAATACGGGTGTTGCAAAGGCCAGAGTGGCCATAATGATTAGCTTGCGCATCTTCATATCTCCATATCGGTTTTAAAACTTGACGGTTGCCCGTCCACCCGACAGAAGATGCTGGTTCTCCGCCGATCTTTTAATTGGAGAAGAGCTTAGTTGAAGCGAAATAAGCTTGTGCTTACGTACGAATTACAGGGTGCGTAGACGCGTTATCCGGCAAAATTTGATTGTGGTGCTGCGTCCGGAAAACGCACAAGCAATTGAATCTATTGGTATTTCGTAACAGGAGCCGAATTATTTTAAATGGAATCCACCCTAACGAAACGTAATACGCCCTAACGATCGCAGGGGGGGGGCATGGAGGATACGCAGCAATACCCTGAGCCTGCTCTTTGTACCGGGTTCCGCCATGCGACCGGATAATGCCCGAGACGGACATGCTGCTCAATGCAAATACGCGAAGTGGCGACTGCTTAAGCCCGCTTAAAGCGCTAAACCTACTTCAAGGCACGGATTTACCGGCAACTGCCCTCAGTTATCTCATAGAGCGCGAGTTGGTGGGGGCTTAAGAGCGCGAATTTGGCTCGTGTCAGGAGGCGCAGGGGAGAGCGACGGATGTGGTCCGAGGCGTCCAGCAGCTCACCGTGCTCGGGATTGAAATAGACAATGCGCATGGGCCGTGGATCAGCCTTGTGTGAGGCAATTACATGATCGAGAAACCGGCGCAGAACCTCGCCCGAAAACGGGTTGAACAGATAAAAAATGCAGGGGCCGTCGGGGATGCTGAAAGTCGTGGCATCGGCCCGGATCACGGTCACATCGCCAGCTCGAATATGCCGGCGCGGCAATGACTTCAAATAGACCTCGGCATCCTGCTGCAGTTCGTGCGCGAACTCCACACCGAGAACCATTCGATAAGGCGATCGTGCGGCGCTGGCCAAAACCCGTCCTCGGCCGGCGCCGATATCGATGAACGTCCAGTTTGAGACATCTGATGGGAGGGTGTGCCGGATCCAGCGCACAATCAGGTGGGGTGTTGGCGTATATTCAACGCCACCATCACGATGCCGGCTGGTGATCGTGACATCGCACAGTCGGGTTGTGCGTTTCACGGATTCTGGTTCACCGGCATATGCAATGGGGTCAAGAACCCGAAAATGCAGGCGATACAGCGCCGCTGAGTAGATGCGGCGCATCAGGGACACCGCGTCTAGCGAGCGCAACCTATGGAGCCTGCTTCGTGAATAGCTGACTTCCAAATTCTTGCTCTTGGTGCCCGTTGGAGCGATTGAAGTCGTTGATTCTGCTGAAGACGAAGGTTGCGGCGCCACGGGGGTAAAGGTCCTGCTCATCTGGGTGGATACTAACCCACATAACTTAGCAATTAACATGCCACATCAAAATGTTGCGGTGATGGAATGCCCATCAATATGTCACCAAGGCCCAGGAACTCAAGCAGTTGTGATCCGGTTCGTTAATTTTTGCGCTAGTCATGGCAATCCGTTTTGTGCATCGGGCTGTGGGAGGAATGAGGGTATGCTGACGACTGCCTCTCAAGCACTAAATAAGGGCGCTGGGGAAGTCTAATTTCGCGCGACACAGGTGTGGATTCGAAGGTAAAGCTGACACGGTTTACGCCCTCGGTTGGAGCCAGATTTCGATCCATTGCGGACGTTTCGCGTCGTTCTAATGAGCTGGACTTCATCCAGTCTCATGAGAATTACTCTTCATCACTTATAGCGTTCCGATCCAAACCAGGCGTCGTTTTACCAACCGGCTTGCGTTGTGGGCGGCGCAACACACTTCATTCGGCAGGGGCTGGAGCTTTTTGATCCGTTGTCGGTTCCTTTATCGCTTGTTGCAATGGCTCACCCTCACGATGGAACAGGCGATATAAGGCGGGCAAGACAAACAAAGTGAGAATTGTAGACGAAATAATTCCGCCGATAACAACCGTCGCCAAGGGACGCTGAACCTCCGCCCCAGCACCCACATTGAGGGCCATGGGTACAAAACCGAGGCTCGCTACCAGCGCGGTCATCAGAACCGGTCGCAATCGCATCAAAGCTCCTTCGCGAATTGCCTCATCGAGAGGCAGTCCCTTGGCTAGAAGGCTACGAATGAAGGATACCATCACGACACCGTTCAACACGGCAACACCCGACAAGGCGATAAAACCGACGGCGGCTGATATCGAAAAGGGCATATCGCGTAAATATAGTGCTGCGACCCCTCCCGTCAGCGCTAACGGGACGCCCGTGAACACGATGAGAGAGTCCTTTACAGTTCCAAACAACATAAAAAGCAGGGCAAAGATGAACAGCAGCGCGAGAGGCACCACAATCTTCAACCGGTTGCTCGCCGAAATAAGTTGCTCGAAGGTTCCTCCATATTCGACCCAGTAACCGGGCGGAACTTCAACTTTTGATCGTACAGCGCTTTGAACATCCTGAACAAAGGATCCAAGGTCGCGATCACGCACATTCGCAGTGACGACAACGCGGCGCTTGCCGTTTTCCCGGCTGATCTGATTGGGGCCGATGTTCGTTTCTATCCTGGCGACTTCAGACAACGGAATAAGGGTTGGCGCCGTGCCATCGTGTTTATTGAGCGCGGCAGGAAGAGATATCGGCAATCGCCTGATCGCAGCGACATTGTCGCGTAAGGGATCCGGCATTCTCACGACAATATTGAAGCGACGGTCCCCTTCGAATACCTGCCCTGCTATCTGACCGCTTATGGATGCTGAAATGACATCCTGAATGGCATTAATACTCAGTCCAAAACGGGCCAGCGCTTCGCGATCCGGATGAATGGATAACAGCGGCAATCCCGTCGCCTGTTCGATGCGAACATCGGCCGCGCCAGAAATCCCCCCTATGACTGCCTCAATCGATTTTCCAACCTCCAGAAGTACATCGAGGTCGTCGCCAAAAACCTTGACGGCCAGATCGCTTCGAACACCTGCGATAAGCTCATTGAAACGCATTTCAATGGGCTGGGTGAACTCATATTTGTTGCCAGGTATCGCCAGCATCGCCTGCTCAATTTCTGCAACGAGACTGTCTTTTGGCTTACGCGGGTTCGGCCATTCACTCCGATCCTTCAACAGGATGAAAGTATCGGCCACATTTGGCGGCATCGGATCCGTTGCGATGTCGGCAGTTCCGATTTTTGCAACGACCTGTTCGACTTCGGGAAACTTTCGAAGGCGGGCTTCCAGTCCGGTCTGCATATCGATTGCCTGAGTGAGGCTCGTACCCGGTATGCGCAAGGCATGCATCGCAATGTCGCCCTCATCAAGTTGCGGCATGAATTCCGCACCAAGATAGGTGGCCGCGACGCCTGTTAGCGCCACAAGGCCAACTGCCGATGAGACGACAGCAAGGCGCCACCTCAAGGCAATATTCAACAGGGGCCTGTAGACAGCCCGGAGCCCGGTGATAATTCGCGGCTCTTTCTCATTGACCTTGCCACTAAGAAATATCGCCATAGCTGCAGGTATGAATGTAAGCGAAAGTATCAGTGCCGAAAGCAAGGCGATGACGACCGTGAACGCCATCGGATGGAACATTTTTCCTTCAACGCCGGTGAGTGCAAAAATCGGAATATAGACGACCGTTATGATAAGAACACCGAACAGACTTGGCTTGATGACCTCGGCCGTAGCCGCAGAGGTCAATCCAAATCTTTCTTCGAGTGACAACAAGCGGCCAAGTTGTTTTTGTTTTTCGCTTAACCGACGCATGCAATTTTCGATGATAATTACCGCTCCATCGACGATGAGACCAAAGTCGAGCGCGCCCAGGCTCATCAGATTGCCGGAAACGCGATTTTGCACCATACCCGTGATCGTCATCAGCATGGCCAGCGGAATAACCGATGCCGTGATCAATGCCGCGCGGATATTCCCAAGGAGAATGAAAAGAACAACAATGACGAGCAGCGCACCTTCGACCAGATTTTTTGTCACGGTTTCAATCGTTCTGTCGACAAGCGCCGTCCGATTATAAGCCGGCCGGACAAAGGTCCCTTCGGGCAGGCTTGCATTGATATATTCGAGCCTTTCCGCAACCGCGTTTGAAACAGTTCGGCTGTTCTCGCCAATCAGCATAAAAACAGTACCCAGAACAACTTCCGTACCGTTCTGGGTTGCAGCCCCCGTCCGCAACTCGTTTCCGATGAGGACATCGGCAACATCTCCGATCCGAACCGAAACGCCGTGCCTCTGAGTAATAATGATCTGACGTAACTCTTCGAGCGTTTTTGCCTGACCGGGCACGCGCACCAGATATTGTTCCCCCGATCGTTCTATATAGCCCGCTCCAGTATTGGCATTGTTCTGTTTTAGCGCCGTGATGATATCGACAAGGCCAAGCTGATAGGCCTCCAATTTGAGCGGCCAGGGCGTGATATGAAATTCTTTCTGATATCCGCCAACGGTATTGACCTCGGTTACGCCCGGTACGGTGACAAGTTGCGGTCTGACAACCCAATCATGCAGGGTGCGCAGGTGCATAGGTGACCAAGGTGTCCCGTCATCTTTGCGGGCGCCCGGCTTTGCCTCGACTGTATACATGAAAATTTCGCCTAGCCCCGTTGCAAT
>CAMYJA010000048.1 GCA_947258705.1 uncultured Hyphomicrobiaceae bacterium | reverse complement strand
GTCTGCTTCTTCCATATGTCCGGCTCGACATATCTGTTGGCGTCATGCTGCGTCGCTATTTGGTAGCTCCGCCTGGGATGCCCCGGTTCCGAAACGATACCCGCATTATGACCGCCGCTCGTCAGCACAAATGTAACGTCGGTTTGAAGATAGTGATGCATCTTGTAGACGGATCGCCACGGCGCGACGTGATCCTTGATCGTTCCGACGCTGAACACGGGGATTTCGATATCCATCAGGGAAATCGGCTGCCCCTCGACTTTATAACGCCCCTCCGTGAGATCGTTGTCCAGATACAGTCGGCGCAGATATTCCGAATGCATCCGGTATGGCAACCGCGTGCCGTCCGCGTTCCATGCCATCAAATCGTTCATCTTTCTGCGTTCGCCCAGCATATAATCATGCACCATCCGCGACCAGATGAGATCGTTCGTGCGAAGTATCTGAAATGCGCCCGACATCTGGTCGGTATCGAGGAAGCCCTGCTCCCACATCATGTCTTCGAGAAAATGAAGTTGGCTTTCATTGATGAAAAGCTGGAGTTCTCCCGCCTCCGTAAAGTCGATCTGCGAGGCGAAGAAGGACAGGGTTTCGAACGGCCCCTTGCTGTCATGCATGAGTTTTGCCGCCATAATGGACAGGAGCGTGCCGCCGAGGCAATATCCGACACCGTGAACTTTCCTCCTGGGCGCGATCGACGCCACGGCATCGAGAGCCGCCTCGATGCCCAGCGTGCAATAATCGTCCATCCCCAGGTCCCGGTCGTCCGGCCCCGGATTTTTCCACGAGATCATAAAGACCGTGAATCCCTGATCGGTCAGATATTTGACCATTGAATTATGCGGGGAAAGGTCGAGGATGTAATATTTCATGATCCACGCCGGCACGATCAGAATGGGCTCCGGCGAAACCTTCCCTGTCGTCGGTGTATACTGGATCAATTCGATCAGGCGGTTTCTGAACACCACCTTCCCCGGCGTCACGGCGATGTTTTCGCCGGGGCGGAAATCCTCCGCGCCGTCGGGCGGCTTGTTGCCGATAACGCCTTCCCAGTCTTCGATCCAGTTTTGAAATCCGCGCAGGAGATTGGTGCCGAATTCCTGTTGTGTCTTTTCGAGAATTTCCGGATTTGTGGCGACGAAATTGGATGGTGAATAAAAATCGAGAAGCTGCCTCGAGGCGAACTCCACCACGCGCTCATGCTGCGGATTGACGCCGGGCACGCCGGTGGTCGCGTTGAACCACCATTGCTGGTTCAACAGAAAGGACTGATAGATGACGTTGAACGGCCATTCCTGCCATTCCTCCCCGACAAACCGCCGGTCCTGGGGCAGCGGATCGATGCACGCCCCGCACCCATCGCACTCTCTGGCTTCGTTCAGCATGTAGCGCAGGAGACGCAGCCATTTCCTGAACGCTTTCTCGCCCAGCTTGACCTGCTTGCCGGGCGACATTGCCAGATGCACCAGCCAGTCGAGATAGGCCCCCGACAGGGCCGCGGGCGACAACCCCAGGGTTGCTTTGGCGATCGCTGCATGGGTTGCCCGGTCAAGAACCTCCGCGTAAACCGTTGCCGAATAGGAATCCTGCTCATAGGTCGAGAGTTGGTCGACCTCGGCCGCGTCGCACACAGGCTGCTGCTCTGTCTGCTTTACCGGCGAAGAGTCTATATCAGCGCCGTTTTTCTTCGCCCTGCCTCTTCTCGCGGTTGTTTTGACACCGCGCCGCGCAGCGCCGCCTTTAGCTGAGCCGGAGCTGGCCTTGCTGGATTCTGATGCACGTTGATACATTGGGCATGGCCTTGATAAGTTGTGCCGAAAGGAGACCGGGAACAGCGTTCACCGGTCCTCGTCAGTCTCCATTTCCGGACGGTTCAAGATGTCGCGCAGCAAAGCCACCCGGCTGTCCGGCGCATGATGACGTTCGCGCGCCAGGGCGTCATCGGCATAGAGCCACTCGAACGCTTCAAGGAGCTCTTCCTCGCTGGCACCGGTTTTCAGGATTTCGATGACCCGGCCTTCATCGAGACGCCCCGTAATATTGTGGACGATCTCCGCGGTCAATTTACTCATGTGACGTTCTCCAGTCAGGCGCTATTATAGACTTGATTTCGCATTTTCGCGCGTCTCGAGCCCGCGACGCATTGACTTGGGTCAATTACGCCGGACCGAAAATAGGGCTTTCTGGGATCAGTGGTTTTTTAAAAAACCGGCCCTGTTGAGCGATATGGGTAAGTGCAAACATCATGCGCATTGTGCAATTCGATCGTTCAGCCGATTAGCTTGATTGGGGCGGCATACAACTTTGTCATATGGAGAAAAACATCAATGCAGATCGAGCCCAGTATCAGTTTCCATAATCTGGAACACTCCGATGCCATAGAAAGCGACATCAAAAGAAGAATCGATGAGCTTGAAAAATTTCATCCGAGGATTATCGGCTGCAATGTCGTCGTGGACGCACCCCATCGCGACAAACACAAAGGCAATATCTATGAGGTGCGCATTGATCTATCCATCCCGGGAAAAGATATCGCCGTGACGCGTGAAGCCGGCGTCAACCATGCCCATGAAGACATCTATGTGGCCATTCGCGATTCCTTCGACGCCGCCCGGCGCTCCCTAGAAGACCAGGTCCGTAAAATGAGCGCCCACAGAACCAAGCAGCACCCGGCCGCAATGCATGGCCATGTTGTCCGCATATTCGATGAAGAAGGCTATGGCTTTATCGAAACCGAAGATGGACACGAACTTTATTTCGACAAGGACAGCCTGACCAAGCCTGTCTGGACCAAGGTACAGATCGGCAGCAAGGTGCGCTTCAAGGAGCGCGACGGCGACAAGGGCCCCTTTGGAACCAACGTCGCTCTTCTTGATTGATCGAGATCAATGCGCCATGCCCGTGAGAGGATGAGAGTGACCGTCAGGGGCTGTTGCAAGACAGAAATGGAGAGCGTTATGAAGGTAAAGGACGTCATGCACAGCGGCGTGACCTGGGTCGAACCGGACACGAAATTGAAGGCCGTGGCCAAATTGATGCGCGATGAGGATATCGGCGCGATTCCGGTTGGCGAAAACGACCGCCTGATCGGGATGGTGACCGACCGCGACATCTCATGCCGCGGTTTCGTTGAAGGTAAAAACACCGAAGAAATGACAGCCCGCGACGTCATGTCCGAAGGCATCACTTACTGCAATGAAAATGAAGAGGCGGAAGACGCCATCCGCATTATGGAAGCGAAGAAGATCCGTCGGCTGCCCGTTATGAATGAAGAGAAGCGCATGGTCGGCATGCTTGCGATTGGCGACATTTCCCAAAAATTGCCGCAGGATCTGTCGGGCGAAATCATGCAGGCCGTTTCGGAGCATCACGAATAGCAATCGGCGCCATATTTGCGCGCGCGTCCCTGCCCTTTCCGTGCCCGGGGCTTTCGGGTTCGTCCATGTTCCCAGTCGGATCTGTAAAGGAGCGATATCGAGACGATCATAATGGATTATGACAAGCAGCGCCGCCGCATGGTGGACGAACAGATTGCTGAACGCGGCATTGACGATGCCAGAGTGCTGGCCGCCATGGCCAGTGTTGAGCGGGAGAAGTTCATTCCCCCCGATCTCCGCGATCTGGCCTATCAGGACGGTCCCCTGCCGATCGGATGCGGCCAGACGATTTCCCAGCCCTATATGGTTGCGCTGATGACCCAGGCCCTGCGCTTGAAGGGCGGAGAGAAAGTGCTGGAGATCGGCACCGGCTCCGGATACGCCGCCGCCGTCCTAGGCGAAATCGCGGGCGAAGTCGTCACCATCGAACGCAAGCAGGAACTGGCTGACCGTGCCCGCGAAAAACTGACCGAAATGGGCTATGCCAACATCCATGTCATTGCCGGCGACGGTACCAGGGGTTGCGCCGAAAAGGCGCCCTTCGATGCAATTGTCGTAACCGCCGGCGGTCCCTTGGTGCCGCAATCCCTGCGCGATCAGCTAAAAGTCGGCGGCCGGCTGGTGATACCCGTCGGGTCCGAGGAAACTTTTCAAACGCTCATCCGCATCACCCGCAGGACCGAAGACGAATATGACGAGGAACGCCTGTGTCTCGTGCGCTTCATTCCTCTGATCGGCGCGGAGGGCTGGCATCACAACCATTACGACGATTGGTCGGATCCCGACTATGCCAATCTGCGCTAGCCTCAGGCGGTCGGCGCGAATTCCCCAATGGGCTCGAAATGCAGTTTTATATCCGGGTCGACGCTGAACACCGTTCCGTCAGGCACACCGAGCCATTTTTCGTGGGTCACCGGTTCCGAGGCGATTTCGACCGCTCGGTAGGCTTGCTGGATGTCATGGGCGACATGGGATTTGCCGCAGATCTCGCAAATCCCGATATGATCGCGTTCGATCGACCACAGCGTCCGCCCCAGCCGCGAGCCCACCAGATGCTGCCCATCGGTCAGCAACAGGTTCAGCGATGGCGGTTGGTCCGGCGAAACCTCATGGCACCATGCCAGAATATTCCTGATGCAGTCGCGCAGCGTCAAGCGCAGATCCCGATCCGGTTGGCGTTGCCACAGGGTCAGGAGATATCTGAAAATATGCTCGGAGTCGGTCGAGCCGTGAATTTCCTCACGGTGCAGATGATCCGTCTCCTCCAGCATCTTCGGTCTTACGGCGTCAAAATCCTTGATCGTTCCGTTATGGGCGAACAGCCAGCGGCCATGGGCAAAGGGATGCGTATTTTCTATCGAGGGCGGTCCCACCGTGGCGCGCCTGACATGAGCGATAACGCTCTTCGAATAAACTCGGGCCGCTGCCTTCTTGAAATGCTCGCCGTGCCAGGCGGCCCATGATTGTTTCTCGACAACCGATAGCCCGTCTGGATAAATCCCGATGCCCCAGCCATGTCCATGGGTCAGTCCCGCCCTGTCCTGAATGCCTTGCTCCAGCAGGGCATTTTGAGCATGCACGAGACTGCATTCGATTTTCGTCGGCTCATTGGCGAGAAAGCCATACAGGCGGCACATGTAATTTCCCTCATCAAATGAAATTCATCTGGACGGGCGTTGCGCACATTTTCAAACATAGCGGACTATCGAAAAAAGAGATTTGATCTGGAGCAAAGACAAGCGCGGTTTGATCGATTGAGATGATCTATTGCCATCCCGAAAGGCCGAAGGAGCCGCGACGATTATGGTAACCGGCGCCAGCGAGACCGTGTCTGAACAAATGTCGGAAATCCGAGCACGAATTCCCGTCATTTCCCGGCATGACGTCGACATTGGCCGGGTGGAACAGGATCGGCTGCGCGATATTGCGGCCGGACTGGTGGCCGATGAGCCGTCTCTCGCATCCACCGATGCATTCGGTCCGCGGGTTGCGCCCTCGGATCGGGACGGCCTCGCGCTCATTATCGGTGACCATACCGAAACGGCGCTCATGCGGCCCGAGCAAATGCTCCATTACGACTATCGCCTCTCCGTGCTTGCCGACGATGGCGACCATCTGGTGATTTGGGGAGATCGCAATCCCGCCTTCGAGGCATACCGGCAGGACGTTCTCAAGCTGGGCCGCATGCATGTCCATCAATTGCCTCTGGCGCGCGGCAAGCCCCATCCATTGTCGCTCGACACCGCCGAAGGGCGCGCACTGTCGCGCGATGTGATCGCCGCGGCGCGCGCAACCGGTCACCTGACGATTATTCCCTATCAGGGAACCGGCGGCATTTGGCATTTGGCCATGGAACTGGCGCAGGCGGGCGGCCTGGACGTGGGCGTCATGGCCCCGCCGCCAGGCCTGGCAAGGCGGGTCAACGATAAGATCTGGTTTGGACATCGTGTTTGGGACGTCCTCGGCCGAAGCGCCAGGCCCACATTGTACAGCGCCTACGGTCCGTCGGCCCTGGCGGCAAAACTATCGGCCCTTTCCCGCAGGCATGACCAGGTCGTTGTGAAAATTCCAAGCTCTGCCGGTTCTTACGGAAACTTCAAATTCAG
>CAMYJA010000047.1 GCA_947258705.1 uncultured Hyphomicrobiaceae bacterium | reverse complement strand
CCACCAGAGAGTTAGACACACACCAGCAAAACCGATCAATGCACCAAAAATATTAGCTATCATGGTCATCAATTACCATAACCGCTGTTATTCCTCTACATCGATACTGGGAAGCTTAACCGTCCTTCCCGCGAGATCATAATCGCAATCCTCCGCTTTCCCACGAAAAGTCCACCGCCGGGCCTCACATAAGTCTTGAATTATAAGAGGTGCTGGATTGGCTGTGTTGCGACAATTGTCAGCTTCCGACCAGTCCGGACTTAGTCCGGACGGAAGCGGGCATCACTGAGTGAGCGACCACTGAGAAAAAGAGTCAGAAGCGGACACTTCACTAGATGAGCGGATCGTAGGACCACTGCAGCAGAGCTTGTCTTTGGCGTGGCCGGCAGAAAATGTTTCCCGGCTCGCAGTTGGCCCGAACCTGAGCTGCGTGCCGCGCAAACGATCTCCACCGCCTGATTTGAATTTCATCAACTTCCGGTAATCGCCTCCCGAGGAAGTATCTGCAATACCATTGGAACCATCCGCGAGGATCAGGGCCGTATATCCAGCCTTTTTTTCGCCAGACGGATAGCGATTGGCGACTCTTGACGCCAAAACAGTTTAGAGCCGGATCAGGACGCTCGCTCAATTTTGCACGGCGGAACCACGACGAGGGGAATTCGCTGGTGCAGTCATTGCAGTACTTCCCCTCGAATATCCCCAGCTCCAGCATTTTCTGCGGTGAGTAAAATGGCTGGAATCCGTCCGGGAAATCTCTGCCGACCGGCGCGACAAGCTGATACCGATAGCCGGACTGCATCCGGTCGTTGACTTCTATAACATCTCCAATAGGCATATGGCCTCTTCTAATGCTCTCAATAGTGCAACCACCGCTGCCGCCGGGAAGGGAAGGAAAGCAGCAGCGGGGTTGCTGCTGGTTCACTGTGCTGAGTGCCCCAGTTGGACAGAGGACTCGTCTGTCTGGAACATGGCAACAAGGGGAACGACTTGCCACAATGCCGACAGGCCAACGAGCGTATAGACGGCACCCGCCAGGAGCGAACCCTGACCAAGAATGGCGGCAACCAGGTCGAAGCCGAAAACTCCAACGAGCCCCCAGTTGACACCACCAACGATAACCAGGATCAACGTAATCATATTCAACAATTTCATGTCTTTTCTCCTTTACTAGAGGGCTGGGCCGCCGGTAACAGCGGCCCAGAAACTTTACTTCTTCAGCAACGGGACTAGCCCTTAGGGGGTATGATGACCTCATCGATGACGTGGATGACGCCGTTCGAGGCTGCGATGTCGGCTGAGGTGACCTTGGCACCGTTGATCATTACCGAGCCGCCACGGGTCTTGATCATGACGTTCCGGCCGTTCACCGTTTTGGCCTCGTCGAGTTTCACAACATCCGCCGCCTTAACTGCGCCCGGCACCACGTGATAAGTGAGGATTGCCGTCAGTCTGTCCTTGTTTTCCGGCTTAAGGAGCGCCTCGACGGTTCCCGCCGGCAGTTTTGAGAACGCCTTGTCGGTCGGCGCAAAGACTGTGAACGGTCCCTTGCCCGTCAGCGTATTGACCAGTCCAGCCGCACCGAGCGCTTTTGCCAGCGTATTGAACTTGCCAGCCTCGATTGCCGTCTCAACAATGTTTTTCTCTGTGGCGCGTACCTCAGGAGCTCCCGCCGCGAGGCCGATGGCCGCCGTAGCGGCGATTATCAGGGTCTTGAGTTGCGTTTTCATTTTTTCACCTTCATCTTTTTTTGCTTGAGGGAAAGGACGCGGAAAATCTGCCCCGCATCCGCCAACCAATTTGGCTGACAGGATTATCATATAAAGAAAATTATTTTTACCTCAATTCACATTTTCGTTACATACAAATATATTTTATTCATAGTAAAATTGCATTAGAGTGATTTTACTGAGACGAAAAAGGAATGCAGAAATGTTGACCGATACACTCGCAGAAGGACTTGAGCAGTACGCCATAGGCCCAAAAATCCGAACGCTCCGGCATAAGAAGAAGCTCGGTCTGGTGCAACTCGGCGAACACACCGGCTTGTCACCAGCCATGTTATCGAAAATTGAGCGCGGTCAGGTGTTCCCGACGCTTCCAACGCTGTTGCGCATCTCTCTGGTGTTTGGTGTCGGGCTGGAGCACTTCTTTATTGATGGAGCGCATAGCCCTGTCGCGGCTATTGTGCGGGCGAAGGACCGCCTGCGCCTGCCAGACCGGCCTGGCGTAAAAGAGCCGGCCTATTTCTTTGAAAGCCTCGATTTTCCCGTGAACGACCGCAAGCTGGAAGGCTATTATGCCGAATTTCTCGCCGGGGGCGGTCCTTCTGAACCGCATGCCCATGACGGTGCAGAGCTCGTCCACGTGCTGAAAGGAAAACTTGTAATCTCAATCTATGACGAAGATTACACGCTCAAAACATCCGACTCGATCTATTTTGACCCATCCGCGCCCCACAGCTATCGGTGCGATGGACGCACCAACGCCGCGGCGATTGTCGTGGTCACGGCTTAGGCTCATCTCTCCCCGTACCCATCGGGCGGCAATCTTCCGCATACCTCACGAAAAAGCGGACGCCGAGCCTCCCATAAGTCCTGAATTATGTGAGGTATCGGTTCGCCTGTGTTGCGACAATTGTCAGCTTCCGACCAGTCCGGACCTAGTCCGGACGGAAGCGGGCACTTCAGAGTTGGAGAGAACGGAGAAAAAGGGCCATAACCGGAAGTTGCCGGTTCGTTGCGTAGGCGGCCTGCACAAAATTTGTTCCCCGCCAGCAATCATGAGACAGATTAGGCTAATTTGCCAAGAGCGTATTTTGTGTTCACCGAATCCCTCAAGGTGAAACGACGAACATAAAAATCCAGAACTCCACGTTCACCCTCTGATCAACTCATGAAGAGCGTTCTTTTCAACTTATTGAAGCAAGCTGTCGAGAGCTATTGAAAGCTTGGCGCGGATAAGGAAACCAGATGGATCGTTAGACATCGAATGGGTTGCGCCACCGGCGTGCAGGTGGCCCGGACCGGTCTCTTCATCAAAGTCGAGATAAAGACCTTCGATGGCGCCTCTTACGTTGTCGAATAATATTCTTTCAAAGCCACCGCCTATTACCCAGCCGTAGAAGGTATCATTCCAGGTGTGTCTGCCGATGTGCTTAAAATTCACGCGCGTCACTGCGAGCCCACCAGTGACGTAAATAAGAGCATTCGGGTGCACCAAAAATCCACCCCTGGCCCGAAATGTACCGATCCAGTCAATATCAGCAACATGGTCGGGATTGGCACTCCAATCACCGTCCATATTGGCAACGGAGAAATCTCCCTGGATCCCGAAGACTGCATTCCCGTTTTGCCAATCAAATCCACCGAAGATCCCACCCAGGACACCATCGGTTTCTATGGCGAAGGGCGGTGGCGTGCCATCACTATGGGTATAGTCATTGTCGATCGAGCCCCATCCGACAAGCACGCCTATATGTGCGCCGCTCCAATCGTTTGCCTGAGCTGAACTGATAGGGGCAATTGCCGACATCGCGAAAAACAGTGCCGAAACGGTCGCCAATCCCAAAAACCTCAATCTTTTCATTATCTTTGCCCCGTCAAATTTTGCCATTACACCTATGAATTGTAGTTACAATGCGCGGCGAGCTCCGATTCGGTCAAACGTTTAAGCTGTAATGCATCCATAATTCAACCGAGTGTGATCTTTCGGTACCAATTCGGGTGATTTACTGATTAATTTCTATGTAACTCCGTTGCGTGATGCCTGATCCCGCCCGGCGTGGCACTCTCCGTGAATTTCTCACGTGACAAGAATTGTCTGTCAACTAAGGTCCGCATCGGTTCATCTTTCCCCTCGCCCATCTAACTGCGATCTTCCGCATACCTCACAAAAAAGCGGACGCCGAGCCTCCGATTAATCCTGAATTATGTGAGGTATCGGTTCGCCTGTGTTGCGACAATTGTCAGCTTCCGACCAGTCCGGACGGAAGCGGGCATTTCAGAGTTGGAGAGAACGGGGACTAAGGGCCATGAACGGTAATTCACGCTCAGGTTGGTTTGGACCTAACATCGAGACCATTTTAGGCAACTTTTCCTTCTCGCTTGTTGACTGTTGAACTCACCGCTCGGTGATGCATCCCTGGATTGATATGAATCAATTCGCCATCGGGTAAAATCTAATAGACTAAAACCTGATTGAAATTAGCGCTTTGCAATCAACTCAAGGCGCAGATGGTAGTATAACCGAGCGCAAGGCGCGGCATATCGGTGAGGCTGGCCTTAAGGGGGGCCGCTATACACGATCATTGACTACCAGCCAATACATACTCTCATAAGCCTATCTGCAGTTTCCTTTTGTCCCAATGTTAGGAGGTGCGATATGTCTATTCGATTCAGTATTCTCGGAGTCACCCTAAGCCCCGTCATTTTCTTTTACCTGACCAGCATGTTTGCGGCGGACGCCAACGCCGCCAATCGTTATTGCAGATATGACCTCGTCTCGGAAAGCAAGGGACCGATTTATCATTCCTTGGGAGCTGCCATGCCCAGGAAACTGAAGCGCAGGAAATTCGGGAGCTTTCGTGCCAAGGGCCATGCTATCAACACGAGAGATGACAAGAAATGGGCAAGATATAATGCGAGATATGCGGCTGAAACCTGCATTTCTGGCGCCATAAAATCCAACACTCTTCCGGCTGTCTGCCTTGGCGGCAAGAAAGTTACGTTACCTGGAAAAAATTCGATCTTCCAATTTGCCGTTGTCGACAAATTTCGCGTGCACAATCCGAGCCTGCGGCAAGCCGCATTCGACAGCCTTTGCAAAGGTCTGAAGGGCGCTACTTTACACGGCATCACGCTTTACGCGAAGGTGCTCAAAAGTGGTCATCGGCGTTCCCAGTGCAGCTTCCACGGATATAACAAACGGCATTTCCCAATAGACTCGGGACTGAGCTATACATGTCCCGGAGGAGTAGTTTCACCGCCGGCACCAAAATTCAAACCCTTTCTCAAACCGTTTCAGAAAAAATAGTTGGTTCTGCTGCCTCCGAACGCTTGTTGCAGAATCGACTATGCTTGCCCTATTCCGGCCCGGAATGCGGCATCCGCACGGACAGCTCTCCGTGCGGGCGCCCTTAAAGGGAAAGCCGCATGAATCACGCTAAAAATGTCCGCACCGGGTCAATTGGAGCCAATGACATTGGCTCCTGCTTGTTTTCCCACTGCAGAAACTCTTGTGCCGGACCGAAGTGGCGCGCAGGGCTGGCCGGGTTGCCCTGATTGAGCGGCGAGAAGGCCCTTTCTTGTTTGAATTCTGAATGTATGCTGCTGGCCATGGCGTTTAATACCTCAAGCACGAAACCTCCGCCCGGCCTCTGGACTGGGCAAGTCCTGCACTTCGCCTGTTTGGCTATATTGCTCGCGGCGCTCTCATTGGCTTGGACGACCCTGGGGCGACCGTTCCCCATTGCTTTTTGGACCGCCGTTGCATTCCCTATTTTGCACCAGATTTTCGTATGGCTCACATGGCGGTTGGAATTACAGTCTTCGGCAATCAGCAAGACAATCGGCTTTGCAGGATACCTCGCCGTGTTCTTCGCGCTGTTTGGTGGCCGATTCATTACGCTCGCGATATTGGCCTGGTTGGACCGGGGCAGTCTCAACCTCGACCCTGTCAATCAGGCAGTGATCACGACCGCCCTGGCTCTCCCGGGTGTTTATGCCATGTACAGCGTACAGCGATATTTCGGTATGACGCGAGCGGCAGGTGCGGACCATTTCGATGAGCGATACCGCAATTTGCCTCTCGTGAATGAAGGCATCTTCCGCTTCACGCGTAACGGCATGTACATCTATGCCTTCTTTTTGTTCTGGGCCTTGGCTGTCGGCTTTAACTCGATGGCTGCGCTTGTCGTCGCAGCGTTCAGCCATGCCTATATCTGGGTCCATTTTTTTGCCACCGAGAAACCAGATATGGATTTCCTCTACACCTCCGAGACGGCTGAAAGAGCGTCCGCTTGATCTTCAGCCGCACAATCCGCAATTATTATTTTTTGTCGATGCTGCCATAGGTCTCGAGCGGCACGGCGACAAAGCGCAACTCACCCTTCG
>CAMYJA010000046.1:1726-8920 GCA_947258705.1 uncultured Hyphomicrobiaceae bacterium | reverse complement strand
TTTCGCCGTCGAATTCGCGCTGGTGGCGCCTTTGTTGATTTTGATGGTTGTCGGCGGCTTTGAAATCTCATCTCTCATCCGTCAGAAAATGGCCATCCAGAATGCCGCCCGTATAGGCGCGCAATACGGCATGGTGCGCCGACCCGTCCAGGGCGACATGCAGAGTGTCATAAATGCGGTTCGCCAAACGATGCCAGCTGAATGGAACGATATGAGTTTGAGCACGGCGGCACAGGTCGATGCGTCTCTTGAATGCGAATGCACTATTTCGGGCGCAATCGCATGCAGTGTGGGGTGTGCTGCCGGCCAGCGCAAGCTGACATTCCTGAAAGTCGAGATCAACAAGACCTATCAGTCGACGTTTGTCTATCCCGGGCTCAGCAGCACCTATCAAATCAGCGATCAGTCGCTTGTGAGGTTGCGATGAGCAAGCGAAAGGCCACATTGCGGAAACGGCGCGGCATTGAGCGGCTGAAACAGTGCCTGAAGGTTGATTTTCGCGGCCCGACCACCTTGCGGTTCATTATGGACCGGAGTGGCGCGGCTGCAGTCGAAGCCGCCATGATCCTGCCTATTTTCATCGTGGCAATGTTCGGATTAATGGAAGGGTCGCGCGCGCTCTACACCGTTTTCGAACTCGATTATGCCGTTTACAAGACAAGCCGGTTTGCAATGGTCAAGTCGGATGCGACAAGCAATCAAATAAAAGAAAACCTCAATCAGGAACTGATTTTCCTGAAACCGGAAAAACTTGGCACTGTGGCAATCAGCGAGACACTGAACCCGGATAATACGAAAACGGCGGTGATCACCGCCGCTTATGATTTCGATTTTCTTTTCAACATGTTCGGCACGACTGGCATCACGTTCAACAGCGAACAGACCGTGCTGCGGTTTTAGTCCGGACGAATAGCGCCGAAACAACCATGACGCGTCTCTGAATTTTTGAGATGGAAAATTATTTCAAGCGTTAACCGCCCATAGAGGCTTATGGTTTATTTTTTGGACAGGAAAAGATCTTTTTCCCGTTTCGCGAAGTACCGTTAATCAACTTGTTGAGTGTTTAGTCATGCCAATATTGAATTCGTCGGCCCAGTTTTTGCTCCTGATTCTGGCAGCGATGTGTGCGATCGGCGCCGCCATACTGACCTCAAAGTACATCCATGGATGGACGAGCAAGGGCAAGACGGTCATTGTCCGGGAACAAAAGTTTGAAACGTCTACCGTCGTTGTTGCTTCACAACCGCTACGCTACGGAACAGAATTGTCATCGTCGAACCTGCGGGAAATGGAGTGGCCGAAGGACTCGCTACCGCACGGCGCGGTTCAGAAAATCAATGAAATCATGAAGAGGAAAGGCAAGACTGTCGCCCTTTCTTACATAGAAGTCGGTGAACCCGTGCTGTCATGGAAGATCACCGGTCCCGGCCAGCGGGCGTCCCTTTCGGCCATGCTGAAATCGGGGTCAAAGGCGGTTTCAATCCGCGTCAACGAGGTGCTCGGTGTCGGTGGATTTGTCCTGCCGGGCGATCATGTCGATGTCCTTCTGACCCGCAACGAGAATAAGAAAGTCGGCGGTCAAGACGTCAACCATTCCTATACGGATGTGCTTCTGCAGAACGTCCGCGTCCTCGGAGTCGATCAAGTCGCCGATGACAAGAACGACAAGCCGGCACTGGCGAAAACGGTCACGGTGGAAGTCGGAATCAAGGATGCGCAGAAACTCGTTCTCGCATCCTCCATCGGCGTTCTTTCCCTGACGCTCAGGCGCGCCGGAGCCATGGTTAACGATGTAGCGCAACGCGTTACTTTGTCGGATCTCACATTTGGCGGGCAAGAACCGCAACAAACTCCCGCCCCAGCGGCAGAAAAAAAGACTACGAAAAATTCCGCCGCGATGATCAGCGTTACACGCGAGCTCGAACGGTCCGAGTACCAGGTTCACCGGGAATAATATCCACAGGTTTCGGACCCGCCGGGATAACTCGACGAGCGGATTGGACATCATGTGATTCGCTCTGATAGGCGGTAAATCAATCATTTGCGGGATGCGTGATTGACCGGCCTTCGATTTTTTCACACTCCCGATATCAAGTCATTTCACGCCGCTCGCGCGTCCGTAACGCGTTTGCAGCCGGGTAGGCGGAGGCGTTAATCATGGGGGTGTCGTTGTGGCCAAAGTTTATGCAATCACGTTTTCTGGTCGAAAATCCGGCTCCGGGCCAAAATCCGGAAAAGAAAGCCCGTCATTACATCATAAAGCGCATTGGCGCGCAGTCCGGCTGTGGGCAATTCTGACCTGCTTCTCGATAATGTCTGTCGGCCTGCAGTCCGGGCACGGCCCGGCATTGGCGCAAGATCAATATGACGTGGTCGATGATGGGGATCAGGGCACTTTTTCGGTGGTCATCAGCAAGTCGCAGACCATCAAGCTTTCAGGACCGTATGCAGAAGCGCTGATCGGCGACAGCAAGATTGCGGACATTCTGCCTCTTACAGACCGTTCGATTTATGTATTGGGCAAGGCCATCGGTTCGACCAGCCTGGCGGTTCTGGACGGCAACAAGCAGATCATCGAAGTATTTCAAATCGAGGTGACGCATGATCTGGAAAGCCTGCGGTTGAAGCTGCGGGAGAACGTGCCGGCGGGGAATATCACGGTAAGCTCGGCGAATGGCGGCATCATACTGGGCGGCAACGTGCCAGACGCCGTCGCCCTGAGCAAGGCGGTCGCGATTGCCGAACAATATGCGCCCAAGGCTGTGACGAATATTGCAAGTGTCGGATCGGCTCAGCAGGTGATGCTGGAGGTCCGGTTTGTAGAGGCCTCCCGGACGGCGTCCCGAGAGCTGGGTATCGGTTCACGCGTTCGCAGCGATCGCGTGAACGTAAACACAGGCGGTCAAGCCGCTGTAGTAGCCGGGGAAATCATCGATACCGCGGCCCTGTTGTCGGGCACCGCGCCTTTCGGAACGCTGATCGCGCGGCTTCTCGACAATGGAACGACAGCGGACCTGATCGTCAAGGCGCTTGAAGAACGCGGTCTCGCCCGACGTCTGGCCGAGCCAAACCTCATTACGCTGTCGGGAGATACAGCCAGTTTTCTGGCTGGCGGCGAATTCCCGTTTCCCGTCGATGGAGGCACCGACGGGATCAGCATCGAGTTCAAACAGTTCGGCGTCGCGCTTGCATTTACACCGACCGTACTCTCAAACGGGCTCATCAATCTGAAAATCATTCCCGAGGTCAGTGAACTCGACGATGCGACAAGCGTGACGGTCGGCAATATACGCATTCCGGGACTGGTGGTGCGCCGTGCCAGTACGACGGTGGAGCTGCGGGACGGCCAGAGTTTCGCGATTGCCGGATTGCTGCAGCACACACACATCAAGAACCAGTCGCAATTGCCATGGCTTGGGCAGGTGCCGGTTCTGGGCACGTTGTTCCGTAGCGCGGAATACAGCAAAAACGAGAGCGACCTGGTGATCATCGTGACCCCGCGTCTGGTGCAACCGAAGGTTCCAGGCGGAAACCTTGCAACACCTCTCGACAACACAGTGCCGACCGCGGATGCGGAGTTTTTTCTTCTCGGCCGGGCGGAGCGGGACAAGCGCCGACATAAACATCATCTGCGCGTGAGCGAGATGAAGGGGCGATACGGCCATATCATCGACATCGAGAAAGAGGGAGCCGATTATGGTCCGACAAAGTAGAACGTTCACAAGGGCGAGATTTATCACCGGCGGGATCGCAACAGGTGTGATTGTCCTGGGGCTCGCGGGATGCAATCAGTATTTTGAGCGTCAGGATACCATCACTCTCGGGCTCGGGGATGCGGTCGAACACAACAAGCTGACCCATACAATCCACCCCTGGCCGCCCGGTTCGAAGAATCCATGGCACGGGACGAATGGTGCCCGGTCGACTCTCGCCGTGCAGCGTTATGAGAAAAATCAAAGTATAGAGCCTGAATCGCTCAGATCCCAGAATATCGAAAAAAATTAAGACCGGTCCGAAGTAGCGGGATTGCCGGGGCTGTGTCGGGCGGGCGGGCTTGTTGAGGCGTTTGACCCTCTCTCAGGCGGCCTGGCGTCGCTGAAGACGGTCAGGGGCGCTCACTCACCGGGCGACCTCTGAAGGCGCGGCCAAGATCATTTCCTCTTTCTCGGTCCGGGTCAGTTTCTTGATACGGATTTCTTCCTTAAGCGCTTGCGAACGCGTCGAAAAGCTGTCTTGGTAGACGAGCTCCACAGGACGCCTTGCTGCGGTATATTTCGCTCCCTTTGGCGATTGCCCGTTATGTTCGGAAAGACGCCGGTCAATATCGGTGGTTATGCCGGTGTAAAAGGTGCCGTCAGCACATTTGAGAATATAGAGCGAATAGGCCATTGCAATGAGCGTCTTTCCTGGCTGGCGTGCCTGTCTTTTTCCTGTCTTTTTGCTGCCGTTTCCCGCCGTGCCCGGCTGATGCGGGATTTGTATCATTTGGGACGGCGATCGGGAGCGAATAACAGCAATATCAGGAGTCGGGCCGGAGGACAGGTTTTTGTCTGAAATAGAAATGCGCTTTTAATAGCTTCCTCGTTACAAAGCCGCGAATCATCGGTTTATTGCCGAGCTTCATCCGGCATCCGACGGATGCCGGTGCGGGAGGATGTGTCCGGCTTGCTTGAAACCCATTCAACTGCGCCTAAATGTTCGTCAACTCATTGGGAAACGGGAATAGATAAATCATGAACGCGGCGGTCCAAAAGTTTCTGCGCCTTGAATCGGCGAGCGGCGTCCTTCTTGTTATTGCGATGATCCTGGCGCTGCTGGCCGAGAATTCGCTCCTCCAGCCCTATTACGATACATTGCTGAAGACACCGGTCGAGTTGCGTGTCGGCAAGCTGCATCTCGCCAAGCCCCTGTTGCTATGGATCAACGATGCGTTGATGGCTGTCTTTTTTCTGCTGGTCGGACTGGAGCTGAAAAGGGAGATGCTGGTCGGGCAGCTCTCCTCACCGGCTCAAATCGCCCTGCCGACCATCGCCGCCATCGGGGGGATCGCCGTTCCTTCGCTGATTTATATCTTCTTCAATAGCAGCGACCCCATCGCCATGAAAGGCTGGGCTATTCCGGCGGCCACCGACATCGCATTCGCGCTGGGCGTGATGGCACTGCTCGGCTCCCGGGTGCCCGCGGCGCTGAAACTATTTTTGCTGGCGATTGCGATCATAGACGATATCGGCGCGATCATCATTATCGCGATTTTCTATTCCGGCGATCTGTCGACAACCTCGCTCATCGCGGCCGCCGGGGCGCTTGCCGTTCTGGCCTTCCTGAATTACAGAAAAACGACCTCGATCGCGCTCTATCTTACGGTTGGAACGGCCTTGTGGATTGCGGTTCTCGAGTCAGGCGTGCACGCGACGCTGGCGGGCATTCTACTCGCCTTCTTTATTCCGCTACGCGGTACCGAAGACAATGACACCTCTCCCCTGATGCGTCTGGAGCACGACCTTCATCCGAGCGTCGCCTATATCATCCTGCCGATTTTCGCCTTCGCCAATGCCGGTATCTCTCTTGAAGGTATCTCTTTGTCCTCTTTGCTGGAGCCAGTGCCTTTGGGCATCGCACTCGGCCTTTTTCTCGGCAAGCAAATCGGTATTTTCGGGACGGTCTGGGCAGCGGTCAAAAGCGGACTGGCGCAATTGCCCGAAGGTCTGAACTGGATGCATATATACGGTGTCAGCGTCCTGTGCGGCATCGGCTTCACCATGAGCCTGTTCATCAGCTCACTCGCGTTCGAGCAGGGCGCGCTCGCCTATGCCACCAACGACCGGCTGGGAATATTGGCCGGTTCGATTATTTCGGCTGTGGCAGGTTATCTGATCTTGCGATTGACTTCTTCACGATCGAGCTGATCGAAGAAATATGGTGCCGGCTGACGGATTCGAACCGCCGACCTACTGATTACAAATCAGCCGCTCTACCAACTGAGCTAAGCCGGCCCAAATAATGCCCGGTGGGCATTCGCATTTGTACGCGAAAGGCATCCTAAAGCCCTAAAGGAAAAATAGGGTTAAGAACCGGGGGCTTCAATGGCATGCAAATTTCGTTGCAGCAAGCATTTTAGGTCAGGCACTCCACATAAATAAACGGATGGGGCCCGCGCCCCGCATTTGCGCATTATGAGCATATCAAGCACGTATCAGCACGTGCAAGTTTTCGTGAATTTACCTGACGGGACGCGACAGGCGGGACGGGATGCTGTATGCTTGTCGGGCCGGGGTAAGGTAATTGATCACGGAGACAGGTATGAAAATCTTCAAACTGATTGCTTTGCTCGCTGGTCACGGTTATGGACATCGTTACTACCGTCCATATCATTACGATTATCGTCATTATTATTCCAGGCCATATTACGGACGGCGCCATTATCGGCGGCGTCATACGGGACGGCGCTATTACCGCAAATATCGCCGCGCCTGGCGTCATTACAGGCGTCATCGCCGTCACTACCATCATTACTGAGGAACGCGGCCGCTAGATCACGCGGCGCACGGGTGTCGACGCGGCTGAAATGCGATTGTTGAAGGGCGGGACGGATCTCCCGCCCCGCTCGCTTTCATGCTCCACCATCCTGCTTATTTCAGCCATTCAGTCGCGGTTAATTCGCCACGTTTCATTCCTATTTTATCATTTGCCCAGATGGCGGCGAATTTAGCTGCTAGCCGTCATCATGAGACTCCGATTGCCTTACCAAGTTTTCCGTTCATGTGCCGTTCAGGTGTGTGTCGGTTTAATGGCGGGTAAGGGCTCAGTCATGGTCGGCGAAACGATTTGTTTCAGGTTGCCTCCGGCCGTAACGAAACCATTAACCGGGACGAAAGACATGAAAAAACTATTCACTCCAATCGCAGCCGCTGTTCTCGCGCTCGGGATCAGTACGGCACATGTTGCGCCGGCCGAAGCCGGTCACCGCGGCGGCCGTGTCGCTGCAGGCATCGCACTCGGCCTGTTTGCAGGCGCCATTCTTCTGAACAAGCACCGATACGATCGGCGCCATTCCTATCGTGACGACCGCCATTACAATTATGGCGCAAGACGCAACCGCGTTCGTTGCCGATATCCGACCCGCCGCTGGCATGGTCACAGGGCATGGGGCGGCAAGGGACACCGTCATCGGCATTGCGGGCGGCACTATCACTA
>CAMYJA010000046.1:0-1622 GCA_947258705.1 uncultured Hyphomicrobiaceae bacterium | reverse complement strand
CCGGTCATGCGAATTTTTGACGCCGCAGTTTTACTGCGGCGTTAATTTTTTGCCGATGCGGGTGGCTGAAATTCAGGTTCGTTGAACCGCGTGCATGGCAACGGCGGCGGCATTCGATACATTGAGACTTTTAAGGGGTCCGCAGGTGGCGAGGCGGCAGATGCGGTCGCAGGCCTCGCGGGTGAGACGCCGCAGCCCGGTGCCCTCGGCCCCCATGACGAGCGCCAGGGGCTGGCGTCCCGTTTCCTCCTCCAAAAGATATTCGCCAGTGCCATCCAGGCCGATGCTGAAAAAACCGGCATCTCCGATGGCGTTCAAAGCACGGACCAGATTGGTGACATGAATGACCGGAACATGCTCGAGACCGCCGGATGCCGACTTGGCAAGCGTTCCCGACAGGGGCGGGCTGTTCCGGCGCGTCATGACAAGAGCCTTGACGCCGAAGGCGGCGGCGGAGCGGATGATCGCGCCGACATTATGGGGATCTGTGACCTGGTCGAGTATGAGGATCAGATTGCGGGGGGCGGGGGCGGCCGGATCAATGGATCCCTTGTGCGCGCCGTCACGAGCGGAGGTCTTGAGGAATTCGGCGAGATGCATTTCTGGCAGGGGTGAAGTTTCCAGAAGAGCGCCCTGATGAACGGCGTCCGCGCCGAGCTTTTTTGCCAGGTCCCGCGATGTGACGATCTCGGGCTTCAATCCGCGCTCGCTCAGGACGGGCGACAGACGCTCATGGGCATTTCCGGTCAGGAACAGCGCATGGATGACGCGTTGCGGATTGAGGAGCGCGGCCTCGACGGCATGGGTGCCGTAGAGCGAGGTCTTGCCGCTGCCTTCGGGCGCCGGTTTGCCGCGCTTTGGCGCGCGCGCGCGCGATTTCACGTTTCTTTTCGATGTCCTGGTCATTGCAGTGAGGTAAACTGCTTTTGGACGCCTTGCAAAGAGAGATCTTCGCGAGAGGCATATTAAATGGTTTACAGGCGTTATTGATGTTGACAGGACCGCTTAATCGCATCATAAACAGATCCTTAGCCCCTGCTGCCCTTTCAGCGGGGCGATTTCATTTGGATAATTGCCTTGGAATAAGACCAGGAGGGGTGCCTGAGTGGTTAAAAGGGACGGGCTGTAAACCCGTTGGCTATGCCTACGTTGGTTCGAATCCAACTCCCTCCACCATTTATTCCGACAGTGTGTGAAGTGGTTTTGGTTTCGAGTTTCGGTAAGGTTTAAGAGGAGACCGTTCTAATTATTCCCTGATCGGAAGATTGATCTGGGCGGGTGTAGCTCAATGGTAGAGCAACAGCCTTCCAAGCTGATGATGAGGGTTCGATTCCCTTCACCCGCTCCAAAACCGCTTAAATCCGGTTTTACGAGCCCTGGACAAGCTGACGGGCGAATGCGGACATGATGTGAGGCGGAAAATCAGGGATGCGTAGCGGAAAAACAAGGCGATAGGGTTCAATGCGACGGATCGCCGGAACGACAATATGACGAAAACGCAGGATTGAGGTTGGGAACAGAGCATGGCTAAAGAGAAGTTTGAGCGCAACAAGCCGCATGCGAATATCGGCACGATCGGTCATGTCGATCATGGCAAGACGACGCTGACGGCTGCGATCACG
>CAMYJA010000045.1 GCA_947258705.1 uncultured Hyphomicrobiaceae bacterium | reverse complement strand
CCACAGATGGCGCGTGTCGAAACCGGATCTGTCAGCGTCGATGTCGATTATGCCGGTGAACCGGTATTCGAGCTCATTGACGGCACGGCGATGACCTACGCGGCCAACGCCAGTGAAACGGTCATCCGCGTTGGCGATAAATATTATGTCGTCAAAGACGGCGTCTGGTTCGTCGGCGACAGCCCGGAAGGCCCGTTTGAAGTCGCGACATCGGTTCCCGATGTTGTCTACACGATCCCGGCATCCTCACCAGTGCACAATGTCACTTATGTACGCGTCTACGAAACAGCGCCGGGAGCCGTGTGGTTTGGATACACCATGGGCTATCTGTGGGGCTACCTCGCCTGGAATACGTTCGTTTATGGCTCAGGCTGGTATCATCCGCCTTACTGGTACTATCCGCCAGGCCGTTACCCGATCTATTACCCGAGACCGATCAGCTATGGCTTTGGCGGCTATTATGACCCGGCGCGGGGCGCATTCGGGCGCTATGGCTACGCTTACGGGCCCTATCGGGGCATTGGCGTTGGCAGCCGGTACAATCCAAGAACCGGGACTTATGTCCGTGCCGGTCGCATCTCCGGACCCGCTGGCAGCCGCGGATTTGTCTCTGCCTATAATCCGCGCACGGATACGCGAGCAATCGCCCGCGGCGGCAGCAATGTCTATGGCTCCTGGGGCTCGGCAGGCGTCAAGCGTGGCTCAGAATGGGCGCGCGCCCGTGGTTTCCAAGGTGATAGTGGCGCGGCTGGATTGCGCTGGCAATCATCGACGGGACGGCAAGGCGCAGTCATCAGAGGGCCCGGTAATGATATCTATGCCGGCCGCGACGGTAATGTCTACCGGCGCAAAGATGGTCAGTGGCAGAAATATGACGGTGGCAACTGGTCCGGTGTCCAACCGCCCGATCGGGCAGATTTGAGGCGTGTCGGCGGCGATGGAGATCGCGCCGCCCGGCGTGATGATGTCAGGCAAAGAAGTGCGCAACGGCAGGACGGCCCACGTGCTCAAGTTCGCCAGCGACCGCAAACGGCAGACCGCCGGCCGGCAACACAACGGCAAGGCGTTCAAAGGCAGCGCTCGGCCCAAACAATGGCTCAAGCAAAACGAAGGAAGGCGCCTTCCAACGTCGGCAATTCATACCGAAACAGACAGGTGGGTAACAAACGCTCTATTCAGCAGCGGCAAGTCCAACAGCGCCGACCGCAGCAAACGCGTCAGGTTCAAAGATCAAGGCCGCAGCGATCCGGCCCGAGCAGGCAGACTTACCGCAGGCCATCAGGTGGTGGGCGCGGTGGGCGTCGTCGTTAGAGGCTAAGAATCTATCGGCTGAAAAATCGCGGCGGCGCGCAGCGCTACCGCGGCCCGATATTGAGAAGCTGCACGCGGCGATTAACTTCGGCGTCTGGATTTGACGGATCGCGAAGTTGCTCTTCGCCCAGGCCGAGAGCGACAAGCCGGCCCGGTGGTATGCGGAATGTCGAGATCAGCATTTCGCGGACCGCGTCCGCGCGCCTCTGGCTGAGCTTGAAATTGTAGTCTCGGCTGCCCTTGGCATCGGTATGACCGACTACGGCAAACGCGTTGCTTAAAAGTAACGGATGATGCAGCGCATCAGCGATCACGCCAATGGTTTCCCACGACGCCGGCCGGATCCAGTCGGAGTCGAAGTCGAACTGGATCTCCACCGTCAGGTTGGGCAGGGTGGAGAGCGCCTGAAGCACCGGTGGCGGGCTGGCGGCGTTCTCCGTTCCTTCGACCTGTATGCGCTTCTCAACATCCCGGCGCAATGCGTCCAGGTTCAAATTGGCAGCACGCGCGGCCTGGCCGGTGCTTTGCAGGCTATTGAGTATATCAGCTTCGCTGATTCTTCCCTGCGCCAGCGACAAAGATGTGCCGATCAGCAGGGCAACAGTGGAACCAAGGAGCTTTTTACAAAGATCCGTCATCAAATTGATCTCCAAAATATCGAAACGTTTTATGCCAAGGCCAGCCAGCGCAGGCCGGTCATAGATTGCCAATCCTACCGCCAGCCGGCGTCGGTGATCGCCTGATTGCATTTGTTTGACACCTTGCGGGTGTTGTCATTGCGTATCAGGCAGCGGAGAATGCGGGCGCGGCCTTCCCGGAAGTTGGCGCACAGCCGCTTCGCGTCGGCTTCACAAATCTGTGGCGCCGCCTCCTGTGCCGCGGCTCGTTTTGCCAGAAGCACAAAGGCGGCTTCGAATGTCGCAGCGCATCCGGTCGAAATATTGTTCTTAGCCAGGCAGATGCTGATGGCGCCACCACCCGGTTTTACGCCCTTGCAGTACTTCTCAATGTCGGCACCGCAGGCTGCCGTCAGACCGCGGATCGCTTCGCCATAGCCAATTGTTTGTGCAACCGTTGGCGAGGCAACTAAAATTGATGCCCCCAAGATGCATGCGATGGCGAAACCTCGTCTCATTTCAATCACCTTAGCTATCCAATCCAATTTGAGATTTAGTGAGTAATTTTTCAGAAAAACTAGTCTATCAAGGAAGGTAGAAATGGCGAATCGTAATTTAGGGGAATGAGAATCCGGCAGGAATTCGTTCGCGTCTTAAAACCGTCGGCCCAGCCGCAATCGGCCTCTTGTTTCACCGTTTTCGTCTGTCCAGAGTTCGCGTGAGATCACTTGTTTGTCAGTTTGATAATGCCAATTTGTGACCTCACCGCGATCGCCGTCGAGGAAATTCTCAGTTGTTACTTTTGGAAGGCTGGGAGCAGTTCCAGGCAAATAGTGACGATCGCGCGGGTGCACGAAAATCTCGGCGAAGTCATCGGCAGTTTGTGCGTTGCCAATCCCTGGCAAGACCAAAATCGCACAAAACCAGCCACACATGAAATGTCTTTTTTTCATCACTTTTTCACTCTGTTACGGCGCGATTATCACTTGGTATTAGGCCTACTTCCTCCGGCTTATGGCATACGGCAGATCGCCAATCTATAGGCTAGGTATTAGTCCACGATTTTGTCCACTCGGGCGTTCTGACGTCAGGATTTTTATTTCGCAGCCGGTCCGGCGCGTTGGGATCTCAATCTCAAGGACTGAGCAATACGCGGTCAGCCGCGACACCCATAACTGCCTCGATTTCAAGGCGAAGCTTGCTAAAAAGCAGTGTGCGGAAAGGATCAGATCGAGCGTGATTGCCGTTTTCCATGCCAACGCGATAGACTAATCACGACGCAAATGGCGGATTTCGCCAGACATCCACATCGTCGTCCAACTGATTGTCATCAGAGAGGATTAAAATGCGCGCTTCGTTCCTGCTGAGCATGATCATCTGGCTGGGCATGTTGCTCCCGCCAGCATTTGCGCAAACGCTGGATGCTGGTGCATCTGATGAAAGTACATCAGTTAGCACCGTGCTCCCCGATCCTCTGACTGAGGATGCTGCCCGAGCCCTTGTCTCCAAATTAAGCGATGAGGAAGTGCGCGCACTGCTCCTGGAGCGCCTTGATCTGGTGGCCAAAGAACAACTGGCAAAACCAGGATCTGGCGATCAGATAGGCATGTTCGGATTCTTGTCCCAATCGATTATCGGAATAGGCAACAATTTTTCTATAGCCGTTCAACGTTTGCCAGTGCTGTTCGGTGGCTTGCAGAGGGGCTTAGACAATTTCCTCAATGGCCGTGGCCTTGCAGGCGCGCTGCAGTTTGTTGGGCTGATCATCGCTGCCGTATTGACCGGATTAGCAGCTGAATGGCTGGTCAACCGCGGTGTCGACAAATGGCGCCCTCAGAAAAGTGATATTCGGCCTGGCACATTGACAGAGACCTTGCAGGCTCTATCGGTGCGACTGTTCTTTGATCTTGTCGGACTGATCGCATTCGCCTTGATCGCGCGCATTGCCATTGGATTGGCGATGTCCGCGCCAATAGACCGGTTTATCGCCTGGTCGTTCGTCGTCCAACTAATCGTTAAAGTCCGCCTTGTCTCGGTGGTCTTGCGCTTTGTCCTGGCGCCATCCAATCCCGATCTGCGGCTTGTTACGGCGGATGATTGGACCGCCCGCTTTTTGCACCGAAACTTGCTGATTATCGCAGCGCTTCTTGCCGCTATTGGGTTCTTGATCCCGGCATTGGCACGGAATGGCGTTCCAATGGGCGAACTACGGCTTGCCTGGTGGCTCAATCTCGCCGCTTACGTCTGGGTGATTTACACCATCTGGACGGTGAGGGACGGAATAACCAGGATCCTGGTGGGCGAAGACGAAGATATAACGCCTGGCATGCGCCAATGCGCAGACTGGTGGCCGCAGATTGCCATCGCGCTGGTAGTTCTGAACTGGGTGCTTATTGAAATCATAGCGAGCGCTGGTCGTTTTGACCTTCTCCAAGGCCAGCAGAATGTCGCGCTGGCGCTTATTTTGATGATGCCGGTATTCGATACGATGATCCGCGGTCTCGTGAATCACCTGACGCCGCCATTACAAGGCGAAGGGCAGATTGCCGAACGGGCTTACCGCCAGACCAAACTCAGTTATGTTCGGATGGGACGCGTCATACTGGTTGTGGCTGGAATTCTCATCGTTACCCGCCTTTGGGGTATCAAGCCTCTACAACTCGCCGAGGCTGGTTTTGGCGCCCAGTTGGCCGGTCGTGGTATCGGTGCATTGCTTATATTGGCAGCCGGATATCTGGCCTGGGAAATGCTGAATTGCTGGGCGAACGGAAAACTTGCCAATGAACAAACAGAAGGCGCTCCTGATATGGGGGGTGGTGAAGGTGGTGGCAGCGGCGGGTCTCGGCTTGCCACGGTTCTTCCAATTGTCCGTCTCGCGTCCCAGGGAGCGATCCTGACGATAGCCGCTCTCCTCGCCCTTGGCCATCTGGGATTGAATATTACGGCGCTTTTGGCTGGTGCCGGTATCGTTGGTCTCGCCGTAGGTTTCGGTGCACAGACGCTGGTGCGCGACATTGTTTCTGGCGTGTTTTTTCTTCTCGATGACGCGTTTCGTGTTGGCGAATATGTTGATATCGACGGCACCATGGGCACGGTGGACAAGATATCGGTTCGCTCGCTGCATCTGCGCCATCATATGGGCCCAATACACATCATTCCCTATGGCGAAATTCCGAAACTTACGAACATGAGCCGGGACTGGGCTATGGTGAAGCTAAAGTTCACCGTTCCGTTTGACACCGACGTGATGAAGGTCAAACGCTTGTTCAGACAGATTGGCGAGGATCTGATGAAAATTCCTGAAATTGCCGAAACGATGCTGCAGCCGTTCAAATTTCAGGGTGTCTATGGCTACGACGATGTTGGCATCATCGTGCGTGGCAAATTCATGGCCAAGGCGGGAATGCAGTTCGCGGCCAAAAAAGAAATCCTCGCTCGCGTACGGAAAGGTTTTGAGGAAAACGGTATCGAATTTGCGCGCAAGGAGGTGCGGGTTAAGGTGCCTGGCCTTGATGGAGCCACGGAACTTGACGAGAAGCAAAAAGAGGCCATAGCGGCAGGCGCCAGCCAAGCAGCAGAAAAGATGATTGACGAGGCCGCCGGCGGCTCTGGCGGTAGGTAGGTGTGAGCACATACGCGGCCGTGGACTCCTGATTCTGAATATCCATGCGCAAATTATTCAGCTTCTGGATTGCTGATATTAGGTGAGAACAACACCGAATTATCGCTATCCTCCAAAATCGTGTCCATCATCTACTCACGCACGGTCCTGTGGTGGGTCTGAAGATCCTTTTTTGATTTGCCGGAGAGCCATCGTGTTAGCTCAGTCCCATCTATCAAATCGATGATTTTTGGCCGCGAGCTTTATAAACTCGCGTGGGAACATATTTGACTTCCCGAGCTGCCATTTATCATTTCATGCCAATTGCGCGGCGATCTGGATAACATGGCCGGCGCGATGCCGGCCATGTTTGTTATTATAGGTTTTTGCCGAGGTTATTTCGGCAGAACGACTGCATCGATCACGTGAATGACGCCATTCGATGTCTCGATGTCGGCCGTAGTCACCATGGCCTCATCAACTTTGACGCCTTTGGTGGCATCGACGGACAGCTTGCTGCCCTGCACGGTCCCGACCATCGCCTTTTTACCGGCAATATCACCAGACATGACCTTACCGGGCACCACGTGATACGTGAGGACCGCGACGAGCTTGTCCTTATTTTCTGGCTTCAGGAGGTCTTCCACCGTGCCTGCCGGCAGCTTGGCGAAGGCTTCATCTGTCGGCGCAAAAACAGTAAAGGGGCCTTCGCCCTTTAAGGTGTCGACAAGCCCGGCGGCCTTCACAGCCGCGACAAGCGTTTCAAAATTGCCCGCGGAAACGGCAGTATCCACGATATCAGCAGCCTTTGCTGAGACCGCGCCGAAGGCCAACGGAATCGCGGCCAAAGCACCAATAAGGGTGTGACGTATCATCTTCACTCTCCTCGTTCTAATTAATTGAATTTGGGTTGGAGTTACACCCGGTTTACGCTTCGTTCGCCGGACTGGATCACTCAGGACGAAATGGGAGCGGATAAATTTGTCCGATGAGCGATGCCGTAGCCGGAAGGGATGCACGCGTGAAGAGCATGCATGCGAGCTTCTGACTATTCTCGTTGATAATCCAGCCTGACTATCTGTGCGTATAAGAACTGAATCGAGATCATGCCGTCCTACGCAAAGCTGAATCAGTCCCGTGATAAATCCGCCCCCCACCCGAAATATTGCAATTATCGGAGCCGGCATAGCTGGCATCATCTGCGCTAAGACGCTGAAGGCTTATGGCGTTGACCCTGTGATCTTCGAGAAGAGCCGCGGGCTCGGAGGGCGCCTCGCGACGAGGCGCATGGATGGCGGGATCGGCTTCGACCATGGCGCTCAATACGTAACCATGCGAACGACATCGTTTGAGCAAGTTATCGACGCGGCAGTCGAGGCGGATACCGCCGAATCTTGGCAGCCCAGGCTCCACAGCCAAACGCTGGTCTCTGAACAAGACTGGTTTGTCGGCACACCAACAATGAACGCATTTATCAAACCAATGGCGGAAGG
>CAMYJA010000044.1 GCA_947258705.1 uncultured Hyphomicrobiaceae bacterium | reverse complement strand
GGCCCATTCGGGATAGCTCGAGAAAGCGTCCGGATTTGCGGAAGCGGTCGTTGAAACTCCGGCAAGACCGGCTGCGACGATTGCGATTGTAAGAAACTTTTTCATGGTCGTTCTCCTGTTAAATTTGACTGTCTGAATTCATGGCTGGAAACGGAAATGTCTCAGCGCCATGCATCCGAGATAGGTTCGATCCGGCCAACAAAAAGGGGCGCTCAAGCGTTGGTGACCAGCTGTGTGGATTTGTGAGAATCGCGTGAGCGATGCGTGATGAGGGCGTGATCGGCAAAAAAATGCCGGGCTCTGCAAGTGAGGCCCGGCATTTATTTATTTTGGGAACAAGTTGGTGCGGTCAATGCGGGTACGGTTACCAGCCCTTCTTTTTGGCCCGGCCGTCAATGGCCGCGAGAAGTTCCCTGTATTCGGGACAATTGGCGCCGCAACGCTTTTCGATCTCGCCGAGTTCGAGTTTCGCGCGCCGCAGATCGCCCATGGCGACATAGCCTTCGCCGAGATATTCGCGGGCGCGGACATAATCGGGATCGATGGCGATGGCGCGCCGGTAATAGGTGACGCCGGTTGAAAAGCGGCCCATCTTGCGGTGGCTGTAGCCGATATAGGTGAGCACCCGGGGGTCGTTCATGTCGGCGACCGAATTCAGGACCACGATGGCTTTGGCATATTGACCGTGACTGGCGAGGCGGTAGCCGTAATCATAGCGGTCTTCATCATTGAGAAGACTTGAGTTCTTCCAGACGCATTTTTTCTTTGTCTTGCTCCAGATTTTGCCTTTCGGGCAGGATTTCGGTTTCGGCGCGGGCTCGTCGCCGCCAAAGGCGAGGGCGGGCATGGGTGCCGATGTCAGGCCCAATAGAGCAAAAAGCGCAAGCAGGCGCCCCGTGCGAAAAAGTTTTTCCTTGTCGATTGTAATCAGTGTCATTTTACCGCACTCCTGATCCGGTCGTTTCAGTATCAACCAATTGGGCCTGAATTCTCTAGTTTTAATTTTGCCGATCATTTATAGGATCGGTTCGGGAGGTGAGCCGCGTTGCTCACTGCCCTTGCCATGACCGTTTAAACGGGCCAAGGCGCTAAATTATTCGAGGATTGATGACGCGTTCGGATCACAATATCGTGAGGGAGGGGCTTTCGCTGCATCTGAACCGCCTGTGGCGGTTCGGGCTCGTTCTGTCGGGAAGGCCGGACGATGCGGAGGAACTGGTGCAGGCGACCTGTCTTAAGGCGCTGGAAAAATCCCACCAGTTCCAGCCCGGCACCCATCTCGACCGATGGCTGTTTTCCATTTTGAGCTCGATCTGGAAAAATCAACTGCGCCGGGACAAGGTGCGCCGGGGGGAAGGCAATGTGAACGCCGAAGAAACGCTGGTTTTCGACGGCGGCAGCCACCTCGAGACGAATATTCTGGCGCGACAGGTGTTAACGGAAGTCATGGCGTTGCCCGAGGCGCAGCGGCAAACGGTCTTTCTCGTCTATGTCGAGGGTTACAGCTACCGCGAAGCGGCGGAGCTACTCGATATACCGATCGGCACCGTGATGAGCCGCCTTGCCGCCGCACGAAAGGCATTGAGCGAATTGAATGAAGCGCCCGCGGGCGGGATTTCAGAAGAACGAGAATGAGAGCGAATTTTTTGAATGAGTGATATCGGTTCACATAAAATTTCAGACGCGGAGCTTCTCGTCGCCTATCTCGATGACGCGCTCGACGAGGAAACGCGGGACGAGACGGCGCAGCGGCTGAAAGAAGAGCCCGAACTCCAGGCTCTGTTTGAAGAACTCAGTGAAGGCGAACGTCCGTTAAGGACGGTCTTCGATCTCTTGCTGAAAGACGCGCCGACCGAACGCATGGAGAGAATGCTCGAGGAGATCGACCATGCGGATGCCGATGACGGGGGGATCGGCGCCATGGGATATGCGATGGCCGCGGGAATTGCCTTGGCGCTGTTCGTCGCGGGTGTTCTGGCAGGGCGCATGTCCGTGCCTGCCATACCCGATGGCCCGGCGGTTGAGCTTGCCGGCAAGGGAGGCGATCACGAAACCGAAGCGATGGCCGAACATTCCGGATGGCGGCAGTCGGTGGCTGAATATCTGGCGCTTTACGAAAGACGGTCGTTTGAACTGATGCCCGATAACCGGGAGGTTCAGACGAAGACGCTCAAGCGGCTGTCAGACGCGACAAGCGGCGATTACAGCCTGGAAAAACTGACCACCGACAAGATGCAGTTCAAACGGGGGCAGCTTCTCAATTTCAAGGGGAAACCGCTCCTGCAGTTTTTCTACCTCTATGAGGGGGCGGAGCCGGTGGCCTTCTGCATTATCGAGAATGGCGAGACGGACAAGACGCCCGCCCATGAAAGGCGCAATGGATTCAATATTGTCCACTGGGTGTCGGGCGGCCGCGCCTTCATGCTGATCGGCAAGGTCGACGCAGCCGCTCTCACTGCGCTGGCGGCGACTTACGCCGGGAAATTCGGGTAAGGGCTCTGTTTTTCGCTCACGGTCAACTCTGCATGTGCAACATACAGGGCCTCCGCGGGGGCGGCGCAACGCGCCGGGGACCCTTGGTCCCTTGTCGCAGAAAATAGCTATATTTTCTGCTCCTGTTTTGTCTCGGGCTTTGTATTCGCTCACGGCCAACTCTGCATGTGCAACATGCAGGGCCTCCGCGGGGGCGGGCCTAAGGCCCGGCATCGACTACCGAGGTTTTGTTCGGCTCAACCTATATGTTCATGCCTCTCAGCCGGTGCCGGCTGAGAGGCGGGAGTGCGTCGTGGAATTTTTTTGCTCCTCGCGGAGACGGAGACGATCAGAGGCCGCGGACCAGGTTGCCGATCATCAGCACGATATAGCCGCTGACGGCAAGCCAGAACGACTGGTGCGGGATAAATCCCGGTATGGCGACATAGCCGAGCTTGCTGATGACGGCCAGAACGGCAAGCACCAGCGAGATGAAGAAGATAAAGACGGTCGGCGGGTTGAGGCGCATTTGTGGTCTCCCTGTCAGTTGTATTCTTTCGCAAACTTTTCTCCGCCGCGTGGCCGAAAGTCTTTCACGGGGCGTTAAAGAGCGGAAATATAATCAATTCGCGGGATTTTAATCCGAACGGTTCTCAGGAATCCACGGATAAATCCGGTTTCAAGCAAATATGCGGCAGGTGTGGGAGATTTGCCACCGTACCCTCCGGGGAAGGCGGGGTGTCAGAGGATGCCGGGGGGCGTGGCGATGGCGGCATCAAACGGGCCGGTTTCGATCATGAAACAGGACGGATCAGCGGTCCCCGACAAGGCGCCGGGCGGCGTGGCGCCCGGACAGGCCAGAACGATATGGCCGCTCAGGGTGCGGTAAAACTTCAAATCCGAGGCAATAGCGAAATTCTCCCTCCTGGAGCGGGCGAGCGCACGCAATACGGCTTCCCTGGAAATCTCGCGGGCGGTGGAAAATGCCGGGCCGGTCTCACGGGTCAGATGTTTGAAATTCCGCTCAACAAAGGATGGTTCGGGCCGGATGATGACATCGCCCGATGGCGGGGCGGTCCGGGCGGCCTGCCTGTCCGTCCAGTCAAGCGGCGCATTTATTTTTCGCTCCCGGGCTTCCGGATCCTGGGCTTTGGCGATATTGATGCGCTCGAAATTCCGCTCAAGCGTGGCGGTAAGGAGAATGGCACTGAGCACCAGAGCGCCCGATGCCGCGGCGGTGGCGAGAATGATGTTCAGGACTGCGCGCACGGGGCGGGGCTTATCTTCCCGAATGGGGAGGATAAGGTTGTGGAGGAGCGACTGCTCTGACCCCCGTAGTGTCATTTATCAGCCTCTCCTCCACTTAGTCCGCCGTGGGGAGGCATACTCACGGCGGAGGTAACGCCAAAAACCGAATGTCAGCGTAAACATGGATGCGAACATGAAGGCAATCAAGGTGTAGTGCAGCATGTTGGCAGCGTAGAAGTGCATCCTGTTCTTCCTGCTTGTTGCATTCGGGGCCTGAACGGCCCGTGTCGTTGTGCTCAATTGCGTATAATCAGTAATTAGAGAATTGCGTATAAATGCCGCCAGATTGTGGTGGCCGTTCAATTTATCCACAGATCGAGCATTTGGCCCTTTATTTTCAACATGTTGGATAATGTCCGAGGCGGGCCAGGCGCGCCGGGCGTCGATCGTGGCCATGGAAATAATGGCTGCAAACAGCCCCAGGCCAAAACCGAAATCTCTAAGCGACTGTTTTATAATCTTTTTTCGTGTGAAGCGGTGCATCCCTAAGATGGCTCCCCTGGAGAATTTATTGTTTTGTATGGCATGAGAACAACAATTCTTTTGGGCGGTGTTGGGTCGGGAATGTGGCTTTTGAGTATTTATGATGTGACAATTTAGGGGAGATGTGGTCGTTCGTGGAGATGCGGTGGCAATCGGCCAGGGAGCGGACTTTCTTGCGAGAGACAGGTGTGACGGCATGAGTAAAATTATAGCGCTTTTGGGCATTGCCGCGCTGATTGCGCTGCTGGGCCGATGGTTCGGGCGCGGATCCGGCCGGGACCTCGGGCATGTCGAGCGCGCGCGGGGCGCCCCGGGCGGGGCGGATGGTTTTGAGCTCCTTCTCTCGCAGTCTGAACAGGCCATCAGCCACCGGGACCGGCGTTTTCTCATGCGCTGTTTCCGCCACGCGGCACGGCTGGCTGCCGCGAAAGCCGCACGGGCCGCGAAGCCCGGGGATGGCGCGGTTCGGTTTGGCGTCCGATGGATCGGCCGCTGGACGTTTGACCGGACGGGGGAGACGGCCGCGGCGCTGACGGCGGAGGAAAATCCCGGAACGGCGTTTCTCGGCGCGCATCAAACGGTTATTCAGGGTTTGCGCATGGCCGGGTCGCGCGGCATCCGCACCATGCCGCAACCCTCATTTCTCCATGGACTAGATGGCCTCCATGGCCTGGACGGGATGCATGGCGGCGCTTATTCGCCCCGGTTGTTCTGTCTGGACCGGGTGACACTCGACCCCGCCTCGGGACGAGAAAAACAATATCTGCATCTGGCGGCCTATCTGACCTGCCGGTTTACGGCGCGAATGCCAGGGGCCGCGCCGGCGGTGGCGGAGATCGCAGATGAATTTCTGACAGCTTTGGCGCGTCTTACCGAAACTGAAGATGACGGCAGCGGCGGCACCTTGCACGGCCGTGATGCAATCGGCAGACAGGCGCTCGAATGGCGGATCATGCGTGCCTGGGCCGGGGTGGAACGGGGCATCGAAAATGCCGACCGGGAGGGGCTGGCATCGGCGCTGGCGCTCTACCGGGAAGTGCTCGACGACGGCAAGGACCGGCTGGCGCGTGATCTGACATTGTCCGAAACCGGCCAGATGGAAGCGCACAGGGCGGTTGCGGCCCTCGCCATCCATGAAATCGGCGGCCAGCATCCCGAGCGCCTTCTCGAGGCGCATGATTATTGCGGCCGGGCGATACGGTGTTTTGACGGCCGCGGGCTCGACGGGATCATGGCCGGGCTCTACCAGCTGAGTGCGCGCATCGAACGATGCCTTGCACTGCATGACGCATCGGCGCGGGGGCTCGACCGGGCGGCGCGCAGCCTGGACGGGGCCGAAGCCTGTTTGCGGGCTGTGTCCGGATCAGTGCAGAAGGGGCGGATCGAATGCGAGCGCGGGCTTCTGGCGAGGGATCGCGCACATGTGACGGGAGATGACGCGCATCTGCACACGAGCCTGGCGCATTTTCAGCGCGCGATCGGCCTCTTTGACGCCGAGACACGGCAATTTGACCATGTGGCCGATTATCTGAACGCCGCTCTGGGATCCGCCGAATGCAAGCTGGCGATCGGCGAAGGGAGCCTCGACAGCAGATTGTACGCCAGGGCGTCAAGCATGGCGCAGGCGGCCGTCGACCGATATGGGGATTGGCGGCATGCCGGCACGTCGCGCAGGGTGCGAAACATGGTGATGCAACTCATGCTGCTGAAGGGCCGGGCGCTGGGTGCGCTGGGATCTCAATCCGGCAATGACCGCTATTTTTCGGAAGCGCTTATGGTGACAGGCAGGGCCGAAGAACTAGCCACTGGTGGCGCCACCAGTGGCGCGCGCGGAACTGGCCGCACGCCCCGCGCGCATTGTGCAGCCAGCCGCGCGGAGATCGCGCTCAGGCGGGCCGATTGTTCGCAATCGACAGCGCATCTGATCGCGGCGGTCAGCGCCATCCGGGCGGCGAAGGCGGCGATGGCGGCTAAGGGGGCGGAGGGGAATAAAACAGGCTGGGAGTTGTCGTTCGGCCTCGGGCGGTGTCTTTTCTCATTGGCGGAACGCAGCCGGGACGATGCCGGCATCGCCCAGGCCATGCTCGAAGCCCGCGCCTTATTGCTCAGGGCGGAGGCGGGAGGGAATCCGCGCCGCCGCGCCAGGGCGGAAATGCTGCTGGCCGACATATTATCCCTGAGCTCGGAATGTTCACCGCGGCGCGCCCGCGAAGATCTGGCCGAGGCCGTCCGCGGCGTCAGGCGGGCGCTCGATCTTACGCCCCGTCATGAGATGCCGCGCCTCTGGGCCCGGCGGCAACAGCGCTTGGGCGGATTGCTGGCGAGATACGGCACGCTTGACGGCGGCATGACCGGGCTCGAGGACGCGGTGGCGGCCTTTGAGAAGGCGCTGCAATCACTGGATGAGGAGGCGGACGCGAAAACGCGCGCGGTGGTTCTCAATCAATTCGGGCAGACATTGATATCGCTCGGGCAGAGACGCCGCGACGCAGCCACGCTGAAACGCGCGGAGGCGGCGTTCGCAGAGGCCTATGATGCCAGCGCGGTTCACGAACTTCATGAGCGGGCGCGTCTGGCGGATGAGAGCCTTGCCCGTTTGCGGCGGGGGCGGGCGGGCTGATTTTGTTGGACTGAAATGATGCCGCAATTCCATCCTTCGAGACGACACTGGCCACTGAGTGGCCGTGTCCCTCAGGATGAGGTTTTATTTTATGGTTCTCCACATGAAGCTCCCCGTCAAGGGGAGGGAAGTTAGGCCTTTTTACCGCGATCAGCTCTTGCATTTTGATCGCAGCTTTGTGAACCTCTGGCAAAATCGGATTTCAACAATAATACGAGGTGGAGATGGTTCGCAGTTCAGTATTTTCAGTTGTCGTGACGGCTTGCTCGTTCCTTGCGGCCGCTGCGGCGGCGCAAGGGATCGAGAAGGTGGTCAAGGTCGACGCGGGCGCGTCCCAGACGACAGGAGAGGGCATGCTCGCCGCGGCAAGATCCAGCGTCAATAACATCAATACGGCCGAGCTACAGGCCATTTTGAAAAAAAATCCCGTAACCGTTCTCATCGATGTGCGGACGGCGAATGAATCCTATCTGCAGGGCGGGACCATCCGCGCAACCCGCAGCCTGATCATCCCGAGGGGGTCGCTCGAACTTCAGATCATGGATGCGGTGCCGGACAAGGGAACGCCCATTGTTGTCTATAGCAGCGCCAACCGGCGCAGCCCCCTTGCGGCGGCCAGCCTGAAGCGCATGGGCTACGGCAATGTGAAAAATTATTCGGACGGTACTGAGGGCTGGAAGAAGGCCGGGCTGGCGATGGAAAGCCCCGACGAGGATCTCAATTCAATTTTGTATTCGCGGCCCGTCAAGGTGATCGACGGGGTCTATTCCGCCATCGGCGCGACGGCACCGGGGACGTATGAGAATTCCGGCCATAACAACAATCTCTCCTTTATCGTGACCGATGAGGGCGTGTTGGTCGTCAATGCGGGGGCCAATTATCTCCTGGCCCGGGCGCTGCACGAGGAAATCAAGAAAATCACCGACAAGCCGGTGAAATATGTGGTGCTTGAAAACGGCCAGGGCCATGCCATGCTCGGATCGAATTACTGGAAAGAGCAAGGCGTGCCGAT
>CAMYJA010000043.1 GCA_947258705.1 uncultured Hyphomicrobiaceae bacterium | reverse complement strand
CATGCCGCCAGTTCCTTGTCTCTCGCACTCCTTGTTAAAGCAGAAACTCCTTTCGGCCTTGACTAATGTCAAGGCTGTCATGTCTTGGCCTCTTTAAGTTCTACCCGTTGTCAGACACCGGGAGAAAAACCTCATGAAACAGATAACATCAACGAGAGCATTCACGCTCTTCGCCAGCGCCGCACTTGCGGCGTCCATGCTTGCGGGTACTTCGGGAAGCAGCATGGCCCAGAAAAAGCCGGATCCGGCAGACCTCAAAAAACACGGTACGACGCCAGGCGAAAGATATGAGCCAAGTCTTGACGTGATGAAGGAACAAACGGTCGAACAACCGGGCGCCAAGAAGGGTGTGCCGACGCTGACGAAAGCGGAATTCGAAGAAGCCAACAAGATCTATTTCCAACGCTGCGCCGGCTGTCATGGCGTCTTGCGTAAGGGAGCGACCGGCAAGGCGCTGACGGTGGATATCACAAGAAAGCAAGGTCTAGAATATCTGAGAGACTTCATCAACTATGGATCGCCCGCCGGCATGCCGAACTGGGGCACATCTGGTGATCTCACGGATAAGCAGATCGACATGATGGCGCGCTACCTGGTGAACGACCCTCCGCAGCCACCTGAATTCGGCATGAAAGAGGTTCGCGCAAGCTGGAAGGTTATTGTGCCGGTCAACAAGCGTCCGACCAAAAAAAATAACAACATCGACATCGACAATCTGTTTTCCACAACATTGCGCGATACCGGGCAGGTTGCCCTCATCGATGGCAAGTCGAAGAAAATCGTATCGATTATCAAGACCGGCTATGCTGTTCACATTTCACGCATCTCTTCCTCGGGACGCTATCTGTTCGTGATCGGCCGCGATGCCAAGGTCGTGCTTATTGATCTCTGGATGAAAATTCCAGCTGCCGTTGCGGAAATCAAGGTTGGTTCCGAAGCGCGCTCGGTAGAAACCTCGAAATACAAAGGCTATGAGGATAAATACGCCATCGCAGGTGCCTACTGGCCGCCGCAATACGTCATCATGGACGGCGCCACGCTGGAGCCTAAAAAGATCGTATCGACCCGCGGCATGACTTACGATACGCAGGAATACCATCCTGAACCGCGCGTCGCATCGATCGTGGCATCGCATTATCATCCCGAGTTCATCGTGACCGTCAAGGAAACGGGTCATATTCTGATGGTGAATTATTCGGACCTCAAAAACCTCAAGGTTACCGACATCGAGGCGGAAAGATTCCTCCATGACGGCGGGTTCGACTCCACTGGCCGCTACTTCCTCGTCGCCGCCAATGCCCGCAACAAGATCGCTGTCGTTGACACCAAGGAGGACAAGCTTGTTGCGCTTGTCGAAACGGGCATCAAGCCGCATCCGGGCCGGGGCGCGAACATCATGCATCCCAAATTCGGACCGGTATGGGTGACGAGCCATCTGGGCGATGAAACACTGGCACTGATTGGTACCGATCCGGTCAAGCATCCCAAGCAAGCCTGGAAGGTCGTGCAAACGCTTGAAGGCCAGGGTGGCGGTTCGCTATTCGTCAAATCCCATCCCAAGTCGAAGCACCTCTATGTCGACACGCCCTTGAACCCCGATGCTGAAACCGCGTCTTCGATCGCAGTGTTTAAAATCGCGGACCTCACCAAAGCGGAGCCTCAATATACGGTGCTGCCAATCGGCGAATGGTCCGGCATTACGGAAGGCGTCCGCCGAGTCGTGCAGGGCGAATATAACAGGGCCGGTGACGAAATCTGGTTCTCCGTCTGGAACGGCAAGAACCAGCAATCGGCCATCGTTGTTGTCGATGACAAAACCTTGAAACTGAAGACGGTCATCAAGGACAAACGCCTGGTCACACCGACCGGCAAGTTCAACGTCTACAACACACGCAACGACGTCTATTGACGATGTCCCGAGGGCCTGCGGCGTTTAATTGCCGCGGGCCCTTTTCGATTTTGAATATTTAAAATACCGGCAGGAGCGATCGTCCTTATGCAGCGGAGCGAAACCAGAAGAAAGGCCGATGTTGCACGACACGGGTTTCTTTCTGCTGGCTTTTTGATTGCGATTTTTACTACCGGAATCCTCTTCTTCCCCCTTACGTCGAATGGCGAAACCCTTTCCGCTACCCGCAAGTCGGAACTCGTGCATCTCGTGCGCCAGGACTGCGGATCCTGTCACGGCATGACCCTGAAAGGCGGACTGGGCAGGTCGTTGCTTCCCGGCGACCTCACCCAGACGACGGTGGCCGAACTGGCCGATGTTATCCTCGACGGTATTCCGGGAACGCCGATGCCGCCATGGCGAGGACTGATATCGGCTGATGAAGCTCTGTGGATCGCTGAAAATTTGAAAAACGGATTGAAAAATTAATGCAACTTCTTTCGGGACTTTTTCTGGCTCTTCTACTGACCGTCTCCGCGGGCGGTTCGGATCTGGTGGCGGAGGAGTTGCGAGGTACCGGCGATCTCGGCGTTATTATCGAAAGGGCCACGGGGTCTCTTCAGATTGTCGAGACGACCGGTGGCACCTCGCTCGCGCGCATTGAAGGCCTTGGCGACCTAAGCCATGCCTCGGTCGTCTTTTCCCGCGACGAGCGTTTTGCCTTTCTGTTCGGTCGCGACGGCGGTTTGAGCAAGGTCGACCTTCTCCAAAAGCGCCTGGTGAAACGCATTGTTCAGGCCGGAAACTCCATCGGCGGTGCCATTTCCGACGATGGCCGGTTGATAGCCGTTTCAAATTACAAGCCGGGCGGCGTTAACATATTCGATGCGGCCGATCTGGAACAGATTGTGTCAATACCCGCCAGCTTCGGTGGAAACGGCGCAAGGTCGAAAACGGTCGGCCTGGTCGATGCCCCTGGCAGGAAGTTCGTTTTCACCCTCTATGACGCCGGAGAGATCTGGCTGGCCGATTGCAGCAAATGTGTCCAGGGCAAGGGTCCGAAACTCACAAAACTGAAAGACATCGGACTGCAGCCCTATGACGCCCTTATCAGTGGAGATGGCCGCTATTACATCGCCGGACTTTTCGGCGAGGATGGCATGACGCTTGTCGACCTCTGGATGAAAAAACCCCATGCCCGCCGCATCCTTGATGGCTATGGCCGCGGTAAGAAGCCGCTGCCCGTTTACAAGATGCCGCACCTGGAAGGATGGGCCCGCGCGGGGGATAAATTTTATCTGCCGGCGGTGGGACAGCACCGGGTTCTCATTGTCGAGGGAAAGACGTTCCGCCAATCCGGGTCCATCGATGTTCACGGACAGCCGGTATTTGTCATGGCACGGCCCGATGGCCGGCAGATCTGGGTGAATTTCGCTCATCCCCGCAATGACAGGATTCAGGTGATCGATGTGCCTACGGGACGTATCGTCAAGGAGCTGAAGCCGGGAGCCGCGGTGCTTCATATGGAATTCACGCCACGCGGCGAACAGGTCTGGATCTCGGTACGCGATGAGAACCGGGTTGATGTCTACAATACGCGGACCTTCGAAAAAATGACTTCACTGCCAGCGAAAAAGCCCAGTGGTATCTTTTTTACCTGGCGGGCCGGCCGGATTGGATTGTAGCCCATGGAACTTTCAACGACGGAAAAGCGACTGGTGAACAGATGGCAAAAGGGATTTCCGCTCGAGCCGCGCCCATTTGCGAGCTTGGCCGATGAGATGGGGATGAGCGAGGATGATATCCTGGCCATGCTGGAATCATTGAAGGCGCGCGGTCTTATAACCCGTCTCGGCGCCGTTGTCCGGCCCAATACGGTGGCGGCGAGCAGTCTCGTTGCCATGCAAGTCCCCGACCACCGCCTAGAAGAGGTCGCCGGGATCGTAAGCGCCTGCCCCGAGGTCAACCACAATTACGAGCGCGAGGACAAGCTCAATCTCTGGTTCGTCGTGGCCGCGTCTAGCGCCGGAGAGCTAGACCGCGTTCTTGCCCGGATCGAAGCCATGACCGGTCTTGATACCTGCAAATTACCGCTGAAAAAAGCCTATCACATAGATCTGGGCTTCAGCATATGAAGGATATGAAGGAACAAAGAATGAAGCCTTGCGACTTTCAGTTGTTCAATGAATATTCCGGCAGACTGGTTGACGACCGTGATGTGGCGCTGCTGGCGGCGATCGAGGATGGATTGCCGTTTAGCCGACGGCCATACGCTGAAATCGGCGAGCGCCTGCAGATGACCGAGGGCCAGGTAATCAACCGGCTGGAGTGGATGACAGCTTGCGGCGTCATCCGCCGTTTCGGCCTCGTTCTGCAGCACCGCCCCCTTGGATATCGGGCCAATGCAATGGTCGTCTGGGATGTGCCCGATGACAATGTCGACGAGGCAGCGCGTCATATAGTGGACCATGATTTCGTCACCCTGTGCTATTGCCGAAAACGCAGCGCCCCGCAATGGCCATTCAATCTTTACTGCATGATCCACGGCCGCGAGCGGGCCGAGGTGGAAGAGCAGATCAAGGACCTGAAAACGTCGGCAAGCCTGATATCCTATCCCAGCCGCACTTTGTTTTCACGCCGCCGCTTCAAGCAGACAGGCGCAAAGTTTTCTTCTGCGCAAATGCCGGCCGGGAGCGCTATATGAACGCGCCTCCAAACCTGGACACGCTCGATCGTCGACTGATCAATGTCCTTCAGGGTGGGTTTCCACTGGTCGATGAACCCTATGCCGCTGTTGCGTCCTGGCTCGGTATCGAGGAGGCGGAAATCATCCGGCGAATTGATGCGATGTTGCAGTCGGGAATCCTGAGCCGCTTCGGGCCCCTGTTCAATTCGGAGCGCATCGGCGGAGCGGTTACCCTGGCCGCGCTGATTGTGCCGGAGGAGCGTTTCGATGAGGTTGCGGAACGCGTCAACGCCCATCCTGAAGTGGCGCACAACTATGCCCGCGATCATGAATTGAATATGTGGTTCGTCATCGCCACCGAAACGCCGGGACAGATTGACGAGGTCATCGCCGGAATTGAAGCGGAAACGGGATTACAGGTGTTCAATTTTCCAAAGGAAAAAGAATTCTTTATCGGTCTTAGGCTGGAGGCATGATGGAACAGGCGCCCCAGGCAGTAATCATTGACGATATCGACCGGCAAATCATCGCCGCGACACAGGACGGACTGCCGCTGGTCCCGCGCCCCTATGAGGAAATCGCAAATTCGCTCGGTCTGCCGGCCGGCGCGGTTAAGGACAGGCTGAACAGCATGCTGGATCAGGGCGTCATCCGCCGCATCGGTGCCATACCCAACCACTACCGCCTGGGTTACACCGCCAATGGCATGTCTGTCTGGGACGTCGATGACAGGCTCGTCGACGAGATTGGTGAAATGGTGGGTGCTCTCGATTATGTCAGCCATTGCTACAAACGCCCCCGGGCAATGCCCCGATGGCCCTATAATCTTTTCGCCATGGTCCATGGCAAAACGACAGAAATAGTCGAGAATAAGGTTGCGGCGATCAGAGAGCTGGTCGGTGAGGCGAGCCGGTCCGACGACATTCTCTATTCCACCAGAATACTGAAAAAGACCGGCCTCAGATTGAGCGAAAGGACGACATAAGACATGTTCCGATTGAGCCAGTTCATGAAGGAGATCATAGAGCCGACACCGCTGGCTCCTGCCCGCAGGCCGTCAGGCCCCGTTGTCATCTGGAATCTCGTTCGCCGCTGCAACCTGAAATGCAAGCACTGTTATTCCATATCCGCCGATGTTGATTTTCCGGGTGAGCTCACCACCGCTGAGATTTTTCACGTCATGGACGACCTCAAGGAATTCAAGGTCCCGGTACTTATTCTGTCGGGCGGCGAGCCCTTGCTGCGGCCGGACATATTCGAGATTTCGGCGCGCGCTAAAAAAGAGGGCTTCTATGTCGGCCTGTCGAGCAACGGCGCATTGATCGACGAGGATAATATCGGGAAAATTGCCGCCATCGGTTATGATTATGTCGGTGTCAGCCTGGACGGGATCGGCCCTGTCAATGACGAGTTTCGCGGTAAGAAAGGCGCTTACGATGCCGCTCTGAACGGTATCCGGCTGGCGCGCAATGCCGGGATAAAGGTCGGTATGCGCTTTACCGCAACCATGGACAATATCTGGCAGTTGCCTGACATGCTGGCCCTTATGGAAACGGAACAAATCGACAAATTCTATCTGTCGCATTTGTCCTATGCCGGGCGCGGCAACAAGAACAGGCAGGATGACGCCGAACTGGCGGCAACACGCGCCATGATGGATCGGTTGTTCGAAGTCGCCTATGAAGATGCTCTTGACGGTGGAGGCAGAGAGTTTGTCACCGGCAATAACGATGCAGACGGCGTCTATCTTCTGCTCTGGGTGAAAAAGCATTTCCCCTCGAAATACGATCACATCCGCGCACGGCTGGTCCAGTGGGGCGGCAATGCCACCGGCGTGAACATCGCGAATATCGACAATCTCGGTGACGTCCACCCCGACACCATGTGGTGGCACTACAAGCTGGGCAATGTGAAGACCCGTAAATTCGGGGATATCTGGACGGATATTTCTGATCCCGTCATGGCGGGTCTGAAACAATCGCCGCGCAAGATCAAGGGCCGCTGCGGAAGTTGCCGGCATTTCGACATATGCGGCGGCAATACCCGCGTCCGCGCCATGCAGCTCACCGGCGATCCATGGGCCGAAGATCCCGCCTGCTATCTGAGCGACGAGGAAATCGGTATTGAGGAGGCCCGTCCGCGTCTGCAGGTCACGCCTTTCAGGGGAGTGAAAAATGCTGCCAAAGCCCAATATGGATAGTTCTGTTAAAACCGCGCCGCGCGCCTTTTGGTCAGTTTTTCTTTTCATGGCGATCGCCGGCGGTGCAATCCAAACCGCGCCTTTGTCCGCCGGCGCGGGCGAAGGCGTCAAAGCCCTCTTCGACAATCATTGCGCCTCCTGCCACGGCGCCGATCGCCTGGGACGCAGCGGTCCGGCCCTGCTGCCACAGAACCTCAAGAGATTGCGCAAGAAAAAAGCGCTGGGCGTTATCGCCAAGGGGCGTATCGCGACGCAGATGCCGGGTTTTGGTGAAAGCCTGACAAAATCCGAGATTGAACAGCTTGTCGATTACATCTATACGCCGCTGGCCGAGCCGCCGCTTTGGGGGCGCGATAAAATCATGGCAAGCCGCCAGATCATGCAGGCGCCGGCCACCAACACGCCTCTCTTCGAGGCCGATCCACTCAATCTTTTCATCGTCGTGGAAAGCGGCGATCATCATGTCACCATTCTCGACGGAGACAGCTTCCATCCGCTCACGCGTTTCGAAAGCCATTTCGCACTGCACGGCGGGCCGAAATTCACGCCCGACGGTCGATATGTCTTTTTCGGTTCGCGTGATGGCTGGGTGACGAAATACGACCTCTATACGCTCCAGGTTGTTGCCGACATACGCGCCGGAATCAATACGCGCAATATCGCTATATCCGCAGACGGTAAGCATGTGGCGGTCGCCAACTACCTTCCGCACACACTGGTGATCCTTAATTCGGAAGACCTCTCGGTCGAGAAGATTTTTGACGTCCGCGACCGGTGGAAACAGACGTCGCGCGTCAGCGCCGTTTACCAGGCCCGCCCGCGCAACTCATTCATCGCCGCACTCAAGGATGTGCCCGAAATCTGGGAGATCGCCACTGCGGTCGATGCCCCGGCGGTGCATCAGGGCCTCGTTCACAGCCACGAGAAGAATATGGAAGAAGCTCTGGCGCCGGAAAGCGGCCTTTTCGCACTGAGAAGGATCACCGTAAAAGAGCCCCTCGACGATTTCTTCTTCGATCAGCCTTACCGGCATCTGCTTGGTTCGTCGCGAGACGGAAAAGAGGCTGCGGTGATCAATCTTAATACCGGACAGACCATCGCCAGCGTTGCTCTGCCAAGTTTGCCGCATATGGGATCAGGCATTACTTTCGACTACGAAGGCCGCCGGGTCATGGCAACGCCGCATCTGCGCGAAGGCCTGATCAGCATCATCGACATGACCGACTGGCGGGTAATCAAGACGATAAAAACCGAAGGGCCGGGCTTCTTTCTAAGAAGTCATGAGAACACGCCCTATGCCTGGGCCGGGGTGTTTTTCGGCCCCAATCGGGATCTCGTTCATATCATCGACAAGCGGACGCTCGAAATCGTCAAGACG
>CAMYJA010000042.1 GCA_947258705.1 uncultured Hyphomicrobiaceae bacterium | reverse complement strand
AACTTGTTGTGTGGGCGCAGAATTTGCCATTTGCATTCACGGCTCCGGTCAGCCTTGTAATCCAAAGAGGATCCGATGACGGAGAATATCGAACAGGACAATCTTATCGAACTGACGGCAGATGTCGTTTCTGCCTATGTCAGCAACAATTCAATACAATCTTCGGATCTTCCAGCTTTGATCAGTGAAGTTCATGCCGCCCTGCATCAGACGCTTGGCGGTCCCGCCGAGCCCGAGCCGGAGCCACAAAAGCCGGCTGTTTCGATCAAGAAGTCGGTGACACCGGACTATATTATCTGTCTTGACGACGGCAAGAAGTTCAAGAGCCTCAAGCGGCATCTGCGGACCCATTATGACTTGACGCCGGAAGCCTACCGGGAGAAGTGGGGTCTTCCCGCCGATTATCCCATGGTTGCGCCAAACTACGCCAAAGCGCGTTCGATGCTCGCCAAGAAGATGGGCCTGGGCCAGAAACGCGGCAAGCGGAAGTGAGCAACGAAGACACTTTAATCAGTGACGGCTCCGGAGTGGTTCTTGCCTGGCTCAATTGCGGGCTAAGCCGTCACTATTTGGGATCAGGAACACTAAAAACAAATTTGTAAAATAGTGAAAGAAGCGAGTCGCGGAGCGAAAATGACTTCCGAAAAAACGCAATCGAGAATGCCAAATTGGGTGGATGTCTATGTCGGAGGCCAGGTCCGGATTCGGCGAAGGCAATTGGGATTTAGCCAAGAGAAACTTGGCGACACAATAGGGATAACGTTTCAGCAAGTTCAAAAATATGAGAAAGGCAAAAATCGGATCGGGGCTAGCCGCCTCCGTGACATCGCGCAATGCTTGAATGTTCCGATATCGTTTTTTTTTCCAAGGTGTGAGGAGGATTCGTCGTCGCTGGACAGATTGGCAAAACCAGTTGGCGCCACGCCACAACTTGGGGTCACAGCAGAAGCGATCGAGTTGGTTCAACTTTTCTCCGAGATTACCGATCCAGATTTGCGCAAGACAATTGTATCGCTTGTTAGGGTCCTGTCAGAGCATCATAAGGCCTAGAACGCGAAGTCTTATTTAGAGGACGAAGTGAGCATCAATTTATCCTCGGCACCGTCGGCAATATCGACGAATTTATGAACAGCGCCTCTCAAAGGCTGTCCTGTATGCTCGTCAGACCACCAAACTTGTTAGCGGGATTGAGCTGTCATCTTTTCGACTATTGATTGCTGTGGTCGATTGAGAGCAATGCCGGTATCACTGCCCTCGGCTTGAGCACACTCCTCGAGCATGACCGAGACGGTCACCGCAAATTTCGGCTGGTTCAGCTTACCGTCCGCGGCAAGATAGCGGAGCTCTATCGCCAATTCGAGCATTTTTCGTCCGATGTCTTCATTGGAGTATCTTGGCATATTGTTTCGCGCTTCGACCATTTTTTCTTCTGCCTCCTATGCACCCGCCCGGCAGCGATTTGCTATTCGGCGAGTTGCCTCGCCAGCGCGACAACGCACACCAGCTTCGAATCGAGATTAATGTACATGGCTTGCGCGGGGCTAGCTGGGGCTAGCCCTTAAGGGCATTTTCGATGGCACCGCGCGGCGATTATATTATTCGATTTGGAGACCGGAAAGAACAGCGGTTCTGACGAGTTCGGCGAAAGACTGTGCGCCGCAGCGTTTCATTATCCGTGCCCGATGGACCTCGACGGTTCTGTGGCTTATCCCAAGTTTGTGGGCTATCATTTTATGTTGGTGCCCTTGAATGAGCAGCGCGAGCACTTCAAGCTCTCTTCGGCTGAGTTTGGTGAGTGGTGGACGAAGTTCTCCCGGAACTCCAGGTAGGTCTTCGTCTTCTTGATCTGTCCTGACGAGCGAGCGGTCGATCGCATCGCGCAGTCGCTCGGCCGTGGGGGGTTTTTCTATGAAATCCGCAGCTCCTTGCTGCATGGCCTTGACGGCTGTCTGAATGTCGCCCTGGCCGGTAATGATTATGACCATTATGTCTGGCCGGCGAGATCTGAGCGTGCTCAGGATGTCGAGGCCATTGATGTCCGGAAGATTGATGTCAAGAAGGGTGCAGCAGCACGTCAAAGACGAGGCTTTTTCAAGAAATTGTTGACCTGTTGCGAACGCTTCAACCGAATACCCTTGTTGCTCAAGCAGCGAGGTTAAGCCCTTGCTGACTAGTAGGTCGTCCTCAACGACACATACGCAGTATCGATCGTTTTCCACCGACATCCCCAATACTCTCCCCCAAGAGTTTCAAATGTCATCAATTCGCTTTAAGATTGAACTCGTCCAGTGCCCTTTTGTCCAGACCATGCAGATGCATCTTAGCAAAGTCGCGAAAAACCAATTTGCAATTTAGAGCAATTCTCAAGTGTGCCAAGATGCACAAACCGATTGCCACCTCTGTGGATTGCCAATCCCATGACATCTAGGTCGCACTACCGAAATCGCGGAATCTGCGCATGAGTTTACTGACTTTCTTAGCATCCGTTTTATTCGTAACCGGCTTCGGGGCGAGCCTATCCATGTTGGCGAGATCGAGGGAATGGTCGGTCCTGATGCTTGTCGTCATTATTGGATTTCTGGGAGCCCATGAATTCGGCGATCATTTTGAAGCCGGAGTCAGTTGGCCGCCGCGTTGGTCATTTAGCGTCGATGAATTCCAACATGCGGCACTCGGTCTAGGGTGTGTTCTCGCTGTTTATTTTCTTACCCGTATCATCAGTGGCCGCCGTCAGATCGAAAACCGGCTGGCCGTCGCTCTGGAATCCGCGCCGGCCGCCTTTGCGCTTTTCGATGCTGAGGATCGTCTCATCTTGTGCAACCGTGGATACCGTCAGATTTACGAGACTACAGACGTTCCAATTAGAGCGGGCGGTCGGTTCGAGGATTTCGTGCGTGCCTTTGCTAAGGCGAAAGGGATTGGCAATTCCATACAGGACGCCGAAGACTGGATTGAAAAACGGCTTAATCGCCGAAACAATCCAGCAAAAAGCCTTGTCTACCGACACAGCGATAATCAATGGGCGGAAGCCACAGACTTGATTCTCGATGACGGCCAGATCTTCACAATTGGCCTGAACGTTACAGCGCGCATCGAGACCGAGGAAAAACTGTTGCAGAAGCAGAAAATGGCGCTCCTGGGCCAGCTCGCCGGAGGCATAGCGCACGATTTTAACAACGTTCTAACCGCAGTAATTGCCAATCTGGAGGTTCTGAAGCTTGCTTTAGGTGATGGCTTAGGCGGTAAAGTCCGCAGTGCGCTTCAAGACGCTGGCGAGGCAGCTGAAATGGGCACCAACTTGACTGACCGTCTGATGTCATTTTCCAGACCCCGAATGACGTCAGCGGCGACGGTATCGTGTACGGAGGTTGTCTCGCGGATGGGCGTTTTTTTGGCGCGGTGCTTAGGCGAGCGATATCGTCTTAAATTTGATCTGGAACCACACGCAGCATTCGTCCACATCGACATAGGACAATTCGAAAACGCTCTTCTGAACCTGGTGTTGAACGCTCGCGACGCGATGCCGGATGGTGGCGAGATTACGATCTCGGTGAAGCCGACCGACCCGCCCGTGATCAACGTTGCTACGGGATCCACAATCCCTGATGGGTTCGTGATGATACAGATCTCGGATACCGGGTGCGGAATGCCCCCGCATGCGGTCGCCCGCGCATTCGATCCGTTTTTCACCACCAAAGACCAAGGCTGCGGAACCGGCCTTGGCCTCAGCATGGTGAAAAACTTCGTCGATAACGCCGGCGGGTTTGCGGAGATTGCAACTGCGGCCGAGGGCACCGCCGTGTCAATCATTCTGCCGCGGATCGCAGCGAATGACTGCAATGCAAAATGTCCGTCATCGAATCATTCCGGACATTTGGCCGCCTGATTCAAGAGCGGCTCTGGGGCATCTGTTTGGTCACTTTATGCGGCGGTTCCCCGAGTTAAGCCCTGTGTGAAAACGCGTACTGTCAAACGGGATTAATGGCCTCGGTCAGCATGACGGGCCGTTTTCCTTGTCTTGTAGATTTTCATGCGGGCCAGCGGTTTTTCAGTCGGATTTGCAGTTGGAGAGCGGCAATCAGGGTGGACATGCGAATGAGCTTTCACGCCTGTTGGGCGGTGAAAGCGTACGAGGGAGGAAAGTTCTAGGACCAATCGACATTTAGGATTCCGGTTTTTGAGAATGTGTGATTCATGGGTTTCCAGATTCGTTGATCTGGAGGTCTGTGATGGTGAAGCGATACGAACTATCGGCGGTTCAATGGCGCCGGATTTGTGACATTCTTCCCGGCAAGGCCGGTGACCGGGGTCGGTGCGGCGAGGATAACCGGTTGTTTGTAAACGGTGTTTTGTGGGTTTTGCGCTCTGGCGCCCACTGGCATGATCTGCCGGAGCGCTATGGCAAGTGGAAGACGGTTCACAAGCGCTTCACCCGCTGGTCGAAGGCCGGCATTTGGGAGAAGGTCTTTGAGCACCTGATCGACGATCCAGACAACACTTATGTCATGCTGGACTCAACGCTGGTGCGCGCCCACCAACAGGCTGCGACCGGAAAAGGGGGGACCAAAATCAGGCTTTGGGGCGTTCCAGAGGCGGATTGACCAGCAAAATCCACATGGCGACGGATGCGCTTGGAAGGCCTTTGCGGTTCATTCTCACGCCGGGCCAAAGGGGCGATGTCACCCAGGCCGAGGCCCTTCTGGCCGGCATGAAGGCCAATCATGTGCTGGCCGATAAAGCCTATGACAGCAATGCGTTACGCAAAATCATCATCGATATGGGCGCGCAAGCCGTCATCCCCTGCAACCCAACGCGAAAATGCCCGATTCCTTATGATTTCGGTATCTACAAAGCCAGAAACGCCATCGAACGATGCTTCAATAAAATGAAGCACTTCAGGCGCGTCGCAACCCGATATGACAGACGTGCAATCCACTTCCTGTCATTCATCCATCTCGCCGCTGCCATGATATGGATGCGCTAAATGTCGATTCAGCCTAGGCCGTTTGGTGTTGCTCAATTTTTTGCCGGCTATTCTCAACAGCCAGGCTCTGTCGCACAGCGGCATCCAAGTCCTGAATACGGTAGGGCTTTTTGAGTACGGCATGGCTTGGTGTTGCAGTGTTGCTATGCAAGTTTTCGGCCTGACCAAAACCGCTGCAGTGCAGCACCTTGAGGTCAGGGTTGCTCTCGACGGCAAGCTTGGCGAGCTCGTCACCTCTCATGCCGCCGGGCATAACGATATCGCTGAAAAGCAGATCCACCTGCTCCTCCTTGAGCACCGCCATTGCAGAGGCGCCATCCTTTGCCTTCAGAACCTGATAACCAAGCTCTTCGAGCATGAACACCGTGACCTTGCGAACCGCTGGATCGTCCTCGACAACAAGGATTGTTTCGCTGCCACCGACAAGTTTTTTTCCAACATCGGCAACCGCCGTTAGCACGTCCGCTTTCGCAACGGCATCGCGAGGTAGGTATAGCTTGACCGTCGTTCCCTGGCCGACCTCGCTTGAGATTTCGACGGTGCCACCGGATTGCTTGGCGAAACCGTAGACCATGCTCAGCCCCAGCCCGCTCCCCTCGCCGACGGCTTTGGTGGTGAAATAAGGTTGGAACACGTACTCCAGCACCTCCGGCGACATGCCGGATCCATTATCCCACACGGACAGCATGACGTAGTCACCAGTTTCCATCCCGTCTTGCGTCGCGATACAGTCACCATCGAGTGGCACGTTGGCAGTTTCGATAATCAACTTGCCACCTTCCGGCATGGCATCTCGGGCATTGATGGCAAGGTTGAGGAGGACATTCTCGAACTGCCGTGGATCAACTTTGCAGATCCAGAGTTCGTCGTCCGTGATAATATCCATTTCGATGTTCTCACCCAGGGTCCGGCGCAGCAGGTCGCCCATGCCCGATACAATGTCGGTGAGACTGATCAATTCGGGCTGCAGGGTCTGCTTGCGGGAAAAACCCAGCAGACCCTGCGTCAAGGTGGCACCACGCTCTGCCGCCGCAATTGCCTCAGTTATGAGATCGTTGGCCGGGGTCGGCAAGGCGAACCTTCTTTGGACGAGATCGAGATTGCCCTGCACGACAGCCAGCAGGTTGTTGAAGTCGTGTGCTATGCCGCCGGTCAACTGGCCCACCGCCTCCATCTTCTGGGCTTGGCGTAACTGGTCTTCAGCCTGTTTGCGCTCGGTGATGTCTTCGATAATGGCTGCGAACACCGGCTTCTCTTCAGACCGAATCTGCTGCAGGGTGACTTCCACATCGTAGCGCGAGCCGTCCTTTCGACGGTGAATGGTCTCGAACTTGATGTGGTCTGTTTTCCCGTTCCTGAGGGGGGCGAGGAGGTCAGCAAATGTGTCGGTTGTATGTTCGGGCTTCAGATCGACGGGAGTCAGGCCGATCAACTCCTCCTTGGTGTAGCCGAGATTTTCGCAGGCGCTTGCGTTCACCTGTATGAACTTGAGTGTCTCAGCATCGAACACGTAGATCTCATTGATAGAATCCTCGACGATGCGCGCAAGTCTAAGATTCAGAATTTCGTTATTCTTACGCTCCGTGATATCGATAACAACGCATTGCGTCGCAGCGGTACCGAGCCAGTCAATCTGCGTCACCCGGAATTCAAGCCAAATTATCGAACCGTCTTTCTTGATGCCGCGTGCCTCGTATATTTCGGGCGCGGATTCACCTTTCTGGCGCGCCGTTATATAGTTGTAAAGGCGCGGGCGTTCATCAAGCGAGATCAGCCGCTCGACTCGTTTAAGGGATAAAACCTCCGCAGCGCTCTCATAGCCAAATATCTCGGCCAGCGACTGATTGGCGAACAGAAAATTCCAGTCCTGATGGACATATACACCCTGGATCGAGCCTTCCACCAGATTGCGGAACTGCTTCTCGCTCTCCTCCAAGGCCAAGTGGGCCGCAACCTCGGCAGTCTTGTCTGTGCCGGTACCACGGTAGCCAATGAAAGTTCCATCGTTATCGAACACCGGCTTGCCGTTGATAGAGAGAAAGACCCGCCGCTCGTCCGGCAGTACCCGTGGATGACGAAAATCGCGGAAGGGGCGGTGCGCAGCCAAGTCTGAGAGGTGCTTTTCCCAGGCCTCAGGATCAACGTCCGCAATGCCCGTCTCCTGGCGTGTCTTACCCAAAAGGGCGGACTGCTGCACGCCGGTGATATCGGTGAAATTCTCCGAGAAATAAGAAAAGCGCAGGTTCTCGTCCATCTCCCAAAACCAGTCAGATCCCGCTTCTGCGATTTGCTGGAGTCGTTTTTCGCTATTTACGAGTTCCTGCGTTGATTTCGTTCGCCATTCCAGTTCTGTCTTCAATTCGCTTTCGGATTTCCGAAGTTTCCGAATCAAGGCGGATATGCCTTGACTAGTTATGGCAACGCCAATTGCGATGCTACCGACACCGAAAAGCGCAACAATCCAACTGTAATTGAGATGCAAATTTTCCATGATCGCCATGGATTTTGCCTTAGACATGAAGTGCGGCAGAGCATGCATCGTTAGCAGGTCGGCCAAAAAGAAAAGACCCAAAAAGGAAAGCCCTAAAATAATAGGGATAAGCCCGATCCGAGTATTTTTTGCCTCCAAATATTTTCGGACATAATAAAATTTTAGCAGCGCATAACAAACGGCCCCCAGTATTAGGAGGTCAATAACTGTCATCAGAATGGTGGATTCCCAGATCACAGAAGCATTCTCATTCGTCCTGCCATCCAACCAATAATGGCAAGCGTGAGCTACTCACGCAATGATTGAATAGAATGAATCTGACACAACTCACAAGATATGAAGATAAGCTGCTCAATATTGGGCAATTTCAGGCGTATCGGCACGGCAGACTCGGCCACTTCGGACGTAACATACCTACCCTGACTGACCGCCTTCGCGCCAGTCTTCCCACGCTTCTCTCTCGGACCAATAGCCTACCGCCTTCGGTAAGGCCAATGTCCCCTTTTGATGCTGCGGACGGCTCCTCCACCGGCGGCGCGATGTGCCAAATTGCGCCTGTTATTCAGACACCGCGAATGTCTGCTTTTGGCACATAACGGACATCGAAACGGCTCAGGCTGACTTCCGCTTATATGAGGCGATTTGTGTCAAGGTGGTTTTGATACAGGGATCATCCGCTCTCTGC
>CAMYJA010000041.1 GCA_947258705.1 uncultured Hyphomicrobiaceae bacterium | reverse complement strand
CACGATGTTTTCAGCGGCGGTCTTTGTCGTCTTTTCTTTTTTGTTGGGCAGTTCGGGTTACGGGCAGTGCGGGCTTTTCAGAACCTTCGGTAATAACAAGCGCTCCATGGCGGCATAGGCGGCGATACCGACCATCAAACAGGCAGGCGTGAGTCCGCGCAACGGTCTCAGCCTGTGCTCCATGCCCTGGGCTGCATCATACCTGCGATCTTGCACGCCTGTTTGACGTATCCGTAGGGGAAAAGTTCGAAAAACTTCAGGCGCCCCTCCTTCTTGTTCAACCCCTTCTCCTTGGCCAGATGTGCAAATACGAAACGTGCATCGGGCGATACGCCGTGCTCAGCCTGATACGATCTGATGAAATGGATCGTGGACCAGTGATCGTCGGTGAGCTCGATGCCTTCTTCGGCTGCGATCGCCCGGCAAAGTTCTTCATCCCAGTCAAAGGGATCGACGAGGTAGCCTGTTTCGTCCCGCCGCACCAGCCTGTCGCCAAGCTGGAAATCCAAGATTCTGTCCGTCCGCAGATTTTTCATCCCGCTCTCCAATTCTGCTGCGCCGTCATGTCGACTCTCACCGCTCGCGCGGGCTTTCCGAGAGTTTCGATTCTCGTTTCAAAGGTACCGCCGCACTTTCTGTTTGTATAGGTTGTACTCTTCGCCATAGGTGTCCGACAGCCATGGCTCCTCGGCAAAGGGGGCTGTGGCCGCGAGGATGAGTACCACGAGCGTCAGGGCCAGGACCCAGGGCGAAGCTGAAAGCACGGCCCAACCTATAAAGATGCCCATGTCGGCAACATATTGCGGATTACGGGACCAGCGGTAGAGGCCATCCGTTTTTAACTCCGCCACGTCGCCACTCGTCGCCTTTATGCCGATCCCGGCGACGGCATACCAGACAATGAGATTTCCGAGGACGATGAGCGGGAGGCCCAGGCCCCACCTCATCGATGCCGGCCAGCCAAGGCTGTTCCAGTCGCCAAGGCCCAGATAGATGGCGCCCGCGAAGAAAGTCAAAGTCAGGAGCCAAACGAAAATCTTTATCCCGAGGCCGGGTCGCCGCGGCGGCCAGAGCCTTTTTTCAGGCCAGGCAATGGACCATATCAGACTTGCAAGCAGAATGAGTGCCGCGGCAAGCGAGGTTATGAAAACGCTGGTCATGAGTTCCATATTTTCCTAATTCGGGGTGTGGTCATCGGGAGAGAATATAGGGGCCGATGACGAGATGGTCGAGACCCGAAGTCATGAACATGGTCAGGGCGTCGGACTCCGATCCGACGATCGGCCGCCCCATGACATTGAGCGAGGTGTTGAGGAGGACGGGCACACCGGTCCGCGCATCGAACTTGCCGATGAGTTCATGAAAGAGCGGATTCATGTCCCGCGTCACGGACTGCAGGCGTCCGGTGCCGTCTTCATGGACGACCGCCGGCAGCTTGTACCGCACTTCTTCGCGGAATGTCTGGGTGCTGGCCATATAGGGGCTGAACTGATAGTCCTCGAAATAGTCCGGCCCCTTTTCGTGCAGGATGGAGGGGGCGAAGGGGCGAAAGCCCTCGCGGAACTTGACCCGCGCATTGATCCGGTCCTTCATGTCTTCACGCCTCGGGTCGGCCAGGATCGAGCGGTTGCCCAAAGCGCGCGGGCCGAACTCGGCGCGGCCCTGCATCCAGCCGATGATGGCGCCATCGGCCAGAAGCTCGGCTGTTTTTTCCGTGAGATCGCCATCGCCTGAGCATTTTTCAGCGGCGACGCCGCCGAAACCCAGAAATTGTTCCAGGTTCTCGAGATCGACGGGGGCGCCGAGATAGGGGCTCATGGTTCGGGCGGGTCTTGGGTCGCCGTCCTCATGATATTTCTGATAAAGGACGGCGCCAAGGGCATTGCCGTCATCGCCGGGGGACGAAGGCACGTGCAGGCGCTTGAAGCCCGTGCTGGAAACGATGTGGCCGTTGGTCGAGGAGTTCAGGGCGCAACCGCCGCCATAGACGAGGTTTTCCGACAGGCCCAGCTCGTAAAAATTCTGCGCGACCTCGGTAACGATGTCGGTAAAGAACTTCTGGAAATTATATGCCAGGTCGGCCGATTTGAGTATGTCGGGATCGCCGGGATCGCGAAATTCACCGACAATTTCCCGAAGCGGCTCGTGAAAACCGGCGGCGCGGTGGAGATTGCGCTTGTAATGGATCTGCATGCCCCTCACCTCGACGAGGGTCTGGAAGAATTCATAAAGCTCGGGGCGGTAGCGGCCATAAGGCGCCAGCCCCATGACCTTCCATTCCTCGCCATGAAAGGGAGAGAAACCGCAATAGCGCGTCATGGCGGCGTAGAAAAAACCGAGGCTGAAATATATCGGCCAGGTGGCGATGGGCGTGAAGCGGTTGTCCTTGAAATGATAAAAGGCGCTCGAGTGATATTCGCCCGATCCGTCGATGATCATGACGGCGCATTCCTCGAAGGGGGAGGTGTAAACCGCGTTGGCGGCGTGGGTGATGTAATGTCTCGTGGGGAGGAGTTGAAAAGATGTCGGCCTGCCCTGCCACAAGTCGTATTTGAGTGTGTGGGTGAATTGCGGCAGCGCCTTCAGATACTGGATTTGCGATAGGCCGACCTGGCTGAGTTCGGAGCGCTGCTGGCACAAAAAGGCCTCCTCTTCATCGCAGCATTTCGAATGGGGCACGGCCAGTTTCTGGAACAGATGGGCGACGGCGGAGAGAAGGGAGAAAAAAATATTCGTTTTCCAGGTGGTCCGGACGACCAGCCTGGCGGGCTCGGCGACAGGAAAGCCGAGATTTCGGAGGTTCTTCTCAAGCCCGGAGATGGCGTAGAACAGGCTCGGCATCCAGAGCGCGCGCTTCAGCTGCGAGGACCGTTCAAAGGCCTCGGCAAATATCCTGTCTTCATGGGAGAAGGCGATGGCGGGATCGTGAAAGGTGTTGGCATAGCCGATATTGACGGTGCCAATGCTTTCGTCCGCGGCGGATTCGCGCGCGGGGCGCGCGCGCAAGCGCTTCAACGGGCCAGGCAACCGGGACGCAAGACGGGGCAAAAAACCAGCATCGATATCTTTATTCATTGGCCCTCTTCAACAGCCGCTTCATTAGCCCCGACAAGAACTCGTTTGCCGGAATTTCAGATGACCGCGCAGAATGACGGATTGCGTTCGGTTCAATCTAACATATGGGAGGGCGCGAGGCACGGATGCTCATATATTTGGTAAAGACCGCGCCAATGACCGGTAAAGACCGCGTCATGCCCGGTAAAGACAGCGCCAATGACCGGCTATCGGCTAACCACCGGCCAGCCGGTTAGCCGGCGAGAAGGGACAGAAGCACGAGATTGACAATTACGAGACCGATGGCGATCCAGGGCCAGAAGTTGGCCGGATCGCTTTCCAGAATGGGGCGGAATTCCGTCGGCTCGAATTCGGGATTTGCGCGCGTCAAATCCGCGAGAAACTCCGAGAGAACGTCGTAACGTTGCCGGGGGTCTTTGGCCACGGCCTTACCCAGGGCGCCGGAGATCCAGTAGGGCAGGTTCGGGCGATGGTCCGTGGCCGGCCGGTATTGCAGTTTTTCAAGGTCGTTTTTTTTGGCAAAGCCCGCGCCGTATGGCAGTTTTCCTGTGTGCATTTCATATGCGATGGCGCCGAGAGAATATATGTCCGAGAGCTTGGAGGGTTTGTAGCCGAGATGATATTCGGGCGCGGTGTAGTCGATTGTTCCGATAAGATCGGGGCGATGAACGGGAGAGGCAATTTCCTCCAGGCCAGCGACATGGGTCGAGCCGAAATCGACGATTTTAACGGTGCCGTTGAGGTCGATAATGATATTGTCCGGTTTGAGGTCCTGATGGATCATGTCGCGGCGGTGAAACGCACGCAGCCCGGAGGCGATCTGATCCAGAATGGCGCGGATCTCGACAAGGGGCGGTTCGGGATTGGCGTCGATCCAGTCGCGCAGGGTCTGCCCATCGACAAATTCGGTCAGGTAATAAAGAAAATTGCGCTTCGATTTCGGCTCTATCAGGCGCACCACATTGGGATTGTTGATGCGGCGCCCGACCCATTCTTCGCGGGTGAACATATCTATATAGGCCGGATCGTCCTCAAAATTCACCGATGGCGTCTTGATGGCGACGCGCGAAGACGTCTGCGGGTCGTAAGCCAGATAAACCTGGCTCCTTTTGCTGGCGTGCAACTCGCGCTCGATCCGGTAGCCCTCGAACACCATGTCGGGGGAAAGATCGGGCGGGAAGGGCAATGTGGTCAGGCGCTTGAGATAGCTGTCCCTGTCGTCGATGCCGACGCTATCGACGCGGACGATCTGACAGGTCACATTGTCGGCGCTGCCATTCGCGAGCGCCGCCTTGCAGATCGACCGGGCCGCCTTGTCGAGGTCATCGCCATGATTGTCGATTTCGGTGCGGATTGTCTGGGCATTGACATGCTCATGCACGCCGTCCGTCGTAAAAATCAGAATGTCGTCATCGACGACGGACAGGGAACGGTAATCGACGTCGAGTTGCGGCTCGATGCCGAATGCCCGCGCGAGATAGGATTCGGAGCGTGAAATATGGATCTGATGATCCGTGGTCAGGGGTTCCACATCGCCATTGCGCAAGAGGCTGATGCGGCTGTCGCCGGCATGAAATAGATGCAAGGTGCCGGATTTGAGCACGGCGCCCGAAAATGTCGAGACCATGCCGCGATCGGAAGTGTATTGAACCTGGCCCTGGCGGTAGAGCCATTGATTGATGGCGCCCAATACGCTGCCTGCGGCTTTTTTCACCGCCCATGATTCATGGGTGCAGTAATAATCCTCGAGAAAGCTCCTGATGCAGCTTTCGGACGCCTCCTTGGCGGCGATCGACGTGCTCATGCCGTCGGCAATGGCCATGGCGATGCCCTTGGTCTCAAGAAGCGGCTGATCGGGAATGAGCACGCCATAGGAATCGTCGTTGCGGTCCTTGGGACCGGCATCGGAATATTGCCCGATCGATATTTTCGGCTCTTCAGCCATATGGCGCCTGTCCTTCAAGACCGCCCGACAAGGTTGCGGCGAAACGCATGGACGGCAGCCCTGAAAAGAGCCGCCGCCACGCAAGTTCGCGCTTGAACGGGCGCCCGGTTAAGTCACGTCGATCAGTTGAACCGATCCGTCCTCCATCACTTCTGCCATATGTCCCTCCGGCTCTTCAAGGAAGATGGCCGTGGCAACAAGAGTGACCAAGGCGGCGCCGGCTATTACCAGGAAGAAAATCTGGGGGCTGACGAATGAAAATACCGTGAGGAAGGTGACGGCGCCGACATTGCCGTAAGCCCCTACCATGCCGGCGATCTGTCCGGTCATGCGGCGCTTGACAAGGGGCACCATGGCGAACACGGCGCCTTCGCCGGCCTGGACGAAAAACGAGCAGGCCATGGTGATCAGCACAGCAAGGGGCAGCCACAGGGTGGAGCCGATCATCGACATGGCAATGTAGCCAATGGTCAGACCGCCGAGGAGAACGACAAGCGTCTTTTTGCGACCGAACCTGTCGGAAATGAGACCGCCGCTGGGGCGTGCGACCAGGTTCATGAATGCAAAACCCGCCGCCAGAAGGCCGGCGGTCGCCTGATCGAGACCGAAGGTGTCCTTGAAGAACAGGGGCAGCATGGAGACCACGGCCAGTTCCGATCCGAACGTCACCAGATATGCCAGGTCGAGCACCGCTACCTGGCGAAATTTATAACGCTCGATTTCGGGTACCGGCTCCTTGAAGACATGGCCGTTGATCCGATAGATATGATAGATCTGGTAGAAGTAGAGTGCGAGAAGAACCGCATAAATGATATTGGTGACCAGCCCCGAAAACATGGCGAGATTTGTCGGTCCGAGTTTCCAGTTGAGCACGGCCAGGGCCAGGAAGAGCGGCGCCTTCATGATGACGTAAAGGACGAAGTCGGCCGGGCTCGACACTTCCATCGCGCCGGTTTTCTTAGGCTTGAAATAGGTCGAGCCCTTGGGCGTGTCCGAAACGGAGAAAAAATAAACGATCGAGTAGATGAGCGCGATAACACCGGTCATGGCAACTGCATAGCGCCAGCCATCGTCGCCGCCGAAGAAAAGGGCAATGGTGGGCAGGGACATGGCAGCGGCGGCAGAACCGAAATTGCCCCAGCCGCCATAGATGCCCTCGGCGACACCGACCTGGCGGGCGGGGAACCATTCGGAGACCATGCGGATGCCGATGACGAAACCGGCACCGACAAATCCGAGCAGAAAGCGGGTCAGCGCCATGGTCTCGAAATCCGTCGAGAGCGCGAACATGAAGCACAACACGCTCGATATGGCCAGCAGCGCCGAATAGGTGATTCTCGGTCCGAACCGGTCGACAAGCATGCCGATGACGATGCGGGCGGGGATTGTCAGGGCCACGTTCAGGATGAGAAGGGTTTTGACCTCCTGGGGCGACAATCCCAGGGTGTCGCGGATCGAGGCCAGGAGCGGCGCATGGTTGAACCAAACATAAAAACTGATGAAAAATGCGATCCAGGTGAAATGGAGCGTTTTGATTTTGGGCTCCAGCCTGAAAAGATTGAGCCTGCCGGACTCTGATTTTGCCATGAATTGGTCCCTTTTTTTCTTGGCGTGGCGCCGGTTATCGGGCGCATTTCAGGGGATGTCACCGCAACGGCCGTGCCAAGCCCCTGCATTTCACTTCAAGCCATTGATATCAAGAGTGAAAACCTAGGAGTCAGGATTTTTTCCCACGGTTGCTCCAGCCGGGTTTAGCCTATTAAGAGGGCAAAGAGGCCGGTACTTGCCTATTAAGAGGGCAAAGAGGCCGGTTTTTGCTTGAAAGTTGTGCATTGCATTATGCCTGCATAATAATTAGGTGCGTTGCCTAATAATTGATCACATAAATAAACTGCCTATGATTCCAGCGCTACTAAAAATACATTATAATTAGTGGGTTAGGGCCATTGTTAACCTTGGCACGCGAGTTGCTATATCAGAAATATTGAATATGACGTGAATTTTGCGTTGCGGTATTTCGAATCGGTTTTCATTGTATCGCAGAAGCCGGCAATGACCGGACTGAAGCCGGCAACGGCCGCACAGACAGGGGCGGCGAAAGGGATCAGGGCAGCACATGAATATGATGAACGAATTCGGCAAACGCGAAAAGCTAGTCGTGATCGGCAACGGCATGGCCGGGATAAGGACCGTCGAGGACCTGCTCGCAACCGCGCCCGAACTTTACGACATCACGGTTTTCGGCGCCGAGCCTTTCGGCAATTACAACCGTATTCTGCTGTCTCCGGTGCTGGCGGGCGAAAAGACCATTGACGAAATCATGCTCAACGATCTCGATTGGTATGAGGAAAACGGCATCACCCTGAACAAGGGGGTGAGTGTCACTGAAATCCGCCGCGACCGCAAGCTGGTGATCGGCGATGACGGATCGGAGACGCCTTATGACGTTCTGCTGATCGCTACGGGTTCGGATCCTTTCATTCTTCCCCTTCCCGGCAAGGATCTCGAAGGCGTCATCAGTTTCCGCGATATTCACGATGTCGACGAGATGCTCGCGGCCTCCAAGCAGGGGAAAAACGCGGTCGTGATCGGCGGCGGCCTGCTCGGGCTCGAGGCGGCGAACGGGCTGATGAAAAACGGCATGGATGTCTCGATTATCCATCTCATGGACACGTTGATGGAACGCCAGATGGACGCGACATCGGGGGGGATGCTGAAAAAATCCCTCGAGGAACGCGGCATGAAATTTTTCATGGAAGCGAAGACCAAGGCGATTAGCGGCAGCGACAAGGTGAGCGGCGTCGTGCTCGAGGACGGTTCGGAAATTCCGGCCGATATCGTCGTTATGGCGGTCGGCATCAAGCCGAGCATCGAACTGGCGCAAAAGGCGGGCATTCATTGCGAGCGCGGCATCGTCGTCGATGACACCATGCTGACATATGCACCCGGCATTTACGCGGTCGGCGAATGCGCCCAGCATCGCGGTAAGGCTTACGGCCTTGTGGCGCCGCTGTTCGAGCAGGCCAAGGTGTGCGCCAATCATCTGGCGAAGCGAGCCTTTTCGACTTATCGGGGATCGCTGACATCGACCAAGCTGAAGGTCACCGGAATCGAATTATTCTCCGCCGGCGATTTTGAAGGCGGCGATGATTGCGAAGAGCTTCTCCTGCAGGACGCGACGGCGGGAGTGTACAAGAAAATCGTCCTCAAAAACGACCGCATCGCGGGCG
>CAMYJA010000040.1 GCA_947258705.1 uncultured Hyphomicrobiaceae bacterium | reverse complement strand
CTGCTCATAAACGGGCATTTTTCACCACCGGCGGAAGCCGACGGTCTGGTTCTTAAGGAAGGGGACACGGTTGCCGTCTGGCCGCCGGTTGCAGGGGGATGAGCATCAATCTGGGAAAGGACATCCCCGAGCGCTATGAAAAGATCATGTCGATATCGCGCCCGGAATTCGCCCGCACGATTGCACGGCTGCCATGGGCGGAGAGTGAGGAAACGGGAGAGGGGCGCTACGGCTTTCGTCTCGATCCCGGCGAGGTCATGATCGAAGTCACGGCCATGGGCGATCATGTGATCGAAGGCTCGCTGCTTGCCTTGCCGCGGCAACGGGTTTCATTTGAATTCAAGAATATGGATCAGAAGACACGCAATGATTTTATCGCACAGTTCGACAGTTGTTTTCAGCGCGGCGGCGGTTAGCACCCGGGATACGGCCGTCCGTTGCGGGTGGCGGCACCGGTGAGTAGAGCACGGATCGTCAGGCTGGTGGACGTTGCGCCGGGCGGTGTCCCGGACAAGGATCTCGAGGACGCAATCGAGGGGTTGTTTTTCGCCGCCAGCAACACCCAGGACTTTTCATCGGAAGCCGAAAGGACGGCGCACCGGTCGCGATGGCTCACGCGTTACCTCGAGCATTACGGCCACGCGTTCTTTCTGGCGCTCTCACCGGAGGGTGAACTGCTGGGTTATCTGGCGGGCGCGCTCGACGATCCGGCGCGCACGCCGCTCTTTTCCGATCTCGATTATTTTCAGCAATTTGCCGCTCTGTGCGCCGAATATCCGGCACAGTTTCATGTAAACGTGCTGGATGCGGCGCGCGGGAGCGGCATCGGCAGGGCGCTTGTCGACGAATTCGCGGCGTTCTGTGCGCAATCGGGCGCAAGGGGTATTCACGTGATTACCGCGCTGGGGGCACCGAATACAAGGTTTTATGAGGCCTGCGGATTTTCCGAGCTCGGACGGTCCTATTGGGAGGCGGAAGGGCGCATGCTCGTGTTTTTGGGAAAGCCGGGCGGGTGATGTGGCGATGGCGGGGTGCAAGCGCACCAGGCCGGTGTTGAACGGAAAGGGATTGAACGATGTCATTTGAGGATGCTTTGGCGCTGCAACCGCAATGGGTGCAAATCTGGATCATGTGGATGGGGATTGCAATTCTCACGGCAATCGTCGTTCTTCTGTTTTCGCAGGCAACACGCAGGGATGCCCTCGTTATACTCGCGACGAATATCGGCGTCTATTTCGCGATGATGTGGCTATATGAGCAGGTCGGTTACGTCCGGCTGTTGGGGATCGTGCATCTGATATTTTGGACACCGCTTGTCGTTTATTTATGGTGGCGGTTGAAAGACGCGGCAATCACCGCGCCCTTTCGTCAGATCATGTGGATTTTTCTCGCGACCATGGTGGTATCGCTCATGTTCGACACTGCGGATGTGGTGCGCTATCTGCTTGGCGAACGGGATGTCATGACAGGGTGACCGCGCCCGTTTGCCCGTTCGCCCGTTTTCCATGTTTTGAGCCGGTTTCAATTAAAATCGGCAGAAACGGCAAGAGGGCAAGGCAAGAGGAGCCCGTACTGTGGAGAAAATGGCGGGACCTCTTGACCTCGTGCACTAGAACAAATAAAGAACATTCAGCAGATTTCGCCCGTTTCCACCTGACCGGATTGACCGGTCAGGGGCGTGGCGGGGTATTGAGCCGGAATTCAACATCGTGACCTTTCGATTCATTCATACGGCTGACTGGCAGATCGGCAAGTCCTTCGGGGCGTTCGATGGCGAAACGGCGGTTCTTCTCAGGAAGGAGAGGGTTTCCGCCATTGACCGCATTGCCGGGCTCGCGCGCGACCGGGGGATTGAGCATGTGTTGGTGGCGGGGGACGTTTTCGATACAGAAAGCGGAAAAACAGCTCTCTATCATCAGCCGATTGCGAAGCTTAAAGCGCACAGACACGTGACATGGCATTTGCTGCCCGGCAATCATGATCCGGCGCGCAGGGAGGGCGGCATCTGGCCGCTGATTTTAAGCGCAGGATTGCCGGAGAATGTGAAGGTTTACATGGAGCCGGGATCGCACGGCATTGCGCCGGGCGTTGAATTGCTGGCCGCACCCGTTACCTCAAAATCAATGGGCGACGATCCGACCCGGTGGATGGCCGGCGACACGGGCCGCCAGGGCGATATCCGTATCGGGCTGGCACATGGGTCGGTTGAGGATTTTGGCGAGGATGGCGGCGGCACGATCATTGCGCCGGACAGGGCGCAAACGGCCGGGCTTTGCTATCTCGCGCTTGGCGACTGGCATGGCCTGAAGAAAATCAATGAGCGGTGCTGGTATTCGGGTACACCGGAACCCGATGGATGGCGCCGGAACGATCCGGGGCATGTGCTCGCGGTCGAGGTCGAAGAAGGGAACGGCGCTCCTCGGGTGGAAGCCGTGAAAACAGCCCATTATGTCTGGCATGAGCAGAGCATCGACGTGTCGCATGATGCGGAAATCAACCGCGCTTTCGAGGAAATCGAAGGGCTCGACGCGCAGCCGGACCGGCTGCTTCTCAAGCTGCGGCTCAAAGGTGTTATTTCGCCGAAGCGATATGCCGGACTGGAAGAACGCATTGCGGTGCTGGACGACCGTTGCAGGGCGGTGTTGCGGCGGGAGAGCGGGCTTGAGAAGCGGGTTATCGAAAGCGACATTCAATCGCTGTCACATGATGGAACGCTCCATCTCGCGGCGCAGAGCCTGCTGGAGGATGCCGAGGGGGCCGATGATGCGGCGCGGGCAACCAGCGTCGCGGCGCTGCAACGGCTGTTTCTTTATGCGGCCCGTCTCGATCGGGAGGCGGAGCGGTGAAAATAAAGGCGTTGCGCCTCAAGCAATTCGGCTGTTTTGACGGACCGGTTAGGATCGAGAATTTCTCCGGAAAACTGGATGTCCTCGTTGGTCACAACGAGTTGGGAAAATCAACCGTGCTCGATGCGTTGAAGGTTGTGTTTTCGGAGAAACACAGTACGGGCGGAGGGCCGAAAACGGCGCTAGGGCCGCGCATCCCCTATGCCGGCGGCGCGCCGGTCATCGAGGTCGATTTCGATACAGGCGGGAATAGCTACCGTTTGCGCAAGCAGTTCAAAAGCCAGAAAATGGCGGAGCTCAAGCTGCGCGGCGATGGCCGGATTGTGGCACGCAATGACGAGGTCGAGGATGAACTGGAGCAACTTTTTGGCGCCGCTTCGGGTGGCCGGGAGAAGACCGGACTTTTGTGGCTCTCCCAGGGCGACGCGCTGCAGCCGGTAAGCCTGACGGATCCGCAAAGCGATGTGCTCAAATCGCTTATTGAGCGTGGCGTGGAAGATGTTGGCGGCGGCGCCCGGTCGCGGCGCATGCTGGAGATGGTCAGGAGCGATCTGGCCGCGCTGGTGACGCCGGGCCGCGATCAGCCGAAGGGCGAGTATAAACTTGCCATTGAAGAACACGGTCATGCTGCCGAGGCGCTGGCCGCAGCAAAAATCGCTTTGGGCGAGGCGGAAGGGCACAAGAGCCAGCTCGATAAGGCCGAGGCAGAACTTCAGGCCAGGACCGCACCCGAAATTGTGGAGCGATTGGAGAAAACCGTCGAAATCGCCCGCAAGACGCGGGATGAGGCGCGGGAGGCTTCGGTCAAGCTTGCCGGCGCCCGTGAGCGCATGGAACGGCTTGCGCTATCCCTGGATCGCGCGCAGAAGCAGCGAATTGAGCTTGCCGGCGCCGTTGAGCGGTTTGCCGAGCTCGGACCGGATATCGAAAACGGGACGAAGGCCCATGAAGCGGCGTCAAGCTCAATTGAAGACGCACGGCGGGAGATTGCGGAACTTGAAGAAAAGCTGATCCGGATCCGGGAGCGCGAGGCATCTCTGCGCCAGGAAATGCAGGCTGCGGATGCGCGCGAACGCCAGGACGCATTGACGGCGCGCCGGGATGAACTGATGCGGAAGCGTGAGTCGGCCCTGACCGAAACGGCGCTGGTTGCGAAAATTGACGGACGATTGCGCGAACTCGCTCCGCCGAGCGAAGAGACGCTAGGCGGCATCGAGCGCGAAACCGCCGCGATCGCCAGTCTGGAGGACCGCCTCGACAAGGGGCTGACCAGGATCAGATTGCGTTATCAGAAGGGCGGGGAGGGCCGCATCCACCATGGCGATCACGCGCTTGAGGACGGCACTGAGCTCGATGTGGTCAGGCAGGTTACGCTCGATATCGAGGGCATCGGCCAGATAGAGGTCGATCCCGGACCGATGCCGGATGTTCAGGACGTGCAAGGCGATATTGAAGCCCATCGGTCAGCTTTGGACGATCTTCTCGGCGCTGCCGGCGCTGACGATCCAGCCACCGCACGCAGCCGATTTGAGGAGGGACGCAATCTTGTCATGGAAAGACACGGCGTGGCGGCGCGTCTCGAGAGTGCGGCGCCTGACGGTATTGAAGCCGTCGAGGCAAAGCTGACGCAGCTCGATGACGAATTGCGCCAACTGGAAGATGGTGCGCCGCAATTGGCGGATGTCTCCGGGGTGCGCCCCCGCGACGAAATCAGGGCGGAGATGGATGCCGTCAGCCGGGACGGGATCAAGCTCGACGATGCTTTTCGGGCGGCTCATAAAAGGCGCAGCGACGGCGAGGGGGCGCTCGGCCGGATCGAAGAGCAATTGCGCAACAGCCAGGCTGAATTTGACAAGCTCAAAAAGCAATTGCCGGATGACGAGGAGCGCGGGCGGGAATTGCTGCGTCTTGAGAGCCTGGTTGCAGGTGAGAATGAGGCGCTGGTCAAAGCCCGGGCGGCGGTTGAGACATATGAGACGTCGGTGCCGGATGCGGAGAGGCGGGCGCTGATCGAGACGGATTTCAAACAAGCGCAATCCGGTCTGGCGGCGCATTTGAGCTCGGTGCAGGCGCTCAAAGAGGAGATCGCGCGGCTGCGCGGCATATTGGCTCATGACCGGGTGGAGGATGTGGCGGCGGAGATCCAGCGGCTCGAGGAAGAGGAGCGCGGTCTTTCCGAGCGCGTGCAGAAGTTCAAGAGTGACATCCAAGCCATGCGCAAATTGCAATCGGCTCTCGAGCTGGCGATGGACGACGTGCGCAGCGCCTATTTTCAGCCTGTGGTGAAACGCATCGCGCCTTATTTCGGGGTGGTCTTTCCTGATGCAGGTTTTAATCTCGACGACCGGTTTGCGATTGCCGATGTGGAGCGGCGCGGCCAGCGGGAGGATTTAGGGCGATTGAGTGCCGGAACGCGAGAACAGATATCCGTGCTGGTGCGTCTTGGATATGCCAGGCTTCTCAGCGACCGGAAGGCATCCACGCCATTGATACTCGACGATGCACTGGTGTTTTCGGACGACGACAGGCTGCAATCCCTCTTCAAGGTGTTTGGGGATGCCGCGGAACACCATCAGGTTTTCATGCTCACATGCCGGGCGAAAAGTTTCGAGGGGCTTGGCGGGCACCGTCTTGAACTTGAAGCCGGTGAATTTTAATGGCGGCGCAGCTTGAAAAAGCACCGCGCACAAGGTGAATTGACGGCCGGACACCCTTCAGTCCCGGCGGTCAATCCCACGCGGTGGTAATGAAATTCCGTCAAAGAAAAACGGGCAATTAAAATTGAGTGCCACTGGCGAGAAGAGCGACGACAAACACGGACAGCCAGATGAAGATCAGGACAGGCGCATTTTTCAGCGTCAAAACGGGATGTTCTTTTCGTTCCTCGCGCACACGCTCGGGGCTGCGTCGTTCTTTGCCAAAGAAGATCACAAGATAAAACCAGCCAAGTGACAGGCGAATGTCCGCCTTCGCGAATTCTTCCCGATCGGATTGTTTGTCCAAATCCGAAGCGTTGACGTCCACATGTTGCTCGCCCGACAGTTCCGTCGCGGTTGCCAGGGTGAGATTGTTCTGCCTTTTTTTCCGGACAGGTGCCAATGCCGTCATGATGATGCTCCCAGAGTTTACGGTTGGGCTGCATCTGTTATCTCAGAAAAAAGGAAGAATAGAATTAACCGGGCAATTACAATTTTATCGAATGCCGCGGGGCGTTGATATTCATCGATTGGCCGGCGCACCGGTTCGTTATGGGACCGGTATATGGATTTATCGAGGGATTGTGCCCCGCCCCATCAAACAACCGATATGCCCGGGGGCCGGATGAGCGCGGTCGGTTCAGGATTTTTTTACGACGACAACGGCTTTGCCGTTCTGGATGAGGCTTTCATTGAGGATTTCAATATTGTTCAGGATGTGCGCATTGCCCGGATCCTTGTTGTAGGCTTCCAGCAGCGTGCGCTTTGCCTTGTCGAGATCGCTTCTCAATATGTATGAGTAACCGATATTGTTAAGAACGGTCGCCCGGTTGCCAACAAGTTTGCGTAAGGAATGATATGCCTTGTCGGCCAGGTCGAAACGCCGGAGGTGGTCATAGGAGGCGGCAAGTCCCATCCATGCCTCGGCATTACGAGGGGTTTTTTCGACGGCTATCCTGTAATGCTTTTCCGCCAAGCCGTAATGGCCCTGGCGGAAATATTTCTTGGCTTTCTTGACGGCTTCTGTCGACGGCCAGAATTCAGTCGCCTGTTCAAGCGCTGAATGATTTTCGAGCGCGGAATGATTTGCACTCTCGCATCCCGCAATAAACAATAGCGCGAGCATTAGCGGCATGATGCGCAAAACGCGTAATTGAACGTACATTTAACAACCCCACTTTACAAATGCAAAAGGACCGGTCCGCATGATATCCGGTCCTCAAAACCATCGGCCGTTCAGAACGCAAAATCTCATCCGCGGATATGAATGGATATGAATTTCTGCCCCTGCCCTCAAAACCGGTTACGGCTTGATATCTGATCGATCAACGCGTGCGTTGAAAGCATCAAATCTGACCCAGTTTACCAATCTCCCCACGCAGGCCGCAATGCTTAACATCAATCGCAGCCATATCGTGCATAAGCTGTGAATATTGCACCGCGGACGCGACTTAATATCCGGTTTTTTATGGGTAACGAACCAATCCCTGTAGGAATTACCAATTGACACTTTTCCGCTTCATGCGCTCCGCCGGCGGCTTTTTTTGTATGCACTGCATCATTTTCACCACGCTTGCTCCCTGTCCTGCCGCGCGTAGGAGATCATGCCTACAGATAAAAGTTTTATTAAATTTGATGGGTGCCGATTAACGGAAACACCATAATTGGAGAGTAAAAAAAAAGTTCATAAAGTCCGTCCGTTTTGAGCGAGTTGGTTTAGGGGTTCGATATTTTCCATGCTCATTCCACTATCTGCAATCACATCCGGGTTCTCTCGTCTGGTCAGGAAAGTCACCTCCCACGAAGGTGGCGGTGTGGCGGTTATATTTGGTGTCGTGACTCCGGTACTGATCGGATTTGTCGGCCTCTCGGTCGATGTCGTCTTCTGGTATATGGAGCAGAACAAACTCCAGTCCGCCACCGATCAGGCTGCCATGTCGGCCGCCTATGTCCTTCAGCACAGCCAGAGCGCTTCGGACCTGACAGCTACGACGAACACGCATTTATCGAAACTCTTTCCTAACGATTTCGCCTCGCTCAATATAGAGGTTAACAGTCCGCCCTTGTCCTCCGTCTATGCCGGCAATACGAATGCCGTCGAGGTGATTACGCAAAAACCGCAGCCGTTGAATTTTCTGAAAATATTCAACCTGCAGAATATCTCGGTGGCTGGCCGGGCCGTATCGCTCTATAAAAGCACATCCGATTTCTGCATTCTCGGACTGTCGAAATCCGAGGACAAGGCGGTTGAATTCACCGGTTCCACCTCGGTCAGCCTGGGGTGCGGAATCGCCTCGAATTCGGACAGCTCCAGTTCAGTCTATGTATCCGGTAATGCCAGTGTGGCTACGACTTCGGTATCAGCCTCGGGCGATCTCCTGCAAGGCGGTTCGAGCGATATTAGCGCCGACATACCTGTTGAAACGCATGCGCCAACGGTTCTCGACCCTTATGGTCCCGAGGGCCGTAACCTTCAGGTTCCGTCTCTGCCAACCGGGTGTACCGCTCAAAAGCTGAAGGTCCAGGCCGACACCACCTTGGCGCCGGGACGCTATTGCGGCGGCATCAAATTCCTGAACGGCACGGCCACGCTGAGCCCGGGCGTTTACATCATGGATGGCGGCGATTTCAATTCCGCCGGCGGCGCCAGCATCACGGGCAACGGCGTGACGGTCGTGCTTACGGGTAACGGCACCAAATATGCCGGTATCGATATTGCCGGGGGAAC
>CAMYJA010000039.1 GCA_947258705.1 uncultured Hyphomicrobiaceae bacterium | reverse complement strand
CAGAAAATATAGCTGTTTTCTGCGACAAGGGACCAAGGGTCCCCGGCACATAGTGCCGCCCCCGCGGAGGCCCCGCGCCTTAGGCGCGGATATGGCCGTAAGCGAAAAACAAAACCCGAGTCAAAACAGGAGCAGAAAATATAGCTGTTTTCTGCGACAAGGGACCAAGGGTCCCCGGCGCGTTGCGCCGCCCCGCCGGAGTGCCGCCGTGTAACGGCGAACAGCACGTGAGGCAAAACAGGAGCAAAAAAACCCGCCCTGCCTCTAGCGGGGCCGTCCGACAATCTCCTTTACCAGATCGACGGCGCGCCCGACCCCGTCTTCGCTCTTGAGTTTTGCGGCCATCTCCACCGCGCGCCTTTTATAACCGGCATTCGAGACAAGCGCGCGAAACGATCGCTCAAGCCCGGACACAGTCCAGTTCTTCGGCCGGATCGGCGGCGGACCGATGCCCAGATTGTTGACCCTCATCCCCCAAAAGGGCTGGTCCACGAGAAACGGGCAGATGAAACTCGGTTTCCCCGCCCTGAGCCCCGCCGCAACCGTGCCCGCGCCGCCATGATGAACCACCCCGTCCATCAGCGGAAAGAGTTCCTCGTGAGGGGCGTCTTCAATGAGATGTATCGCACCCGCCCCGTCGCTCCGGTCCTCGGCCCGAAGGCCCGCCCAGCCACGCGCCATGACCGCCCTGAGGTTCGATTTCCGCAACGCCTCGACGATCATGCCACCGCTGGCCGCCGGGTCTTTCAGCGGCATGGACCCGAAACCCACATAAATGGTCGGGCCGCCCGTCTCCAGAAACGCCTGCAACGCCCCCGGAGGTTCCCAGCCCGAATGCGTATCGAGAAACCAGTAACCAGTAATATGCACATGCGGCGGGTAGTCGCGCGGACGCGGCACGACAAACTCGCTGATGGCGTAAAAAATCGGAACGGGATCCGATCCGATTTTCAATGGATGGCGAAAGAGCGAGCGCGGCTTCAGGCCGAGCAGATCGCACCGGTATTGATTGAGATAATTGTTGTAGAAAACGCGTGAGAGATAAATCACCCCGTAAGACATCCTGTTGGCCAACGGGCCCAGGGTTTTTATCGGCAACACCATGATCGGGAATTCACGTGTCGGCGTAAAGGGCTGAAAGGCCGCCATGATGGCGGGAATGTTTTTCGCCTCCGCCACATCGACCGAGAAATCCGCTTTCGGGTGAAAAATGATCCCGTCGGCGTCCCGCGTCGCATGATAGATGTCCTCGGTAATGCTCTTGATGAAGTCGAGGCCGATTTTACGCGCGTTGCGGATCTGGTACCAAAGACTGCCGTCGAGAAAATCGACCGCCTCAGGCGACGTGACGAAGGCGCGGCTGTCATTGCCGCAGCGGGCGAATTCAAGCCCCGCCCCCTCGATCCAGTCCTTGAAATTTTCGGGCGCCGCCAGCCGCACGTCATAGCCCGCGCGCTTGAGCCCGAGCCCGAGCGCCATATAGGGCTGCACATCGCCGCGCGTGCCGATCGTCGTCAGAACAATCCGTTTTGCTGCCATTTCCCGTCAATGCCCGTGAAAATCATCATCAAAGTCCGCGCAAAGCCCGAATGGGGTTTTACAGATCGGACAAATTCCTATAAACGCGCATTTCAAGCACAAATTACGGAAGTTTTGATGGCCGCAAAAAAGAATATAAAAATCGCCGTCATCGGCGCGTCCGGCTATACCGGCGCCGACCTCGTCAGGCTGGCCGTCCGCCACCCGGCAATCGAGATCGGCAGTCTCATCGCCAAAACCCATGCCGGGCAGTCCATCGCCGGCGTCTTCCCGCATCTGGGCAATCTCGGGCTTCCCGATCTTGTCGATGCGGACCAGGTCGACTGGAACGCCTGCGATGCGGTTTTCTGCGGTCTTCCCCACGGCACCGCCCACCAGCTCATCGCGATGCTGCCCGAGGAGATCAAGGTGATCGACATGTCGGCGGACTTCCGGCTGCGCGACCCGAAAACCTACCGGGAATGGTACGACACCCAGCACAGGGCCACCGACCTCCTGAAAACCGCCGTCTACGGCCTCAGCGAGCATTACCGCGAAGAGATCGGGGCAGCCCGCCTCGTTGCCTGTCCCGGCTGTTATCCGACCGCAACCCTGATGGCGCTCCTGCCGCTGGTCGGCGGCGGCTTGATCGACCATAACGATCTCGTCATCAATGCCATATCCGGCGTGTCGGGGGCCGGACGCGCGCCCAAACAGGGCACCCTGTTTTCCGAAGTCGGTGAAGGCGTCGCACCCTATGCCATTGGCGCCCATCGCCATGCGCCCGAGATCGAGCAGGAACTGTCCCGTGCCGCCGGCGATGCCCTGACCGTCAATTTCACCCCGCATTTGGCGCCCATGAGCCGTGGCGAATTGATCACGGCCTATGTCCGTCTCATGGGTGGCGCCACGGCCGATGATCTGCGCGCCGCGCTGCAGACCGCCTATGCGGGCGAGCCCTTCATTCATGTGCTCGACAAGGGGCGTATCCCCGCCACCCAGCATGTCCGCGGATCGAACAATTGCCATCTTGCCGTATTCGAGGACCGGATTGCGGGAAGGGCCATCGTTACGAGCGCGCTCGACAATCTCGTCAAGGGCTCGGCCGGTCAGGCGCTGCAGAATTTCAACATCATGTTCGGTCTGGACGAGACCGCCGGCCTCACACAGGTGGCGCTTGCCCCGTGACCGTTTCCCCCATCGGGACCGCGGCATGTGAAGACAGGTCGCTCAACCGCCAGAAATGGTATATGCCGGCGGCGAAAGTGGCGATCGCGGCCGCCTGATGCAAAAGCGCCAGCGAAATCGGCACATGCATCAGCAATGTCGCAATGCCCAGAACGATCTGCACGAAAATTATGCCGCCGAGTATGCGCACGCCGGTGGGAATATCAATCAGTTCCGGCGTTTGCCTGACCATGAAAAAATGCAGCAGAACCCAGACAAGAAGCCCATAGGCCGCCATGCGGTGGTCGAACTGCACCGTCAGCACGTTCTCGAACAAATTCACATACCAGGGCGACATTATGCCGAGACCGTCCGGAATGAATTCCCCGTCCATCAACGGCCAGCTATTGTGCGACAATCCGGCATCGAGACCGGCGACGAAGGCGCCAAGTATGATTTGCACGAAGATGAGCGCCACCAGGCCGAAGGCCGATAGCTGCAAGCCGCGCGAACGCAAATGAGCCCTTTCGCCAGTCCCCGCGCCCGTCCTCTCGCCAAGACCGAGCGCAAGCCAAAAGCCGTAACCGAAAATAAGCACCGCCAGTCCGAGATGGGCCGCCAGCCTGTACTGGCTGACATCCACCCGGTCCACCAGTCCGCTCATGACCATATACCAGCCGAGCACGCCCTGCAGGGCGCCCAGGACGAACAGGAACACCAGCCTCGGCATAAGCCCCGGCGCGATCATGCCGCGCAGCCAGAAATAGAGAAGCGGCAGGAGAAAGATCACGCCGACCAGGCGTCCGAGAAACCTGTGTCCCCATTCCCACCAGAAAATAACCTTGAACGCGCTCAGCGACATTCCCTGATTGATCTCTGAATATTCCGGAATCTGCTTGTATTTGGCAAAAGCGTCCTGCCAGTCCGCCGCGCTGAGCGGTGGAATGGCGCCCATGATCGGTTTCCATTCGGTAATCGAAAGCCCGGAATCCGTGAGCCGGGTGGCGCCGCCCACCATGACCATGATGAATACCAGGGCGCAAATGACATACAGCCAAATCCGCACTGCCCGATCGCCGCCGCTCATCCAGATTCCCCTTCCAATACTGCCCAACAATGCTAAACCAGAACGAACCACGCCATCATATGTTCGATTGTCGCGCCAATAAGCAAGAAAAAAGGGGCAGGATGAAACCGCGCCGCAGAAAAATCATCGGAATCTGTCTTTTGCTGGCATTCATCGCTGTTTATTCCCTCGCCACGCTGGCTCTGTCCACGGCCGTTCTGCCGCAGGCCTCGCCGGGAATAGAACTGCTCTTTTACGCCGCTGCGGGGCTTTTATGGACCATACCGGCGGCAATGATCCTCTCCTGGATGGCCAAAACCTGAGACCGGTGCGCGCCTTCGGCGGGCCGGGTCTGATCAGCCCGCATTGACGTGGCGAAAACGGTTCATCAACGCGAATGGCGCGCCGCTCATCAGCACCGAGATATAACGGCTGTTCTGATAATCGCCATTGAGCGAAACCCGTGGCAGCGCGGTCATGTGATCCACATGCTCCGCGAACAGAACGCCTTTGCGCGTTGTCACGGCCGTTTTCACGCCGAGTTCTTTCAGGAGCGAAAAATCTCTCGGGCCAGCCGTCCGTTCGCAGCCATAAGGATAGCTGAAATGCTGCGGCCGGACCCCGAGTTCGCGCTCGATCCTGTCGAAACTCCCCTCGACCTCGAGCCTCGCTTCGCTCAGGGAAAGTTTCGCCAGCGCGTAATGACCCTTGGTATGGGCGCCGATCGTGACCAGCGGGTCTTCCGCCAGCTCACGGATTTCATTCCACTGCATCACCAGTTCGTCGCTCAAAACCGATGGATCGAACCCAATCCCGCGGCACAGCTCCCGCACCCAGTTGCGCGCATCGGATTCCTTCTCGCCGCGCAACCACCAGTAAATCTGGTGAAACGTCGCGTCTTTTTCCCCTGGCGTGCTGCAGTTGAACTTGCGGTTCGTCCCGCCCATGTTGACGCTGATCCGGTCCGTATCCCTTAAAACCTTTTCCAGCGCCAGCCACCAGAGATCGCCATTCCCATCGGCGAATTCTGTCGGCACGTAAATCGTGAATGGCAGTTTGTGTTTTTTGAAAACCGGATAGGCGTATTCGGCATTGTCCCGATATCCGTCGTCAAAGGTGAAAGCGGCGAACGGCCGGTCGAAATAACCCTCCGACAACCGCCAGTGCACTTCATCGAGGCTGACCACGTCAACGCCCGCCTCCTGAACCTGCTCTATCACGGTTTCGAGAAATTCCGGCGTGATCTTCAGAATGCGGTTCGGTTCGAATTCCTCGACGCCCTCGGGCTTGACGTGATGCAGCATGAAAATCAGGCCGACACCCTGGGTTATGGGCGCCATCGCGCGATGGATGCCCAGATAGTACATTGTCGACAATGCACCTTTCAGAAGATGTGTGGTCCGTCGGCTCATTCGGCGATCACCCCTCCCGGGTTTTCCGGCCCCCGGCCTGTTGTATCAGATTATGGCACCTGATTGTATGCGGTTTGCGCGAAATGATACCGCGCCTCGATAAAGTCCCGCGCCGGGATCGGAATAGGGAATGATAAGCGATTCCCGCTGCAGTCAGCGAGCAATCCGCATGCAACCGTTCCTGGCTGCGGCTGCAAATTACGCGCCAGGTCAGCTGTCGGAACCGGAACGCTGACGAGCCGGACTACGCGCCGGCTGGCGTCTCGGGCCCGTCGATCGGGGAGGCGGAGGCTTTCCCGGGCGCATAATGCTGAACGTCGATGCCTTCGACCTTGTATCCGAGAAAAATATCCGACCGGCGCAATTCGTTAGGACGGTTCGTTTCATCGCCTATGGTGACCCCGGCATCGAAACGCCCCTCGGTAATCCGGAAAAGATCCTGAGCCTTGGTATAGCTGCCATAAGCGACGATATGATCGTATGTTTCATCCAGCGCGTCGAGGATGAGTTCGAGTTGGACCTTCTCCGCGGCCTCGTCGAGACTTTCCTCCGAAACCCCGACACGGATCAAATGCATGGATTCACCTGGCACCGAACAAATGACGTCGGCAAAGTTCACGCGCTCCTCCATCAGGTCGTACATGCCGGGAGTATCAGGCAGGCCCAGGCTGTTGGCGATTGACTTATCACCCTCTTCCCAATCGATAAGCACGACACTTGCCTCGTTTTCCGCCACCACCAGTGTCCTGTGCCCATGCTCGGCGCCGCTGGCGCCGTTGGCCAGGCGCTCCGCCACAAATTTCAGTGTCGGCGGTGAGGGCGGTGTGGGCGGTACCGGAAGCTCCGGTTCCGGTTTGTCGTCCCTGGCGGGCTTTTGTTCCGTGCTCAATCTCACCCCCTGGGCCGACACGCCCGGCAGTGCGCTTGGCGCATCGACCGGTGCGAACGGCGTAACGGGAGTGGAAGGCGCCGCGACAGGCGCATTGCTGCGTGCCCCGCGTAAAAGCTCCCGTGTCACGATGAACGCCAGTCCTAGAAATAACGATGCCGCCACAGCCAAAAGAACGATCGCCTTTTTCCTGGGAAAGACAGGAATGCTGGAAGCGGTGGCCCGTTCGAAAATCCGCGCCATGATCGGAACAGACAGGGCGCTCTGGCGCGCACCCGCGTCACTGAGGCGCGAGACATAAGCCTCATAGAGTTCGCGTTTGGATTTTGCTTCCCGTTCGAGAACCCGGATGATGGCCTGGGAACTGCTCTGATTTTCGGTGCTTTTGCGCAATTCGGCGATGCTGGCCATGAGAGATGCCTCTTTGGCTCTGGCGATTTTCACCTCGTTCTCAAGTCCCTTGACGAGTTTCAGTCCTTCATTTCTGATTTGCCGGCGGAGCCCCGAAAGCTCGGACCGCAACTGTACCATGCGCGGATGCGCTGGCAGCAAAGTGGCTGAAAGCTCGGCAATCTGCCTCTGCACCCGGATGCGCTGCTCAAGAAGGCGCTGGATCAGGCGCGACTTCAATACGTCGGGCGCGGTCTCGATGGCGCCCTCGCGCAGCATCGACCGGATCAGCTTTGCCCGGGCCGAAGCTTCGCTTTTCTGCGCCTTGGCGAGCGTCAGACGGCTGTTGATCTCGCCCAATTGCTGGACATTCAGCGTCAGATTATTCTGTCCGGGGATAAGCCCGGTCGACGCGCGCATTTTCTGCAATTTCGTTTCGGCCGCCTCGACATCCTTGCGAAGCTGGTCGATTTCCTGACCGAGCCATTTCTGCGCGCCCTTGTTCTGGGCAACGCCGGTCGTCTGCAGCCATTCGATATATGTGTTGGAAAGCTCATTCGCGAGCTGCGCCGCGAATATCGGATCGCTGCTCTTGAATTCGACCGAAATCACCCGCGATTCCTTGATCGGATAAACGATCAGCTTCTTGCGGTAGGCTTTCATGATCCGCTCGATTTCCGGCAGCCGGTCATCGCCCCTCATGCCGAGGTACGAGCTTACAATCCCGCCAATAGAGCTCCCGCCCAGCGCGCTGTTGAACTCGGCCTTCTTGCTAAGCTTGAGTTTTTTGACGACTTTAGCCGCCAGATCGTTCGATTGAAGAACCTGAACCTGGCTTTGGATCGTTTCCTTGTCTATCGGCGGTCCGCCATCGCCGGTTCTGTCCCCGCTCGGTTTCCTGAAACCCGTCCGCTCGTTCTCAATGATGATTTGCGCCCGCGAAGCATATTGCGGAGTGACGAAGGACAGGCCGAGATAGACCAGGAGGCCGATCGCAGCGGCATATATGACCAATTTGGTGATATTGCTCTTGATGGCGTCCCAGATAACAATAATGTCGATATCATCAGGATTGGCCAGGGGGGGAACGCGTTGCATAATGCTAAACCTACTTCTCAAAAACTAAGACATGTTCGGATTAGACACATATTCGGTAACCAAAGGCTTAAACTCGCTAAAATAAATCAAATGATCAGTCTTTCTTAACCACTCATGTCCTAAAACGGGACAAGTCGTTAAGTTGTTCTGAAGGAATGTTGCCCCATGCATCTACGTCTGATCATGATTTTCCTGCTTGTGGGAGTGTCCATTGCAGGTTGCAAGCCAAATCCGCATTATGCCGGCATCGACGGTGAAATCGACCTGCCTCCGGCAGCGGACCAGGTCGAGGCCGACCGCTATACGGTTCATGAAGGAACGCCGGAAGAAGAAGCGATTATCCGTGAAGCCATGGCCGCGCAGGAAAGACTTGCGCCCGTTCACGCCGTGGCGCACACCGAGCCCCGTGCCGAGCACAATTATCCTTATGTCCTCGATAGCGGCGACCGTCTGCGCCTCTTCGTTTACGGCCAGCCAAACCTTTCGCGCACATACAGCGTCGATGGCGGCGGTTATATTTCGGTTCCTCTGATCGGCGCCGTCCGCGCACGCAACCTGACCACTTTCGATCTCGAACGGGCCGTCGCCGACCGCCTCGCCAGCAAATATGTCAGGGATCCGAAAGTGTCGGTCGAAATCTCGACCTACCGTCCCTTCTACATTCTCGGCGAAGTCCGCAGACCCGGACAATATCCCTTCGTCAATGCCATGACGGTGGAAACGGCGGTGGCGATAGCCGGAGGTTTCTCCGACCGCGCCTATGTGAAAAGCGTGAAACTGACGCGCATCGTCGACGGATACAGGACGACCGTCAAAGTCGCGCCGCACACGCCGGTCTATCCGGGCGACACCATCCAGGTTCGCGAACGATTCTTCTGATCGAAAGGGCTCAGAATTTCTCATGGGCCGGAAGTTGCGCATTCTCCATTGTCTGCGGGCGCCACTTGGTGGATTGTTCCGCCATGTCTGCGATCTTGTCGAGGCCCAGGCCGCCGAGGGCCATGAGGTCGGCATCATATGCGACCGGGACACCGGCGGCCCCGTCGCGGAGGCACGGCTTGCCGAATTGTCTCAGCGACTGCGCTTCGGCGTAAAACGCATAAAAATGGCCCGCAACATCGGCTTCTCCGATGTCAGCGCGGTCAGGACCACAACCGGACTGGCCCGGAAGTTCGGTGTCGAAATTCTCCATGGCCACGGCGCCAAGGGCGGCGCTTACAGCCGCCTTGCCGGGCGGACGCTTCGCGCCGGGGGGCTCCGCTCCTTCTACACTCCCCATGGCGGCAGTCTCCATTACGACCGCAATTCCCTCAAGGGCCGCCTCTATCTGGAGCTCGAGCGCCGCATGGCGCCGTTCACCGACGGCTTGATATTCGAAAGCCGTTATTCCTCCCTTATGTTCGCCGAAAAGGTCGGCGCCATATCAACTCCCTTTGAGATAATCCCGAATGGATTGCGCGAGGACGAATTCGCCCGGCACGCCCCCCGCAAGGACGCGGCGGATATTGTTTTCGTCGGCGAGTTGCGCCATTTGAAAGGCGTCGACATTCTCCTTGAAGCCCTTGCGAAAATTTCCCGGACACGTTTGGTAACGGCTCATATCTACGGCGACGGACCCGATATGGAACTGTTCGAAGAGCTCGCCCGAAATCTCGGACTATCCGATTTTGTCGATTTTCCCGGCCGTGTCGATGCCCGAAAAGCCTTCGGCACCGGACGCCTTCTCGTCGTGCCGTCGCGCGCCGAATCCTTCCCCTATATCGTTCTGGAGGCGGGAGCCGCGGCCATTCCCCAGATCGTCACCGATGTCGGTGGCATACCTGAAATCATCGGCCCCCATGACGGCATTATGATCAAGCCTGAAAACGTTCGCTCGCTGAGCTCTAAAATCGAGAGCTTCCTCGCCGATCCTGCCCCTTTTCATCGGCGCGCCGATGAGCTGCGCGACCGCATTCGGGCCGAATTCACCATCGATGAAATGGCTCGAAAAGTTACAGATTTTTATCTCGAGCGCCGGTATCCCTAATTCTTGTGCCATTTTAGCACGCCGACACCCGGGAGCCGCATGATCGCGCCCCGTTGCAGAGTGCCGGACGTGGCACAGATGCTGCTATATGAAGCCCAAATATCGAATAATCAGATTTTTGGGACGAGTTATGGCCGAGCAATCACTACCAAATCCAAAATATATACTTAAATCAGCCGGTCTCGGCGCGGCCGCACGGTTGCACAATGGCAGAGACATCCCGTTATTGGCCGATTTCAGGTTTACCAACCGTTCGAGCCACGTCTCGACCACCATCGTCACTGGCAGCATCCGCCTGTTCGAATTCGTCGTTTCAGCCGCGATGGGCTTTCTCATCTACACGCTTTACGTCGTGCCCGCCGACGGTACCGAAGATCTCTTCTTTTACGGCGCGACAATTCTGGCGGGCACAGCGCTGCAACTCCTGTTCTTCCAGATTTTCCAGCTCTACACGATTGTTGCGCTGGCTTCGGCCGTAAAAAACCTTCACCGCGTCTGGCTTGCCTGGACGGGGGTGTTTTTCGTCATTCTCACCATCGCCTTCTTCGTCAAGGCGGAATACGACTTCTCACGTGTCTGGCTGGCCCTGTGGTATGTCTCCGGTCTGGCCACGCTCTTTGCCGCCCGCGCCACCTACGCCTACCAGGTCCACAATTGGGCCGAAGACGGCCGTCTCAACAGGCGCGTCGCGGTCGTGGGCGGTGGCGAGGCATGCGCCAGCCTGATCAAGGCGCTCGAAACCAGGGGCGATGGCCTGATACGCATTTGCGGCATTTTCGACGACCGCGCCGATGATCGCGTCGGCCCGTATATCGAAGGCTATCCAAAACTCGGCAACGTTGCCGATCTTGTCGACTTCGCCCGCAACACCCGCCTTGATACGCTCATCGTGTCCCTGCCGTTCATTGCCGAGGACAGGATTCTTCAGATCCTCAAGCAGCTCTGGGTGCTCCCCGTCGACATCCGCATTGCCGCCCAAAGCAGCAAATTGCGGATCATGCCGCGCGCCTATTCCTTTATCGGCTCCGTTCCCTTTCTCGATCTCTACGACAAGCCAATCGCCGACTGGGACTATGTTCTCAAATGGTCGTTCGACAAACTCTTCGGCGCCCTTGCGCTCGTTCTTGCGGCTCCCGTCATGGCCGTCACCGCCATCGCCATCAAGCTCGACAGCAAGGGGCCCGTCCTTTTCAAGCAAAAGCGCTACGGCTTCAACAATCAACTGATCGAAGTCTATAAGTTCCGTTCAATGTACACGGATCAATCCGACACGGATGCCGCGAAACTCGTAACCAGAGAAGACCCCCGCGTCACCCGCGTCGGCCGCTTTATCCGCAAAACGAGCCTCGATGAACTGCCTCAATTGTTCAACGTCCTGCAAGGCTCCCTGTCCCTCGTCGGCCCCCGTCCCCATGCCACCCAGGCGAAGGCGGACGACAAGCTCTATCAGGATGCGGTGGACGGGTATTACGCCCGCCACCGGGTCAAGCCTGGCATAACCGGATGGGCGCAGATTTGCGGATGGCGCGGCGAAACCGACACGCGCGACAAAATTCAGAAACGCATCGAGCACGATCTCTACTACATCGAGAACTGGTCGGTATTTTTCGATCTATACATATTGATGAAAACGCCCTTCGCATTACTCAACACGAAAAACGCCTATTGATGCCGGGACTGTTTCTCGTTCCGTCCCATCATATGTTTAAGGCGTTTTGAAAATCATTTGAGAAAGGTCGAAACGCAAAATTTTATCCTGTTGGACCGGGCGGAAAGCTTAAAAATTTCATCTCAGAGTCAGGATGTCTTGTGGACCACAAACAAAGAAAAATAAAACGAACGATCAATGAACGGCGATTTGACACTATCGGGCGCAGAAGGGATATCATCACGCAAAAGCGTGGTGCATTATCTGGCGCTTGCCGCTGTCTGGCTCACGGTCGCCCTGAGCGCGGTGGTGTTCGCCGAACCCGCACCCTTCGACGTCCTGATGATGGGCCTCATCATTCTTCTTCCCGTCATCGGCCTGGTAAGGATTAACGCCGCAATACTCAACTATCTGTCCTTCTGGCTGATCATCGGCGCCGCCGGTCTCCTGACATCGTCGATCTCCCCCGATCTGACAGCATCCGCGAAACATACGGTCATCACCATCTACCTTTCGGTCGCCTCGGCCATACTCGCCGGCTTTGTCGCAAAAAACCCCGTCTCTCACGGGCGGCTGATCCTGAATGCCTACATTTTTGCGGCCCTCATCGGCTCCACCGCCGCCATCATCGGCTATTTCGATCTCTTTCCGGGCTTCGACAAGATCTTCACCCTCTACGGCCGCGCCCGCGGCACGTTCAAGGATCCCAATGTTTTCGGCGCGTTTCTCGCACCCGCGCTGATCTATTGCGTGCATCTCTGGCTCAAAAAACCCACCCGCAAATCCCTCATGCCGACATTTGCCCTTTTGCTGCTGAGCCTGGGCTGCCTTTTGAGCTTTTCCCGCGGTGCTTGGGCCGTCGCCGCCCTCGGCGCGGCCATTTACATCTACCTCACCTTCGTAACCGCTAAGCGTGATGCCGTAAGGCTCAAGCTCATTATCCTTTGCATCTTCGGTGCGGCGAGCATGTCCCTCCTGCTGGCCGCCTCCCTTCAGTTCGACAACATAAGCAACCTCCTCCTCGAACGCGCCACACTGGACCAGTCCTATGATTACGGCCCGGAGGGACGTTTCGGCGGCCAGCAAAAGGCCCTCAATCTGATTGTCGAGAATCCTCTAGGGATCGGCGCACTGCAATTCGGCCGTCTCTACCACTCGGAGGAAGTGCACAATATCTATCTCGGCATGTTCCTCAATGCCGGATGGATTGGCGGTTTCGGCTATGCCCTCATGGTGTTGACCAGCATCCTTCTAGGCTTTCGCCATGCCTTGAGAAGCACCGCCACCCAGGCAATATTCATTGTCGTCCTCGCCGCCTTCACCGCAACGGCTGTCGAAGGCTGGATCGTCGACACGGATCACTGGCGGCACTTTTACGTGCTGCTCGGCCTGTTATGGGGGCTGATGATTGGCGAACAAAGCAACGCCCGGAAAATCCGCTATCAGGATTATCGCAACTGGCATTTGCATCCGGTCATCCAGCATGCCTGACGCACCGGCTTGCTGTGCCGGCCATTGTTTGCCCGGTCTCGATGGCCGGTTCTTGTAAAAATAAATGGTCGGAGCGAGAGGATTTGAACCTCCGACCCCCGGTCCCCCAGACCGGTGCGCTAACCGGACTGCGCCACGCTCCGACACTAACCTTTTGCCCGCTCATGAAGCCGAGGTCAAGGGGCCGCGCGGCTGCGCCGCAGCACCCGGCCCGCCCGAAAGGCGCGATAGGGTTTGTCAGGTCGGTTCCTGCAAATGATCAGTTGTCGACGCCGTTGCCGCCCAACTTTCCGTCGGGCCTCAGACGGCGCTCCGACATGCTCGCCATCTTCGCGCGCATTCTTTCATTGATGAAATTTTTGACGATATTGCTCGGTTTGAAAACCAGAACGCGCCGCGGCGTAATAGGCACCTCTTCGCCGGTTTTCGGATTACGCCCGATGCGCTCGCCCTTTTCCCGCAATCCAAAGGATCCGAAGGAGGACAGTTTCACCTTTTCGCCATTCTCGAGACTATGCGCAATTTCGCCGAGAACTTCATCCACAAATTGCTGACTTTCCTGCCTGGATATGCCTGATTTACGCACAACGGCCTCGCCGATATCCGCACGTGTCAAAGTTTTTGTGCCCATAGAGGGTTGCCTCCCCTGTTTGGTTGAGGGCCTAAACTTAAAATAGGTGACACGGGATGGTCAAGCATCTGCGGGCGGCAAATCCAATAAACGGCTGATTTTACACAGATTTTTTTTATAAATGACGCTTTTTGCGCCTAACGGGCCACAGTTGGGCATAAGATCGCAGCACCGCCACCGCCGGCCATATCGCTTTTGCGCCAGGAAATCGAGACTGAACCGCCGGGTTTGCCCCGCCTACCAGCGCACCAGGCACGCGCCCCAGGTGAAACCGCCACCCATGGCCTCCAGCAGAACCAGATCGCCCTCCTTGATCCGCCCGTCCTCGACCGCAACGTTCAATGCCAGCGGAATGGACGCGGCAGAGGTATTGCCGTGTATGTCGACGGTCACCACGACCCGATCCATCGGGACTCCGGCCTTTTTCGCCGTGCCGTCCAGGATGCGGGAATTCGCCTGATGCGGCACGAACCAGTCGATCTCGTCAGGCGCCAGCCCGGCATCGACCAGCGTCTCCTCGATGATTCCTGAAATTTTGCCCACCGCATGCCTGAAAACCTCACGGCCGTTCATGCGCAAATGACCGACGGTCTGCGTGGTCGACGGGCCGCCATCGACATAGAGCGAGTCCCGGTAGCGGCCGTCGGCCCGGATATGCGCTGAAAGTACGCCTCGGTCGTCGCCGGTTCCGTGTTGCGGCTGGGCCTCTAGAACGACCGCCCCCGCCCCGTCGCCGAACAACACGCATGTCGTCCGGTCCTCCCAGTCGAGTATGCGTGAAAATGTTTCCGCGCCGATAACGAGTGCGCGGCGGAACGGCCCCGCCCTCAGCATCGCATCCGCGACCGTCATTGCATATACGAAACCCGAACAGACCGCCTGAATGTCGAACGCGGCCGCGCCGCGCTGAATACCGAGTTCGGCCTGAACCGTCACCGCGGTCGCCGGAAATGTCTGGTCGGGTGTCGAGGTCGCGAGAATGACGAGATCGATATCCGAGGGGTCGATGGCCGAACGGATAAGCGCCTGCCGGGCCGCCGCGATCGCCAGCGTCGAGGTATACTCGTTATCGGCCGCAATATGCCTCTTCTTGATCCCGGTCCTCTCGGTAATCCATTTGTCGCTTGTGTCGACCTTTTTTGAGAGCGCCTTGTTGGTCAGCACTTTCTCGGGCAGGTAAGCACCGACACCGATTATTACCGAACGAATTACCGCCACCTGATCTTAACTCCCGTTTTGAAGGACATCCGTCGCATCCAGCGACACATGAAACTTTTCCAGATCTTCCTTGATATGCGCGACCAGCCGGCCGCGCGCCATATTGTACCCCGTTTCGATGGCGCTCGCGAAACCTTTGGCATCGGCGCCGCCATGGCTTTTAATAACGATGCCGTTAAGCCCGAGAAAGACACCGCCATTCTGCTCGTTGGGGTCCATTTTCGTCTTGATTTTCTCGAACGCCGAACGGGCCAGCAAGGCGCCCATGCGCGTCAACAGCGAGGACGACAGGGCCGAACGAAGCTCCTTGGCAAATTGCCGCGCCGTTCCCTCTGCCGTCTTCAGCGCGATATTTCCGCTAAATCCCTCCGTGACGATCACGTCCGCCGCGTCATGGCCGATCCTGTCGCCCTCGACAAATCCGCGGTAGTCGATCGACAGATCGGAATCCGCCAGCCAGCGATGGGCGTTCTTGACCTCCCTCAGTCCCTTGATCTCCTCGACGCCGATATTCAGGAGCGACACCGCCGGCCGGTCGATATGAAAGAGCGCCCGCGCCATGGCGGCGCCCATGAATGCGAAATCGCTGAGCTGGCGCGCCGAAGCCCCTACATTGGCGCCGACATCGAGCACGATGCAACGGCCGTTCACCGTCGGCCAGACGGCCGCAATGGCCGGCCGCTCGATATCCGGCATGGTCTTGAGACACAGTTTCGACATGGCCATCAGCGCGCCGGTGTTGCCCGCCGAGACGACGACATCCGACTTACCGCTCTTGACCGATTCAATGGCGTTCCACATGCTCGAGTCCCGCCGCCCTTCCCGCAGTGCCTGGCTTGGCGCCGCGTCCATGGCCACGGCCTTTTCCGTGTGCATGATCCGGGCGCGTTCCATCAGCTCTGGATGTTGTTCGAGAACGGGCAGGATCTTCCGCTCATCGCCAAACAGGAGATAGGCAATATCGGCATGACGCCTGAAACACAGATCGGCGGCCGGAACGATCACTTCCGGACCAAAGTCTCCCCCCATCGCGTCAAGCGCTATCGTCAACGGCGCGGCCATATCGTCCATTTCAGTTTCTGCGGCTGATCAACGAAGATACTTCAGAAAATGCCGCATAGCGCAGCATTTCAAATCCGCCGGCAAATACGGATTTCTTTCCGGTTCACGGCCTTTCCAGCCCTGTTCATGGCCTTACCCGGCCCTGTACACGGCCTTTCCTAGAATGAATCCAGTCCATTGCCAACTGCCAATTACGATTTGCCGCCGTCTTTGCGCAATTCCGCAAGCACTGAAAACGGCCCATCCGCATCCGTGCCGCCCGTGCCCTCCATACCATTCTCCTGGCTGATTTCCGCATCCTTTGCCCTTGGATAGGGATTGATCGCCCCTGCGAGATGCTCATAGATAATGCGTCCCACCTCCAGCCTGCCATTGACGATCGGTTCCGGATTTTCATCCCCCTCCGCATCGAAATCCTCATCCCCGAGAATTTTTTCCAATATATCCTCCGAAACGAAGAGCGCCGTGAAATCCTCCTCGATCGCATTCTCGAGCGGCGCCAGCGTCACCACGCAATTCTGCGAAATTCTGGCGCGCAAATGCGCCTTGATGCGAAACCTGTTCTTGCTGTCGGGCGTAATCGCGTAAGCCGCCTGAAATTCGCTGATCGCGCCAAGATCGATCACCTGGCTGAGCGCCGCGCATTCGGCCCGGTCAGCTTTATATTCGCGCTCAAGACCTTCCGCCGGAATATCCCGCGCGCCCACGCTCAGCTTCGGCAGTGCCAAGGCATCGAACGACGCGTCGAAACCTTGCGCTTTTTTCTTTCCCACCGTCACTTGCCCGCCTCCCCGGGAATGTTGACCGTTCCGCCACCCCCGCCATCTCCGGGATCCGCAAACCGCACATCGCCCGCGCCGATGTCCTTCATCGGTAATTTCGCCAGAACATCGGCCGAGCGCTGCATATAATCTGCAAGAGCGGCCGCGTCGAAGCCGTTTTCATGATCCGCCCCCTCCGCGATATTGCGCGAAAGAACCGCGCAAAGCCCGATTGTGTCGCCGCCATCGAGCGCGTCCGCATAGGCCCGCAACCGGCCGTTGAACGCCTCGCCCGCCTTGCGCATTTTTTTCGGCACGGCAAGATCGCCGACGCCCATCTCACGCAGGCTGTCATCCATATCCTCGACGAATCTTTCCGCAATCAGACGGCTAAGCGCAAAGGCCTTCTCGTCCCCGTCCTTGAGCCGGCGCATGACAAGGGCCATATGCACGACAATCATTTCAAAACGCCCTTCGACGCTGTCCGGTATCCCCCAGGCCGCATAAAACAAGGGCGCGCGCGCCTGTGTCACAATGGAGCCATAAATTTGATGCGCAGTGGATTTCAGACGTTTTTTTTCGTTATAAAATTTGAGCATGCGTCGGCTTGATTTGAATGTAAATTGAACCGGAAAAGATAATCCGGCATGAAGCTTTGGGATAAAACATAGGCCTTGCCGCGCGTATATTGCAATGTTTTGCATTCGCGGCTAGATCAAATATATCGGTCCGACGTTTCGATTCGTGCGCGCCGGGGCAATATGGTCCAAGAATTAGCGCATTGCGGGGACATTCGCGCCAGCGCGCGGGCCGTTTTCTGGATGACCATTTGGGATGACCATTTAGGATGACCATTTAGAATGACCACCAAACACGCCATACGCACCGGTTTTCTTGTTCTGGGGACGGCTTTCCTGGCGTCCTGCAGCATCGGCGCCGTGACCACCAATCATGGTCACCTGATGAGCCCCGAGGAGATCCAGCAGATTCAGCCGGGCATGGGCAAGGAACAGGTCCGCATGGCCCTCGGCACGCCGGACACCACCTCGTCCATCGGAGGCGGCTCGTATTATTATATTTCGAGCAAGAACCAGACCGGACCCTTCATGGGTTCGAAAGTGGTCGAAAGACGCGTGGCCGCCGTTTATTTCAACGAAATCGGCACCGTCACCCGCGTCGCCAATTACGGCCTGAAGGATGGCAAGGTCATCGATTTCATCAGCCGCAAGACACCGTCCCACGGCAGAGATGCCTCGCTCCTCAAGCAGCTCTTCCGCAATATCGGCAATACAACCGGCACGGCGCCAGGTATCTAATCTGAAAGCCCGCGCACTTGGTGTGAAAACAGTTCCCCACGAAGGCCCGTGTCGAAGACACGGAATAAGCCGTGAGCGAATACAAATACCCCTCAGGCCACCTCGCCTCTCGTCGTGCCGCAACCTCGCCGCATGAACATGTGGGTTGAGCCGTGTAAAAACCTCAGTAGTCAATACCGGGCCTTAGGCCCGTGCCCGCGCAGGCCCGTGTCGAAGACACGGAATAGC
>CAMYJA010000038.1 GCA_947258705.1 uncultured Hyphomicrobiaceae bacterium | reverse complement strand
CGTTGCTGGCGTGTTCCTGCCGCTTGGCTTTCTAACAGGCCTGCTCGGCATCAATGTCGGCGGCATGCCAGGCGTTGATTCAACCCATGCGTTTTGGATTACATGCGGAATTCTGATCCTATTGGTTATCGGCGAGTTGTATTTGTTCAAAAAAATGAAATGGATCGGAAAATGAGCAACTAGGCGAGGCAAATCAGATGGAAGAAACCCTGAAATCCGCGGAAGAAAAAATCATCGAAGATGTCTCCACCGGTCTGCAGCCGGTCCTGCAATATTTCGTCGACATATATCAGACCATGGCGCTGCAGTTCGGCTCCTGGAGCGCGCTGATCCAGCTTGGCATAATTGCTGTTGCCGGCCTTCTGGCTGTCCTGCTTGCCCGGCCGCTTCGCAGCCTGTGCGCAAGGGTCTGGCCAGAATCCACCCGCAGTGTTTCCATCCGGCTGCGCGAGATGGTCGACAAGCTCATCTTCCCGGCTCTTTGGGTGTTGTTTTTATGGATCAGCACCGCCGCCCTCCGCGGCATCGGCGAGGGCAATGACGTTGTCCGCATCGCCGCTAGCCTGCTCAACGCCTGGATCCTGATCCGACTTTTCACGACGGTTGTCGCCGACCCGTTCTGGTCTCGGGTCTTTGCAACTGCCGCCTGGTTCGTCGCCGCTCTCAGCGTCTTGCGCTTGCTCAACCCGACGATCACCTTGCTCGACAGCGTTGCTTTGACCATCGGCGATACGCGCGTCTCCATTTACCTGTTGCTGAAAGGCGGCGTCATTGCCGCGATCCTGCTATGGATCGCTGCCGGTGCCTCCAATGTCCTGCAGACCAGATTGAAAAGCACACGGCGCCTGACGCCCTCCGTTCAGGTTCTGATCGGTCAGCTGGCAAAATTCACGTTTCTGTTCGTCGCAATTGTCATTGCTCTCAATACCGTCGGCATTGACCTAACGGCGCTGGCCATCTTTTCCGGCGCCGTCGGCGTCGGTATCGGTTTCGGCCTACAGAAGATCGTTTCCAATCTCATCAGCGGCATTATTTTGCTGATGGACCGTTCCATAAAGCCCGGCGACGTTATCGAAGTCGGCGGAACATACGGCAGGGTGACAAGCCTTGGCGCCCGTTATGCCTCGGTGCTCACCCGCGACGGCACTGAGCATCTTATCCCCAACGAGGAACTGATTATCGGCCGGGTCGTCAACTGGTCTCATTCCAATCCGAATGTCCGCCAGAAAGTGCCGGTCGGGATTTCCTACAAATCGGATATCGAGCTGGCAAAGCAGTTGGTTCTCGAAGCATGCGCCGAGACCGATCGGATCCTGAAGTATCCAGAGCCCAATTGCCTGCTGCGTGGCTTTGGCGACTCTTCAGTCGATTTTGAAGCCCGATACTGGATAAACGATCCGAGCGAGGGCATCGCCAATGTTGCAAGCGAGATGCTATTTCGCATTTGGCATAAGTTTCAGGAGCACGGCATCGAGATTCCGTTCCCGCAGCGCGATCTGCATTTGCGATCGGGATCGCTTGCGGGCGGCGGAGAGGGCGAAGACAAAGAGGAAGCCGAGCTCGCCGCGTGACAATCAGATCGTTGGGTCCTGCGGATAGGTCATATGATGAGCAATACTGTAATTGCCGAATACACGCACGGGTGATTTGGGAATTTCCCGCTTGAGTCAGCCATTGCGCAAGCCGGTATTATTGCAACAACGTCGATGACAGACTTCGCAGGCTCAACAAAATGACCACGGCGCCAACAAGGATCATGACTGGCCGATCAGGCAGGTGCTTAATAGCGTAAGCGGCAAACGGGGCTGCGACGATGCCGCCGATGATCAGACCCGTGATTACGGGCCAAAGGGATAGGCCTATGGTCGCAACAAAAGTCGCCGTGACGGTAGATGTAACAAAGAACTCGGCCGCATTGGCGAAACCGATTGCATATCGTGCCGTTGCGCCGCGACCGATCAGGGTCGTCGTCTCCATTGGCCCCCAGCCACCGCCGCCGATGGTATCAAGAATCCCGCTAAAAAACCCAGAACGCCAATGTGCTTGGGGACCTTGTGCTGGCTTCGATTCTGCCAGATGGCGCGCCACAGTATCACCGCCCCCATCACCAGCAAATAAGCGCTGACAATCGGACGGATGCGGTCGCCCGGCACCGTTGCCAGGATGTAGGCGCCGAAAGCACCTCCAACCATGCCTGGACCAGCCAAGCGCCATACCAATCTGCGATCGATATTCCCCAGGCGCCAATGTGCAGTCCCAGAAGCTGCCGTGGTGAACACTTCGGCGGCATGAACTGAGGCGCTGGCAGTGGCGGGCGGCACTCCAAAGCTCATCAGTATCGTCGTTGCGGTGACGCCGTAGGCCATGCCAATCGCGCCATCGACCATCTGCGCCGCAAAACCTATGGCGATAAAGAGCAAAAGGTCATTTGGCATAAGGCTTTAAAATCCCAATAATTTAAACTGCAACGCTCTTTCTGTGGGTCTAGCTGTCGTATTTTCGCATGCATAGGCGCACGAAATTCGGCGCAGGAAAAGTGAGCATTTCTCAATAAAGATATGAGAATAATTCGTTTGGCTTATCAAACATACCTCACTATCTCAGCATTCAGACGTTTGTGTGTATTGGACCCTTCGCCTTGAGTATCGACGTTCGGCGCAGAGACGCGATGATCAATCGCGGAAGGCGCTGATTTGCAAAGGCCGCAAGGGGGTCGCCGAGAGCGAGACGCTATCGGAGAAGGCGAACACCTAATTGGGAGCGGTCGCGCTCTGCAGCGCGATGCTGAAAACACAAACGGACAGCAAGATTAGAGGTTACTCGTCAGACGAACGCGACGACTCCGAAAGAGACAGACAATGAGACTACCTCTGATGTCCATCATCAAATCAGGCGGGCCAGTTCGAGCGAGCATCTGGGGAATTTCGGTTTCCGCTGTTCCAGCATCGCCCTCTGGGCAATTCAATTGTTAAGCAAGGAGATCTCAAATGACTAATCTGAAGGCAAACTGCGTCAATACCCGGTCCGGTTGGGCAGCAACAAGCTTGATCCTGGCCTTGGCAGTCACCGCCTTTGTGCCCTCGCAGGTTGCCGCGCAAACGCGCTTGCAGACTGGCGTCCTTGCATGCTCAGGCGAGGGCGGTTGGGGCGCAATCATAACGTCGAAGAAGACGTTCCGCTGCGCTTTTACGTCTTCAAACGGCGAGGTGCGCGGAGAATATTCCGGTGTGATCCGCAAATTTGGTGTCGACATCGGCAAGACCGGCCAAACGGCGCTGATGTGGCTGGTATTCGGTCCGGAAGGAAAAGTTGGTGAGAACTACGTACCCGGATCATTGGCAGGTTCATATGCGGGCGTTGGCGCGGAGGCGTCCGCCGGTATGGGCGTCGGCGCAAATGCTCTTGTCGGCGGCGGCGCCAATTCCTTCGCGCTGCAGCCGGTCAGCGTCCAGGTCCAGACTGGTCTGAGTGTTGCGGCGGGCGTCCAGACTCTGAACCTCCAATATGTCGGCCCTTTGAACTGACCGCGGCGTCCGAATTTGAGTTCGCTAAACCACGGACGCGCTGAACGAGCTTAAAAAGGAAATATCTCACCGGCAATGGCCAGAATTAGCCAGCTCGGTCGGTCATTTAAGGGATTTCAGAAATGGAAATCAGCAAATATTTCAGCGAAGCATACGGCTCAATCGTATTGCACGGACCAAAAATGCTTGCCGCCGTGATCATATTGGTCATTGCGGTGATCGCTGCAAAAATATTGCAGCGGGCCGTGAAGTATCTGGCAGGGCGTTCCTGGCTGAACAAATATCTCGGCTCAGAAACGTCCTCTATTGGTGACAGTCTTGGTGCTGCAGTTTTCTGGATCGTGATTTTAATCGCCCTGCCGGCGATTCTTGGCGCCCTGGGATTGCAGGGCATATTGAATCCCATGCGCAGCATGGCTGATAAGTTTCTGGCATTTGTGCCAAATCTTTTTGCCGGCGCATTGATATTCGTCGTTGGATATATCGTCGCCACCATTGCCAGAAAAGCAGTAGAAAGTGTGTTGAAGGCCGCAAACACCGACAAATTCGCTGAACGTGCGGGCCTAAGCGACGTTACCGGAGAAACCGGAATTGCCAATTTCGCCGGTCTGTTGGTCTTCACGCTGCTCATCATTCCGGTCGCGATCGCGGCGCTGGATGCTTTGAAGTTGTCGGCAATTTCCGTGCCTGCGATTGAGATGTTGACCAGGTTCCTGGATGCGATCCCGAATATATTTGCGGCCAGCATTGTAATTCTGCTGAGCTACATAATCGGCCGCTTTGCGCGATCGACAATTACCGGACTTCTACCCGCAACAGGCATAGACAAGATTGCGGCCAGTGCGGATACAGAAGCTGTCTTGCCGAAGGGAACAACGCCGTCCACGATCGCCGGCCAGATTGCCTTTTTTGCAATCATGATCTTCGGTGCGATCGCAGCGACCAAACTACTGAACTTTACCGTTATATCTGACTTGCTGGCGCAGCTTTTGAAGCTTGGCGGGCACATTTTATTGGGTAGCGCGATCATCGCCTTTGGCGTCTATGTTGCCAATATCGTGGCAAACCTGATGACGGGAACGGCCAAAAAAGCGCCACCGGTATCCACCTTGGTAAAGACAGCCATCATTATATTGTCCGTTGCAATGGGATTGCGGCAGATGGGCGTGGCGAATGAGATCGTTTCAATGGGTTTCAATCTACTTATCGGTGCGCTGGCCCTTGGGATGGCGATCGCAATCGGTTGGGGCGGGAAAGACACCGCTGCCCGGCTGCTCGAAAAGTGGACAAAGAATTTTTAGAAATACGACCGGAGTTTCCTGCATGACTATCGGATTCTCGGGTCCTTTGGACGAGACGTCTAAGCTGGGCGAATGTCCATTTATCGAACTCAAACGCGAGCTGGCCTCATGAGAGCGTTACGTCTTATCGCCGTTTTTCTGACATTCATGGTCATCGGCACCCATAACGTTCAAGCCGCCGACATGGTCATCGGCGTGCCGGACTGGCCGTCGGCGCGCGCCACGGCGAATATCATCAAGGTGATCATCGAAGACCGGCTTTCGCTCCCCGTTGAACTCCGCGAAGCAGACAATCAAAAGATTTTCGAAGGCATGGACGCTGGGACAATTCAGCTCCATCCGGAGGTCTGGCTGCCGAACCAGAACGAGCTCTACCAGGATTATGTGGAGGCAAAGCGTTCGGTAAGCCTCAGTCCGTTAAGCGTCGATGCCTCGCAGGGTATTTGCGCGACCCGCGCCACCGTCGAAATACACGGCATTAAATCTATTCAAGATCTCACCGATCCTGAGAAGGCGAAAATCTTCGACACTGATTTCAACGGCAAGGGCGAGATGTGGATTGGGCAATCGGACTGGGCGTCGACGCAAGTCGTAATCAGCCGTGCCAGGCTTTTCGGCTATGATCGGACAATGACGCTTCTGCAAGGCGGCGAACCGTTGGCCCTAGCGGCAATCGACGTCGCCGTTTCGATCGGAAAGCCGCTGGTCTTTTATTGTTACACACCGCACCACGTCTTTGCCTTACACGACATCGTCAGGCTTGGTGAACCGGACCAGGATCAGAGCACCTTCGCTGTTGCATCTGGGGGTGGCAAATCCGGCGGGTCGGAAAACGCGGCTTCCGCAACCTTTGGTAATGCTCGCTTCCATATCGCCTACGCCGCCTCTCTTGCCGATAGCATGCCTCAGGTAGCGAAACTTCTCAGACAGATCCGCTTCGATACAGACATGGTCACCGGCATGACCTATGCGCTTGTCGTGGAACGTCAGGATCCGGCGTTTTTTGCAAAACAATGGGTCGAAACGCACAGCGACGAAATTGATCGGTGGGTCCGGTAATGAGGTTCAATCTAGATCAAAAGCACGGGTCAACGACGATGCGCAAATTCCTCGCCGGATCAGCGTCGTTCGCGCTGGCCTTCCTGGTCTTGATCGGCGCTGCTGCGGCTGCACAGTTCTTCGATCCAAACACTCGCAAATGGGTCGAATACGATTCCAGCCGTGCCAACGCTGCGGCCCGTAGTCCGGCTGAGGATCCCCGGTTTCGCCGACAGGTCGTTGAATTCCGAACCGCCGAACTGCCCGGCACGATCATTATCGATAGCGATGCCAAATTCCTCTATCTGGTTGAACCCGATTTCAAAGCAATCCGCTATGGAATCGGCGTTGGCCGGGATGGATTTGGCTGGTCCGGTATAGTTGAAATTGGACGCAAAGCCGAATGGCCGACCTGGACGCCGCCTGCCGAAATGATTGCTCGCGACCCTAAGCTGGCAAAATTCGCCAATGGCATGCCGGGCGGACTCGAAAATCCGCTCGGCGCCCGCGCGCTTTACCTTTACCAAGAAAGCCGTGACACCATCTACCGAATTCATGGGACAAATGAGCCCTGGTCGATAGGACTAAACATCTCATCCGGCTGCATTAGGCTAAAAAACGAAGATATCGAGGACCTCTATGAACGCGTTGGCATCGGAACGAAGGTCATCGTCATCATGCAAGGCCCGGCGTTGATTAAAACTTAGGCTGGTGGCTCGTGATTCTGCCCGAGGTATCAGTTATCGGATAATGCACATCGCACCGGCGCGGTTCCGTATAGCACGGCGTCTATTGCTGTTCACGTTTCGCATGCGTGTTAAGCTAATGCGATGTGCGATCCATCGGCGAGAGGCAAAAGCAAGGGTTGGAAATGAGCACATTTGAAATTGCCCCGGACACCGCGCAGCGGGTGGCGATCGTCATTGAGAAAAACAAGGCCGGAACCTGGAGCCTTGGGAGTTACCTAGTCATGGCGGACGGCCGGCGCCACCGCCATGGCCTCGGCACTTTCAAGGACTATGCTGATGCGGCCGCATCCCTGGAAAAGGCTTGGGAGCGGCTTTCATCGTAACACCACAAAGCGGCAGGTCGATCGAGCTACTTGATCGGCCTTGCCAGTTGGTCTCATTGGCGACCTTGTGCGAAGCTTATTATCCATAAGGAGATCCCAATTGAATAAATCGAAGGCAAAATGTGCCAGGAAATTGTCTGTCTGGGCGGTAACAAGCTTAGTCCTGACATTCGCAGTTTTACCGCCTTCCGATGCTGACGCGCAAAAACGCTTGCAAGCCGGAGTACTGGTGTGTGCTAGTGACGGTGATTGGGGCGCGACCATCAATTCGAACAAACCAATTCAATGTACTTTTTCCTCACCGAACGGCGAAGTGCGTGGAAAGTATAACGCCGAAATTCGAGATTTCAGTACAGCTGTCGGCAAATCAGGTGACACAGTTCTAATGTGGATTGTATCCGGCCCGTCTGAAAAGATTGGAGAGAACTACGAGCCGGGGGGATTGGAAGGCACATATGTGAGCGCCGGCATGGATTTGCCCAACGACTTGGAGTTCAGCGCCAATGCCCTTGTTGGTTTGGGGCCACGATCGTTCGCACTGCAGCCGATCAGCGTTCAAGTTCAGACAGGCCTAAGTATTGCAACCGGTGTAAATGCTATTGTTCTAAGATACATCGGTCCAATAGAAACTTAGTGAATTCGGTCGAGCATCTGTCTCAGATTCGGTGATTGCGCGCCAGGGCAGCACCTTACCCAGGCAGGTGATGTGGCAAGCTAGACCACGATTTTAGTTTGCGCCTTCGGTCTCAATCTCAGGCCATGTCCACAGTGTTTGCAGTGACCGCGTCTGGCTCGTGCCGATCCAGGCCGCATTCGGGACAGGCGTAACTCAGTTTTCTTGGCCTGAAGATGGTCTGGGCGAGGCGCAGGAACAGCGCGACACCGACCACCATGATGAAGACTGCGAGCAGCCGACCAAGGTTGCCCGTTAGGGTAATGTCGCCAAAACCAGCTGTAGTCAGCGTCGCAACCGTGAAGTAGAGCGCATCGATGTAGCTTCCGATATCCGGATTGTCGCCGAATTGCAGCAAAAAGACGAGCGCGGTCACCAGGGATATAAAGACGCCTAGATTGACCGAACTGACGATCACATCCTCGTTGCGCCGGAAGAACGGGGTATCGCGACGGAGATCGCGCAACACGTGATAGGAATGAAGTAAGAGGACCGATGCAGTGGGCACTGTCATGCCCGCGAGATGTTCGCTTCAGTCAAAAACGTCAAACGCGACGCGATAGCTCATGCCAACACCGATTGAGAACTGGTCCTCGCTGCCAGCATTGACGATCGGACTCTTTTCCGCGTCGCCAACAAACCGATCCCAACCGCCCTGCAGATGGAAAGTTGTTTTCTCGTTCCAAGCGTAGTTTGCACGGGCTGCTAGACCGACGGCCTTGAAACCGGAGTCGGCATTGAAGGCGGAAAGAATTGAACCGGGCGCGGCTGCCTCGGCGGCGGTGACACCGAAATAGGTGTCCATGTAGTCGTCGGACGCCCAGGACGCCCGCGGGCCGAAGATGACCTCAAGCCGATCGATCGGATTGGTGATAAAATCGATCCCAAAATCAGCAACCTGACCTTCGTGGCCGTTGATACCCTGGCGTAGCTCAACGAAACCGCGAAGCCAATCATAGCGATAGCCGGCACCAAGACCGAGCTCCAATGCCCAATCGATCGTGGTCGTGCCTGTCAGATTGGATGAATCGGACGCTTTACGTTCGCCATTAAAATCGAACGAAGGATAGAAATAGAAGCCGCGCTTGACCTTGTTTCCATCGACAACCTGGCCGAGACCGGGAACGTATAATCGACCGACCGCTATTATCGGAAACGGATAGAAAAGATAGCTATCGGCGCCAGGATATTTCGACTTGAACATCGCACCGCCACCCAAGTCGAGAACAAATTGCCTGGCCGGTAGGGGTCGATCTTCTGGCGAGGAAATCCCATCTTGCGCATGCACCGACTGTGTGGCTGCAATAAGAATGGTGGTAGACAGCAAAAGCCGCGCGACACTGTGATAGATTACATGCTTCCGTTCCATCGATGCCGCGCCCTATCGCGCTTCTGTCATTAAAAGTGGCGTTATGTTTCGGATGGTCACGCGCCGGTTTTGGCGTTCTGCGTCTTGGGTATTGATTTTCAGGTACGCTTCGCCATAGCCCTGAACAACAAGGTTTTCCGGCGGGATATCGTAGGCTTCGACCAAAATTCGCGCGACTGTTTCGGCGCGACGGTCAGAAAGGGTCAGGTTCAGTATTTCCGGCCCGACGGCGTCGGTATGGCCCTCCACCAGAAATACAGCCGCGGGGTTTAGGTCGATCACATCGAGCATACTGCCTGCGGTATCAGCGAGCAGCGGAACCTGCGAGCTACGCACCGTTGCGCTGCCGGTGTCAAAGGTGATGCCATCGAGGTCAACCCTTCGAACAATTGAGCGCAGACGATTGTTTTCCCGAACCTCGCGCAGGCTGTAAGCGCCTCTGATATTCTCAACCGGAGGCGCGAGGAAAGTGCTGCGCAGGCTCCTGCGATTGGCCCTGCCGCCCGCAACGATGTACTGGTCTTGCGGTATCCCGATCCTGATCGGTGGCAAGGTGCGGTCATAGTCGACAAACCGGTCAGTCGCGGCCTCACGGCTGTCATACAACACGACTTCATCACCGTTCGGATAGACTTTGAGGCGGCGAAGAACATAGCCGCCGGGATCACGCAGAGTGACGATCTGCACTCCATTTGGTCTGGTCACGATTTCTCGGGTCCGTCCACCCTTCAGGTTATCAATGCGTACCTCGGTACCATCCTGCCGCAGCAGGGAACCTTCATCCTTGCGAACATAGTATTCACCATTGCGTTCAACGACGAAGCGGTCACCCTGATCTTCAACCACCTTGCCGCCAAGAACGGGAATCAATACACCAACCGCAACACCAGCAGCAGCCGCGGCAATCAATTCAGCACGCTTCTGTTTCGCTTTGGCCCGACGTACTTCCTCCGCTGCGCGCAGCTTTGTCTCATCTTCCCTGGTTGCCTGGTCGGGAATGACTGCTGCTGGCGCTTCGGCCGCTTTTTCAATCTGCTCAGTTATGGGCGCGTCTGCGATTGGCTTTGCTTCCGGTGCGTCAGCTGACGGCGCTGGCACAGCTGCTTCTTCTTTTGCTTCGCCTCCGGCAGGTTTTTCCGCGGTTGCGGATTGGCTATCGTTTGCCTCGCCGCTGGAAGGCAGCGTCTCGTTTGCGCCTTTTGCGGCCGGGGGCTGTACGCTGGCAGCATGACCCTTCGCTTGTGTACTGCTTTCTGACTTGGCTGGTGCCTCCTGCGTCTGGCCGCCTTGTTTGGTCGCTTCCACGACAGGCCTTCTTTTCTTTGTCTTGCCGGAATCGGCTTTCGCATCGCCAGACTTGGAACGCCCTTCCTTGGCCTTTGTTATTTCGCCGGACTTAGGGATCGTATCCTGGTCGCTCGTCTCAGCAGCTTTTTGCTCCGGTTTTTCCGCTTGGACACTTGCAGCCTCGGCTTCTGCAGCAGCCTTTGCTTTCTCGACGGTGTCGGCTGCTTCCGAGTAAGCCGCTCTGGCTACGTCAAGCTGCTGTTGTGCGGCTTCTTGACCCTCTCCTTTGCTTTGCGCATCAGCAACTGCGGCTTCGGCGGCCGCGACGGCAGCCTTCGCAGCGTTGAGATTGGAGAGCAAAGCGGGGTCAATTGACGCAGCCATCGCGACGCCTGGAAACCCTGCCGTAGAAAGGGTCGGAATATTCATGGGTGACAATATCAGTCCTATGGCGGCGGTGGCAGTTAATATAATACGGGTCATTCAAACTCTCCGTTTTGAAATCTAGTGAGATTGTTCCGTCATTTTTTTCGCCAATCTTGGCGCGAAAATCGGCTTTCCTGAGGGCTCATCTCCGAGAGATGGGGACGATTGTCGACTAGAACGATGTGCCCGGATGTGTCGCGTCCGCTAAACTTTGTTTTGTTTCTCCAGGTCCTTGAGAGCATTCATGACATCAAGGAGCTTGGTTTCTGCTTTGGCGTAGTCTTCCTGAGCGCATAGCGCGCGCATATCAACCAAGTGATCGTTCAGAACCCGAAAGGCGCCGCTGTCGATATTGGCGCGGACGATTGCGTCTTCAGCCTCGGTGAGAGCCGCTCCGCAGTTTTCCTGGCTCGTTATCGGCTCGGCGGAAGATGCCGGCCAGGCGGAAAAAATCACAAGGATCGCAGCGACCAAGACAGAAAAGATCACTGCAGTATGAAGCGCCTTATTGCAGGTTGACCAAAGTGACGCGGTGTCTTTGTGTCTATGCATATCTACACCTCATAATGATGATCAAGGATCGAACCGCTCTCGTATCGGATGCAACGCGGTCGTCAGCGGACGATCCGGCCAAAGTCGCGCAGAACAACAGTGACGCCGGCTATTTTTTGGATTTCGGGGCGAGCGTCGAGCCGGTCGCCTTTTTTCGCACGAACGGGTGTTTCGTTGCCGGTCTTGGCAGAAAAAGGCAAAGCGGCGGCATCAACGGGTAGTTTAACTTTAGTGCCGCCCGCCACGGCCATGATTGCGGCAAGGATCAGCGCCAGTACCACTGCAAATTTCGTTGAGTTCCTCATCCTCTACGCCTCCTCAGCGGTTAATGCGATCAGGTCGCCTTCTCAGACGCCTAGACTAGGCACCGAGGTGGAGCCGTTCCGTCGGCATTGATCAATTAAATGGAAAGTGTTTTCGCATATGACAAACGAATAATACTCGTAGAAAATATAAGGAATTCAAATTTATAGAATCGGTGATTTAAATACCGGCCTGAACGAAGTGGTCAATCCGTTGGAGAGAGGCAGGCCTGTTTTGAAATCTTCCGGTTCATGCCGTGACGTTCGCTCAATTCCTGGATCGAAGCTTTCAATCGCCGTTTGCCGCTCGTACAGCGTGAGTGGTCTTGGCGCTGCCGTGAAGTAGGTGTCCCATAGTAATTCCTTGTCGACGCGGACATCCGAGATCGTACCATCGCATCGTGGGACTACACATCTAGAACAGCCGCTCCGGCGCTGACCGCACCTCGGGCCTTCAGGATCCTTGTGATATCGAGGTCGATCGTCACCCGGCTCCAACCCGATGTTGTCCACTGTTAGACACTAGGATAGACCTTGAACGCGCAGAGCCTCTGACTTCCGCGCTAAAAACCACGCTTTGCCCGACGCAATTTCCGATGACTACAATTTT
>CAMYJA010000037.1 GCA_947258705.1 uncultured Hyphomicrobiaceae bacterium | reverse complement strand
AGAAAGTCGACCTTTGTCAGCTTTCGAGACTATAGCGAACCTCTGGCACGGGTCATAATCGCAAATTTGCCCACCTTCCTCCATGTCAGAGTTCTCTGCCTAGCGGAGATCGACGCAATTGAGCTGGCGCAGAAGAGATTGGTCCGGGTCTTGCAACATCACGGCCGCTTTTGGGGAGCTGTATGAACGTCCGCACTCGGAGGATGAGCGGCCGGAATAATCCGTCTAAGATGACGGGAAGAATTGACCCGGAGCGGAACTGGCGAGCTGTCGATCATTATTGCCAACTCACGACCGCTTTATCAAAAGTGCTGACTAACCAAATCAATGGTGACCCGTCGCGATGGGCATCCCATAAACGGACGCCCTGTGAACTCGGGAAATAGCCGTCCGCGCAACGAAATGTCGCCTGTCATCGGCATTTGGGCTTTGCGGCGCGGCCACTATCCAACCACTCCAGGAATGGTAAGCCCTTTGCATCGATAGCGGTCATCGTCTTTCGGTAGCGCTTCACTAACTCGCTTCCAAACTCCGTCAGCCGCGCTCCTCCTCCTCCAGTGCCTCCAACCTCGGTTTCGACTACGGCTTGGCCGATCGCGCTCTCCATACTTTGTATGAGATGCCATGCTCTCCGGAAGGACATGCCCATGCACCGTGCAGCCGCCGAGATGCCACCTTCCCGATCGACATGCTCAAGGAGGTCAATTTTACCGGGTCCTATTACACCATTGACCATACGGACCTGAACCCTAAGTACCGGGGCATCAATCCGATTGTGATCCTTCTTCCTTAGTCGTTTAGCCATCCGCCATAATCCCTATTTCCGCTGATCGCTCATTATTTCAAGGGCGATACCGAACAACAGCGGGTAAATCTTCCGCCAAGTCAACATTGACCCATTATGCTTTACCTTGCATAACGCTTGTTGAACTTCTCCCAAAGTGTCCGAGTATCAAACAGTCTTGGGAGGCTCTGGTGCTGCACAAAATTCGAGGACGCGCTTTCACCCTATCGGAGATATTTCTCATGTTCCTCGATATTGCTTCATGAACACACGAGCTGACAAAGGCAGACATGCCCGGCGGACTCCTCCAGGAGTGCAGCCTGCCGACCAGACCGGCGATCGCTCCTGGTTACGTGATATCCCGGTTAAGGGCCGAAGACAGGCCCCCGATGAACCGCCAAAGTTCCTACGTCAACGTTTTAGCTGGAACATTCGAGAGCTGTCGGGTGCGTTTGGTGATTTAGGCACCTTTCTACCGCACATCATTGGCGCAATTACCATCGTCGGCATGGCACCCGCAGGCATTCTCATATCCTTCGGGTTGTTCTACATCTCGACCGGCGCGCTTTATGCACTGCCCATCGCCATTCAACCGATGAAGGCCGTCTCAGCGGTCATTCTGGTGGAAACCATAGAGCCTGGTGCGGTAGCTGGCGCGGGTATCATCATCGGCCTGTTTTTTCTGGTCGTTGGCGTAACCGGCTTCATAGATAGGCTCGCAAAGCTGATTCCGGGGGCGGTTGCCTCAGGGCTCCAACTCGGTCTCGGACTTTCGCTAGCAGTCCTTGGTGTCCGCATGGTTGGCGCGCAACCTTGGCTAGGTATAGGAATCTGCGTCCTGATTTTGATCCTGTTACGCAACAGGCACGTGCCCGCAGTGATTGTCGCTTTGGTCGTCGGCGTCGTCGTCGGGCAACTCACAGGGCTCGCACCTCCGATTGGAAATCTCGTGTTTGGGTTTCACCTTCCATCGCTTGTGGTGCCAAGTTGGGAGCAGCTTTTGAATGGAGCTAGAAATGCGGCGTTGCCGCAGATACCATTGACGCTAACCAACGCTATCATCGTGACGGCAGCCGTAACCCGACAGCTGTTCCCGCTAGAAGTTCATGTCGTTAATGAGCGGAATCTCTCACTGACGACTGGTATTGGGAACTTGTTAGCAGCACCGTTCGGCGGGTACCCCATGTGCCATGGCGCCGGAGGCATCACGGGGCATTACCGTTTCGGGGCGCGCTCCGGAGCAGCGCCCCTGGTCATCGGCACCATATTCCTATTGCTGGGCCTTATATTCGGAAATTCCGTAACCGGACTTTTACAAAGCGTCCCGGAAGCTGTACTCGGCGCTCTGTTGCTCTTCTCGGGCGTTGATCTTGCGCAGTCGTCAGAGCCGCGGCAATATCAAGACTCGGAATTACTTCTTGTTCTGTTGATCTCCGCGATTTGCCTGGCTTTCAACCCTGCGATTGCCTTTGCTTTGGGGCTACCGCTTGCGCATCTCCTGAAGCGAAACTGGGTGAAGCTGTGAGATTTCAATCTGCCAGGATTGAAGTAGCCCCAATCGACACTCAGACGAACGACCCATGCGGTTATTGGGCAGCTGACAAACCGTGCTTCACATAGATTTCAGAAACTTCTTCCGACAGAAAATGCTCGATCAGAAGTCGTCCAAACCGTCCGCCATCGCCGATCAAGGCGATGTGATAGGTTGTCAGGAAATCTGCCCCTCCTTCGGGTCCTATTAACGGAATCAATTCAAAGTGTTCGGGAAAGATGCGCGTATATCTGAGTGCCAGATGATGATAGACCACGCTGGCATCTGCCAGGCCGGAGGCAATCAACTGGGGAATTTCGCGGTGATGAATCACCTGGCTTTTGATGACTCTCGAACTTCTCAAAATTTCACTGAGCTCGCTGGAGTCATTGCTTTGGCCAGCCAGGGCCTTGAGGATGGCTCTTTCATATATTGCAAATGAAGCGGTCTCGCTGACGGGATTCGACAGGGCCAGCCGCACATCGTCCCGCAACATATCCGAGGCTTCACGGATATTCTTCGGATTGCCTTTAGCGACCAATATTGCAAGTCCCGCACTTTTAGCGAAAGGGACGTGTTCGTGAATGAGGCCCTTCTCGCTCAGTTGTCCCATGATGTCCGAGGGGCAGATGAAGGCATTGGGCCTGATCGGTAGAGATAAGTTTCCGCAGACCAGAACACCCGTTTCAAGAGCGTCAATGATCACTCGTGGAGGAGTTGTGGCATAAAAAATATCCACCGCATCAGGGTGCGCGGCCAGGAAGGTCTGTAACGCCTCCTCAAGGGCCATGTGATGATTGCCATCGGAATACAGGACCAGCCCGGACTTAATCGGATCGCCATGCAGATCGAGCAGGATGTTTGAGCCTGGTACACTGAGCACCCCGGCGTTCTCCGGTATGCTGGCTGCGTTCTCATTCGGCCAAAGTAATGTCGATGAAGTCGATTGCGCCATGCCGCAACCCTCACTTTTCAATTGAATTCAGGCGATTTCAGAGACGTTCCAGCAATTGTCTAAAACCGTCAGGATCGACGATGTGAATGTGCCGGTCCATCAGATTAACAAGGCCGAGGCGGCGAAAGCCAGCCAGAGTGGATGTCACAGTCTGCCGGCTGGCGCCAATCATGTTCGCCAGATCATTATGGGTAACTCCAATATTCAAGCAGATTTCCTTCCCGCTTGTTGGCGAGTCGCAAGGTCTGGGCAGCGCCCCTGCTGCGAAGCGCAGGAGCAGACGGATCAGGCGGGTTTCGACATCGTCCGCCGCCAGATCAACAAAAGAAGAACCGAGCGTACGAATTCGGGCCGACAAAATGCCGATCGCGCGCATCGCCGCCTCCGGATGCACCCTAAAAAACTCAATGAAGTCATCTTGTGACAGTACCAGAAGTTGAGAATCGACGTTTGCTTCCGCAAATATCTCGCGTTGGATGCCGCGGACGGTTTCGGCGACGCCAAATAGTTCACCGGGAAAGCTAAACCATAAAATTATCTCCTTTCCGTTCGGGGAAAGTTGGTAAAGTTTTATGCACCCACTTACCAGGATAAAAACGGACTCTGCGGAGTCTCCGGCCGCAAACACCACCTCGCGCTTCATCGGAGAAATTCGACGCGCGCAAGACATCAATTTACCCAGTTCCGTCGGCGAAAGGCTCGACAAAAAGTCCGCATGTGCCGTCGACGATGCCTGATCCATGGGTCTTATCTGTCGATCATATCTAATCAATCTGGTTAATTATGTCGGCTGCACGACATGAGAGCCGACATCCGGCTGATACTATAACATAATTGACCTGACCGAACCATCTGCCCCGGCAGTATGGTTGGCTGGTTAAAAAAACAAAACGAGCAGGAGGAAATATGATGAGAAAAGTACTTTTGATGGGGGTCGGTCTCGTGCTTGCCTTACCGTTGGCAAGTGCCGCCGTAGCTGGAGACTATCCAAACCGTCCTGTAACATTCATGACAATGGTACAGCCTGGCGCACAAATCGACCGCCTTGCTCGAGGCCTTGCAAGAAGATTCAGCAAAGAGCTGGGGCAACCCGTAAATGTCAAAAATGTTACTGGTGGATCCCACGGCAGTGTAATGGCGACCGAGCTGAGCAAGGCCAAAGCCGACGGATACACAATCGGAGTAGCGGCGGTAACCGCCTACACATATCAGCCACATCACTCTCCGGTGAAGTATGGATTCGATGATTTCGATTACCTGACCTTGCTGGCATTGAACTCAAGTGGATTTATTTCCAAAACTGACAAGCCCTGGAACACGCTCAAGGAAGCATTCGCGTGGGCAAAGTCGAACAACAAACCCTTGGTGTGCATGTTCCACGGCGCGGATGACCGCGACGCTATTCAGCGCATCGCCAAAAAAGAAGGCGTGAACATCTCCCTTATCCCAAGTAAGGGCGGGCCTTCCGTGATTAAGGCGGTAACCGGTGGCCATGCGGATATCGGTTACGTCGGCGCAATCCTCTACAAGCACGTGGAAGCAGGGCGTATCAAGTTGCTTGCCTCCGCGTTGGGTATCAGACTTCCTCCAATACCTAATGTGCCAACTCTGAAAGAACAGGGCTACAATGAGCAGGTTGAGATGGTCGTCGGCCTGGTTGCACCGAAGGGTCTGCCAAAGGATGTGGCGGCGAAGCTGCTGTCTGCCGCCAATACATTGGCTCAGAGTGAAGAAACTAAAACTTTCATCACCAAGAACCTGCTGATGCTGCCGGTGACCTGGGGGCAGGATCATGCCAACACAGCACTCAAAGATATGTATAATCTCTTCGGAAAACAGGCTAAGAAATAGTGGTTGCGAAGTAGCGGCAGCCTGGTCTGACCGCTACTTCAGCCACCGCCAGTACGGGGGATATGGCAACGAAATTGGGTGATCCGGCATCAACCGGATAATTGGTTGCAACGAGATGCCTAAAAACCAATGCGCGTGGCGCCGGGCCGGATCGGCGGCGGGCGTTGGTAAGCGGGGGAGGAGACTTTGTGACTAGAGTACAAAGAGACACGCTTGCCTACATACTGATATTGGTTTTCTGCATCGTGCTGCTGACCTGGGCAATCCCAAAATACACGCCTCCCTATCCAGGCTATGGCGCATCCCCCGCGTTGGTGCCCATCGTATCTGTCGGTATCATAGTGGCGATGTCGATCCTTGCATTGATCCGCAACGCACTTGCCAGATATGCGGGCAAAGATTTGCCGCCTGAAGAAAGTCAGTTTCCAGAAGACGGTCAGACAAGCGGTTTTACCCAAATCGGCAGGATCAATTTGGTTCATCTGGCCAGTTTCATGATCCCCTGCGCCCTGCTCGTAGTTGGCATTGACTATATTGGATACCTTCCCACCGGATTCCTGTTCATGCTCGTCATCCAATATGTGATAGGCAGCAGAAAAGTGGTTCAGCCGGTCATTGTCTCTATCGCGGCTGTCGCGTTGATGTACGTTACCATGCGCTACGGCTTTGGCGTTCCCATCCCGGGTCCCCAGCTTTTCTAGCCAATATGGCCAACATACGAGATTTATAAAGATGGAAATGATTGTCGCGGGATTGCTGGATTCGCTTTCACCAGCCAGCCTGATGTTTGTCTTTGTCGGTGTCGCTATCGGCGTTGCAATCGGTGCGATCCCCGGCATCAATGGCCCCATGGCGATCGCGTTGTTTATTCCGGTCACCTATTATATGTCCGCGCTGACCGCGATCGGGTTCCTCGTCGGTCTCAACAAGGGGGCATTTTTCGGCGGCGCGATTTCCGCCGTTCTTTTGCGCACGCCCGGCACGCCGGAGGCGGCGGCAACGGCGTGGGACGGTTATCCGCTCACCCAGAAGGGCAAGGGCGAGAAAGCGTTGAGGATGGCGCTTTATAGTTCCGTTGCGGGTGACTTTATTTCAACCGCGGTGTTGATCGCTATCGCGGCGCCACTTGCGACTATTGCGCTGTTCATGGGACCATATGAGGTCTTTGCCTTGATCTCGCTAGCGCTCACTGTGATAGCTGGTATTGGCACCAATTCTATTTCCCGCGGTCTTATCGCCGCCGCTTTCGGCCTGCTTGTGGGCATGATCGGCACTGAGCCCGTCACTGCCTTGCCGAGGCTTACCTTTGATATTTATCAGTTGGGAAGCGGTTTGAAATTGATTCCCGTGGCAATTGGCCTGCTCGCGTTTTCGGAGATATTGATCCAGCTTGAAGGGATCGTGCTCAAAGGTGGCGGCGAGCAGGCGGCCAATGTGTTCTCCAGCAAGCGGGAGGACCGCCTTCTCTCGTGGAAAGAATTCATCGGTAATTTCAAAACCCTCGTCAGGGGAAGTGCAATCGGCATCGGCGTTGGCGCCATGCCTGGTCTCGGCGCTCCGGTCGCCTCTTTCATGTCCTATGATCAAGCGCTGAAGCGCTCGAAAAAATCCGAAGAATTCGGCAAGGGACGTCTCGAGGGAATTGCCGCATCTGAGTCAGCCAATAGCGCGGTTGTCGGCGCCAGCCTGATTCCGTTGTTTGTCCTTGGGATTCCCGGCAACCTTGCCGTAGCGATGCTGATGGGCGCCTTCATGATACATGGCATGATGCCCGGACCACTGATGTTCCAGGAGAATGCCCAACTCATGTACGGCGTTTACGGCAGTCTCGTTATCGCCAGCTTCTTCCTGCTCTTCATCGGTCGGTTTGGCATGAGACTCTTCTGTAGGGCCGTGGAAATCCCCGCGTCGATCCTTTACCCGATCATCGTCTTTACCTGCGTAATGGGGGCTTATCTGGGCCAGTCGTCAATGTTCGACGTTATTGTCATGCTGTCTTTCGGCGTCATCGGGTATTTCATGCGAAAGTTTGATTTTTCCTATGTCGCCTTCCTGATCGGCTTCATCCTGGTGCCCGAATGGGAGCGCGCCTTACAGCAGGTCGTGATCATTTCGCAGTTCGATACCTTCCTGTTCTTCCGCCGTCCTGTTGCTGTGGCGCTTATGCTGCTGACATTTTTTGTCATTGGCAGAACATTCTGGGGAAGCCTGAAAGGAAAAAATAACCGCGCATAGGAGGCTAACCCCACGCTATCTCGATCTCGCTTGGCACGTGCGGATTTTATGTCGATTACCTCTAATCAAACTGGCCAATTTTGTCGTCTGCACGACATGAGCGCCCGTATCTTGTTGATACTATAACGCAATTAACCTGATCCAACCGCCTAGTGACAAAACCAAACGACTTAAGGTGCAATATGCAAGATCGACCAAAAGGACCGGGCTGGCTCAGGCCGCCCATGAGCGACGAAGAATTGACAGAAAAGCTGGGTGACTATGTTGCACCGAAAGAGCTTTATCAAAAAACCAAGCAAATGCCGTTTCTGGGGAGCGTTAATTGCACGACCACCGAACTGGTCGCGGGCGAATGGACCGAGATCGTGCTCGACTACGAAGTGGGCGCATCGGGAATAGCAGACGGCGCGTGGATCAAGGCGACTTTCAAATTCTACTCGGACTGGGCTCTTTTCCAGACGACTGATCCAGCCGGTGCGAACTATGTTTCTGCGGAGTATCAGGCGGGCCCCTGCTGCGAGGGCCAGCAACCCGCAACCGTTCAATCCCTCAAGGTGCGCTTCGATCAAAAGGGCCATGAGCGCCCGTTCCAGAAGGCCGTCATTGTCGACACGGTTGATGGATATCTAAAGCCGGGCGACCATATTATCATCAGGCTGGGCGACCGGCGGGGCGGCGGTCCGGGTACGCGCGCCCAGACTTTCATCGAGAAGGGATTCCGGTTCCGCTGCTATATAGATCCTCTCGGCACCTCCCGCTTTTGCGACATTCCAGGTGACATTGTCATTGATATCGTTCCGGGTCCGGCCGAAAAGCTGGTCATCGCCGGGACCCGGATGGCCAGGCCGGGCGAGGGCATCAATCTCGGTATCAGAGCCGAGGATGCATGGGGCAACACCTGCACCGATCTCAAGGCCAGTGTTTCACTGATAGCGAGCACTGACGGAGATCAGGTATATGATGAAACGGTCGAATTCAATGACACGGGCTGGTGCTTTGCCGCTTTGGAAGGGCTGCCTACAGATCTGAAAGGTGAGATTGAAATCCAGGCCCGGATGATCGATCATCCCGAGGTCGCGCCTGCTCGCTTCTTTGTGACATTGGACGACAAATGCCCGGTGCCAAGAATTTTTTACGGTGATTTGCACGTGCATTCCGACAATACTGTCGGCACGAACTCCACAACCTATAATATTTCCTATGGCCGGGACATCGCCAGGCTCGACTTTTTCGGTTACACAGCGAATGACTTCCAGATCACCAAGGCCCATTGGGACGAGGATGTGGAACTTATCAATTCGGTCAACAAAGATGGCGAATTTGTCTGTTATCCGGGTACCGAATGGTGCGGCAATTCCTGCGCCGGCGGCGACCACAATGTGGTCTTCCTGCATGGTGATACGCCGGAATTCCCTTTCGACGCGAAGGGCAACATAGCCCGTTCCTTCGAATGGAACGAGGATATGGAAGGCGAGACGATCCAGCCGGGCGCCTGGCCCATGGAGGAGTTGTGGGCGACCTATATCCATGATCCTGAAGGGCATCTCATCATGCCCCATGTGGGCGGGCGGCGTTGCATCACGGACTGGTATCACCCGGTAATGGACCGGCTCGTCGAAATCGGCTCCGCCTGGGGCCATTTCCCCTGGCTCTATCAGGACGTCAATGCCCGTGGTTATAAGCTCGGCGTTTCCCTGAACGGGGATGAACATCGTGGGCGCTGTGGCGGCGGCGTGCCCGGGACCGCCGTTTTCGGCACCAAGGGCGGCGTCACGGGTGTTGTCTGCGACAGGCTGGATCGCAAAACCGTCGGTGAGGCCTTGCGCGCACGCCATACCTTCGCGACGACGGGTGAGCGGCTGGTGGCTCTGGCCGACTGCGGCGACCATATCATGGGCGACGCTTTCAACCATAAGGGACCGGCTGTCATAAACTACCGCTTTCTCGGTGATGAGGGCTGGGACGAAATTGCCCTATTCGATCAAACCGGCATCATAGCGACCCGCAATTTACAGGAAGAACTTGGCTATTCCGACGAACGGATCCGCGTCCGCTTCGGCGGCGCACGCATTCGCGACCGCTATCGTTGGGCTGATTGGCGCGGCCGCATCGACATCCGCAATGCCGTCGTCAACAGTTTCAGTGCGATGGGCCTGGAGCACCGCGAGGAGGCCGTTTGGCGGGCAAGCCCGACCGAAATCGGTTTCCGCACAGACACTTATGGCGATACGGATACGGTAGAGATCGATCTCGCCAATCTTGCACACTGCCGCATCAAGGTCTCGGGTGAAATCCATGGTTATGTGAAGGTTGGCAATCCACTGGATGGCAATCCCTTCGTGCACTGCCCCACATTCGAGTTCGAAGTGACGGGCGCCGACCTCATCCGGCAGGGCGCCATGCGCAAGGAGCTTGGCGGGGTGGAGCTATTCGTGGCCGTGGAGCGAATTTCGGATAGTCCGATGCCGAGGGATGTTACGGGCAGCTTCGAGGTCGACGCCACCAACGGCCCTCACGGACACCGCCCGGTCTGGCTGCAGGGGCGGCAGGTCGATGACGGGAAGGCCTGGACCTCTGCCATGTACATCACATTCTGACTGAGACCAGAGCAATCGGAGTGTGAAGCATGGCGATGCTCTAGTTCCGACTTGAGCGGACTTCTGGCATTGACGTCAGCTCAACTGGTCATGGTAAGTCAATGCGACATGAAGAGTGGAACCGTCATGCGCTCCACCATGTAGCGCGTGAGGCTTCCAAAAAGTGCGCTGCCAAACCTGCCCCGCCCATAAGCGCCCATCACGAGCACGTCCGGGTCGGTTTCGGCGCAATGCTTGAGGATCACCGAGCCCAGACTGCCGCCTTCGGCTGTCAGCGCCACCTTGCTCGCATTTATGCCATGCTGCTTCAAATGGGTGATAATATCGTGCTCCGCCGAAATCGCCTTGCACGATTTATCCGCACCTTTGCCGACGCAAAGTATATCCAACTTGTTTTTGGTCTCGAGGATCTGCATTGCATCCCGCAATGCCCTGGCCGCTGGCCTGCTGCCATCCCAGGCGACGACGGCCTCCTCCTTGAGGGGGCGCAATTGATACTCTTTCGGGACAATAATCAGGGGAGTGCCCGAACGGGTCAGAATTTCCTCCGGCTGGAGCGAGCCCACTTCAAGCTGGAAGGCATTGGTGAACTGGCCGAGCAGCAGGATATCGAAATAGCGGGCAAGTCGCGGCAGGATGATATTGGGCCGGCCCTGAGCGGAAATCCATTTTAATTCACCGGTAAATCCCGCGGCAGCGATTTCACTGCGGAACGAAGCCTCGATTTCTTTTTCAGCATCGAGTTCCACCTGCTTCATTGTCTCAAGAACGGCTTCGGGTATCCAGCGCCTCATATCGCTTTCGTAAGCCTCACTGCGAAAGACGTGAGTCCCGGTTATCGCCGCACCATATTTGTTTCCCATCATGACAGCAAAGGCGGCGGCTTTCTTGGCGCCTGTGTTACCGTCATAAGCAATAAGTAAATCTTTAATAGCCATTTATATTTTCCTTCCACAAAGCCTGCAAGACATCCCTCTGCAGGGTTCTTAATGTAGGACTGCAGCAGAGCCCCCTTTTCTGAAAACCGCCACTTCGCTTCAATACCTCATCTAGATCGCTTATTCTGTCGCCTCGGCGACGTTTTTTACCGGCTCCACCTTGGCCGTACAGCACTTGAATTCGGGAATTTTCCCCAGAGGACCAGACACGCCCGTACCCAATCCTCACTTACTTTCCGCTATCCGATAAAAAAGCTGCCGACGGACGATCACCATGCCAGCCAAGTTGTCATGTCTCTTGTTGGCCCGATGCTGCCCATCGAGCAGTCAAAGCAGCAAGGCCGCTGATGGGCTTAGACCAGACGTGAACTGAATAATTGTCCGCTATGTGTGTGGGAACTGACGCGGTGAGGGAGACGCTGGGGAGCCTGCAGTTGACCCAAAGCGGTGCTGCAAAATCTCGAAAATCTAGCTGATGCGGACGAGGATCTGGTGACACTTTATGAACGTACACTTATCGAGCGAGGTAACAGGCAAGTAGCAAGAATATTGGCACAGGCCCAAAAAACTGCGTAAAAGGTAGGAGCTACCAGCGTGCAGACTGCCACAACGGATGGTGATGCCACGAAGGCCATTCTTGATGAACTGAAGCTGCAAAACTTCGATCTTGTCGCCACGGGCAAGCGCGGCCATGGACCGCTGAGGCAGCTTCTTCCCGGCAGCGTGTCGCGAAAGTTTCGGCACACGCACTATGCACCGTGGTCACGGTAGCGTTGTGGATTTAGTCTTAAAAGGAGAAAAGATGATGGGAACTCAAGACCCACATGAAATCGCCAGGATTTTGATCGAACGTCATGGGGCCAAGGCCCAGGCCGAAGCGGCCCGCAAAGCTGTCGAGTTTGAAGCAAAGGGCGACCAGGATCAGGCTCAGATTTGGCGAAGCGTTGAGGCGTCGATCAGCGAAAGGCGGGGCCCGCACGAAAGTTGACGAGACAATCTCTTCCGGTTTGTAATTCTTCTTCGACATAAGGTCATCCTTGATGAAAAAATTTATTCATCATCTCGGACCAATTCATCGGGGGAGGAGCACCCCCTCTGGTGCTGGCAGTTTCCAGTTCCGTAACCATTGCAAGTCTAGGTGCCACACCCGCTGAATTGTCCGCATTTGACCCAACTCGGACATTGGTGTGGCATCAGGTGACGGAACAGGAGGTGTTCACGTCCATGGACCAAATCGCATCCATAAAGTAACGTTCGAACTGGATCACTTGTTAGGGGTGGTCAACCATGCACACGAATAACCGGGAATTAATGTGTGAGAGTCTTAGTCTTTTTTGGTGTGTTGTTCGGCTATTTATTGACGCAGATTGCACCACGTGCTGATGCAGGAACAATTCATGAGTCTGCAACATTGGGGGCAATAGGTCAGTTTGATTCTGGATTTGTATTGAGCAAAAATCAGTTTCTTGGAAGTAGATTTAGTCTAACGCAGACAATGGAAATTACTGGAGTTGGCGGCCACCTTTCTGGTTGGGCACATGCTCCACATTTGAGCGATGATTTTTTTGCCGCAATAATTGAGTTAGACTCACAGAATGCTTTACCTAGCTTCTTGCCAGCAGAAATAGAGAACAAGGCTTTAGTCTTCACTACATTCTCGCTCCCAATGACAAGTCAAGATGTCCTGATACCATTGTCAGTCACATTGAAACCAGGAAACTATGCACTGGTTTTCGGAGCGGGATTATCAAATCCTACTATTACAGGCGCTATGCCCTCCAACAATTCCGATTTACCTGGAGCCTCTTATTTTTCATCAACGAACTTTTCTGGAGTCTGGGTAGATGGAGGCATTAACAAAACACGATTTATCGTAGAAGGAGAGACTGCCCTTCCTAACCCGGACATCACGTCCGATGGGGGCGGCGATACGGCGGCCATCGATGTGGTTGAGAACACGACGGCGGTGACCGATGTCCAGGCCACTGACGACAGCGACAGCGAGGGCTCAGGACTCACCTATTCGCTTACCGGCGGGGCAGATCAGGGCAGTTTCAGCATTGATGGAACCACCGGGGTGCTGACCTTCGTTGCCGCCCCGCGACAGCGGCGGCCTGACTGACGTGCAGACCATTACCGTGATCGTGACCATTGATGGTGACCTCCGGCGCACCCGCACGCAACGTATCATTTCAAATTTCATGGGTCGCCGCGCGGACCAGATCACGGCAAACGATCCTGATCTTGTCAACAGGTTAAACGGCGGTAATTCGGGAGGGAATGGCGGACCAGTTGGTTTTACGGCAGATGGAACTTTGCAAAACAACCAGATGTCCTTTTCCACGAGCTTGCGCCAGATCATAGGCTCATCGGAGGCGGCCAGGGCCAAGCGGCGCGAAGAGCTTGGTCAGATGATGTCGCTTGGCCAGCAGAGCATTGCAGGGGCCACCATTGATAATGGTTCGAGCTTTGATCTCTGGGTGCAGGGCAAATGGTCCCATGTGGAACAGGACACAAGCCAAAGCGACGTCGGGCTTTTATATATGGGTGCCGATTACCGCATGTCGCCTGCCTTGCTGTTCGGCCTCATGGGGCAGATCGACTGGACCGATGAGGAGGATACGATCCAAAACCTTTCGGCTAATGGCCGGGGCTGGATGATCGGACCTTATGTGGCTGCGCGTCTGCATCAGAACCTTCTCTTCGATGGCCGTGCGGCATGGGGGCAGTCGGACAATAAGGTAAGCCCATTTGGCACCTATAAGGACAGTTTTGATACTGACCGGTGGCTTGTGCGCGGTCAGCTCACGGGTGATTTCAAGGTTGATCACTGGCAATTTTCACCGCATGTGCGTGTTATCTATTTCGAAGAAGAGCAGAAGGCTTATCGCGACAGCCTTGGCGTGTTCATTCCCGGTCAGACCATCTCGCTTGGCCGTTTGACATTCGGGCCAAAGGTAAGCACGAGCTTTAAGACAGCGGATGGAAGCGTGATGTCACCGCATCTTTCCATCACGGGCATCTGGGATTTTGACAAGGCGGAGACCGTTGATATCGCAACAGGTCTGGCGGCAGGTTCCGATGATGATCTCCGCACCCGTGTGGATGCTGGTGTGGCTGTGCGCATGCTCAATGGCTGGTCGCTTAATGGCGAGGGCTTTTATGACGGCATAGGTGCGGATGACCTTGAAGCCTATGGTGGCAGTGTCACGCTGGTTGTGCCGCTGAACTGACGTCCGTCAGAGCGCCAATCGCAAACGCAAATAATGTGATCAATCCGCTACAACAGTGGTGGCTATCCAGCCCGCTTGGCAACCTTTAAATGTCCGAAAGTGGCCCTTAACGTCGTTTCTGATGGCTGTCTGCATTTTCAGCTTCTGGGGGTAGACCAGTCGTGACGCCCCCCCCCCGAAACATGCTCAAATCAATTCGAGCGGTTGCTATATGGTAGCTATAGTTAATAGCACTCGAAGTTAGAACAAGCTAATCCCTTGAAATATATGGTGAGCCCGATAGGGATCGAACCTATGACCTACTGATTAAAAGTCAGTTGCTCTACCAACTGAGCTACGGGCCCTCAACCATACATTTTTCGGAAGCGGCGCTGTCATTCACCGCTGATGCGCGTTCCGGAATGCCGCTCTCAAATCCCGCCCGGCGCATAAAGCCGGTTCAACGGCCGGATTGATTCGAGCAGCACCCATTTGCGCGCGCATATCTAGCAGAGTTGCGGGCACGAATCCAGCCCGAGTTTCAAATTCCCGGCACTTTCGGCTCTTGGTAATCAGGACCGGAATTCACGCCCGAATTGCCAATGGCCGGAACGGGGAAAAACCTGTATGTTGAGCGCGCGCCAGATTGCCAGGACCGACCTTCCGGACCCATTCATGAAACAAGTTCAAATCGACGAAAAGAACCGGCGTCTGCGCGCCATATTCCTGATGTGCGGTGCGGTAGTGGTCTTTTCGTGCCTCGACGCGACCGCAAAATACCTGGTCGGCATTGCCGATCTGCCCGTATCGGAAACCATCTGGCTTCGTTTTGTCGGCCATGTCTGCCTTGCCGTCCTGTTTTTCGGACCGCGCAACAGCCGGGCTCTGCTCAAAAGCAACAGGCGCTTTCATCAATGGTTCCGCGCGGCATTGATGCTGGGCGCGACCGCGTTCAATTTCGCCGCGGTCAAATATTTGCGTCTCGACCAGACCGTGACGGTATTTTTTATCACCCCGCTGATTGTCGCCGCGCTGGCGGGACCGATTTTGAACGAGTGGATCGGCTGGCGGCGTCTGGCGGCCATCGCCACCGGATTCCTGGGCGTGATATTGGTGGTGCGTCCCGGGCTTGGCGGCATTCACTGGGCGATCGTCTATTCGTTTGCGGCCACCCTGTCCTTCGCGCTGTACAACATATGGACGCGCTGGATCGCCGCCCATGACCCCGAAAACGTCACCCAGTTTTACTCGCCCCTGGCCGGCTTCATCCTGGTCATGCCCTTCGCCCTCAATGACTGGGTCTGGCCCGCCAGTCCAATGATCTGGTTTCTCCTCCTGGCGCTCGGATTTCTCGGCGGCGTCGGCCACTGGCTTTTGATCAAGGCGCATCAAATCGCCCCCGCGCCCATCCTGGCGCCCTTCATCTATATCGGCCTCATCGCCATGACCATTCTCGGTTATGTGATTTTTGGCGACGTCCCCGATGCCTACACCCTTGGCGGCGCGTCGATCATCATTTTCTCGGGCCTCTATCTCCTCTACCGCGAGCGCCGTGAAAAGTGACGTGTAAAAATGAGATCAATGCGGCGGATAACTCAACACCAACAAGGACACCGCCCGCCGCCAGGGTAGGCGGAGCCGTCCTGGTCGGCGCATATAAATGCACGGATAAGCTGATCGCAGAAAATCCCCCGCCCCGCCGGAGCCCCCGCATGTGAAACATGCGGAATTGGCCGTGAGGCAAAAAAATCAGCCGTGAGGCAAAAAATCACGTACTTTTTTGCGCCGCCATACCCATCCCGGTGGCGATAATCGGCAGCAGCAAATAGCGCAGGCCGATGTCATAGAAATATTCGGTCATCGACATTCCGGACATCGGCACGAGAACCACGAGATCAAGCACGAGATTCAAGGCCAGCCAGTAACAGCCAATGATGAGACCGGAATTCATCGAGGCCGGGACGCGGCCAAACGCTTTAAGCAAAAGTGCCACGCCGACGCCACCGCCGACCACGACCATAATCGATTTGAAGAGAGGTTTGGAAATCGCGATTTGTCCCGTCTGGTCAAAAAACAGAAACGATACCGCGAACGGAATAGCCCAGGAGGCCAGGCCGAGGAGCAAAATACGAGGGTCTTTGAGTATCTGTATCATCGGTCGACTATAACATGGCCGTGCAGTGGAGCAATCTTGCAACCCCTCGCCCATCCCGAAAACAAACCCCCTTCTCCGGCAATGTCGGGCCATTTGTGCATAATACTCTAATCCCCCCCGGGCACGACCCCGACCTGGGGCATCTCCGCCAGACCGCTGGCCCGGGCATGCTCTTCAAAACCCTTGTTGCGCCAGAAAAAGGCCCCCGGCATGGTGGTTGGAATGACCAGCACGTAAAAGAGCGCGCGCCCTATGATTGCGGCCGTGACGGCTGAGACAAAGAGCGCCGACGCCGCAACGCCCGTCCCGATCGGGCCCATGGGCAGAAAGGCCAGAGCCAGCGCCAGCGCGAGACCGGTACCGATGAGGAAATTACGGAAATAATAGGACTTGCCAAAAGTCGTGACCTGCTCGAAATGCGACGCGCTGCCCTCCCTGCCATGACGCTTGAGATCCCGCGCATGGGCGATGAGGCCGATGCCTTCAAGCGCCAGCCCGGCGGCAATCGCGATCGCGAGACCGCGCAGGACCATAACGCCCGCGTCAAAGCCCGAGGCCAGGGCGGTGACCGCAACAATAAGCAATCCGCCGAGGGTCAGCCCGGCCCCGGAGAAACTCGTGGCCGTCTGCCAATGATCCCAGAATGGCCGGGCCGGGATGCGGTACAGCCGGTACATGTAATAGAGCCCGGCAATGACGCCGAGAACGGCCCCCGCACCGGCCGCGACCGTCATGAAACGCGTCAATGCATTGTCGAAAAGAGAGAAAAATGCGTAACCGCAAAGCCCCGCGAAAAACAGCGACACCCCGGCAATCTCGCGGCTGACCGGCGACAGCCGCCAATTGTAGAAACCCCGGTAGAAAAACTGCGGCTTGCCAAGATGCAGATTGAGCCGGACCAGCCCAAAAGTCAGGAGCGCGAGCATCGCCCCGAGGACCGGCAGCAGGGCTTCCGATTTGACCAGCGCCATGGCGCCGGCGCCCGCGCCTTGGCCGGAACCGGAGCTGAAAGCTGAGCCAATGCCTTCCCCGAATATGAGCAGCATGAAAGCCCCCATGACGGCCTGGGTCGAGAGCGTAAAGACGACATGCGCGTTCTCATGCGTGGAAAGCAGTTTTTTCAGGTTCCATTTGCGCGCCCCGCTGTTCTTGGATGGATCGACAACAGGCGTGTATTCGCGGCTGTCGCCATCGCGGTGATATTTGAGCGGCATCATGTCGGTTCGCTGAAACTCCCGGCCAAGGCTGCGCTTTTGCTCGAACCTGATATTGGGACGGCTGATCCCGGGATCGGGAAATCCCGGTATGCTCGTCTCGGCCTGGTCGCGTCCTTCAGGCACGTTTTCGATAACGCCGAAATCGAGTGCATTGCCGAGACAGGCCGTCACGCAGGCCGGCTTCAACCCGGCCTCGAGACGGTCGACGCACATATTGCATTTCTCCACATGCCCCTGAACCGGGTCCAGTTGCGGCGCGTTATAGGGGCAGACCCAGGTGCAATAGCCACAACCGAAACAGATATCCGGATCCTGAAGGACGGCGCCATATTCGGCGAATTTCGTATAGGCCCGGGTCGGACACCCCTTCAGGCAGACCGGGTCGTCGCAATGATTGCATGCCATCGAAATATTCAGCCGTGTGAGATCGGGATGGCAGCCGCTTTCCACATAGCCCACGGACCGGAAGGCAAGATGCGGACTGAGATCGTTCTTCTCCGAACAAGCCGCCTCGCAGGCATGACAGCCAATGCAATTGTCGGCGGTGAAATGAAACCCGTGCTGCTTGTAGCGGTTCGGATTTTCCCCCACGCCGGCGTCGCCATTGACCTCCAGGCTGACGCCGCGCGGTTCTCCGCTCAGGCGCGCCAGGTCGATCGCCTGCCCATAGCGGTTCGTCTCGCGCGTTTCCGGATCGTGAAGGAACGCGTAGGCCGGCTCATTCTCTCTGACCTTAAACATCGTGGTTCCCCTCAATAGGTCCGGTTTTCGACATTCATCTGCGCCGCCTCGTCCTGATCGACAGGCTCGACGCGGACGGCGGATTGCTTATAGGCGGGTTGGCGCGAATGTGGGTCGAGGAGACCGAGGGTCAGCCGGTTGACGCAGTCGAAAAAATGGAAGGGAATGAAAACCATGTCGCGCGGCACCCTTTGCGTGAGCTGCGCCAGCACCACCGCATCGCCGCGTTTCGAGACCAGCCGCACATAGCTCATATGCTCCACGCCGAGCTCCCGGGCGGCGTCCGGGTTCATCTCCATATATGGCGTCGGCGAAAATTTGTTCAGATTTCCGAGCTTGCCGGTTTTCGTGCGCGAGTGAAAATGCTCGACCACCCGTCCCGTATTGAGCCAGAACGGATATTTATTCTCCGGTCTTTCATTATTATCGTTGAAAGGAAGCGCGAGGAGTTTTGCCCGTCCGTCCGAATGCTCAAATGCGCCATCCTCATAGAGCCTTGGGCTTCCCGCCTCCTGACCCTCGGGACACGGCCATTGAATGCCGTTTTGCTTTTTTATTTTGTCATGGCTCATGCCTGAAATATCGCAAAGCCGGCCCTTTGAAAGCGTCCGCATCTCGTCGAAAATTTCCGGCGCGGTTTCGGGAAATTTAATTTTTCTCCCCTGTTCCCACCGTTGCGCGAGCGCGGCGAATATATCGCGGTCCGGTTTTGCATCGGCCGGCGGCTCGGTAATCTTGCTGACATAATTGACGCGCCGTTCGGTATTGGTGAAAACGCCTTCCTTTTCCGCCCAGAGCGCGGCGGGGAGGAAAAGATGCGCATACTCGTTCGTCTCCACATCTTCATAGGCGTCCTGGACCACGAGAAATTCAAGCTTCTCCATGGTCTTGCGGATGCGCGCCGTATTGGCCATCGACGTCATGGGATTGGTGGCAACCAGCCACAGCCCCTTGATCTGCCCCGATTCAATGGCCGGAAAAATATCCGTCTCCGTCAGGCCGCGCTTTTCCGGAAAGAAACCTTCGTCGATCCCCCAGAATTCGGCCATTTCCCTGCGGTGCTCCGCTATCTCCAGCGAGCGGTATCCGGGCAGGCCCGAGCATGAGGACCATTCGCGCGTTCCCATGGCATTGCATTGTCCGGTGATCGAAAGTCCGCCACCGCCCTTTTTGCCGACATTGCCTGTAATCAGGTTGAGATTGTTGATGGCGGCGACGCCGTCGGAGCCATGGGTGGATTGATTGATGCCCATCGTCCAGATGCTCATGGCGGCGCCTGCATTTGCGTAAAGACGGGCGCACAGCCGTATCGTATCGGCGTCTATGCCGCAGATCTCTGAAGCGCTGTCGGGGTCGTGCTCGTCGATGACCTTGTGAAAGTCGTTCGCCTTATTGGTGTGCTCGGCGATATAGTCCTGGTCCTCGAGCCCCTCATGAAAGATCACATGCGCCATGGCGTTGAGCAGCACCAGGTCGGTGCCGGGCGTGATGGCGAGATGTATATCCGCCATTTGCGCGAACATGGTCACGCGCGGATCGACGACGATGACCGGGAACTTGCGTTTTTCAAGCGCTTCCTTGAGACGCCAGTAGATGATCGGATGCTGCTCGGGAAGGTTCGACCCGAAAGCCATCAGGCATTCAGTATGCTCGAAATCCTCATAGGCCCCGGGCGGTCCGTCCGAGCCGAAGGAGCGCTTGTAGCCCGAGACGGCGGACGCCATGCACAATGTTGTGTTGCCGTCGTAATTATTTGTGCCGATGACGCCCCGCGTCAGCTTGCCGAGAGTGTAGAACTCCTCGGTCATCAGCTGGCCGGTCGATACCACGGCGAAGGCGTCGCGCCCATATGTCAATTGGATGCGCTTGATCTCTTCCGCCATGTGGTCAAGCGCGCCATCCCAGCTCGTTCTCTCGAACGCGTCAAACCGGCTCTTGCGCATTTTCGGATATGTACCGCGGCCGGGACTGTTAAAAAGTTCATGCTCGAAGAGGCCCTTGATGCAGGCTTTGCCGCGATTGACGTCGGCGCCCGCCGCTCCCCGCGTCGAGACCGGTTTCCCGTCCTTGTCGAGGCCGATCTCGAGCGAACAGCCGACCGAACAATAGCCGCATGTGGCGTATTTCCAATCGACCACCCCCTTGTCGGCAATCTTGACCGGATTCCGTTTGCCCCGTCCAAACAACATCTGCTCAAAGTCCTTTTGTTGTCACGCCCGCGCCCGCTATCGCCCAGTCGATTGGCCTGCCGGTGCCGCCCGTCCGAACGGATTTAAGCACATTTTTTCTCTTCCGCCATCTCGGGCACGAGAAAAATCACGCCGCCATCGACCTTCACCGGATAGGTCGATACCCGGCCCTCGTCGGGCGCGACCGCCGTTCCCGTGTCGAGCTTCAGCACCCAATTGTGCAACGGGCATGTGACGCGGCAGTCATGCACGATCCCCTGCGACAGCGGCCCGCCCTTGTGCGGGCATTTGTCCTCGAGCGCGAAAATCTGGTCGTCTTCCGTTCGAAAGAGCGCGATATCCGTCTCCGCCATGCGCACCACCCGCGCGCCCAGGCGCGGTATGTCCTCGACATGGCCGATTTCGACCCAGTTTTCCTGTTTGCCGGCCATCGCTATACGAACTCCCTGATAGGTGTGAATTCCGACTTGAGCTCGGGCTCCTTGGCCCGTTCCGCCCAGGGGTCGTCCTGAAAGAATTTTTGCGAATAGAGGAACCGCTCCGCCAGTTCCTTGCGCCCTTCCGCGTCGTCGACAATGCGCTCCTTGACGAAAGGCAGCCCGACCCGCTCGATCCACGGCGCGGTGCGTTCGAGATAATGCGCATCCTCGCGGTAAAGCTGCATGAAGGCCGCGGTGTATTCGAGGACTTCCTCTTCCGTATCGACCTTACCGATCAAATCGGTCACGCGCACCTTGACGCCGCCATTGCCGCCGACATGGAGTTCATATCCTGAATCGACGCAGACCACGCCGAAATCCTTGATTGTCGCCTCGGCGCAATTGCGCGGACATCCCGATACCGCCATCTTGAATTTATGCGGCGTCCACGAGCCCCAGGTCATTTCCTCGAGCTTGACGCCGAGCCCGGTGGAATCCTGCGTGCCGAAGCGGCACCAATTGGCGCCCGCGCAGGTTTTCACCGTCCGCAACGCCTTGCCGTAGGCATGACCCGAAACGAAACCGGCTGCGCTGAGATCGCTCCACACCTCAGGCAGGTCTTCCTTTTTCACGCCGAACAGGTCGATGCGCTGCCCGCCCGTGACCTTCACCTCCGGCACCTCGAACTTGTCGACTACATCGGCAAGCGCCCGGAGTTCCTTCGGATTTGTCAATCCGCCCCACATGCGCGGCACGACCGAATAGGTGCCGTCCTTCTGGATATTGCCATGCGCCCGCTCATTGATGAACCGGGACTGGCCGTCGTCGATATATTCGCCGGGCCAGGCGCACAGGAGATAGTAATTCAGGGCCGGGCGGCAGGAGGCGCAGCCGTTCTTGTGTTTCCATTCGAGAAAACCCATGACTTCGGGAATCGATTTCAGCTCCTGCTCGATGATCGTCCGTCTGACGCGGTCATGCGGATGATCCGTGCAGCCGCACATGGCTTTTTCAGCCGGCGCGGCTGAATACTCGCCGCCCAGAACCGTTTGCAGGAGCTGCTCGACCAGCCCGGTGCACGATCCGCAGGACGACGACGCCTTGGTATGCTTGCGCACATCGTCGAGCGTAAACAGCCCCTTGTCCGAAATCGCGTCGATAATGTCGCCCTTGCAGACACCGTTACAGCCGCAGATCTCCGCATCGTCGCTCATCGCCGCGACGTCGATCCCGCCGCGTCCCGCATCTCCCACATGCCCCTGGCCGAGCAGGAGTTCCCGGCGCTGCTCCGACACGTCGCTATTGTCGCGCATCAACTGGTAGTACCAGGCGCCATCGATCGTGTCGCCATAGAGCACCGCGCCCGCGATGCGGTCGTTTTTGAGGACGATTTTCTTGTACACTCCCGCCGTCGCGTCCTGCAGGAGAAGCTCCTCGCAATCCTCGCCGCCCTCAAAATCGCCGGCGGAGAATAATTCGATTCCGGTGACCTTGAGCTTGGTCGATGTCAGCGATCCCCGATAGGTCGAAAAGGCGCGCTTCGCCAGATGATTGGCGCACACCTTGGCCTGCTCGAACAGCGGCGCCACGAGGCCGTAAGCCTTGCCGCGATGCTGGGCGCATTCGCCGACCGCGTAAATGCCGGGTGCATATGTCAGCATGGTGTCATCGACGACGATGCCGC
>CAMYJA010000036.1 GCA_947258705.1 uncultured Hyphomicrobiaceae bacterium | reverse complement strand
TTCTGGGCAGCTCGGAAATCACCGGGACGGGGGGAACCCTCGTCACTGGACCTCCGGCAGCAAATCCGCTCATACATTCGGGCAACATATCGAGGCCGGCCCTGGTTGGCGCGTCTTATGCGAATATGCAGTTCAGCGATACGATCTATGTCGGCATGAGCGTCAATGCGCCCTTCGGTCTGGTAACGGAACCATCCAATCGTGACTATGCAGGATCACTCCTTGCGCGCACATCGAAGATTTTCAATATGGTTGGCTCGCCGACGGTCGGTGTTAAAATCATGCCGGGTGTTTCGGTGGCTGCCGGCGTGCAAATCGCCTATATGGACGCCAAACTGAAATTTGGTACACCCTTTGACAGCAATGTTTTCTTCAATGGCAATGATTACGGTTTCGGCTGGACGGCTGGACTTCTGGTCGAACCGGCTGCCGGCACACGCATCGGTCTCGGCTTCCGCTCGATGGTCGAATATGAGCTTGATGGTACCTATGGTGACAATACTGCCGGATTCGGTTTTCGCTTAGGCGCGAAAACAACGCTTGAAACACCGGAAATCGTCACCCTCAGCATCACCCAGGAAGTTAGTCCGACAACCCGCGTTCTTGGCACATTCGAGTGGACCAATTGGAGTCGCTTTGGAACGCTCCCAATTACTGCGACCCAAACGGGCCCCACGTTTCCATTTGGTGTAGTGGCGGCCGGTACGAGCTTCGTAGCATTGGATGCCGACTGGCACGATGCCTGGTTCGCCTCAGTGGGCTTTGAATATGACCTTATTCCCGACATGACGCTTCGCGCTGGCGTGGCTTATGAGGAATCGCCCATTCAAAACGCTTCGGAGCGCCTGACGGCCGTACCAGACAATGATCGCATCTGGGTGAGCGGCGGCCTGACATGGGCCATCACGCCGGTGATGACGATCGACGCGTCCTATACGCATATCTTCATTGATGACGCGAATCTTCGCCGCTCTTTGATAACCACCCCTGCTGTGTTTATGACGGGCAAAGCCGAGCAGAGCGTGGATATTATCTCCCTTGGTTTCCGCACCAAACTGGACGATGTATTGGCTGGACTATTTGGCGGCTAATGCGCGCCTGAACTAAAAAAGAAATTCCAGACCGGCCCGGATGATCTCCGGGCCGGTTTTTTTTGTGGGCTGGCTCCCTCATCCTTCGAGACACCAGCGGCGCTGACTCCTCAAAAGGGCGTTCCAGTTTTCCAACGACAAACTCAACCTCATGGTGAGGAAGAACACGGTCACTGGTGACGTGTTCTGTCTCGAACCATGAGCAGCAGGCGGTGCGATTGGAGTTCTGCCGCCTCGTCCTTCGAGACGCGCTTAGACACTAACTGGCTGCGCTCCCAGGATGAGGCCTGGAGAGTGGTTGCCCCGCTCTCAAAACCCGTGCCGCTTGAGCACGCGGTCGATCGGCGGCAGGTAGCCCGCGCCGAACAGCCGTACATGAACCAGCGTCGGGTAGAGATTGTAAATATCGAAAGGCCCGGCCGAAGGTGCCGAACATGGTGGTGAAGGCAAGCTCGATTTCCGGGTGGGCGCAATAGATCGCCGGATCGACAAAGCCGCCAATGCGCCCCTTGTTGACGAGCACATTGCCGGTCCAGAGGTCGCCGTGAATAAGCGAGGGGTGGCGAGGCTCGACAAGGAGTTCCGCGAGCCCGTCGGCAAAGAGCTCGATCCGGCCGAGCAAACGCCCATCGAGCGCAGCTTCGTCATGGGCGGCGCGGGCCATATGGAGCAGACGATGATCGCGGAAAAACCGCGTCCAGTTGTCGCCTGGGGGATTGGGCTGATGCAGAGGACCGATCAATGTGTCCCGCCCATAGCCGAATTCGGGAAAGCTCAGGCCGTGCAGCTCGGCCAGCAGCTCGGCTGCATGACGCTCGACCGAAGCGGTGATGCCGCCGCCGTCATTCTCGATCCAGGACATGATCAGGAGCGACGGCTCCGCGTGATAGACCTCCGGCACCGGCAGCGAGGAGTGGGCGCTGAGCTCATCGAGCATGAAGGCCTCGATATCGAGATGCGGGCCCTGAGCGCCACTATCTGTCGGACTGCCGGGTTCGGACGCTGCCTTGACCGCGATATGGCGGCCATCCGCCGTCGTGCCGCTGAGACCGGTGAGTCCAAAACCAACCCCAAGCGTCGATGATGACACAAGCTTTGTATCAAGCACGGTTTCAATGCGGGTTTTGAGGTCCATGGTCTAGCGCCTTTTAGTGATTTACGAACCCATTATCACACAAAGTAACTTTTCCCCATCTCCGAGACGGAGGAAATTAAACAAACGTGCACCTCACACATAACGTCATCCCGGCGAAGGCCGGGACCCATGTCACTTTTCCAAAAGGGTGTGGTATCAGTATAAATTCGTGTTTTCAGCCCATTTTGATTTGATCCGAGGCGTCGTGTTCGCTCAGCCCGATCTGGCCCCCGATCTTCATCGGGGTGACGGAATATGTTCCGGTTCTTGCGTTCAATCTTCTTGCGTCGAGGTAGCCGACGGTCGGATGGTTTCCTGGCATTTAAATGCCTTCACAGGAATGACGTATAAAGAGAATAGTTGCAATTTGTTCGGGTGTCTCCGATGAAAAATTTGGAAAGAGGTAGCGAGCAATGAGCTTTGCGATGCGTTTGGCGCTTTATTACGGCGCCATATTCTTTTTCATCGGCAGTTTCATGCCGTATTTTCCGGTCTGGCTCGACTGGCGCGGCATGAGCGCGGCCGAGATCTCCATCATATTCGCCCTGCCGACCTTCATCCGCATCATCTCGACGCCGCTAATCGCCTTTGCGGCAGACCGTCTGGGCAATGTCCGGGCAATCCTGATCTTTCTGGCATGCGGCTCTTTGGCGACCATACTCGCCCTGTTTTGGGTGGAAAGCTTTCAAGCCATCCTCATAAACGCCTTCATATTCTCCATATTCTGGACATCGATCATGCCGCTTACCGAAGCGCTGACGATGTCGGGCGTGCGCCGGGACGGCCTGAATTACGGCCGCATCCGTCTCTGGGGTTCGTTCGCCTATATTGCCGCAAGCTTCATGGGCGGGCTGGCCATCCAGCATTATGGGCCGTCTTCGCCGATCTGGCTGATGCTGTTGGCTGTGATTTATGTCGTTATCGCCGGCATAGCGCTGCCCCGGCCGACCGGTGAGGGGCGCGTGCGCCGGGCGACGCTGCCGCCGGCCGTACAGACAGGCGAGGCCTGGGGGCTCCTGAAGTCACGGCGATTTGTCCTGTTCCTGATCAGCGCCAGTGCCATTCAGACCACCCATGCGGTGTATTACCTCTTTGCCACCCTGCACTGGCAGTCACTGGGGTATTCGGGCGGCACCATCGGCGCGCTCTGGGCAATCGGGGTTCTGGCCGAAATCCTGCTGTTCGCATACTCGATGCCCGTCCTGGCGAGACTGGGCAGCGTCAATCTCATCTGGATCTCCGGGGCGGTGGCGGCTTTTCGCTGGACGGTCATGGCATACGATCCGGCCCCGGCCATTCTCTTTCCATTGCAATGCCTCCACGCCTTCACCTTCGGCGCGGCGCATTTGGCGGCCATCCATTTCATATCCGACAACGTGCCCGAAAAACTGAGCGCAACAGCCCAGGGGCTCTACGCCACGGCCAGCGCCGGGATTACCATGGGGCTGGCCATGATTGTCGCGGGACCTCTTTACGAGGCTTTCGGAGCACGGGCCTATCTTGTCATGGCAGGGGTGGGCGTGTTCGGCGCGCTGGCAGGGATTGCGCTCATGAAGCTCAGCCAAACGAGAACGGACAGCATCAACGCATGATGATCATCGCGAAACGCGCCGCGCCCGGCATGTTATCCCCATAATTCGCGGGCGATGGGAGCGATTTTCCCCGAGTTGACATCCAATCCCCCGGACCGGTCCTCACTGAGCAGCAATGGGCCGTCAAGATCCACCCAATCCGCCTGTGAGCTCAGGAGAAAGGCCGGCGCGATCGAGAGCGAGGTGCAGACCATGCAGCCAAGCATGATGCCGAAGCCGAGGTCCCCGGCTGTTTTGACGGCATTCATGGCCTCGGTCAGCCCGCCGGTCTTGTCGAGCTTGATATTGACCGCGTCATAGCGGTCCTTGAGATCCGCCAGATCGGAGGTTTGATGGACCGATTCATCGGCGCAGACCGGGATCGGACGATCGATTTCGGCCAAAAGAGCATCCTCGCCCTGGGGCAGTGGCTGTTCAATGAGCTCGAATCCGGCCGCCTGCGCCGCATCGAGCAAGGGACTGCAATCACCAGGGCTCCAGCCTTCATTGGCGTCCGCCACAAGCCGCACATCGGGCCGGGCGGCGCGCACCGCCTGCATACGCACGGCATCTTCCAGACCGTTATTTTCAGCGCTGTCGGGCCCGCTACCGCCGAGCTTTAGCTTGAGAAGCTTGTAATCGCGGGCGTTCCGGGCATCCCGCGCCATCTCTTCTGGAGAACCGAGAGAGATCGTAAAGGCCGTGTCCTGGGCCGTAGGTGCAGGCAGGCCGGCGAGATCCCAAACGGCACGGCCGGTTTGTTTGGCCTGCAAATCGAACAAAGCGCAGTCCAGCGCATTTCGGGCGGCGCCTGCGGGCAGCAAATTCTGCAATTCAGAACGGCCAAGCCCGCCGGCCAGGGCGCCTTCGAGGGCCAGGATCTGGTCCAAAACCCCCTCCACCGTCTCGCCATAGCGCCCGTAGGGCACACATTCGCCACGGCCAGAGACTACGCCATCGCTGATTTCGGCAACCACCACATCGGCGAACTGCTTGGCGCCGCGCGAAATGGTGAAAGAACCCGCAATCGGCCATTTCTCCGCAAGCGCGAGCAATCGAAGAGCAGTCAATTCAGTCTCCACAACGAGGTTTATTCAAGCCTTTTATTGGGCATACAAATGGTGCACATTCACCCGAACAGGTTTAATAGCAGATATTTGCGGATATTAGCGCATTAGCGGGTGTTAGCGCCTATTTGCGATATTGGCGGATATTAGGGAATAAGACTCACGAATGGCCGGAATGAGCGCAACATCATCTGAAATGGCAATGACGGGCACGCCATCGCTGCGTCTCGAACGCCATGAAGAAGGCGGAAGTGCTATTTTCAGCGTCATCGCGTCGGGCCGCTGGACTGTTCATGACGTGGCTGCACTGGCCGGCCAGCTTGACGGTCTGCTGGCGGAGCTGAAAAGCGGCAGAGCTGCGGGAGTGGAAATCAACCTCTCTCATGTCGAACGGCTGGATACCGCGGGCGCATGGCTCCTGGAACAGGCCGCTGAGCTATTCCGGTCAAGCGGCCTCAAACCGTCCTATGTCGATGGCCGTGAAGAATTCATGATCTTGTTGAGCGAAATTCAATCCAGGTCACTTGCGGTTCAGCCGGAAGATAGAAAAATCGGCGCCATCACCGGCCTTCTCGCCGATGTCGGCCGCACAACGCGCGGCATTCTCGACGACATGGCCTCGATCACCGGATTTTTGGGCGCCTTGACGGTGACGTTCGGGCGGGTGCTCATGCAACCATGGCGCTTTCGCTGGACGTCTTTCATCCATCATATCGAGCATACCGGACTAAGGGCGGTTCCCATCGTCTGCCTGATCTGCCTCTTCATCGGCGCCGTGATCATGCAGCAGGGCGCCATTCATCTGCGGTCCTATGGCGCGTCGAATTTCTCGGTCAACCTCCTGGGCGTACTATCCCTGCGAGAGATCGGCGTGTTGCTGACAGCGATCATGGTGGCAGGCCGGTCCGGATCGGCATTCACCGCCGCCATCGGCTCCATGAAAATGCGCGAGGAAATCGACGCTATGCGCACATTGGGGCTCGATCCCATGGAAGTGCTCGTGGTGCCGCGTGTGCTGGCCCTGATGGTGGTGCTGCCCATCCTGACATTCATCGGCAGCATCATGTGCCTTATCGGCGGGGGTATCGCGGCCGGTTATTATCTCGGCCTCGACTGGACCGCCTATTGGGACCGCATGCAGGATATCGCCAGCGTCAAACATTTCATGGCGGGCATGCTGAAAACGCCCTTCGCCGCCGTGGTCATCGGTATTGTCGGCTGTCTTGAGGGCATGAAAGTGGGCGGCAGCGCTGAATCGCTGGGTTCCCATGTGACGAGTTCGGTGGTCAAGGCCATCTTCATCGTCATAATACTGGACGCCATATTCGCGATGTTCCTGTCAGAGGTGGGTATCTGATATGCAGAACGGGAGCGACACGCAAATTGCCAAATCGCAAGGTGATCCAATCATCAGGGTACGCGGTCTGACCAAACGATACGGCGCGCATACGGTTCTTGAGAATCTCGATCTCGATGTCGAGGAAGGCGAGATTCTGGGCGTGGTCGGCGCATCGGGCGGCGGTAAATCTGTGCTGTTGAGATGCATTATCGGCCTTGAGAACATCCAGGCCGGGCGCGTCGAGATTTTTGGCCGCGACATGACGGCGATGAGCGACAAGGCCCGGTTTGAAATTGACACCCGCTGGGGCGTCCTGTTTCAGGACGGCGCCCTGTTTGGCGGGCTGACGGTTCTGCAAAACATCCAGGTTCCCATGCGCGAACATTTGAAGCTGCCGCAACCCATTGCCGATGAGCTGGCGCATCTGAAATTGTCCATGGTTGGGCTCGCCCCCGAAGCGGCCGGAAAATACCCCTCCGAACTGTCGGGCGGCATGCGCAAACGCGCAGGTCTCGCGCGCGCGCTCGCCCTCGATCCGGAAATCGTGTTTCTCGATGAGCCGACATCCGGTCTCGATCCCATTGGCGCCGCGGCATTTGACAGACTGATCCGGAGGTTGCAAAGAACACTTGGGCTGACGGTCTATATGGTGACACATGACCTGGACAGCATATTTGCCGTTTGCGACCGCGTGGCGGTCCTGGACGGTGGCCGGATCGTAAGAACGGGCACACCTGATGAGTTGCGCCGATCCCCGGACCACCCATGGATCGAAAGCTATTTTTGCGGGGAGCGGGCCAGGGCGGCAATGGCGGCGACTTGACCGGAACTTGAAACAGTTTAGCATGCCAAGCCACTGAAATCCTTGAGATAATGGATAAGGATAGAGATAGCGGACTATGGAGATCAAGGCCAATAATATTATCATCGGAGCCTTCGTGCTGGGGGTCCTGCTCGCAGCGTTCAGCTTTGTCTACTGGATGCGTAATATCGGCGGCGGTGGAAACCAGCAGACTTACGGCATACTCTTTGAAAGCTCCGTCTCGGGTCTGGCGGAAGGCGATATCGTCTATTTCAACGGCCTGAAAGTCGGTAAGGTGATGATTCTCAGGATCAATCCTGAAGACAGCCGTAAAATCGAGGCTTTTATCGCCGTCAGGACCGATACGCCGGTGCGCACCAATTCGCGCGCGAAGGTGACGACTCAGGGCCTTACGGGCTATGCCGCCATCGAGATCACGCCGGGTACGCCCGACACCGAGCTTCTTGCGCCGAAACCCGGCGAAGAATTCGCCTTCATCAGGGCCGAGCGCCGGATCGCTACATCCATCACAGATGCGGTTCCCGAAGCGATCCAGAATGCAACGGCCCTCTTTTCGCGGTTGAACGATCTGATTGCCAACAATGAGGATTCGTTCAGAAAGTCGATGAAAAGCGCTGAGGCGTTCACCACCATGCTGGACGAGAACAAGGACGATATTTCGGAAGCCGTTCAAAGCATCAAGCAGCTCGCGCAAAAGTTCGATAAAATCGAGGAATTAATCACGGAAGCCAATTCCACTTTCAAGAAGGCCAATGAACTGATCGGCGACAATAAAGAGACGGTAAAGACGTCTCTTGGAAATATTGAGAAATTTACAGGTGCACTCGCCCGGAACGAGGGTGAAATCGATGCAATCGTCAAGGATATCAAAGCTCTGTCGGACCGTTTCAGCAGCGTCGGAACGAAACTCGAAAAAACGCTCGATTCCATGACGGGCTTCATTTCCGAGGCCGATGGCGAGAGTTTCTTCACGCAGGCCAAGGACGCGGCAGCCTCTTTCCAGGCGTTGGCGGCCAAACTCGACGCCTCGATTGGCAATGATTCAGCAACTCTCTCGAAACTTGCCAAAAACGGCCTCAAGGAATTCGAACTATTCATGGTTGAAGGGCGCCGGGCGGCGCAAAGTCTTGACCGGTTTCTCGACAAGGTTGAAAAAAACCCACAAAGTTTGTTACTTGGCGGATCAGCCGTTCCTGAATACAATCCCAATTAACAATAGTGAGTCGCGCTATGCACCAGGTTTTGCGTGCGATGCGGAGCGGGCACAGGAAGTTCAGAGAGCTGAGTTTTAAGGAGCGGAAATTAGGGGGAGCGTGAGGAACCTATGAAGCGCGATCCGCGCGTTGAGGGCATAGGGAGCGCTGGACAGGATTTAACCGGGGGGTCTCATTTGTGAGACCGTTGAAAGCTTGACGAAACGACGCGCACATCTGGTTGCCGCGGCGCTGATGTGTGTCGCCCTGAGCGGTTGCGCGCTTCTTGGTGGAAGCAAGAAGTCCCCCGACACTTATGACCTTCTTGCACCCATAGGCGGCGCGGGCGGTCATCGCACATCATTGCAGATCATCGTCAACACGCCGAGCGCGGTCCGGTCCCTTGGCACAGATCATATCCTTGTCAAACCCGCCGCGGCGCAACTGGTCTATTTCCCCAACAGCATATGGAGCGATCATCTGCCCAAGCTGGTTCAAGCGCGCCTGGTGGAATCCCTGCAAAATTCAAAACGATTCCGGGCAGTCGGTGACAGCCGCGACAAGATTGACGCGGACGTGCAGGTCATCAGCAATATCCGCGCATTTCAAATCGAAGTCGTTGGGAACGCCGCGACGGCCCGCATCGAGATGTTTATCAAGCTGGTCGACGATGATTCTCGCCGCACCGTGTCATCGAGAAAATTCACCGCTTTCGAACACGCTGCCGACGACAGTACGGGCGCGGGTGTCGAGGCGCTCAACCGGGCGTTCCACAAAATGGTGCCCTCCATCGTCAACTGGGTGTCGCGAGTGAAGGTCTATGCCCGGTCGTGAGAGCGGCGACCTTCAGGTGTGGTTAGAAGCGCGCACTGCCGGGAAGGGCGGCGCCTCGCCGCGCCATCCCGTTTGCTGAGAGCGCCAACTCGACCGCCAAGAGCGGACATGTGCCCGGCATAACCGGCTGCACCCGGTGTCGGGCAATGAGGCCCTGGTTGAATGGCGGGAGGCGATCATGAACGAGGCAAGCCGGTTCTGGGACAAAATCGCCGACCGCTACGCCAAAAAGACGATTGCCGACAAGGACGCATATCGTAAAAAACTGGATATTACGCGCGGCTATCTGCAACCGCATATGGAGCTGTTGGAGATTGGTTGCGGTACTGGTGCGACCGCCATCGCCCACGCGCCATATGTGAAACACATTCGCGCAATCGATTTCTCAAAAAAGATGATCGGGATCGCCCGCGACAGGCTTGAGACTGAAGGGGCCGGAAATGTTTCATTCGAGCAAACGGATATCGACCAACTCAGCGCGCCCGGTCAATCCTTCGACGCTGTATTGGCGCTCAGCGTATTGCACCTTCTGGAAAACAGGGATGCGGTCATTTCGAAGGTTTATGAATTACTCAAACCGGGTGGTTTTTTCATCAGCAGCACGGCATGCCTTGGCGATCGCATTAATTTTTTCAAATATATCGTGCCGATTGGAAAATATCTGGGTTTGATGCCCATGGTCAAAATCTTTACCGTAAAGGAACTGGTGAAGAGCATGACGGATGTCGGTTTTGAGATCGACTATCAATGGCAGCCCGGTAGTGGAGAGGCGGTGTTCATCGTGGCGAAGAAGGCCGTGTAGTCAGGTTCAGGCGATGCGGCCGCTGGCATGGGCGAGCAGCAGATAAACCCGCCCCGTTTCCGAGACCAGATGCCGTTCGACCAGCTTGCCGCCACGATCGCGATTGCGCGCTTCGCGCAGCAGATTTTCAAAATCGACAAGATAGCGGTCGACACTGGCTTTAAAAGTCGGCTCATGTCCATACCGTTTGACCAGATCGTCAAATGTGTGCCTGCCCTGATCGGTATAGATATGCCTGCCGAGTACACCGCGCTCGCCGGCGCGAAAGCGCGCCCAGATCTGGTGAGCCGTGACCACGTCAATAGCGTTCGATATCGTTTCGAGATTGAAATCATCATCGCTGGCCGCAGCGCTCTCTTGGTTGCCGGAATAGCCGCGGTTACCGCTGGAAGACGCCCGCGCCAGAAGATCACCGAGCGACCAGCCGGACCTTTCGGCCTGCGCGGATTCTGCCCCCGCCGCCGCTGCGCCGACTTGCCGATTGCTGAACTGCTGCTCCAGATTGTGCGAAATATTGTGCAGCCGTTCCGCGCTCGCGGAAGACGGGGCTCCGGATTGAACGGGCGGATTTTGTGGGTGCGGTGGCCGGGCTGCGGGCTGTGAGGGGTAGGAAATTTCACCCGCATGTGCCTGTTGCCTGGCAAAGACGGACAGGGAGTCGATGGCGCTGAGCTGGTTCTGAAGGGCGCGGCGCATCGCCTCGGAACCTTCTTTGGTGGTCTCGGGCAATTTGTCGATCTGTTCATAGACTTTGGAGCGCATTCCCTCGAGCTCAAGGGCCGCCTGTTCTGTGCGTTCGCGCACGCTGCGCGTCGTGTCGCCGAGCTGGTTGGACATGATGGAGATGCGCTTGTCCAGTTCGGCCTGGGTCCGTTCGATTTCCAGGGCGGCAAGATCGGTCTGCTTCATCATGTTTCGCGCTGTATCGCTGACTTGATCCGACATTGACGAAATGCGCTGCTTCAGCGCGGCCTGGGTCTGTTCCAATTCATGTGTTGCGCTGGCCGCGCTGCTCTGTAGATGTTGCGTGCTGTCGGTGAAATCCGTGGAAAGCGAATTGAGGCGGTCCTTGAGCTGATTCCGGGTGGCGTCCAGGTCGCGGGCGGCCTGTGAGGTACGGGCGTGCATATCTGCGGTGGTATCTGTCACCCTGCCTGTAAGGGCGGCAAGTTGTGAGTTCACTTCGTCGGAAACCTGGGAAAACTTATTCCTGATCCCCAAAAGGGTCTGTTCGGCTTTCGCATCGGCGGCGGCCTGCAAATTTTCGAGCTCGACCTGCATGGCCCGGGACGATTGCTCGGTTCCTTTGGCGATCTGTTCAGTAATATCCCGCGCTCTCTTTTCCGCCTCACCCAGAGACGATGCGAGTTGCGTGGTGTAATTGGCCGTAACCTGATTGAGGTCGCTCGTTCTGGTCGCCATGTTTTCCAAAAGGTTGTCGAGCGACGCCTGCCGTGCTTCAAGCACCGTATCGACCTTGAGATTGCTGCTCTCGACCGCGTCGGCGGTTTTTCTGATCGAGGCGTTCTGGTGCGCAAAGCGGTCGGTCAGAGAGCTGATTTTTTGCATCAGGCCGCCGGATACGTCTTCGAGAAACTCGGCCTGTTCGGCAAGGCCTTCGATCGTTCTGATCGATTGGGCCGTTATGCGCTCGCTGGTTTTCTGAATGGCGTCGACGCCTTTGAGCAGCGTCGAATCAAGATCTCCGGATTGCCTCGACAGGGATTCATTGAGGGATTTCGCATGATTTGCCATGGCCTCCTGCACAAGCCGCGCCTTTGACGAAAATGCCTCGTCGATCTGCCGGGTGCCATGGGCGATGCGGTTGTCGATCGAATGAACGCGCTGCGAGAAGGCCTGGTCGATCAGCTGTGTGCGTTCAACCAGCTTGGCATCGAGCGCCTGCATGCGCTGGGAAAGCGTTTCATCGAGCGATTTTGCCCGTTCCATGATCGACGTATCGACGGTGGTCTTATAATCGTTGAGCACCTTTTCCAGATATTTGGTCTGGCGTCCGAGCGAGCTCTCGAGTTTTCCGGTGCGGTCAGACAAGCCGGTTTGCAGCTGAACGAGATTTTTCCCTGCATCTTCGATGAGTTTGGTCAGGCGGACCTGCTCCTGTCCGAGCTGATGGACCACACCGGGAACTTCGGTGGAGATGCGCTGGGAAACTGTGTTGAGCGATTGCATCAGCGAATTTCCCTTGTCGCTGATAATCGTTGCGGTCCGGTCCGAATTGAGCTTCAGATTGTCGTACAGGGCCTCGCCTGCCTGGTTCAGCTTTTCCGAGGCTTTCAGAGTCGCCTGTTCGATTTCCCGGGTGACCTGCATACCGACGCCGCGGATGGAATCGCCGACGCGGTCGGAATTGTTTTCTATGGCGGCGCGTTCGCTGGAAAGCTCGTCGATGATGCCTCTGATCCTGAGTTCATTGTCGCTATAGGAGCGCTCGAGAGCCGACACTTCATTATGCACCAATGTCTCAAGCTCGCTGGCGCGGCCGAGCGCGCGTGAAATGCCTTCATTCATCGCGGCGACCTGAAGTCGCACGGACTGGCCGAGCGAGGCAACGGCTTGCTCGGACATGCGGTCCGGTTCGGCAAGACGCACGGCGACCTCCGTCATTGCGGAGGACATCAGCCGCAATTCCTGGGCGCGCCAGGTGAGGAGGGCGAGAAACCAGAATAGGGTGATCGGAATGATGATCGTGCCCGCAACAGTCAAAACAGTCGGTTGCGCCAGCATCTGGAGCCAAGTTTGCGCGCGGGCAAATTCAGGTGCGAGCATCGCCCAGCTCAAAGTGGCCGCGACCACCAGCCAGGCGCCGGAGATGACGGCCGCCACGAGAAAGGGCCTGTTGGAGGGCTGTTGTTGCAGAGCATAGATGAGCCCGCCGATTGATGGGGAATCGTCATTGGCGGCAATGCTCTGACGCGCGGGGCCCGCCGCACGGCGCCGTTGCTCGGGTTTCACATTCGGAGCAGCGCCGGCCTGAGGTTCACCGGAAGCCTGTTGCTGGCTGGGGGCCTGAGGTTCACCGGAAGCTTGTTGCTTGCTGGGGGCAGGAGGTTTACCGGAAGCTTGTCGCTTGCTGGGGGGCTGAGGTTCACCGGAAGCTTGCCGTTCAGCGGCGGCCTGTTTTTTACTGGTGGGCTGTCGTTTACCGGCGGCCTTGCGTTTGGCGCCGGCCTGCCCATGAGGATCGGGTTTCTGAGAAGCTTTGCCGCCCGCCACGGCGCGCTCCGCTGCGGCGGGTGCCGATGTGCTTTCGGATTTGCCTCGATCGGCAGACTTGTTTTTTGACTTTTCCTGAGCCATTTACCCCGACACCAATTTGAGGGAAGGCCTCAGCAATCACGCACATAATTTCGAATAAAACCGCGCCCCTGCGACGAACTGGCTCGTCTTAAAGCAGTCAGGATAAAGCAGAATTATCGTTTCTGTGAGACACCAAACACAAAGCCGTTTGATCTGTACAAATTGCGCAATACCGAATCCCCTAGAATGATCCAATTTACTAGCCCGAATTTGAGGCTAAAAAAAGGTTTTTCATTGCCGATGCATTGCAGAATTTGACCTTTGTCACCACTTAAAAAATCAGAATGTGCAAAACTCCGACAAGGTCTGCATGATTTCACAATTTCGTCGTTCCGGGGAGCGAAAATGAACCTCCCCCGTAATTAACCCGCTGTTATGCCGCCCCGGCTAGAATAAGCCTGGTGCAGGGACATGACAAAGCTTTGAGAGACAAGGAACATTCCGTGGCTGCATTTAACGAACCGACGGACATCACTGGCGACAGCAAGGAAGAATATGCCGCGGGCGAACCGGAAATCGTCAAACCCGTGGACCTCGTTCATCTGGCGAAATACACCATGGGCGATACCAGGCTGGAATCGGAAATTCTGGCGCTTTTCTCTAAACAGGCCCGGATCTATCTGGGTCAGATTGAGAAGGCGGAAACCGCCGGTGAATGGCACAACGCCGCGCATACGCTGAAAGGGTCGGCAAAAAGCATAGGCGCCTGGTCGGTTGCGGATCTGGCGGCAAAGGCCGAGAAGATAGACGGCCCCGGCCTGCCCGACGAGCGCACGGAAATTCTCGCCGAGATCAAAGCCGAACTCGGCGAGGTGGTCGACTATATCAACCGCCTGCTCGAAAGCTGAAGCCCTGCTGCCCGCGGCCCGGTCCCTGAATAATTGAACGACGCGACAAAGCACCCCCTTGAATTTTTAACACCAGCCCTTTAACAGTGCGGCAATTCGGCTGTTCCGGTCATGAACATCGTCCCAGCGGCCAAGGGTCGCGCGTGTCAACGATCCGGCCGGCAAAAATCATTCTCTAACGGGCAAACGCAATCTTTTACTCAAAACGCAATCTTTTACTCAAAATGAATTGAAAACTGAGGCCAGAGGTCGTCCATCAATGCCAAAAATTACATTTACCGAACCCGACGGGACAGAAAAAATCGTCGATGCCGAAATAGGGCAGACCGTGATGGAAGCGGCGGTCAAGGCCGGTGTCGTGGGCATCGAGGCAGAATGCGGCGGCGCTTGCGCATGTGCCACATGTCATGTCTATGTCGATGAGGACTGGCGCAAAGCCACCGGTGAGCCGAGCGAAATGGAAGAGGACATGCTCGATTTCGCCTTCGACATACGCCCCAACAGCAGGTTGAGCTGCCAGATCAAGGTGACGGCCGAGCTTGACGGATTGAGCGTCAAGGTGCCGGAAAAACAATTTTGAGCCGGATCCTGTCCGGGTGCTCCCACAGCGAAAAAGCGAGTTAAGCCGAGATGACAAATAGCGGAAATGGAAGCGCGGCGACGAGCGCCCGGCCGATCGAGACGGACTGTGTCATTATTGGCGCGGGTCCTGTCGGTCTCTTCGCGGTGTTCGAGCTGGGGCTTCTCGATATCAAGGCCCATCTTGTCGATATTCTCGACAAGCCCGGCGGCCAATGCGCGGAGCTTTATCCCGAAAAACCGATCTACGATATCCCGGCCCTTCCCATCGTCTCCGGTCAGGAGCTGACCGATGCGTTGATGGAGCAGATCAAGCCCTTTGATCCCGTCTTCCATTTGAACCAGCGCATCGATGAACTTCACCGCCTCGATGACGGCCGCTTCCGGCTCGTCACCGATATTGGCGAGGAATTCCTTTGCAAGGTGGTCATTATTGCCGCTGGCGGCGGATCGTTCACGCCCAAACGCCCGCCGCTCGAGAATATCGAGGAATATGAGGGCAAATCCGTGTTCTATTCCGTTCGCCGGATGGAGCAGTTTCGCGACAAGAACATCCTGATCGCTGGCGGCGGCGATTCCGCCCTCGACTGGGTCATCAATCTCGAGCCGATAGCAAAAAGCATGGCGCTTGTGCACCGGCGCGAAAATTTCCGCGCCGCACCCGACAGCGTCAATAAAATGCGCGCCCTCGTCGATGCCGGCCGCATGCGCTTTCACCTTGGCCAGTCGACCAGGCTCAATGGCGCCGATGGCCGGCTCGAAAGCGTCACGATCAAGGGCGAGGACGGCGAGTTTGATTACGCCTGCGATATTCTGATGCCGTTTTTCGGCCTGACCATGAAACTCGGACCGGTCGCCGATTGGGGGCTCAATCTCGAGGAAAACCTGATCCCGGTCGATACGGAAAAATTTGAGACTTCCGAGCCCGGAATATTCGCCATAGGCGACATCAATACCTATCCCGGCAAACTGAAGCTGATCCTCTCGGGTTTTCACGAAGCAGCGCTCATGTCCCAGGCGGCCCACCATATCGTCTATCCGGATAAAAAACTCACCTTTCAATACACCACGTCGTCGTCAAGCCTGCAGAAAAAGCTCGGCGTACGTTGAGCGTACGGCCCGGCCGGTCACACATCTGACCCGGTCGACCGGATGCCGCGACGTGTTGCGCGGCGAGAGAGGGGCGCGGTCGGCTCTCCCGTCTCAATGCGGAAACCATGCCTTCCCTCTTGAATGGTCCGGGATGGGCCACAAGCGGTACTGAGCATCTGCAACAAGGTCTTTGCGTGCCCTCCGCAGGAGCACAAGTTGCCTTAGTTAGGTGCCAAGCTCGCGCACAG
>CAMYJA010000035.1:23882-27374 GCA_947258705.1 uncultured Hyphomicrobiaceae bacterium | reverse complement strand
GCCGGGCCATGCCTTCCTCTCGACGTCATCCCGTCGCAGGACGGGATCCATCCGACCATCGTCCGGGTGGGAGGATGCAGAAAATTCGCCGCGTTTGACTTTCCAGATTTCACCCGCCGACCAGAACTGAAACCGCTCCCTCTGTGGCGAAGTGACATGGGTCCCGGATCCAGATCCTGCCTTCGCGGGAAAGACGGAGAGATGAGTGGACCGTTAGCCGTCCAAACCACCGGCAACCGCCGGATGTGCCGCCCATGGTTCGAGACGCAAACCGCTACTCAGTGACCGCTTGCTCCTCACCATGAGGTCGAGGTTTTAGCGCCGCCCTCTATTTCCCCCTCGACGTCACGCCCGCGAAAGGCATCTGGATGCCGGGCGCGGGCGGGGTCCGGGGCGCGGCCGGAAAGCTCAGTCGATGGCGATGAACGCATACCCCTTGTTTTGATAGGCGCCGAGCGATACCCAGCTGTTGCCGACCACTTTCACCGACGGAATGACCGACTGGCGGCTGATCTTGCGCGCGTTCATGGCGACGGCGCAGAGCTCGAACCGCAGGCCCTGACTTTTCGTCATCATGTCAATTTGCGCTGCAATCGGATTGGGGAGCTTGAGTTCGCCATTCGGAGAGGCGGCGAGGTCTTTCGACATGAGAAAGCTCGCGGGCCCGCGCACCGCCAGGATGAAATCGGGGGTGATCCCCTCCGCGCGGACCGACTTGGCCGTGTCGGAAATCAGTTTGAGACGGGACAGAAGCTTGTCGGGGTCCCCTTGCGTGACGTCGAAGACGATCTTGACCTGTTTCAGACCTGCAAGCGCGGTCCGGTCGTGGGGCTGCAATTGGGCATTTGCCGTATGGGTTCCAGCGCCGAAAACGAAAATAATAAGCAGAATTCTCAAGACAGGGTTTCCAGGCATGTCCTTTCTCCTTCGCTAAATCTGAATTGTGCGGCGCAAATCGTGCCTGCGCATCCCGAAAACCGACAGGAACGCGCGTCATGGATAAAGATTTAAGCAGATCCGGCAGGAACGCGACTTGATCTAGAGCAATCCGCCAATTCCCGCCGCATGGGCCGGCGGCCCGAATGTCGGTATTGCAGAGGGAGGGGGGAGCGGTCATCTGAGGCCGGACATGAGTAACAAGAACGACGTCAGCTTCGCCCAAGAGAGGAAAGTCGTAGTGCTTCAACCAAGGTCAATTTGACCCGTAGTCAGCGTCTTTGCGCATTCGCGACGCACGGCCGGTGGTAGACAAGAAGTGGACGCTCTCGTTCATACCGCGCACTATACATCACAAAAATAGTCCTTCATGCGGGTCTCAACCGCCGTCTTCAGTCGCCGTCTCCCATCTCCTGCGCCAGTTCATACTTGAGCCTAAAGGTCTCGAAGTCGAATTCGGTTTCATCCGAGGCCGCGTCCAGCACCATAGGTGTAAGGCGCTCCCACTCCTCCTCAATCTCGGGTTTTGCGAAGTTGGCTGCGACCGCCTCGGCGAACATTTCTTCCATCAGCCGCTTTGCCCGCGCATCGTGGCTCTCGAGGTCGGAATTGACGCCGGGAAGGATGTTTTCCTCGATCCAGGACTCGGCCCAATTAAAAAAGCGCTTGCTCATGACTGTATCTCCTTCGTTGTATTCGGGGCCGGTCTCCCGGGCCGTTGTGATCCACCCGATATTTCGGTCCAGGCGAATAGAAGTTTATTGCATCTCATTGAGAGGCACCGTTTCCTCTATTTTACAGATGAACAGACAATCCTCAACCGTCGAATATCGGGCGGGCGACTTCTCTTCATGGCACTTTTCCCCCAAACGTGCGACGGAAGAGAAGGGCCAATAGTGAGCGTGCGAAGCTTACTCGCGCGTGTGACTCGTTGGTTGGACCTTCTCTCCAGGCCCCCGCTGTGCAACCAAAAACGCCGCTTCTTAAAATGGAAGCGGCGTCCTGGCAAGCATCTGGTTCACGAAAGCCCACAGGGCATCAATGAACCTCTATACGGTGTGCCTAATTCTTCTTCAGCTGGGGCTGATCAATATAGCGCGCACCCCGCACACCATAGGGCAGCGGATTGATATATTTGTATCCCTGGCTTTGCAGTAACGCGATTTCCGGGAAGCCTGCAGGTACAACGGTCACAAAACCATGAAAATCATCGGCCTTGAACCCCGCCGCTCTGAGCGCATTGTGGCACATGCGGAACTCGACGCCTGAATCGGCAAGCTCTTTCATCTTATCCATTTCACCCTGATATTTCAGGTAGTTTTCCCTGGCAAAGGCACGCAGCTCTGGACCATGGGTCACCACTACCATCTTGCCTTTGAGCGGTTTTTTGCTGTTCTTCACAAAGGCATAGAGAACATTGAGGCTCTTTGGATTCGTGTAGTTGGCATCAAACACGGCGTTGATGGTCGGATAGTCATGCAAATCGGTCTTGGAGATACCGTAGGGCGATAGTGGTTCTTCTGCTAGCGCAGCACCACTCAATACCAACGTAAAAATACCGGCCGCGGCCAGCACAAATAATTGTTTCATCGTTCGTCTCCTTTTTTCATTGCTGCCTGGTTCTCTACAAGGTGGTGGCGCGGCAGTAGCCACCTCCCAATGTGTAGTCCAAACCGAATGTTAGTGTACCACTGCTATTTGGTCCATTGGATTGTTCCTTCAGGTGTGAGTGGCTTACCTGACTCCGATGTCCGAGTTGGGTCAGACTCGGCCAGTCGTTACGCTGGCTTTTCGACCGCAGACCATTCAGCAACGGACTTCATGAGTGGACAGGCAATCGCACCCTATGATCGCCCACGGAAAGTCCGCCCCTGTATACCGACCGACCCCATGCGGCAACGCCAAGCCAACCATGGTTTTCGCACCGCCCTCTATTTCCCCTCAACGTCACGTCCGCGAAAGGCATCTAGATGTCGGGCGGGCGGTTTGGGAAAAATATATACGGCCATTGTGCTTTGGCAGTACCCGCATTAAATAGAAGCTTCTGTCAGGGAACTTTTCGGAGATGGCTAGCTATGAGCATTAAGATCGCGGACCTAATGGCGAAGCGCGTGATATCGGCAGTGCCGCACCATTCCGTGGCCCACGTGCGGGACATGATGGAGCGCAATCGTATCCACGCGGTGCCGGTCGTCGGCCCTGAAATGGAAGTGCTGGGCATTGTCTCGTCCGCCGATCTTGCGCGCCGTCTCAAGGACGGAACCCCCATCCGCCGGGTCATGAGCGTCGATGTGAAAACGATTCCCGCCTACAACGATGTAAGCGCCGCGGCGCGGGCCATGAGGCGCGGCAAGATCCATCACCTGGTTGTCACTCATGAAAAAAAGGTGGTCGGCGTGATTAGTTCATTCGACCTGCTGAAACTTGTCGAGGGGCACCGTTTCGTGATGAAGAACAAGCCGGCCAAAACACGAAAAAAAGCCCGCCGATAAATCCCATTACGAATTCATGACCCCGATAATCCCGGCCGCATGCGTGAGCGATGCAGGCCGCCGC
>CAMYJA010000035.1:0-23865 GCA_947258705.1 uncultured Hyphomicrobiaceae bacterium | reverse complement strand
GATTTTGCTTTCTGGTTCATCCAGATACCGGGGTGGCTGTTATTTGTTTATCTCGTCCTAGCCCAGTGCACAGCCGCGTTCAGCTATCGGCTCGGCGTTCGAATGGGAACCCAGGAACCCGCAAAACAAGTTACTGAAGTCGGCGTTGCGTTCTGGTGGGCTTTTGCATTGGCCGATGTGGTTTTTTACACGCCAATTCTGGGATTGGGGCTGATCGGGCATTTACAGGGAGCAAACTGGGCACCACCCGTTCTCGGCGCGGCACTTGGAATAACGGTTTATTGGCCCATGGTATGTTTGGGAGCTGTAAAAGCCGCGCGTGGTGCGGAAGGATGCCGAACGAACGGCAATACTGGATCGTGCTTCCCGTCATTGCCCTGTGGGGCGTGATCGGTATCGTAATTTTAAGCGCGATGAAATAACTCGCTGGCCGGGCCGCTGAGCGGTAACGAAAATCATAGACATGACATTACCGCTCAGGGTGAAAAAATGTGCACTTAGTCGCGCTCAACCTGAGCGGTAACATTTCCCTTGGTGGCGGGCATCTTTGAGCTGATTTTCCGCTTTGCCTCTAATTGTCACCGCAAAAGCAGCCGTCCCGGAACGATAACGGAGTGCCATATCCGGTCGTTACGCTATTGTGCTCTGCTCGTAGAGTTTGCCATCGGGTTTTGATTTACGCACAGCTGTGTTAGGCTTCCCCAATCAAGCCCAAAATAACGACTTCCTGGCTCGCGCCTCAAGCGCACAGCAAAGTCACGTTCGCGCCCTTCTGTTCTGAATGGTGTTTGCGGATCAATGCCGGGCGACAATTGCGAACACTACGGAGAGTACCAATGACAGATGATGCGGACTTTGAGGAAATCAATGAAACCAAAGCCAAAATGGATCACATCTATAATCAATCCGACCCGAGGGCTTATTTCTCTGAGCTGAAAAAGCTTGGCTACGCAATACCTGAAGTCGCCAAACCGGTATTTCAGAAACTGATCTCCCACTTGCACCAACACCGGAGCGACACGGTCCGCGTACTGGATCTGGGTTGTTCCTACGGAGTCAATGCTGCGCTTCTCAAGCACGATCTTTCAATGAGAGATCTCTATGAACATTGGGGTCAAGAGAAACTTGAGGAGGTCGCATGTGAGGAGGTCGTCGCCTACGATCAGAACTTCTTTTCCGATCTTGACCAACCACAAGACATTGAAGTGATAGGGCTCGACCAGGCCAAAAATGCTATTGCATTTGCCGAAGAGGTTGGTCTGTTGGATGAGGGGCTTGTCGTAAATCTCGAAACAGAATCCCTATCCGCGCAGGAAAAAGACAAACTGGCTCCTGTCAATCTGGTGATGTCTACCGGCTGTGTCGGCTATGTGACCGAGAAAAGCTTCGACCGCCTGTTACCCGCTGTTTCGCAAGGCCAGCCTCCCTGGATTGCGAATTTCGTGCTGCGAATGTTTCCTTTCGACGCCATTGAGGAGACTCTGAACGAACGCGGTTATGTCACCGAGAAGCTCGAAGGCCAAACATTCTTTCAGCGCCGCTTTGCCTCGGCAAAGGAGCAAGAGCACGCGCTAGAACAACTTCGCGATCAGGATATCGATCCGACCAGCAAGGAGGCCGACGGCCATCTTCTCGCCGAGTTCTATCTGTCTCGCCCGAGGAATGATGTAGCCGAAATGCCAATCAAGCACCTGTCTCCAGCTTGAATGCAAGGAAACGGACACCGGCTCGATACACCGACATAACGGGTAGGGTGCGTTACGCCTCACCATGAGGTTGGGTTTTGCCTGAATTGCGAACTCATCCCCTCCCCCCACGCGACCATAAGCGAGAGGAGAGGGAGAAGTTCTTCGCAACCGGCATTTAAAAATCTTTATTCCGGTTTCAGTCTGAACTTGATTTTACAATCTTTACGCACGGCCTTGCTGAAACTCTTGAGGTCGCTGGCAAACCGGATGGCGTCCGTGTAGTTAAGGTCCCTCATCAACGCCCAGGCCGCATCGTCTCGACCCTCCTGGCGCGCAAGAATGATCTGCTGCTCGCGGGTGCCCAAACGCGCCTCCGCAAGATTACCAAGGCAATAACACGCCTCTGCACTATTCGAACTCTTTTTCAGACAAAGCTCCGACAGGCGTTCCGAAAACCCGGGCGCCGCGGCTACAAGATGTGCTGAGGTGAGGAGCACAAACCCCATTTTTACAGTGCTCATATTCAAACTGTCCCTTTGTTGACCCGCTTGAGAATCAACAGCCCGACAACAAGAAAAACCAGAATAATGGCAACACCGAGTCTTTGACTTCCCGTGATCGAAGTTATCAACGCCACCATTAGGGGGGCCAAAAACGACGTGACTTTTCCGGAAAACGCATAAAGGCCGAAAAACTGGGTCATTTTTTCACGCGGCGCCAGACGGGCGAGCATGCTGCGGCTGGCCGATTGCAGCGGACCGGCGACAAGGCCGATCAAGCAGCCGAAGCCGAGATAGGCAAGCTCGCCCGGCGAGCTCAGCGGCGCCTGGCCGGGCGGCGCCGGTTCGAGGGGGAGGAAAAAGAAAGCATGTTCCTTGTCGATCGAGAGAATTCCGATTGTCGCGGCAATCAGCCCGATGAGCGATGCCGTAATAACCCGCTTCGACCCGAGACGGTCGTCGAGCACACCCCCCATGACCGCGCCGATCACGCCGGTGATGGTCAGGACGATGCCGAACAGGCCGAGCTCGAAGGCCCGCCATGCGAATATGGAAGCGCCATAAATGCCGCCGAAAACGAATATCGCGCCCAAGCCGTCGACATAGAAAAGCCTGGCGAGGAGAAACAGGAAAACCGCGCGGTAGCGCCTGATGGAACGCAGCGTATCGGCAAGCTCCCTTAAACCGGACATGAAGCCGGAGGGCGTGGCCTCCAGGGCCGAGGCCTGCGGCGTAAAGAGAAAAAGCGGCAGGATGAATATGAGAAACCAGAGCGCAGAGAACGGCCCGACAAGCCGGTCGCCCTCGCGCCTTTCCTCGTTCAGTCCGAACAGGGGCTCGAAGCCGAGAAGGGTTTTGCCGCTGGCGGGGTCCGAGACGATCAATCCGGCCATGATCAGCAGACTGATAAGTCCGCCCACATATCCCATGGCCCAGCCGATGCCGCTCAACCGGCCGAACTCGTTGGCCGGGACGAGCGACACCATCATCGAATTGGTCAGAACCGTCATGAACTCAGCCATGACCGTGGCGATGACGAACGCCGCGAGAATGAACAATATCCGGTCGGTCGCGCCCGGCTCGGCGTACCACAGGGCCGACATGGCCAACATGAAAAGGAGGGAAAAACCCGCGATCCAGATCTTCCGGCCGCCCGTTTTATCGACCACCGCGCCCATCAAAGGACTGCCGAAAGCCACCAGCAGGCCGGCAACGGCCGCACCGTACCCCCACAGGGCCTGTCCCTGGACACTATCGCCGACGAAGCCGGAGGCAAAATAGGGCGCGAAAAGGAACGTCGTGATCAGCGTGTAGAAAGGCTGCGTCGCCCAGTCATAGAGCACCCAGCCCCCAAGTGCCCGCATGCTGGCCCGTTTTTGCATTTGCTTCCTCATCCATTTCTAGCCTCGGCGATACCCGGACCGCATGCATCGCTTAGGTCGCATGAATCGCATGGGAAGGGGGCAAAATCGCCCGCCCGGCCCAGAGGCGGGGTATTGTCATACCCTATAAAGCATTATTTGGATGAAATTTCACCGCCGGGCCGTTATTCTTGAGCGGATATATCTACGATGATCGGGGCTGGGAAATCTTGGAACGCGATCTTGTCAAATTCTTCGGCGCCGGGCTGAACCTCATCGGCAGCGCCCTCCTCAACCTGACCATGCCGTCGGGCCGCACGCACCCGTGCACGGATCTGATCGAACGGATTGCCGATGACGGCAAGGCGCGTCATGTCAAGCCGCTGCTTCATGACTTCGTAAGAGATCTCAAGCACGAAATGGCGGAGGGCTCTATCTCGCCGGACATGATCGCGCGTCATGCCCGCGATCTGCCCGGGCTGATCGAGAGCCACCCGCCCGGCGCAGACGACATCCGCGCCGCCACCGACCCCCATGGACAGGCCGGCTCGACGTCGATGCACGGAGGAGTGCCAACCGCCCGGACCCTGGCTGAACAGCTGATCGATAGCGCGCGCGAGGACGGTTCACTGGAAGCAGCGGCACTCAGCCCGGAGCTGTCAAGGCGCATGCTGTCGGCCCTGTTCGGCCATCTCCTGAAAAGCCGCGGCCGGATTGCGCTCTTGCGTGAAAGTTACATTAAATACCATTCCGACGCGCAGACAGAATTCGGACTGCGCGCTTTGGAGCGGGGCCGTGAGAAGGGCAATATGAAAGACCTGATGGCAGCCGTGGAGGCGCTGGAATTCGCTCAGCATATCCAGACCGAAAACATGGTCCCCGAAAACTGGGCCAAGCTGCAAAACGACAAGGGGGCGGCTCTGGGCATCATCGGCGAGCACACGGGCGATCCGATAAAACTCCGCCAGGCCATCGATGTTCTGAAGGCCGCAGCCGACATCTGTAAAAAGGACGATCACCCGGATCTATGGGTCGAAACCCAGAATGAGAACGAGGAGCGCGCCGCGCTCATTCACGCCAATCTCGAACACATGCTCCTGATGATCAGAGCGGAGAAGGGGGAGAATACGAGCGCTTGAGGGAATACGGATTGGTTACATACACGAAAGATGAGCATTGAAATGTTCTGTGGAAGTTGACCAGTTATTTATCTGGCTGCCGCAACCAGTTGTTTGGCATGCTGAGTCAACCGTAGCGGTAGTGCGGACAGCTCTTTTGCAGAGAATTTTAATCCTAAGTAGTTTTGCGCGATCTTAGCAACAGCGATTGCCTGCTGTTTGTCCCTCCGCCTTTTATTGGGATCACGGTCTTCGGCTTCTTCAGAAAGCCAGCGCTTGTATAATGCAAAAGCACGAGGGTCTACACAACTAATCATCACTGGATAGCCATCATCTCCAATCGCTATTTGGTTCATGCGCGGTGCATTTATCAGCCATTGAAGGCCTAGAATTGAAGCCGCCTCTAGATCGTCGTCCCCACCCAATCTCTTGTTCGGTTTTAATATCTCGTCCTTTTCCATCGGGCGAATTAAATCAACGAAGTAGCCGTCGTTATTGATTGCCCTGTAGGTATGGCGGGTTTTTTCAAAGCTGCTATCCACTTTTCGAAGAAGCCCAAGAACGCCCTTTTCATCGACGTTAATCAACGCCAATCGCAGATTCCTACGGGCATCCCATAGAAGATCAATATCCGTCGTGGCAAGAAGCCTACCATCCACGTGTATCCCGGCTGCCGCTTCATACGCGTATATACTATGTGTGCCAGCAACAATGAGATGTTCACCCATCATTTGGTGCTGGTCCAGTATCCTTAGGATTTCAGCTGCAATCCTAGGAACACGACCCAAGCGGTATGCACGATTGATAGGCGCTTGCTGCTTTACCTTTGACCAAAGTCGGTTTCGGCGTTCACGCAGCCTTTTTCGTTGGGCAGTATATTCATCTTTTGTCTTTTCCGTCTCGGGGGAGCGAGGTCCAAGGCTTTTTCTCACGCTACCATTAATGCGGTAAAGATATTGCACACCCTTGACGCGGCTCCAATTCATGCGCCCCTTGTAGGAATGTCGAAAATCATGTTCCGCCTCACGCCACCCTTCAAATGTTTGGATGGCGTTAGTTTGGATTCTAATTTGGTCACCGTCTAAGTCTGAAAACATCTCAGCACCATTCCATTCCCACGTACGTTAGTACGCTTTTTTTGGTTTGTCAAAAAAACGTACTAATTTCTTTAAATTCAGTTGGTTAAGCCTTTATTTCCAGGCATGGTTTGGCTGCCGCTCCCAATACCCCTTCTACGTCCGGTTGACCGGATGCGCCAATGCAAAGCAGAGAATCAAATGATGTAAAACGACTCCCAGCTACTCCAGAACGATGAGATGATTTGGCAGCTCGTCCTGGTCCCTGGGACCGGGTGGAAAATGCCCGGACAGAAGCTCGCCCGATGACTTGATGGCGGACATGAAACCGCCCACCGGATCGTCGGCCCGGATTTTGGCAATGAGCTCGTCGACGATTTTCTGCCAGACATCCTTGGGCACGCGGTTGTAAATCTCGTCATCGGTGAGGATCTCGGCATAATGCTCGGCCACCGACACGAAAATGAGAACGCCCGTCCGCCCCTGGGCGGTATGGAGATTCTGCCCGAGGAATTGCTCGACCGCATGGGCATGGGCGCGATTATTTTTCACCGAACGGGGCACCAGGGCGAGCCGCAACGGCAGATATTGCAGAATGAGAAGGGCGATGAGGAATATGACGACCTGGACGGCGAAAATATATTGTACGGGAAGCCATGTCATGTAGATCAGCGGCCAGGGCACGAAAAGCGCGAGCACGGCGGCCCAGAGGGAGGCGATATAAAGATAATTGTCACTGGCCGCGGTCACCACCGCCACGATCTCGCCCGAAGTATTCTGCTCGGCCGCGACAATGGCCGCACCGATTTCATCCCGTTCCGCCTTGGTAAATAATTGCACCTGAATATTCCTTCTTCTCACCAGCTTCCCGAAGCGCCGCCGCCGCCAAAACCGCCGCCACCGCCGCCAAAACCGCCACCCGACCAGCCGCCGCCCCAATTGCCCGATCCGCCCGAACCGCCGGGAATGACAACCCACCCATCGTCGCGCCGGCCTTTGCGGTGCCTGCCGCGCCGCCGGTTCGATGCATTGCGGCTGTCGCGCGGACCCCGGCGGGCCTGCCGGGACGATTGCCAGATGATGAAGACGACAATGGCCAGCCAAATGAAAAGCGTCATCATCTCCTCGCGCTCGGCCTCCCGGTCGAGCCGTCCGCCGCCCCGGGCGCGTTCCTTCACCGCTTCCGCATCGCCGAGCAGTACATCGCGAATGTCGCGAACGCCCGCCTTGATACCGCCTGGATAATCATCGCGCCTGAAGCGCGGAAGTATGGCATTTTCGATAATCAGCCTTGAGAGCGCGTCCGTCATGACGCCTTCGAGACCGCGGCCGACCTCGATCCGTACCTTGCGCTCATTGGGCGCAATCAGGAGGATCACGCCATTGTCTTTGCCCTCCTGACCGATCCCCCAATGCCGCCCGAGCTGGTAGCCATACTCTTCTATGGAAAATTTCTGCAGGGAATTTACGGTCGCCACGACGAGCTGATCGGTGGATTTCTTCTCGAGCGCTTCGAGATCATGTGTGATCTGCGCTCGGTCGCCGGCCGTCAGCAGCCCCGCCTCATCGACGATCTGCCCCGAAAGCTTCGGGAACTCGGGCGCGGCAACAAGCGTCCTCACGAACGGGTACTGAGCCAGCAGAAGTGTCGCAAACACCACCGCCAGCAGCAGGCCAATGGCGACCAAAATCCTGCGCAAAGTCCTGAATTTAGCGGAAACCGCCTTCGAGGGCATATGCCTGGGCCTTCATGTTGAAAACAATCACCTTTCAGACATATCTCAGAATTTCACCTTTGGAGGCACTTCCGAGCCCTCCCGGGCGACAAAACTGGCCATGGGTTTGGCGTCGGGATAAAGAAGCGTTTTCCACCAGCGGCCCGGAATGGTCCGGAGTTCGGTATTATAGGACCGCACGGCATTGATGAAATCGCGCCGGGCAATGGCGATGCGGTTTTCGGTCCCCTCAAGCTGCGATTGCAGTGCCAGAAAATTCTGCCCCGACTTGATGTCGGGATAGCGCTCGACAACGACCAGGAGGCGCGAAAGCGCGCTCGACAAGGCGCCCTGGGCGTCCTGAAACCGTTTCAGCGCCTCGGGATTGTTGAGGATGTCGGCAGGTAATTTGGTCTGCGTCGCCTTGGCGCGCGCCTCGACGACATCGGTGAGCACTTTGCGTTCCTGTTCGGCAAATCCCTTCACCGTCTCGACCAGATTGGGAATGAGATCGGACCGTCTCTGATACTGGCTGAGCACCTCCGACCAGCCTGCCTTGGCCTGTTCTTCATAGGTGGGAATATTATTGACCCCGCAACCGCCGAGCCCGGCGGTCAGAAATCCAATCAATATGAGCGGCTGAAGCCGTCTGAACGTTAGAGGGGTCATTTGAAGCATGTCATAAACTCCGGCATGAGGTGCGATTACTTTCTACGCGGCGCGATAAAACCAGCGTGAACGGACAATAATGATTATAGGCCCGGGCTGCGGCCCTTCCAACAAATTAATCCCAAAGGTCTTTGGGAAGAATGATGGAAATACGACCCTCCTCAAGCGAAACATCACTGACATAATCATGATGAAGCGGCAGGAACTCGGTCCTGGACGTCCCGGCCAGCTCGATCTCCAGAAGGTCGCCGGCGCCAAAATTCTGTACCGAGACCACCGCTCCGACCAGCCCGCCCTCGCCATCGACCACCTGAAGGCCGACCAGATCCGACCGGTACCACCCGTCCTCATCGGGCTCTGACAGCAAAGAAGCGTCCACAAAAAGCTCAACGCCCCTGAGAGCGCCCGCCTGATCGCGGTCACCGACGCCTTTGACCTTCGCGATAACGCCCTTTTTGGCAAGCCGGACGATTTCGATGTCGTACGATCTCGCGCCATCGGCATCCGTCAAGGGACCGTAAGAACCGATGTCCTCGGGCTTTTCCGTGTAAGATTTGATCACGACCTCGCCGCGAACGCCCTGGGCCCCCGTAATGACGCCCAGGCAGACACGTTCCCCGCGGTCCCTGGTCACCATTCGACTTTCGTCATTTCACGTTCCACCTTATCGGGGAGCCCGCAAATCCGCGACTTATTCAGTGCTGGTTTCAGCTTCCGGAGCCGGTTCGGCAGCTTTCTCCGCAGGTGCTTCCGCGACCGGCTCCGCAGGAGCTTCTGCGGCTGGCTCTGCCGGAGCTTCAGCCGGGGCCTCAGCCTCAGGAGCCGCTTCGGCCTGAACCTTGGCCTCGGCCGCTTCGGCCTTGGCTGCCTCTTCCGCCTCAAGCCTGGCTTCCTCACGCTCCTTGCGCTTGGTGCCCCACTCGCCTTTTTGCGGATTATTACGCGCTTCGCGCTTTAAAATTCCGGCTGCATCGAGAAAACGGTGCACGCGGTCGGTCGGTTGCGCACCGACAGACAGCCAGTGCTTCACACGATCCTCAAGCAGCTTCACACGGTCATCATGATCTTTGGGCAGGAGCGGATTGTAAGATCCGATCCGCTCGATGAATTTACCGTCTCTCGGTGCCCGCGCGTCAGCAACGACGATGCGGTAATAAGGGCGTTTTTTGGCGCCGCCCCGTGCCAGTCTGATTTTAAGTGACATCGATGTTCATCCTTCTTCAATTCTTCTCAAAATTTTCAAATCGTTCTGTTAAATTTCTCTTCGTCGGGGGATCCGCGTGAATTTTTGAACGGCTCCCTAAAATTCTCATTTGCCGCGCTTCTTGCCGGGCAAGCCACCTGGCGGCAATGCCGGAAATCCAGGCGGCAGACCGCCACCCAGTCCGGGCAATCCGCCGGGCGGCAAACCGCCCTCCGGCAGGCCACCTTGTGGCGAGCCACCGCCAAGAGCTTCCGGGCTGGGCGTGCCCGAGGCGAACAGCTTGTTCAAAAGCCCTTTGTTGCGGCCGAGCTTCTTCATCATGTCGGCCATCTGCCGGTGCATTTTGAGAAGCTTGTTGACCTCCTGAACGCTGGTGCCGGACCCGGCGGCAACGCGTTTTTTACGCGATGCGTTGAGGAGCTTTGGCTTCTGACGTTCGGACCGCGTCATCGACGAAATAATGGCTTTCTGGCGCGTCAGCACCTTGTCGTCGAGATTGGCCGCATCGATCTGCTTCTTGGCCTTGCCGAGACCGGGAAGCATGCCCAGTACACCGGACATGCCGCCGATTTTCTCCATCTGGCCAAGTTGTTCCGCCAGATCGTCGAGGTCGAACATGCCCTTGCGCATTTTCTGGGCCATGCGCTCGGATTTCTCGGCATCGAGCGTTTCGGACGCCTTCTCGACGAGGGAGATGACATCCCCCATGCCGAGGATGCGCCCGGCAATGCGTTCGGGGTGAAATTCCTCGAGATCTTCGATTTTCTCGCCGACGCCGATGAGCTTGATGGGCTTGCCGGTGACCGCCCGCATGGACAGCGCCGCACCGCCGCGGCCATCGCCATCCACCCGCGTGAGCACAATGCCGGTTAAGCCGATCCGTTCATCGAATGAGCTGGCGACATTGACCGCGTCCTGACCGGTGAGGCTGTCGGCCACGAGAAGCGTTTCATGGGGGTTGGCGATCTCGCGGATTTCCACGGTCTCCGCCATCAAGGCTTCGTCGATATGCAGCCGTCCCGCCGTATCGAGCATGACGACGTCGAAGCCGCCAAGCTTGGCTGCGTTCATGGCGCGCTCGGCGATCTGGGCGGGTGACTGCCCTTCGACAATCGGCAATGTCTCGATATTGGTCTGCTCGCCGAGGACGCGCAATTGTTCCTGCGCAGCCGGACGCCTGGTGTCGAGCGACGCCATCAAAACCTTGCGCTTGTGGCTGTCGGTGAGGCGTTTTGAAATTTTCGCGCAGGATGTGGTTTTACCGGAGCCCTGAAGGCCGACCAGCATAATGGCCACGGGCGGCGCGGCCGCAAGGTCGATGGGCTTCGCGTCCGATCCGAGCATCTCGACGAGCTCGTCATGAACGATCTTGACCACCTGCTGGCCGGGCGTCACCGATTTGAGCACCTCGTGGCCGACGGCCTTTTTCGTCGCGCGCTTGACAAAGTCGCGCGCCACATCGAGCGCCACATCCGCCTCCAGCAGCGCCCGGCGCACTTCGCGCATGGCGGCATCGACGTCTTTCTCGGTAAGCGCACCGCGTTTGGTGAGCTTGTCGAAGACACCGCTCAGGCGATCGGAAAGTGATTCAAACATGGCCAAAGGCCCTCAAACAAAAATTTCTCAAAGCAAAATTCCGTCAAACCAAATGGCATCGCGCCCGTGAGCGAACCCTCGCCGACGGACGTTGACCCCCCTGCCTCCCGGCACTCTTTAGCGTGCCATGTGCAAAGCGGCGGCTTTAGGACTTGTATCCTCGAAGCCATCTGGATGTGGCCGCGATCCTCGACGAAAGAGCAGTGATTGTCAAGCGCCCCAAAACAAATTTGCCACTTGGACCGGGTAGGACTATATCCAGTCCCATGGACAATTCGGCAAACATCTCGTTCAGGAAAATGAACGGTCTCGGCAATGACTTCGTCATAATCGACGCACGTGCGCGTGCCGTCACGCTCAAGTCGGAGGAGGTGCGGAAAGTGGCCGACCGCGACCACGGCATCGGCTGCGATCAGCTTATTATTCTGGAGCCGTCGGACGAGGCCGATCTCTTCATGCGCATTTTCAACGCGGATGGCGCCGAGGTCGACGCCTGCGGCAATGCAACCCGCTGCGTCGCATGGATGATTGCCGAGGAGACAGGCAAAAAAAATCCCGTCATTGAAACCAATGCCGGCTATCTTGGCACGCTCGTGAAAAGCGCGGACGAGGTGTCGGTCGATATGGGCAAGCCGAAATTCGATTGGCAAGACATCCCGCTTTCGGAACAGTTCCACGACACGCGCGGCATTGAACTGCAGGTGGGCCCGATCGACGATCCCGTCCTGCATACGCCATCGGTCGTCAATGTCGGAAATCCGCATTGTATTTTCTGGGTCGACGATCTCGATGCCCATGATCTCGGCGCCATCGGTCCCATATTGGAGAACCATCCCCGCTTCCCCGAAGGCGCAAACATCTCCCTTGCCCGGATCGTGAACCCTGAAGAGATCGATGCCCGCGTCTGGGAGCGCGGCGCCGGTCTCACGCGCGCCTGTGGCACAGCGGCCTGCGCAATTGCCGTATGCGCCGCCCGTAAGCGTCTGACCGGGCGCCAGGTCCGCGTGCGCCTGCCCGGTGGCCCGCTCGATATTCACTGGCGCGACGACAATCACATCATCATGACCGGCGCCACCGAGTTTGAGTATGCCGGCGAGATCGATCCCGCAAGCTGGACGGCGGTGACAGCCTGAAATGATCATATTCATCCGAGACGAAACCCGGCCCGGGCATGAGCACTCGCGCCCGGCCCCCCGATATGTTAAATGTCGCGATCAGTTGTCGCTCGAGACCGTCACGAGTGACAATCACGAGTGATTGCCGCCAATAATTGATCCGAGTACCAAGCCCGAGAAATGTCGAAAACAGAATTCATAAATTTTGGCTGCCGCTTGAACGCCTACGAAACCGAGATCATGCGGGACCTCGCCGCCAGCGCGGATCTGGAAGATGCGGTGATCGTGAACTCCTGCGCCGTAACGGGCGAGGCGGTTCGTCAGGCACGCCAGGCCATCCGCCGGACGCGACGGCAAAATCCCGGAAAAAAGGTCATCGTAACCGGCTGCGCGGCCCAGATCGACCCTGACATGTTCGCGAATATGCCGGAAGTCGACCATGTTCTCGGCAATCAGGAAAAATTGCAGGCCGCGACCTATCAGGCATTAAGGACAGGCGACACGGAACGCGTTGCCGTCAACGACATCGCCTCAATACGCGAAACGGCCGGTCATCTTGTGAGCGGGCTCGGCGTGCGTTCGCGTGCCTATGTGCAGGTCCAGAACGGCTGCGATCACCGCTGCACCTTCTGCATCATCCCTTATGGACGCGGCCCTTCGCGCTCGGTTCCGGCCGGAGCCGTCGTCGAACAGATCCGCAAACTCGCTGGCAGTGGCTACCGGGAAGTGGTCCTCACTGGCGTCGACATAACATCCTATGGCGCCGACCTGCCGGGACGCCAAAGCCTGGGAAGCCTGGTACAGACAATTTTGCGCATGGTCCCGGATCTGCCGCGCCTGCGTCTGTCTTCAATCGATCAGATCGAGGTCGACGACGCGCTCTTCGACGCCATAGCCTCCGATGAGCGTCTCATGCCCCACCTCCATCTTTCGCTTCAGGCGGGCGACGACATGACCCTGAAAAGGATGAAGCGGCGGCACCTGCGCGACGATGCCATCCGCTTCTGCGAACGGGTCCGGTCCGAACGGCCGGATATCGTGTTTGGCGCCGATCTCATTGCCGGCTTTCCGACCGAGACCGACGCGATGTTCGAAAACACGCTGAGGCTCATCGACGAATGCGGCCTGACCTATCTGCATGTTTTCCCGTTCTCGCCACGGCCCGGCACGCCGGCCGCCCGCATGCCGCAGGTCGAGCCGAAAATCGCCAAGGCACGGGCGCGCAGATTGCGCGAGTGCGGTCAGGCCCGGTTGGGCGATTTCCAGAACGGTCTCATCGGTCAGACGACCGAACTGCTGATGGAGCATGACGATTTGGGCCGTACGCCGCATTTCATGGAAATCCGGATTGAGGGCACGCGCCCCCCGGGGTCGATCTGCCGGGCGGAAATTACCGCACGCGAAGATAATTGTTTGATGGGAGTGGCCTGCAATTGAGTAGTGATAAACCCAAGGGCTTTCTGAGAAATTTATTTGGCTCCAGGCCTGAAGCGACGGACGGCGAGGCGCCAGACGCCCAAACCAGTGATCGCGCCGACATCGTCGCTGCGGCCGAGGCCGAGGCTGAGGCTGAGGCTGAGGACGTGCCCGGCAACCCGGCTGAGGCCCAGGCTGAGGCCGGTGCTGAGGAAATCGCGGCGGAAGAGGAAGATCCGAAGGCTCCGGTCACACCGGGTGAGGGCACGCCATCGGGCTGGCTCGGGCGTCTTCAGTCCGGCCTGTCGAAAACATCCCGCAACATCTCAAGCGGCATTGCGGGCGTTTTCACCAAGGCAAAGCTCGACGACGACGCCATCGAGGACCTGGAGGACATATTGATCCAGGCCGATCTCGGAATTGAAACCGCATCGAAAATTACCGATAAGATCGCCGCCAGCCGCTTCGACAGGAATCTGACGCCTGAAGACATCGGCGCGATATTGTCGCGCGAAGTCGCAGATGTGCTGAAGCCTGTGGCGAGGCCGCTGAAAATCGACACGAAATCGAAGCCGCAAATCATAATGATGGTCGGTGTCAATGGTTCCGGCAAGACAACCACCATCGGCAAGCTGGCCGCCCAGTACCGCAATCAGGGTAAATCGGTAATGCTGGTGGCGGGCGACACGTTTCGTGCGGCGGCCGTCGATCAGCTCAAGATCTGGGGCGAGCGGACAGGCGCAACCGTCTTCTCCCGCGACATTGGAGCGGATTCGTCCGGGCTAGCCTTTGACGCCATCAAAAAGGCCAAGGGATCGAATACGGATATACTGTTGATAGACACGGCCGGGCGGTTGCAAAACAAGGCGACATTAATGGCGGAGCTGGAAAAAATCATCCGGGTCATCCACAAGGTCGACGACACGGCACCCCATAATGTTGTCCTCGTGCTCGATGCGACCACCGGACAGAACGCCCTCAATCAGGTTGAGGTCTTTCGGGAAAAGACCGGTGTGACCGGCTTGATCATGACCAAGCTCGATGGCACCGCGCGCGGCGGAATTCTTGTCGCGATAGCAGGGAAATACGGCCTGCCCATTCATGCAATCGGCATCGGCGAGAACATAGATGATCTACAGCCCTTCGATCCGGACGAATTCGCCGACGCGATTGCCCGGACGGGCTGACCGGAACCCGGGCGGGGCCGATCGGGATAAGCGGTGTGGATGGGGACGTAGCCTCCAAAGACGCCGGCAGGTGCGGGAAAAAGGAGTTCAACCTTGAACGACGACAACGCCAAAGGGGACAATCCGGGCAAGGAAAATCAATTGACGAAGCTCGTGCTCGAAATCGGACCGCTGGTGATTTTCTTTATCAGCAACGCAAAATTCGGGATTTTCGCGGCCACCGCGGCCTTTATGGTTGCCATCTCCATATCCCTGGGCCTGTCGCGAATGATGTTCGGAAAAATCGCCATCATGCCGCTGGTCACGGGCATCTTCGTTCTGGTCTTTGGCGGATTGACCTTGTGGCTCAAGGACGAGACCTTCATCAAATTGAAGCCGACCATCGTCAATATTCTCTTTGCCTGCATAATGCTTGGCGGCCTGTATTTCAAAAAGCTCATATGGAAGCTTCTTTTCGGCGACGTCTTTCATCTGACCGATGAAGGATGGCGTCAAATGCAGCTCTGGTGGGGGCTTTTTTTCATTCTTTTGGCTGTGTTGAACGAACTCGTCTGGCGTAACTTCTCGACTGACATGTGGGTGAATTTCAAGGTATTCGGCATCATGCCGCTGACCTTTCTGTTCTCTCTGGCCATGCTGCCCATCATGATGCGTCACCAGCTGGGTGAGGCCGAGGACGAGGAAAAATCAGTAAACCCCACTGCATCCCGCCACGAACCGTAACCGGACGCTAACGCTGGAGAAGGTGGACGGAAATTTCAAAATCGCGTGATGTAAATATTTTTGTGCACGTATCGGTTGTCTAGAGGTCTAAACATTTGCTAGAGTTGCTCTGTTAACGGACCAGCGTTTCAAGAGCGCGATTGTCCCGGATCAGATATATCGAGGTCAGCCGTTCTCTTGGAGGTGCAAGCGCTTCCCGAACCGGATTCACTGTTCATTTCCGGCCTTTCCCGAACCGCATCCCGATAGCACATTTGCGCACTTTGCTGGTTGCCGAACGAATGTTCTGCTGAACCCACAGCGTACTCAAGAGAGGCAAAGTGAAAAATGAAACGTCAAACAAAAAAAACGATCCTTGATCGCTCGATCATTCACCTCCTGCATCGCGCCGAACAATGCGCCGGAGACGTTTTCGCCCATGAGATATCCAGCGCCGGCCTGACCCCGCGGCAATATGCAGTCCTCCTGGTCATATCGAAAAATGACGGCATCTCCCAGACAGGCCTCGTCCGGGAAACCGGTATCGACCGGTCCACGCTTGCCGATATCATGCGCCGCATGCAGAAGAAGGGCATGGTCAAGCGCAAGCGCACCAAAACGGATGCGAGAACCTATGCGGTCGGCCTGACCCAGCGCGGCAAGAAGACGCTGGAGAAATCCAAACCGGCCGCCAGAAAAGCAGATGCCAAACTCCTCTCGGCTCTGCCGGTGAAGGACCGGAGCAAGCTTTTGTTGGCGCTTGAGAAGATCGTCGAAAAAGCGGCGCCCGCTGGCGTCTGACCCATGGCGGCCGGCCCGGACGTTGACTATCGTTCAGATATCGGAGTCCCGATGGCGTCGGCTGAATAGGTGAACCTGAGGTAAACCTGAAGAGTGGAGCCCTAAATGGCCGGGCCCTGTTACCATGCCCTTGCATCGCACCTAAATCGATCCGGACGCGTAGGAAAAACTGTGCCTGTCCCCGATTTCTAGCAGATCCCTGGAAAAACTAAAAAATTCTAACATCCTGATATTATTCAGGTTTTACAATTTTAGCCGAATTTGAGCCGGTTTTTTATTGCTGCGGCGCAATATTATTGTTGCAGTGCAACAGAATAATTGCTATATAGATGGGCAAGTTAGCAGCAGGTCCACGACCACCACCTGCCACTGAAATCAGAGCCCAGCATCAGTTTAGGAATTCAATCATGAACGACCAGGTAAAGAACATCAACGACCAGTTTGCCAAGCAGGCGGAAGAGATGATGAAGGCGCTTAAAGACGTTAAGATGCCCGAAAACATTCAGGCCGCAACCGAAGAAAATATCACCAAGACGCGCGAAGTCTACGAAAAGGCATCCGTTGTCGCGAAAGATACCGGCAAGGCGATCGAAGGTCTTTCCGACACGGCGCAAAAGGGCGCCAAGCAGATCTCCGACAAGATCATGACCAATATCGAAGGCAACACCGAAGCGGCCTTCAAGGCGGCTGCAGCCGTCGCCAAAGCGAGATCATTACCGGAAGCGGCAAAATTGAACACCGACTTTTTCCAGCAGCAGATCGCCATTGCCAATGAGCAGTCCAAAGAGCTCTATGAAATGGCTTCCAAGCTTGCCAAGAAAAATGCCGATGCCTGGAATTCCACTGCGGCAAAAACGTTTGAGCAGCTGAAAAAAACCGCCTGACACGGTTGCGCTAACAAACCGCAGGCGATGGTTATGAAAAACCGGCGCCGAGGACCGATTTCAAGGTTGGGACAAGAAAGCCCGGAGCATATCGCTCCGGGCTTTTATTTTGAGCTTTTCCAACCGGCATATCATTTGAATGCAGTTGATGGACGGGCTCGATGGCTGAGGCCGACAGGTGAGGACGAGTGTGGGTGTGGGTGTGGGTGTGGGTGAGGTTGAAATAAAATTACTTAATTCAGGCCGCCCATCATGTATGATCACGCCATGACCGAAAAGCTCCTGACCAGATTTCGTTACGCGGACAGGGCCGATGCGCAGGCCCTGGCCGATATTTTCGCAACGTCCTGGCGTCAGGCCTACCGCGGCATAATCCCCTTCAGGCAGCTTGAAAGAACACTCCGGCATCGTGACGCTAACTGGTGGGCGAGCAGCCTGGCCCGGGGGGCCAGACCAATTGTCATGAGTTTCGACGATGTATTGATCGGCTACGCCACGGCCGGACCGGCGCGGCGCTTGCCGGCGTCGTGCGGCACAGAGGGGGTTGGAGAAATTTTCGAGCTCTATCTGTCCCCGGACTACCAGGGCGTTGGATTTGGCACCAGACTGTTTGCTTCAGCACGCGCCCAGCTGAAAAAGCGCAGCCATGCCTCTCTCGTCGTCTGGGCGCTCAGCGACAATTTCAATGCATGCGAATTCTACCGAAATCTCGGCGGCCGCCCGATCGCCAGATCTGTCGAGCCCTTCGGCGGCATAAAACTGGCCAGGACCGCCTTCGCCTGGACATCCATTTAAGGGCCCCGACACCGCCTCTATGAACCGACCATTAACGCAATCGAAGCGATTTTAAGCGATAATGGAATAATTCATAAACAGATCCAACGGGGTGTCATGTCGGTACTGTCCGTACCAGCGCGTATTCAGGCAAATCTGGCAACGAAACTGCCCGCCATGCTTCTCCTGGGCGGCGCGCTCAACGGTTTCGTGGTCCGCATTGCCGAGCAATGGCACTTGAACGCCGGCCAGGCCGCATTGTTCGGTATCAGCCCGTTTGAACTGATTGCCATCGCCGTCGCCGCATATCTCTATTTCGAATGTCCGAATCCAGCCAGGATTGGCTTCGGCCTTGCCGAAATCCTGTTTCTCACGGCGCTCATGATCCCGAGCAGCACTTTTTCCTGGGCCGCTACCGCTGTCTATGCGTTCTACCATGCCGGCCGAAGCGGTTCCGGCGAACGCACGGCATCATTGCTGTTTCTCGGGCTCGCCCTCTGCTCGATATGGTCCTCCGTGATCATGAAATGGATCTCGGTTCCCGTGACGGCATTTGAAGCGAACATCATCTGGTACATGCTGTCGTTTTTCCGTGACGACATTCAACTCGACGGAAACGTCATGGGCATCCCGGGCGGCCATCAAATCATTCTCATGATTGCCTGTTCCACCATATACGGTCTGCCGAAAGCGCTCCTGGGGCTGATTGCAATCGCGCTTTTCCTGGGTCCGGTCAAAACCAGACCGCTCGGTCAAAGCGCGGTTCTTGTCGTCATTGCATACGCGCTCGCCAATTTTATCCGTCTCTTCGTGATGACCTGGTCCGATCCGGCCTTTCAGATCGCTCATGGACCCATAGGCGCCAATATTTTTGACGCCGCGGTCACGATCATTGTCTTCGCCACCGCATTCACAATCGCACAGAGGCCGGAGGATGCATAAATTCATCCCCGTTCTGGTGATCGTCGCATTGGCGTTTTCGTTGGCGTTAAAAGGCGGGCGTTATCAAAAAACAGCCCGGCATGAAAATGAACATGCCACCCGGCACGACCTCGCCGATTTTCTGAAAAGCCATGGCTGGCAGGAAGCAGGGCCGCACGATATGACGGCGCAAGAGGTTTTGCCGACCTATCGATATGTAAAACCGCGATGCCATCACCCGATCTTCGTGGCCATTCTCGGCAACAACAGGGAGCTGGAAGGGTTTGCCCGGCAGTCGCTGGGTGGCGAAATAGGCATTTTCCAGGATGGCCGGATCGTAACAAACTCAAATCCCGTGAAGCTCCAGGCCGCGCGGGCACGGTCCCAAATCAATACCTTGCTCGGCCTTGAAGACCGGCAAACGACACCCATCATCGCCATCCACCCGAAGCCGGACGACCGGGAGCAGCCTTGCGATCCTCCGGCAAGAAAACACTGGCGCAAGCTGCTGTCCCGGCATCATCATGAGGGTTAGAAAAAGCCTGATCGGGAATCCGGCGAAGTGAAAATTTACCAACTCCGTAAACATTCACTTCTATTCCTGATGATGCAGTTCGCTACCGCTGAAAGCTGGTCGGCGCATCGTGGCAACGGTGTCGAAAACGGCAACGGTCCGGGCCAGAACAACGGCAACGGGAATGGGAACGGAAACGGCAACGGGAACGGCAATAACGGCAATGGCGGAGCGGCACAAGGCGCGCCGGCACCCCTATTGGCTTCGACATTGCTCGGATCCGGCATGGCCATGGGTGGCGGATTCATGGCCTGGCGGCGTCGAAAAAGGCGTGATAAAATCAATCTCGCGGAATAAATCGCTGCTGGAATTCAGCCAGACCCGTTTACCCTCATTATTATCGCCTGCAGCCATTGCACAGACAGCACCATCCCCTTAAAAGGGCTTCCAAACACAAGTTTCTAATGAAGGAATCCCTTATGCGCTTAGACGCCATATCAATCGGAAATAATCCACCGCACGACATCAATGTCGTCGTGGAAGTCCCGCTCGGAGGCGAGCCGGTCAAATACGAAATGGACAAGGAAGCGGGCACCATGATCGTCGACCGCATTCTTTATACGTCCATGCGCTATCCCGGCAATTACGGTTTCGTGCCCCATACGCTCTCCGATGATGGCGACCCGGTCGACGTCCTCATTGCCAATCAGCGCCCGATCATCCCGGGCGCCGTAATAAACTGCCGTCCGGTCGGCGTTCTCTTCATGGAAGACGAGGCGGGCGGCGATGAAAAAATCGTTGCGGTTCCCTCGGAAAGCGTCTCCGCCATGTTCAATCAGGTCAAGAGCTTCCGAGACCTGCCCGAAATCCAGCGCCGCCAGATCGCCCATTTCTTCGAACGCTATAAGGATCTCGAAGATAACAAATGGGTAAAGATCTCCCGCTGGGGAGACGAAAACGAAGCCCGCGAAATGATTTTAAAAGCGATCGGGGACGGCAAGACATCCTGACGGGCCAAAACATGCAGGCGAACTGTCGCACGCACTTCCACCCGTGAAGTTCCACTGCTATAGGTCAGCCATACCTCTTTGCATTCAGAACAAGCTGAATAACGGAAACCGGAATGAGCGGAATGAAATTGGGCGTCATGGGCGCAGCCGGACGAATGGGCCAGACGCTCATTCGCGCGATCAACGAGACGGAAGGATGCGAGCTCGCCGGTGCGAGCGAAGTTCCCGGTTCGTCGGCCATCGGCAGGGATGCCGGAACCTGCGCCGGGATCGATCCCCTTGGCGTGGAAATCTCGGAAAATATCGCGGAGCTGTTTGCCACGATTGAAGGCATACTTGATTTCACCAGCCCCGACGCAACGGTAAAATTCGCCGAGCTCGCCGCCCAGGCGCGTATCGTGCATGTCATAGGAACGACGGGGTTCGATGACGGGCACGAAGCGAAAATCAAGGCCGCCGCCCGCCATGCCACCATTATAAAGGCCGGGAACATGAGCCTCGGCATCAATCTTCTGGCGGCGCTGACGGAGCAAGTCGCAAAATCGCTGGACCAGGATTTCGACATCGAGATCGTCGAAATGCATCATCGTCACAAGGTCGATGCACCCTCGGGCACGGCGCTGATGCTCGGCGAAGCGGCCGCCAAGGGCCGGGGCATCGACCTCGGCACGCATGCGATCAGGTCCCGCGACGGCCATACGGGCCCGCGGTCCGAAGGCGATATCGGATTTGCCACCCTGCGCGGCGGCAACATGGTCGGAGATCACAGTGTAATATTTGCCGGTAGCGGCGAACGCATCGAACTCACCCACCGCGCCGACGACCGCTCGATTTTCGCCCAGGGCGCGGTCAAGGCGGCCCTGTGGGGCCGGGGCAGAGAGCCGGGCCTCTACGCCATGCGCGATGTCCTCGGATTGTCATAAAGCCAGAAATATACAGAACAACGGAAAATCGACATGGCAAGCACATTGGTACTCGTCCGCCACGGCCAGAGCGAATGGAACAAGAAGAATTTGTTTACCGGCTGGCACGATGCCGACCTCACGGCCAAGGGCGAGGAGGAAGCTATCGACGGCGGCAGGCGGTTGAAGGCGGAAGGCATCAAATTCGACATCGCCTATACGAGCCTTCTGATCCGGGCGCAGCGCACCCTGGGCCTGATTCTCAAGGAGCTCGGCCAGGAGGATCTCATGACCATCGCGGATCAGGCGCTGAACGAACGCGATTACGGCGACCTGGTCGGCTTGAACAAGGATGACGCGCGAAAGAAATGGGGCGAGGAACAGGTCCATATCTGGCGCCGCTCCTATGACATCCCGCCACCCGGCGGCGAAAGCCTGAAAATGACGGCCGAGCGCGTGCTGCCCTATTTCGAGTCCGAGATCATGCCCGACGTGCGGGCCGGCAAGAATGTGATCGTGGCGGCCCATGGCAATTCCCTGCGCGCGCTCATCATGAAGCTCGACGAGATGACGCCCGAGGCGGTGACCAAACTCAATCTGCCGACCGGCGTGCCGATCATTTATCGGATGGACGACGATGGCGGCGTTACGGAAAAACGCGAACTCTCCGACGCCGATTGAACGTTCGGGATCGCGGAGGCGATGTGCGGGACCATATCCTGATACTCGGCGGCAGCGGCAATTTCGGCAAGCGCATCGCGCGCGCCCTCGCCCATGCCGGTATTCCCATCACCATTGCCGGACGCGACCGGAACAAGGCGGAGGCGCTGGCAGCCAGGCTCACGAGTGAGCTCGCGCGTGATCTCGCAAGCGAGTTCGCAAACAAGTTTGACGGCGATATCGAGACTGCAAGTTTCGACGTGAACGCCGGGCTTGAGCAGCATCTCGAAATGCATCGCCCGCGCATCATTATCAATACCTGCGGCCCATTCCAGACAAGCGATTACCGGGTCGCGGAAACCTGCATCGATCACAGCATTCATTATATCGATCTCGCCGATGGACGCGAATTCGTCGCGAATATCGGCAGTCTGAACGGCCGGGCCAGGCAAAACGGCGCAACCGTCATCGGCGGCGCCAGCACGGTGCCGGGCCTGTCGTCAGCGGTGCTCGAGCATATCAAGCCGGAATTTTCAGAGATGACATCGCTGAAATACGGCATCAGCCCCGGCCAGAAGGCCGAACGCGGCCTCGCCACCACCAAAGGCATCATGACCTATGTGGGCAAGCCGCTAGCGGCGCTGGCGCACTACGCCGGTGAACAAGGCACCAATTATGGCTGGCAGGATATCTACCGGCAGGACTATCCGGGCCTCGGCAGAAGGTGGATGGCCAATTGCGATATTCCCGATCTCGACCTGCTGCCCGAGACGTATGGCCTCAGGCATATTCGCTTTTCAGCCGGGATGGAGCTCGGCGTACTTCATCTCGGCCTGTGGGGTCTCTCCTGGCTGATCCGGGCGGGAGTGCCGCTGGATCTCGCCCGCCATGCCGGGCTGCTCCTTAAGCTCAGCAATATCTTCGATCGCTTCGGAAGCGCGGATGGCGGCATGCATATGGTGATCGAGGGGCTGGATCATGACGGCCGGGCGCTCAGGCGCAACTGGTTCATCATCGCCAGAAATGGCGACGGCCCCCAGATCCCGACCATGCCGGCCATCATCCTCGCGAAAAAGCTCTGGGCGGGAGAAGACATGACCCGAGGCGCCTACCCCTGCGTCGGCCTGGTCAGCCTCGATGAGTATTTGGAGGAACTGCGCGATTACGATGTCGAAACGGTTTGGGAGGTGCATTGAGTTATGGGAGAAAAATACCAGCAGGAGACACATTGCATAATTCATATAATTCATCGAAAAACCAATCGCTTGTCGATCCTGACTGCAAACCTGCAACCGAACGATCGATGCGGCGGCGCTATCTTCAGTTATGAGGAATGATATTGCTGGACCTGACGAACCATATCGACCTGTGGCCGGAAGAATTGGCACCTGTGGGAGCCGGTACAAGGGAGAAGGAGCCGTTTGAGAACTGGTGGCAGAGATGCGAGGCGCGGTTAGCACACCTCCATCCGAAGATAGCCGAGCAATGGATCTATCGGCACTGGAAAAATTCGCCCTTTATCGGGCTTGATCTAGCCGGGCTGACCTGGTGCCTTGAAAAATGGGTGGCCGCTGAAATTCTAAAATCCGTGGTTTTGGCCTATGGGCCTTTGGAACTCGATCCCGAACGTGATTACAGAACCTTCACCAAGGTTTATAGCGGCATGGGTCCAGGACCCACCCGCCTGGACCTGGATACGGGAACCTGGGATTTTCCCATTGTCGTGCTGCATACGCCGGAAGGCTTTATATCCGAAAAGGGAGACTTCCCCGAAGCGCGCTATGTTCTGGTCGAGGGTCATCAAAGGTTTATGTATTTCAACGCACTTTATAATCGCGGAGAAATCGCCGGAGAACATTCGATATTTATTCTTGAGCAAAGCGGGCGAAAAAGATGATCAGCGCCGTTTCCCATGGTTCGACACGGTGCTTGTCACCTGGTGACTGCACCTCCCCACCATGAGGTAGAGGAATGGCGGAGACAACGCGCAATCCTCATCCCTGCTGACCGGCCTTCGTCAGCTGGCCGGCCTCCCAGCCGATAATGGCGCTC
>CAMYJA010000034.1:10250-32965 GCA_947258705.1 uncultured Hyphomicrobiaceae bacterium | reverse complement strand
GCTGTTTATCAGAAGCAGGCTATCGAGCCGGCGGCGAAATTCCGTCTTTGCGCGGGCGCGCGGCCGGGGTGGCGGGCTTAGCAGAGGCAGGTTCTAAAACAGATCCACCGATTGTCCCGCCTCGGGGACATCGACCTGCCAATTCAACCTGGTTCTTATTTCATTGGCGAACATATCGGCAGTTTTGGCCTCGCCATGGGTGACGAAACTGCGCGCGGGGGGGCTTTTGAATGCGCCGAGCCAGTCGAGCAATGCAGCCTGATCGGCATGGGCTGAAAATCCGCCAAGGGTGTAGACATCCGCGCGCACCGGATATTGCCTGCCGTGGATGCGGACCTGGCGGGCGCCATCCACGATCCTGCGGCCGAGGGTGCCTTCCGCCTGAAATCCGGTTATGAGAATAGTGGACTGCCGGCGGCCGATATTGTGCTTGAGGTGGTGTTTTATGCGGCCTGCCGTGCACATGCCGCTGGCCGCGATAATGATGGTGCCCGAGACGAATTTATTGAGTGCGCGGGATTCGTCAACGCTTGCCGTGAATTTGAGGCTGGGGACCCCGTCGCTCTTGTCGCTCCAATGGGCGAGCGCCCTGGCCTCCTCGTCGAACAGGTTGAGATGGCGCCAGGTGAGTTCGGTAATGGCGGTCGCCATCGGGCTGTCGACGAAAATATTGAGATCGTTAAAGCGCCCCTGCCGGGTCAGTTCGAATAAATAATAGATGATCTCCTGGGTGCGGCCCAGAGCGAAAGCGGGGATAATGACATTGCCCTCTTTTTCGAGAAGCGTGTCGTTGACGGCGAAAACGAACTCGTCGATTGTGTCGGCGAGGTTCCTGTGCAGCCGGTCTCCATAGGTCGATTCGACGATCAGCACATCAGCATCATTGATTTCAGAGGGATCGCGCAGGATGACGCGGCCCGGCTGGCCGAGGTCGCCCGAGAAGACCAGCTTTCGCTCCTTGCCGCCATCGCGCACCCAGAGCTCGACAATTGCAGATCCGAGTATGTGGCCGGCGTCGCGAAACCTCATCCTTATGGCGGGATGGATCTCGAAAATCTCGTCATAATCGCGCGTCCGCACCTGCCGGATAGCCCTGATCGCGTCCGCCATGTCGTAAATCGGCGTGGCGGCGGCAGAGTTTTTTCTCCCCTTTCTGATGGCGCGCAACGCTTCATATTCCTGAATGTGAGCGCTGTCGCGAAGCATGATTTCGAGAAGCTCGGCAGTTGCGGATGTGGCGTAAACGGGGCCGCTGAAGCCCGACCGGCAAAGTTTCGGCAGGAGGCCGCTATGGTCGATATGGGCGTGGGTGAGCAATACGAAATCAATGGAGTTGGGATCGAATGCAAAAGGTGCGCGGTTTCGCTCCGCGGCATCCCTGTTACCCTGGAACATGCCGCAGTCGATCAAAAAGCGCGCATCTTTGGTCCTCACTTCGTAGCAGGATCCGGTGACTTCGCGCGCGGCACCATGGAAGGTTATATTCATTCAGCCCCTTTTCCCCTCATTCATTCCTTTATTTTTATTGCCAGTTTATTCCGACCGGACCATGCGGCAGTTTCATTCTTCGGATTCTTTGATGTCATAGAAATCCATCAGTATCCCGACCGCGTCCCTGGCCGTTTCCACGATGGTAAAGAGTTGCCTGTCTTCGGGTGAAATGTTTCCTTCCTCGACGAGGAAGTCGAAATCGACAGCCCGCTCCCAGAAGGCGCGGCCGATGAGGATAACGGGGATAGGCGCGACTTTTCCGGTCTGGATCAGCGTCAGGACCTCGAACACTTCGTCCATGGTGCCGAAACCCCCGGGAAACGCGACGAGCGCTTTGGCGCGCAAGAGGAAATGCATTTTTCTGAGGGCGAAATAGCGGAACTGAAAGCACAAATGTTCGGAAATATAGGGATTGGGCAATTGCTCATGGGGCAATGAGATGTTGAGCCCTATGTTTCTGGCGCCGACATCGCTGGCGCCGCGATTGGCCGCTTCCATTATTCCGGGGCCGCCGCCGGTGACGACAACAAAAGTCTTGCGGTCGCCATCCTGAAAACGGCGGGATATGAGCGCTGAAAATTCCTGCGCCTCCTTGTAGTAGAACGAGCGTTCGAGCCCTTTGCGGGCAAAGGCGAGAGCGGCTTTGGCTTCAGGATCGTCTTCATTCCTCCGGAGCGCCTGACCAGCTTCGGCGACCATTTTCTCGGCCTCGGCGGGGGATGGGATCCGGGCGCTGCCAAAGACCACGATGGTCGATTGAATGTCTTCGCGGCGGAGATAAATTTCAGGTTTCAGGAATTCGAGCTGTAGCCGCAAGGAACGGAGGTCGTCCTCTTTTAAAAAATCGCTGTCTTCGAACGCCAGGCGATAACATGTGGGCTCGCCGACCGAACCATGACTGGGCCTGCCGCGCTCATCTTCCTGCTGTGGGCCGCCCTTGCTGTTTTCGTCCTGCGTCATTTATGGTCCCGCGTCATTCGGCAATTGTCCGTCGTCAAGCAGGGGCGCAGGAACTAACCGACGAAACCTGCATGACCGATTATTTTTTCTCCCCGTTCATAAGTGGAAATCCGGCACGCATATAGGCGATTACCTTCCATATGTCATCCCGGCTCAATTTATCCTTGAACGCGGGCATTTTCGTGCCGAATTTCTTGCCGCCATCGGAAATGGTCCACATGAGATATTCATCGACGGCTATCGGCCGCTGGATCAGAAAAGCCAAAAGCGAAGGCGACGGATTCAAATCCTTAGCCGCCTCGCCGTCGCCCATGCCGTGGGCGCCATGACATTGCGCGCATTGATTGGCGTAGATTTTAGCGCCCGCCGCGTAAAGTTCGCTGGTATAGTCATGGGGATTTTTCAGATTTCTGTATTGGTCGGGTATCCTGCCATGCATGAAATGCCAGTGCCGCAATATGCGGTCGCGATGCCAGGGGCTCATGTTCGGTTCAGACCAATGTTCGTGCCAGCCAGGATAAGGCCCCCACATGCCCCAGCCGTTTTTCGATCCCTTGACGGACGATAACACGGACGGTGCATTCGCCATCACCAGTCCGGCCAGTATAAGACCAGAGAATATGAGTAACAATTTTCGTCGGTTCTGCATGATTTTCATTCTCCGTTCAGGCAGAAATTCCCGCGCATTCCGGTCAGGCGGGACTTTCTGCTGGTTGTCGATGCGCTCATCTTCATAATCTGAAACAGAGGGTTCGGCTTGGCATTGACCTGAATCAAAGACCGCGAGCAATGAAGAACGGATATGACCGTTGCCGCCACGGTCCGTGCGAACGAAAGCACATGCGCACCCGCCCGCCGCGCGCGCGGTTGCCACCATGGGCGCCGCTTGCGGCACGGCACGGGCTGAAAAAAAGCGTTCAGCCGGTCTTCTTCAAGGTCTCGCCCGGCAGCTGAAATTCCGGTTGATATCCCGCATTCTCGGCCTGGGCGAGCATGCGCTTCTCATCCAGCATATAGTCGCGCGTGAGGGGTACGGCGGACTGCCTTTGGGCGAGTTGAAGCTGGAATACCATCAGACCCTGATATTTGAACGACGCTTCAAAACCTGCCAGGTAAAACTCCCACAAGCGGCAGAAATTTTCTCCCTTCAGCTCGGAGGCTTCGTCCCAACGGCGATTGAAGCGCCGACGCCAATGGCGCAGGGTTTTGGCATAATGCAGCCTTAATATCTCGACATCGCAAATCTTGAGGCCGGACGCCTCGATGAATGGCAGCACTTCACTGAGGGCAGGCACGGAGCCGCCCGGAAAGATGTATTTTTTGATGAAGGGATTTGTCGGATAGGGGCCGTCGAAACGGCCAATGGAATGTATAACCGCTATGCCATCGTCCGACAGGAGATCGCGGACGCGCTCGAAATATGATTTATAGTGGGCGGGGCCCACATGTTCGAACATGCCGACCGACACAATTTTATCATAGCGGCCCTGGGTGTTCCGGTAGTCCTCGAGGCGGAAGGAAAGACGGTCCGGCTTTTGAGTGTTTTGCGCACGCTTGCGGGCAATTTTCAACTGATTTTGGCTCAAGGTGATGCCGGACACTTCGGCGTCCGAGACCTCGGCCAGGTAAATGGCCAGTCCGCCCCAGCCACATCCGATATCGAGGACCTTGTCGCCTGGCCTGACCAGGAGCTTGGCGGCAAGGTGGCGCTTCTTGGCGCGCTGGGCTTCTTCAAGACCGGCATCGGGCGTTTCGAAATAGGCGCAGGAATATTGCCAGTCCGAATCGAGGAAGTATTTGTAAACCTCGGTTTCGATATCGTAATGGTGGGCGGCGTTTCTGCGCGCCCTTGCGACGGGATTGAATTCGTCGAAGCGGCGGAAAAGGACATACAACTTATCAAGCCAGTCGACCCAGGCGGGCACCGGATTATGCTCGGCGCCGCGCAAGAGGATGTCCAGGAAGTGATAGAGATCGCCGGCTTCGACGATGAGCCGACCGTCGATATAGGCCTCGCCCAGGGCGAGCCTCGGATTGAGCGCGATGGAAATTTCGGTACGCCGGTCCTTGATACGGACCGCACTCGGCGGCCCCGTGCCGTCGCCGAACTCATATGGCCGGCCCGTTGCGTCGGTGATCCGAAGATTGCCCCCCTTTACGACGCTCCCAAATAGATGGTGAAGCGGAGCAAACATGGCAATGTTCCTTACTCACGACAGTCAGGAGTAAAATATTGCGCTTTTGGTCGCTCAATTTCAATGATTCATGTTAAATCATCGCAATCCACGCATTTTATAATAGGCTCTGGATTTGAAGGGTTTATGGCCGGTATTCAAGCCAAGAAGCGCGCGGAGGCTTGAGTGCCTGTGCTGCGGCGAGAAAAATGTTCAGCCCGGAAAGTAATTTTTGTGATCACAATTGCATCGTCGCCAAACCGCGCCAAGTTTCGAGACAATCATTTGTTGCGATGGCTTCTGGCGGCCTATCTTCTGGTGTTCGTCATTTCGGGTATTGCACCGCATGACCGCTTCGACTGGTTGCTGGAGAACCTGCTTTCGGTACTCGCCCTGGGCAGTCTGATCGCCGGCTATCGCTCCAGGCAGCTCTCGGACCTGTCCTACATCCTGATATTTTCGTTCATGGTCCTGCATACGGTCGGATCCCACTATACCTATTCGCTCGTACCCGCCGGGTTCTGGGTGCAGGAGGCGCTCGAACTCGGCCGCAATCATTATGACCGCGCCGTGCATTTCGCATTTGGCCTGTTGCTCGCCTATCCTGTCCGGGAGTTTACGATGAGCGCGATCGTGGCAAAAGGCATCGCGCCATATCTCATCACCGCCGCCTTCATCATCTCCTCGAGCGCAAGTTACGAGATCATCGAGTGGATTGTCGCCCAGATTGTCGATCCGGAAGCGGGGATCGCCTATATGGGCACGCAGGGGGATGTGTTCGATGCGCAAAAGGACATGGCGCTGGCGGCAGCGGGCACATTCATAGCGCTTGCCGCAATCGCCGTTTTCGAGCCCGGGCAGGACTGATTTTCACGCGTCCTCCCAGACACGCCCCCCCCCAGACACGCGCCCATGCGTGCGCGCCCGCGATTTTGATGCAGGTCAATGCCGGTTCCTGGAATAAATCTAGACTGAAAGGCATGGGAAGCCAGCCGCGAAAAGGCAGTATCATGGTTTTTACATTAACGTCCGGCGCGTTTGACGATGGCGGACAGATCCCGGCCCGGTATACGTGCGAAGGAGAGGATGTCTCTCCGCCGCTGGCATGGTCCGGCGCGCCGCCCGCCACAAAAAGTTACGCGCTGATCGTCGATGACCCTGATGCGCCGGATCCGGACAATCCGCGCATGACCTGGGTTCACTGGATCGTGTTCAATCTGCCGCCGGACAGCGAAGGGCTTGGGGAGGCCGTGGAGCAGATGCCCGGGGACGGCGCTCAGGGGGTTAATGACTGGAAGCGGGCGGATTATGGCGGTCCGTGTCCGCCGATCGGCCGCCACCGCTACTTTCACAAGCTCTATGCACTGGACGCGGTTCTGTCCGGGCTCAGCCAGCCAACAAAGGACGAATTGACCGAGGCCATGCAGGGGCATGTGCTGGCCGAAGTCCAACTGGTTGGAACTTATGAAAAGACAGAATAAGCAGTATTCCGGCCGGTCAATCACCGCCGGCAGGCGGCGGGGAGGGGAGCGCCCGATATCGTTCGGGAGCTTCATGTCCGGGATGAAAAACAGACATATACTCTATCTCGCGGCCTTTTCCGCGGCCGCAGTCCTTTTTACGGCCCAGTCCGTTTCCCAGATCCCGGCAGCAAAAACCGCCAGGCTGCTCGAGCTGAGCGGTCCGATCGGTCCGGCGGCAAGCGACTATTTCAGCAAGGGGCTGGAGAAGGCGCGATCGGAAAGGGCCGGCATCGTCATACTCCGGATCGATACGCCGGGCGGTCTTGCCTCATCGATGCGCGATATCATCAAGGACATTCTGGCCTCGCCCATACCGGTGGTGAGCTATGTCGCCCCGAGCGGCGCGCGGGCGGCCAGCGCCGGCACCTACATCATGTATGCCGCGCATGTCGCCGCCATGGCGCCGGGAACAAATCTGGGCGCCGCCACGCCGGTTCAAGTCGGCGGGGGCTCGCCCTTTCCGGTGCCGGGCAGCCCGGACAAGGGAGATAAGGGGGACAAGGGGGCGGACAAGGACAGCGCCAAGCCTTCCGCCTCCATGCAGGACAAGATCGTCAATGATTCAGTGGCATATATCCGCAGCCTGGCGCAATTGCGCGGCCGCAATGCCGACTGGGCGGAAAAGGCGGTGCGGGAAGCGGCCAGCCTGGCCTCCGAAGACGCACTGAAGAAAAAGGTGATCGACCTGATCGCAGAAGACCTCGATGAGCTGCTTGCGAAGGTCAACGGCCGGACGACCAAGGTCCTGGGTGTTTCGCAGACACTCGATACTGCGGGGATGAAGGTCGATATCTTCGAGCCCGACTGGCGCACAAAACTGCTCGGCATTATCACCAATCCGAATGTGGCCTATGTGCTGATGCTGATCGGGATTTACGGGCTTATTCTCGAATTTTACAGCCCGGGGACCATGGTGCCCGGCACGATCGGCGCGATCAGTCTTCTTTTGGCGCTTTACGCTTTTAATCTTCTGCCGATCAATTATGCCGGTCTGGCGCTGATACTGCTCGGGATCGCATTGATCACGGCGGAAGCCTTCATGCCCAGTTTCGGCATTCTGGGCCTGGGCGGGGTGGCGTCGCTCGTTATCGGATCGATCATGCTGATCGAGACGGATCTGCCGGGTTTTCAGATCTCCCGTTTCCTTATCGGTTCGATCGCGGCGCTCAGCGCGGGCGCGTTCGCTCTGATGCTGCTGTTTCTTATACGGGCGCGGCGCAAGCCGGTGGTCAGCGGCGTTGAGCACCTTTTGGGCAATGAAGGGCGGGTGATCGAATGGGACGGGCTCAATGGCCGGGTGCGCATACAGGGGGAGATATGGAGCGCGCGGGCGGAGGCGCCGCTCAAGCACGACAGTCGGGTGCGGGTCGACCGGATCGAAGGGCTGCAGCTGGTGGTTCGCCCAAAAAGCTAAAGGAGGATTGATTACATGAACTGGTTCATCAACGAAGCCGGGTGGCTTATCACGGTATTCCTACCGCTCGCCATACTCGCCTATTCGATCAAGATCCTGCGCGAATATGAAAGGGGCGTGATCTTTTTCCTCGGCCGTTTCTGGAAGGTCAAGGGGCCGGGTCTCATCATCGTGATCCCGATAATTCAGCAAATGGTCCGGGTCGATCTCAGAACGCGGGTGCTCGACGTTCCCGAGCAGGATGTGATTTCGCGGGACAATGTCTCGGTCAAGGTCAATGCGGTGGTCTATTTCAGGGTTCTGGACGCGGAAAAAGCGGTCATTCAGGTGCAGGATTTCCTCATGGCCACCAGCCAGCTGGCGCAGACCACGCTGCGCTCGGTGCTGGGGCAGCACGAGCTTGACGAGATGCTGGCGGAGCGGGAGCGGCTCAATGCTGACATTCAGAAGATCCTGGACGAACAGACCGATGCCTGGGGCATCAAGGTGACGAATGTCGAGCTGAAGCATGTCGACCTCAACGAGACGATGGTTCGCGCCATCGCCAAACAGGCCGAGGCGGAACGGTCGCGCCGCGCCAAGGTCATCGATGCCGAGGGCGAATTGCAGGCGGCGGAGAAGTTTCTCCAGGCGGCAGAGATCCTGGCCAAGCAGTCCGAGGCGATGCAATTGCGCTATCTGACGACCCTGCACACGATCGGTGTCGACAAGAATTCGACCATCGTGTTCCCGTTCCCGATCGAAATGATGCGGGTGTTCGGAAGCAATGATGAGGGGAAAGGATAAGGAGAATTGCCGGACCGGACAGCTCAATCGTCAGCTTTCACCCACCTTTTCCGCAGAGCGCGTCGAGAGGCGGTGCAGCGACAAGACGATCATCGGCTGAGCCCGGCTGAGCCCGGCTCAGGCCGCCAATCCGGTTTTAAAACGCGTCGGCTTAATTTTCCGGACGCCAGGATGTTGATCTGAATCACAGCGGTTTTCCAGCCCGGTGTTATTCTAGGAAACATGGAAAAGCTTGCCGACACAGATCATCCGCTGGTCATGGAGACGGCCAGACGCCTCACGAGCGGGGCCAGCAGCCCGCGTGAAAAGCTGGACCGCATCTTTCGCTATGTGCGCGACGACATTCTCTTTGGTTTTCCACCGGAGGGAGATTTCGTGAAGGCCTCCGAGACCATCGAGCGGGGCTATGGTCAATGCAACACCAAGGGCATTCTATTTCTGGCCTTATGCAAGGCCGCCAATATTCCCGCCCGTATTCACTACTCACGGATCTCGAAGGAGATACAGCGGGGTTTTTTCACAGGTATCGCCTACCTATTGATGCCCGATGAAATTTCGCATAGCTGGCTGGAGGTCGAGATAAGTGGGCAATGGCACCCGGTGGACAGTTATATCAACGATTTGCCACTGCATCGCGCCGCCGTTCACGAGCTGCACAGGCGAAAGTGGGAGACGGGGTTTTCCGTCTCAAGAGCGGGAGGAGAGCCGAGCGCGGAGCTGGTTCTCGACGAGGCGCATTATGCGCAAATGGGCGCTGTCACCGGTGATGACGGGATCTGGGATGAGCCGGCCGCTTATCTCAACGGTCCGGATAATCTCAACCGCGTCGGGCCGGTGCGGCAATGGATGTATCGATTGCTGCTGCCGTTAATCAATCGCCGTGTCCGCAGACTTCGAGAGCGCGGGAAATCCGTCGCCTGAGGCTTTGGTCAGGCAGATGATGTATTCAAAATACAAGCACTTTGTCGGCTGCCAGCGTCTCGCCGGCAAGTTCCGCCATGGTGCTGCGCCGCGCGCCATCGATCATCTCCGTTTCGGCGAGCCCCCGGGCGTCCATGCACAGGCCGCAAAGGAGCAAGCGCCCCTTTTTTGCGACGATGCCTTTCAACATGCGTCCGGTATTGTAATAGCCGTCCGGGGTCTTCTGGCCCGCCTTGGCCGATAAAACAGAATCCGCCATCAGAAAGACCGTGAGGTCGGTGTCCGGGTCGTTCTTTTTGAGCTCATTGGCAAGACGCAAGGCATTGTAAACCCGCTCGCTGCCATAAGGCGGATCGTTGATGATGAAAAGACATTTCATGAAGTATTACTCCGAATTGTGGGTTGCCGTCGGGCGCCAGGGCCAGTGCCGATACAGCTTCACGACGCCTGTCAGTGCATGTGGCGGAAGCGGATACCGGCCTTGCGAATGTAGCTGCCCATGATCAGCATCATGATGCCCATAATGACGAAGGCCGCGGCGATGATCCAAGCGAGGATGCGCGGCTCGATGAGGATGATGATGCCGAGAGCGATGAAAACGAGACCCGGAACCAGCAGGGCGGTGCGCGACCAGGCGCTTCGGGTCATGCCCTTGCAGGTTTCCGCCATGGGACACTCCGGCATCGGGGTGGTGGATCGTTCGGTCATTCGGGTCTCCTTTGCGAATATCGTCTCTGGTGCGCCGAGCTTGTTGCGTCGACATTGTTGCGTCGACCTTTTTGCGTCGACATTGTCACATGCGCTTTGGGGCCCGCGAAGCGTTTCAGGCCGGCTGGGATGCGGGTTCCGTATTCTGGAATCTGGGGAAAAGCCTTCTCACGACGGCGCCCAGACCGGTGAACATCGCCAGAACGGTGACGGCCCAGCCGACAAAGGGCACCAGGCCGATGATGAAAAGAATGAAAATGCCGATGACGGTCCAGAGCAGGCGCGAACCAAATCCAAGGGGCTTGTCCGCTTGGGCGGACCGGCCGCGGAGATATGTCCCGATGCAATAGGCGATGGTGACATAGGCGAGGGCCATGAGAACGACGAAGGCCGCAATCATGACCACGCCGACGGGAATACCGACCACGGTCGCCATAAGGAGTGCCGCAATGGCCGGCACGAGAAGCATGACCGCCAGACCGCGCCCCAATGACGACCATGGCTGCTCACGCGCCGTCCTGGCGGCATCGGCAATCAAACCCGGCGCAATCATCTGCATTGCACCGGCGAAGACAATAAGCGCCAGAAGAATGGCCAGGACCGCGGCCACGGCGTACCAGACCCAGTTTTCGGTGACGTCCGCGTCATCGGGCAGGATGGATTCGACCTGGCGGGTTTCGCCGGCGATAATCGCGCCCGCTGCTATTTCCGGCTTGTCCGGCCCGGAATAGACAAGGTCTCCACCGATACGCGCGCCATCCGAAAGCACGATGCGTTCCGCTTCGATCCTGGCATTGCCGACAATCTCGCCAGACAGTTTGAACTGTTCGGATGCCGAATAGAGGTCGCCGCCGATACGACCGTCGATGGCAATATCGCGTCCCGCCAGACGGGCGTCATCGCCGATCTGCGATGTGCTCATCAGGTGCATGCGGCCGCCAAAGGGACAGAAGGGACAGACGGCGGCGATGATGTCGTCCTTGACGTTGCCGGAAAGGGTCAACTCTCCGCCCGCCAGTATCAGGTCGTCGGCGGTAATGTTCGTCAATGACAGAGACATGCCCGCGGCAATGACGTTTTTTGCGGAGACATCTTCGAATGTGAGGTCGCGCCCGGCTGCGAATATGTCGTCGGCGACACGGGCCTTGCTGACTTCCACGCGTTTGCCCGCCGCGAATTGCTGTTTCGGGTGGTCGCCGGTGACCGTGACAAGCTCCTTTATTTTCATATCGTCGTCGTCGTCGTCATCGGCAAACGTAACCGGCGGCGCCAGAAAAATCACGGCAGCCATGAGAGCAATGAAGATCCATGACAACCACCCTTGTCTGGTGATGGGCAGACCGAAAAACTCACTCATTTTTATTTCCTTCGGTTTCAGCGGCTTGTATCCATGGCATGCGCGGATTGCACATCCACCTTCTCTGCGGACCGGCAATTCAATCGCAAATCCAATCGCATTGTCCGACCGGCTGCATCGGCGCCACACCGCCACCGGAGCCGGACCACGAGGGGGCCTGGACACCCCGGGAGATATTAGAGACCTAGGAGACCTTATCGCCCTGCAAGCCGGCGCGGCGCTCGATGTGTGATGTGGCTCTTTTCCTGATCAGGCCGGCAAGCCTGACGATCTCCAGAATGTCGTCTTGCGATATTTCCGTACTGTCCGCCTCGGCGATAAAATGCTCGTAGCTTGAGATACAATTCACCGCAAATGCAGCCCCTACGCAAACCAGCGCATTCATGCGGGACTGCGATGCCGGATAGCGAACCTTGTCGCGGGTTTCGCCGAGATGGGCCAGCGCGTGGGCTTCCATGATGTAGGCCGCATTTCGCCGGACAAAGAAGGCATCAGCAACGGCGCGACGAATCTCATGGTCCGTCGCATGCTCTTTGCGCGCGATATTGACATGGTGGTCGAGGCATGGCTTGCAGCCGACCGCGAACGAAATGCCGATCGCCACCAATTCCTTCTCCCTGGGCGACATGGACATCGCGCCCCTCCCATTCTGGGGATGAAACTCGTGTGAATATATACTGATCCGATGGGGCGGGGGCGGCATTGACATAGGTCAAACCCGCATGGGCCTGTGCCATGGGGTTCTGGGCTCGAGGTTTGATCCCTTTATGTCCAATGCTTATGTCTGCAGCAATTTCGCGCCGAGCCATGCGGCGGGTAGGGGAGCGATGATGCCCGTCACGCTCATCCAGAGGGGGTGAGGAATTGCGTAAAGATTGGCGACGGTTGCGAGTAATATTGCCAGGCCGACAGCGAGGCCCGGAATGATGCTGTGTTTGCCGGACAGGACGGTTGCCGTGATCGCGCCCAAAAAAGGGCTAAGAACCCAACCCGCTACAACGAAAAGAAGCGCGCCGAGGGGCAGGGTATCGACAAAATTGGCAATGGTTTCGGGGTTTGTCTTATCAATGCCGGGGGGCTGCGGGTAGATTGTGTGTCCGGCCATCTGAACGAGAGCGACAACCGCGATGGCGCTCAAAATTCCGGCGATTGTTGCGGCAATGTTTTTCAGCATTATCATTCTTCCTCAATGGTTCTGTCCGCGTCCGCAGAATGAGCGTGTTGTGTTGCCGCGCATATGTTTTATTGCCCGTCGGGTTTTTTGCCCTTTCGCCAGGCCGCCATGGGGAGTTCGGCGATCCGTTCCTGTTCGCCGCGCGTGAAAAGTCCGGGATCCTTGAGGTAGTCGATGAGCATGTCCGTGATGTCCTCGCCCCAGAAAATCTCGCCATCGATAAGGAATGCAGGAACGCCGAACACGCCCTTTTCGATAGCGTCTTCGGTGTTTTGCCTGAGCTTCGCCTTGACGACCGGATCGCTCGTCAACGCCTCCATATTTTTCACGCCGAGCTTTGTAGCGAGGGCATGCAGGCTGTCCTCATGCTGGCCATCGTTTCCCTCGCCCCAGACGTGGTGAAAAATCGTGCGCACGACATCGAGATCGCCGTCAAGCGCGATGGCGAGGCGGAGGAGCGTGAGCGGATTGAAGGGGTGGCGCGGCGGCAGCTTGAAGGGCATGCCCCGCTTTTCCGCCAGCCAGTGACAATAGCGGTACATCTGGCGGCGCTTGGCGGGGATTTCCGCCGGGCCGGTATTGCCCCAATGGTTGAGGAGACCGGCGAAAAGGACCGGAACGGGGCGCAGCTTAAGGCCGGCGGGCAGGCGATCGAAACTGCCGAGCTGAAGATAGGAATAGGGAGAAATGAAATCGAAATACCAATGGGCTTCACGTGTCATGGTCAAGCTTCCGGGTCGTTGTGCGTTTGGCGTTGAAACGCCAGGTGCTCAGTGCCGTTCGATGAAACTCGCGACCACTTTCTTGCGGCCGGAATGGTCGAAATCGATGACGAGATTGGTGCCGTCGACCGCGGCGATATGGCCATAGCCGAATTTCTGGTGAAAGACGCGCTCGCCGACCGCATAGTCGCTTGTGACGTCACTAGTGACACTGTCACTCATGACGTTGTCGCCCGTGACGTCACTAGTGACATCCGCCGCCTGACTCTCTGCCCCGCCGCCGGCGCTCTCATCGGCGCCGGTCTCGCTGTATTCAACGTCGAGGATGAGCTGCGGTTCGCCGCGGTATTTGGAGGCGGATGCACGGCCCTGCGCGCGGGCGCGCCGGGCGGCGCGCTGCCAGCCGGGTGTGTCATAGGTTGAATTGCCGCCGGTTTTTGAATCGAAGCGCGCGCCGGGTTCCAGGGGGGCGCTGCGGCCATAGCCGCCATAGGACGCCTGCTCGGTGACGATCTCGACATGGGCTTCGGGCAATTCGTCGACAAAGCGCGACGGGATGGCGCTCTGCCAAAGAGCGTGCACGCGGCGGTTCTGGGCGAAGCTGACCTGGGCCTGCTTTTTCGCCCGGGTGAGCCCGACATAGGCAAGGCGGCGCTCTTCTTCGAGCCCGGCCTGACCGGATTCGTCGAGATGGCGCTGATGGGGGAAAAGGCCGTCCTCCCAGCCGGGCAGAAAGACGGTGTCGAATTCGAGCCCCTTGGCGGCGTGCAACGTCATCAGGCTGACGGCGTCCTCATTGCCCTCGGCCTCGGTGTCCATGACCAGGGAGACGTGTTCAAGAAAGCCCTGCATGCTGTCGAACTCGCCCATGAAGCGGATCAGTTCCTTGAGGTTTTCAAGGCGCGAATGAGCCTGGGGGCTTTTGTCCTGCTGCCACATATCGGTGTAGCCGGATTCATCGAGGATGATTTCGGCAAGCTCCGTGTGCGGCATTTGATCGAGCATGGCGCGCCAGCGGTCGAACATGGCAAGGAGCCCGGCAAGGGATTTGCGCGCACGCGCGGGCAGCTCAGCCGTCTCGATCATCTCAAAGGCGGCACGGGCCAGCGGTATATCGCGCGCCCGGGCGTGGGCGTGGACCTTTTGCAGCGAGGCCTTGCCGATGCCGCGCTTGGGCGTGTTGGCGATGCGCTCGAATTTCAAATCCTGGGACGGATTGAGCATGGCGCCGAAATAGGCGGTGGCGTCGCGGATCTCGGCACGCTCGTAAAAGCGCGGGCCGCCGACCACCCGGTAAGGCAGGTTGAGGGTGACAAAACGGTCCTCAAAAGCGCGCATCTGGAAACTGGCGCGGACCAGAATGGCCATCTCGTTGAGGGGCTGGCCGCGGCGCTGGGCCTGCTCGATTTCCTCGCCGATGGCGCGGGCCTCCTCCTCGTCGTCCCAGACGCCGCGGATGGCGACCTTTGCGCCATCGCCCACATCCGTATGCAGGGTCTTGCCGAGGCGCCCCTCATTGTGGTCGATGAGGTGGGAGGCGGTGGCGAGAATATTGGCGGTCGAGCGGTAATTGCGTTTGTCGACCTCGGCGCCGCGCCAGCCATAGATCGACTGGTCGTCGTCGCCGACGCAGCAGATATTGCTGTCCTTGCCGGCGAGAAGGCGGAGCCACAAATATTGCGCGACATTGGTGTCCTGGTACTCGTCCACCAATATGTAGCGGAAGCGGCTCCGGTAATCGGCCAGGATGTCCGGGTTCTCGCGAAAGAGGCGGATGCATTCCAGGAGGAGATCGCCGAAATCGGCGGCGTTGAGGTCCTTGAGGCGTTTCTGATAGGCGGCATAAAGCGTGCCCCCCTTGCCCGACGCGAAGGCGCCCGCTTCGCCCGCGGGGACGCGGTCGGGGGTGAGCCCCTTGTTTTTCCAATTGTCGATGAGGCCGGCGAGCTGGCGGGCGGGCCAGCGCTTGGTGTCGATTTTCTCCGCCTCGAGCAATTGCTTGAGAAGGCGGATCTGGTCGTCCGTGTCCAATATGGTGAAGCCCGATTTGAGGCCCACGAGTTCGGCGTGACGGCGGAGGATCTTGACGCAGATCGAATGGAAGGTGCCGAGCCAGGGCATGCCTTCGAGGGGGGCGCCGATGATATTGGCAACGCGGGATTTCATCTCGCGCGCCGCCTTGTTGGTGAAGGTGACGGCGAGGATCTGATGCGGGCTGGCGCGGCCCAATGACAGAATATGGCCGATGCGGGTGGTGAGCACGCGGGTCTTGCCGGTGCCCGCGCCCGCGAGCACCAGAAGGGGGCCGTCGAGGGTCTCGACGGCGCGGCGCTGCTCGGGATTGAGGCCGTCCATATAGGGCGGGATGGAACCCGCAAGCGCGCGTTGCGACAGACTAGGTCTGGACAGACTGGGTCCGTCTTTTTCGCCTTCCATCGGGTCCGGTTCCGCCGGGCTCGCGGATTTGCTTTTTTCGCGCGTTGGCACGGCCCAGGGATCATCCGCCGGGTCATGAATTTGATTCGACATGCACCACTATATCACGGGATTTGGGCGCGGTGGGTTTTTGATCTTTTTACCTCACGCTTTGTATTCGCTCACGGCCATATCCGCGCCTTTGGCGCGGGGCCTGCGCGGGCACGGCACTAAGTGCCGGGGACCCTTGGTCCCTTGTCGCAGAAAATATAGCTGTTTTCTGCTCCTGTTTTGCCTCGGGCTCGGTTTTTCGCTCACGGCCATATCCGCGCCCAAGGCGCGGGGCTTGTGCGGGGGCGGCGCAACGCGCCGGGGACCCTTGGTCCCTTGTCGCAGAAAATAGCTATATTTTCTGCTCCTGTTTTTCGCTCACGTGGCGAGAATAATAATTCCGTCTTGCCCATGCAGGGAACTCGTTCCTGGGCATCCAAGCAAGTTTTTTGGGCACTCCAGATTTGCGGCGTCACGCAAACCGAGGGTTGTCTGGGTCCCGGCCTTCGCCGGGATGACGGGGGAGATGGGTGTCGGGTTCCTCATACAACTAAACCTCATGGTGAGGAGCAAACCCAGTTTGCGTCTCGAACCATGGGCGTCCGTTGGTGTTGTCAGAGTTAAACGCTTCATCCTTCGAGACGACACGGACCACAAGCGATCCGTGTCCCTCAGGATGAGGTGGAGTTTGTGACCTATAATAATGGGCTGTTGGCGTATGCCACTTCATCCTTCGAGACGGGCCATAGCCCTCCTCAGGATGAGGATTTTCTGTTTAAAGCACCCACCTACCGATGGCCCTCGATATGCGCATCAATGAGGGCGCGGTTGAAGGCATCGAGCGCGGCCACATGGCCGGCCCAGCCGATAATGCGGGTGGGGTCATTGGGGTCGACCACGGGGACCGAATGATGTCCCGCAGTGTCGAAAATGCGCAGGGCCGCCTCGACCGTATCCGTCTCAAGGAGCCGGGCCCGCTCATCGTCCTCGTCACCGGGCGGCAGGGGGCCCGGGTCTTCGCCCGGCGCCAGTGGTTTCATGAAATCTGCCACGCGCAATTTGCGCATTACTTCCTGGTGCGGGCCTTCGCTCAGGAACAGCCCGCGGGTGCCCAATTGCCAGTGAAAGAAGCTCTGGCCGTTGACGGCGAAGGTAAGGCCGTTGGCGATGGAGACCGTGAGCAGGAGTGCGATGGTCATGTCATAGCCGCCCGTCAGCTCGAAAACGATGAGCGTGGTCGAAAAGGGCGCGCCGAGCACGGCCGATGCCACGGCGCCCATGCCGAGGATGGCGTAAAGCCCCTCGCTCGACGCGATTTCGGGAAAGACGGCGGCGGCGAGCAGGCCGTAAGCCGCGCCCGTCATGGCGCCCAGATAAAGGCTCGGCGAGAAAATACCGCCGCCGAAACGGCTCGCCAGGGTGATGGCGGTGGCGATGGCCTTGATGACGATGAGGCTGATGAGAAGCGAGAGGGCGTATTGCTGGTGCAAAGCCTTGTCTGTGGCCTCATAGCCGACGCCGAGGATTTGCGGCCAGGCAAGCGCCAGCGTGCCGATGACCAGACCGCCCAGAACCGGGCGCGACCAGAGCGGCAGGCGGACGCTCCAGGCCGTGCGTTCGGCCAGGATGATGGCGAACTGAAATGAGATGGCGACGACGGCGCAGGTCAGGCCGAGAAGCGCGAAGGCGGGAAATTCAGCGTAGGACGTGATCTGGTATTCGGGAATGATGAAGGCCGGGAAATTTCCGAGATGAAACCGGGCGACCAGGGTCGCGGAGACGCTGGAGATGACGATCGGGATGAAGGCGCGCTGGGCGAAATGGGTCAATATGACTTCATGGGCGAAGAGGACGCCGGCGATGGGCGCGTTGAAGGAGGCGGAAACGGCGGCGCCGACGCCCGCGGCCAGCAGGGTGCGGCGGGCGTGATGGGGCAGGTTGAAGCGGTCCTCGAGCACCGATGCGAGGGTGGCGCCGAGATGAACCACCGGGCCCTCGCGTCCAGCGCTGGCGCCGGCGCCCAGGGAGATGGCGGACAAGACGGCGCTCCAGAGGCCGGTCTTGAGGTCGATCCTGCAGTCGCGGATCGCCTTCGCCTCGATGACATCGGTGACGCCATGGACACGCAGGCCCTTCATGAATTTCTGCAACAGAAGACCGACGATGAGGCCGCCCAGGGCGGGTGCCGCTAAAATCATGTACCAGGGCAGGGCGTTTGCCGCGGTGGAAACCCGCTCCGAAGCGGTGCCGAGCCAGAGATACTGGACCGCGCCGATGGAATGGCGGAAGGCGATGGCGGCATAGGCGACCGCGATGCCGATGATCAGGGCCAGCAGCCAGATGAAAGGCGATTTATCCTCTAAAAAATCGCGGAAATTGGGCAGGATGCGCAGACGCATAAAGGCGGCCAGCCCTTCGGTCATTTGTTGGAGCCGCGCGCGAAAAGCCGCCATGCCGCCTGCCCTGGTGGAGACGGGCGCGGCTGCTTCCGCGCTTTCCCGCTCACCCATTTTGGCCCGCTCACCCATTTCGGCCGGCGCGCCGGTATCGGACGGCCCGCTCATTCTACCCGTTCCAATTTGCTGGTCACTTTTCCGGTCCGATTTTTTTGCATTATAATCGCGATTACCGCGGTTCCGCCCAGGCGGTCCGCCCAGGTGGTCCGCCAAGGCGGTCCGGCCAGGGTGAATTGGCGCTGATTTCCGTATATCTCAACCGGATCCATAGAGGATGCAGACCAGGTCCCATGTTTGTCATGGTTTTGTATTATGTTTTGCGCAAATGTTTAAGTGCGAATTCTAGCGGCCAGTCCCGGCAATTTCCGGCAAATCCAGGAAAGTCCCGGCAATTTCCGGTTGAAATTGCGCGACAATGGACAGGGAAGCAGTTATCTTGCGTGAATCAATGCGGACAGGCAAAAGGTTGGCCTTACTCATGCAAGGCTGCCCGCGAAGGCCGTTTGACGGCGGACGGCCAATAATCGGCACAATAATAAACAGGGTGTGCGCGAATTGAATAATTTCCTGCTCACGATCGGCTTCTTTCTGTCGCTCATATTGGCGGTGCTTTTTGCTGGCCCGCATTTTGTCGACTGGAACCAGTATCGGCATAGTTTCGAAACCCAGGCTTCGAAAGTCGTCGGGCGCGAGGTGCGTGTCGGCGGCAAGGTTTCGCTCAGGCTGTTGCCGACGCCCTATCTGCGTTTCGAGAATGTCAGGATTGGAGACCAGGAGGGCAGGTTTGCCGAGCCGTTTCTCAAAATGAACTCGTTCACCATGCTGCTTTCCGTGCCGCCTCTTCTCAAGGGCGACGTGGAGGCGAGCGGCATCGAACTCGAAAGCCCCAGCTTTCATCTGGTTCTCGACGACGAAAAGGGGCCGAACTGGAAAGGGCTGGGCGCCGGGCAACTGACACTGCCGGTGGCGCCAAAGAGCATTGCCTTCAAGTCCATCCGGGTGACGGACGGACATTTCGTCCTGAAGGTTTCGGGCAACAAGAAAATCCTCGAATATGACCGCATCGAGGTGGAACTTTCGGCGGCGGCCATCACCGGGCCGTTTAAGCTGAACGGCAGCTATTATGCGGGGGACAGTTTGCGGAAAGTGTCGCTTGCGACGGGGGCGCTCGAGGCGGATGGCAGCGTGCCGCTCAAGTCGCGGATCTCCAATCCGGAAAACGGTATGAGCTATTCCTTCGACGGCGATCTCAGAAATGGCGGCAGCGACCCGGTGTTCGAGGGCAAGCTCAGGGCGATCTTTCCCGTCTCGGGTCCCGGGCTCGCGGCGGCGCCGGGCAATTCCGCCGCACCGGGGCTGGCGAGCACGGCCGAGCTCGACGCAACGATCAAGGGCGACGTGCGCACGTTCAAACTCGATGATCTGACGATCGCCTTTGAAAGCGAGGGCCGGCCGCAGTCGCTGCGCGGACAGGCGGAGCTCGACTGGCAGGACGGTCTGGCGCTGAAATCGGAACTACACGCGATCTGGCTCGATCTCGACCGGATCGCGGGCTATGGCGGCAAAAAGGCGCTACCTTGGGTTGTGCTTCGCTCGCTGGTCGAGGGGGGCGAAGGGAACTGGCCGAGCGCCGACAAGGTCGATGTCAGGATTGCCGTGGATCAGGCGACGCTCGGCGGGGACGCCATCAACAGCGTGGTCGCGCAGCTTTATAAATCCGAGAGCGAATTGCGCCTGAAAACGTTTACCGCCGCCTTGCCGGGAACCAGCCATATCAGGATGTCGGGGCAGATCGTCGAGGGCGAAAATCCGGCCTTTATCGGCGATGTGACGCTGAGGGGGCGCAGTTTCGCGCGGTTCCGGCGCTGGGCGATGCATGATTTTCTCGAGACCGCTAAAGGGGACGACGGATATTTCGCGCTGCGCGGCCTGGTCGATGCAAGCGGCGACGGTCTGGCTTTGTCGCAACTGCGGGGCGAGTACGCCAAAACCGTTTTCAGAGGACGCGCTTCGACCAATTTCGGCGACAACCGCGAGTTCGACATCTTTATCGACAGCGATAAAATCGATTTGCGCCAGTCGCTCGATCAAAAGGTCACCATCAGCACCCTGGCGGACCTTGTCGCGGGCTATTCGGCGGCATTGTCGCGGCCCAGCGACGCCGATAAGGGTAAAACCGGGGTGGCTGACCTGCGCAATTTCAAAAACGGCCGGCTGGCGTTCAAGGTCGGGCAATTGCTGCTTCCCAATGAAAATTTCCGCGACGTGAATGCGGATATCGCGATCAAGCCCCACAGGGTCGATATCGCCCATGGCCGGTTCGAGACATTCTCGGGCGCGCGATTTGAGATCGACGGAAATGTCGATTCCCGGAAAGATGTTCCGGCCGGGCGCCTGAACGTGCTGCTCGAGGCGCCGCGACTTCAAGCCGTCAAATCGGTCGCCGGTTTTCTCGACCTGCCCGGCGGCTCTATCGATATCGACAAATTTTCTCCCGAACTGGCGCCGATCCGCCTGGCGGGCGTTATCAAGCTCGGAACGCGCGATGGCCGCAGCACGGAGGCTTCGCTCGATGGATCGATGGGCAGGACACGGGCAACGCTGCTGCTTCGCCTGGACGGCAAGCCTTCCCTCTGGCGCTCGGGCGAAGTGGATATCGTCAGCTATTTGACAAGCGATGACGGCGCAACGCTGCTGGCGCAGCTGTTTGCAACGACTTCGGATAGATTTGCACAGGATGGCGTTCAAGGCACGCCCATGAAGGGGCGGCTGGCAATGCGGATGAGCGGCAAGCCCGAAAAGGGAATGGTCAGCGTTGTCGATCTCGAAGCGCCGGGTTTCAGAGGCGGGTATCGCGGAACTCTCGGTTTGCCCGGGGATAAAATCCGTCTGGAGGGCGAGGTTTCACTCGATGCGCAAAACGGAAAACCTTTGCTCTCGCTGGTTGGGCTGGACCGGATGGCGCCGGCGGAACAACAGCAGGCGCTTCGCGCGAAGGGGCTTATATTCGGCGAGAGCGGCGTCTTTCAGATGAGCGATTTCGATTTTCGACTCGGTGGCTCCAGGATCAGGGGCGAGGGGAGCGTCGAGTTTGGCGACAATGGCGCCGAGGTCAAGTTGATCGCGCGAACGGGCAGTTTTTCTCTGCCGACGCTTTTAAGCAGCATCGTCGCGAAGAAAAGCCCTGAACCGGTCCGTCCAGCAAGGGGCAACCGGGGCCGTGCGCAGCCGGCACCCGTTCAGGATTTATTCTGGACGGACCGGATTTTCGATTTCAGCATGTTCGAAAGCTTGTCCGGATCGCTGGAACTGGCCGCCCGCGAAATCGACATCGGCCAGGGATTGAGCCTGACATCCGGCCGGGTGATGGCCGATTTCGGCCGCGCCGGTCTCCGTATCGAGAATATATCCGGCCAGTTGGGCGGCGGAAAACTGTCTGCATCGCTGGACATGAAACGCGGTGCGGCCGGGGTGTCGACATCGGCGCGGGCGCAATTGCGCGGTGTCGATTTAAGGCGGTTCCGGCGTATTGATCCGAAGAGCGCTCAGCCGCTTTACGTATCGGTGGCGCAAGGGGAGTTTGCCATGGATCTCGACGTGGAGGGGCGGGGGCTCAGTCCGCGCGGCGTCGTTTCCTCGCTCAAGGGGCAAGGCGTTGCGCATTTCAAGGATTTCGCCCTGATGCATTTTTCTCCCGAAGCGGTCGAGGTCGCCTCCAACGCGATGCTGCAGGGGAACCGGCGTCCGAACAAGAAACGGCTGGAGGCCGCCATTGTCGACAATCTCGGCAAAGGCGTGCTCAAGGTCGGCATGCGAAAAGTCGATCTCAAGGTTACGGACGGGACGGTCAGTCTGGCAAGGCAGACATTGAAAAAACCGGCGACGGAACTGATCGTATCGACCTATGTGGATATCAACCGTATGCTGATCGACAGCGAGTGGGTCATCAATCCCAAGGTCAAGATCAAGGCCGCACTTCAACCGGTGACGATCCTTTACAACGGTCCCGTTGCCGAGCTCAACACCATGCGTCCGGTGATCGACGCGGAACAGCTTTCGCGCGAACTGGTTGTGCGCAAGCTCGAGCTCGATGTCGAGGTGCTCGAGGCGCTGCGCAAGCGCGACGATGAACTGGCGCGCGAGGCAGCGATCGCACTGGAGCAGCAGAAGGCGGACTGGGGCATGACGGAGCCGGTCGAGGGGGATGAGAAGGATAATCCGGACGATGCGAATAACAATGCGACTCCAGGGCCTCAATCAAGCGCTGATCCAGCCGAACAGCGCTGGCAATCTTCCGTGACGCCCTTTGGTCCATATGGCAGCGCTTATGAACCTTTGGAGAAAGCCGTTCCCGATCCGCCCGCGCAAACCGGTCCGGCGCGGGTTCGCAGGAAGAAGGTGAAAAAGAACACGTTCGAGCAGATTTTCAATTTTTGAGAGTTGAGATTGCCTCACGCTCTGCTCTGTCTCACGTGCTATTCATTGCGGCCACCACGTGGCGCAATGGCACTCCGACGGGCGGCACTAAGTGCCGATATTGACGACCGAGGTTTTTGCCCGGCT
>CAMYJA010000034.1:0-10196 GCA_947258705.1 uncultured Hyphomicrobiaceae bacterium | reverse complement strand
TGTCTCACGTGCTATTCATTGCGGCCACCACGTGGCGCAATGGCACTCCGACGGGCGGCACTAAGTGCCGATATTGACGACCGAGGTTTTTGCCCGGCTCATACAATATATTTATGCGGCACGGTCGGCGCAGGTTGCGCGGCGAGATTGTCTCGCGCTCTGTCTTGTCTCAAGGCCATATCCGCGCCTGGGGCGCCGGGCCTGGAGGATGTTATCCGCCTTCCCAAAAACGTCATTCCTGCGAAGGCAGGAATCCATATCGCTTCGCAATTGGAGCGGCGTCAGTAAACTTTCGACCTCTCACCTGGACGATAGTCGGATGGGGACCCGGCATCTAGATACTCTTCACGGGTGAGACGCAAGAAATTGGATGAGGGATGGAGTTTAGTTCATTCACCGGTCCGACATGGCGGCGGGGCGGGCATTTTCTGCGACCAGCTTATCCGTTTTTATAAAACAAGCCTCATGGTGAGGAGGCGTATGGAATACGCCGTCTCGAACCATGGCGTATAGTGCTCATCCTTCGAGATACTCGCTGCCACCAAGTGGCAAGCTCGCCCTCAGGATGAAGGTCGGATTTGTGACCCAAATTGCTGCGGTTTATTTGGCGCCGCTCACCGCTGCGTATTTATAAAACTCGAGAACATGCAGCCTGAGCGCGCTCGACAGGCCCCTGGTCTTGCGCTTTTTATCGATCCTGGTCACGAGGGCCGCGCGGCTTATGCCCTCGGCGCGGGCGGCCTCGCCCAGTCCGGTCCAGAATGCCTCCTCGAGCGAGACGGATGTGCGGTGGCCGGCGATGGTGATCGAGTATTTTTTCATGACATCATTCATGCGTCTTCAAGCATTTAATGCGTCTTCAAGCGCGGGTCTCCGGATCAAGAGGGTTTGATCATTTTTTCAGGGTCGACGATGCGGTCGAACTCCTCCTCCGACAGGATGCCCATGGCGGCGACCTCCTGACGCAGCGTGGTGCCGTTCTTGTGGGCGCGCTTGGCCAGCATGAGCGAGCGGGACATCAGGTCGCCGATCCGTTGGCGGTCCGGCTCGATGCCGGCAATGCATTTATCGGTCAGGCTCATGCAGCCGTCGCTCAGGAGGCGGATCGACTGCAAGAGATTGTAAGCCATGACGGGCTTGAAAACATTGAGCTCAAAATGTCCCTGGCTCCCCGCGAAGGTGAGCGTGGCGTGATTGCCCATGACCTGGGTGCAGAGCATGGTCATGGCTTCGCACTGGGTCGGATTGACCTTGCCGGGCATGATCGACGATCCGGGCTCGTTTTCGGGCAGGGCGATTTCTCCGAGACCGGAGCGCGGGCCGGAGCCCAACAGACGTATGTCGTTGGCGATCTTGAAAAGGGCGGCCGCGAGGGTATTGAGGGAGCCCGACATCTCGACCATGGCGTCATGGGCGGCCAAGGCCTGAAATTTATTTTCGGCGGTGACAAAGGGGAGGCCGGTGATATCGGCGACGCGGCTTGCGAATTTTTCCGAAAATCCGGCCCTGGTGTTGAGGCCGGTGCCGACGGCGGTGCCGCCCTGGGCAAGGGGGTAGAGACCTTCCATGGCGTGTTTGACACGTTCGGCGCAGAGACGGATCTGGGCGGCGTAGCCTGAAAACTCCTGCCCCAGCGTCAGCGGCGTGGCGTCCTGAAGATGGGTGCGGCCAATTTTTATTATATCCTCCCAGGCTTTCGATTTGGCCTCGAGCGCGCCGGCGATGTGATCGAGCGCGGGCATGAGGCGATGGTGGATTTCCTCCGCGCCCGCAATATGCATGGCGGTCGGGAAGGTGTCGTTGGATGACTGCGCGCGGTTGACATGATCGTTGGGATGGACGGGATCCTTGGAGCCGATGACGCCGCCGAGGATCTCGATGGCGCGGTTGGCGATGACTTCATTGGCGTTCATGTTCGACTGGGTGCCGGAGCCGGTCTGCCAGACGACCAGGGGGAAGTTGTCGTCGAATTTTCCCGACATGACCTCCTCGGCCGCCGTGGCGACGGCGTTGCCGGTTTCAGGATCGAGATCGCCGAGTTCCATATTGGTCAGTGCGGCGGCGCGCTTGACGATGCCCAAGGCGCGGATGAGCGGCTTCGGTATCGTCTCGGTTCCGATGGCGAAATTCTTCAGGCTGCGGGCGGTCTGGGCCCCCCAATATTTGTCGGCCGGGACTTCGAGGGGGCCGAATGAGTCGGTTTCCGTGCGCGTTTTGGTCATGTCAGTGAGGCCCTTTTGGAGTTGCCTGGGAATGAACTGGGTACTCGCGGGGATGATAACGCCGCCGATAAGAAAATAAAGTCGGAACGGACCGTCGGCCGGCAGGGAAGCGCCGGGGGGCGAGGCGAAGTTATCTCTTTCTGAAACTGTCCAGCTCGACGATTTCAGCCGAACCGGTCTTGTCGCCGGCATCGTCGGCTCCTGCGCCCGCCTCCGCATCCGCATCGTCATCCGCATCTCCGCCGGTGGCGTCATTGGTGGCGGTATTTGGTTTGTCGCGGGCGACTTCCGCGATCTGCGCGGGGCGCTCTTCGCCGTTGTGCCCGTCCCGACCGCCCATAAAGTCTTCGACGGTGGGGGCGTTATGCCCCTCGTCCACATGCATGTTGGCATCGCCCAGAACGGACGGGCGGCGCATGGCATCGGTGGTGATGTCGGATACGGCAAATTGCAGGCCGTAGGGGACGCTTGGATCGTAGAACACCTTGAGCGCCTTGTAGGGGATGGAGAGACGTTCGGGAATGGCGTCGAAGGTCAATTTGACCTGGAAGCGGTCGCCATGAACCTCAAGGTCCCAGAAGCGGTGCTGCAGGACAATCGTCATCTCGTGCGGATATTGCTCGCGCAGCCGCTTCGACATGACGACGCCTTCGGCCTCGGTATCGAATGAAATGAACAGATGGTGCTCGCCGGGGAGTCCGTTCTTCTCGATATCGCGCAAAACATTTTTCACGACATCGCGGAGGGCATCCTTGGTCAGCGCGTCGTAATCGATTTTCCGGTCGTTATCAGACATCTATCAATTGCGACCCGTGATCTGGTTTTCCTGCTACCCGACAATAAAGTGGAGGGCTTCTGTTGCCCGGTGCCCTCCGATACCGCGCCTGCTCTGGCTAGAGAACAGGACTAGATTTGAAGCTTCCGCACTGCATTACGCAGCGAGGGCTGCCTCAGCATAGTTGTCATTTGCAACTATTAAGGATGGTCCGATATCGGTGGTACCATGCCGAGCGAAAACTTGCCCTTTACACCCTCGTCGATCCTATTTCGCCCCCATCAAATTCCGCCGGATGACTGGTCCCGGATGACTTGTCATAGGCATCTGGCCGCGCTCGGCGGAACATGGTGGAGGCGCCGGGTACCGCCCCCGGGTCCGAATGGTTTATTACGACAGCAATTTATCGCCATAGCCGGATAAATCCAGCAAACTGAATATAGTGCTGAATCGGTTTAAAAAAAAGCGTTCATCAAACGAAAAGTGCCGTTTTTCCAGAAAAGATGGATTCTATGCTTGAAAATCCATGAATTTCGACGTTTTGCCCCCTTGAACGCCGTCGGGGCGGTGGATTATTCGCCTTCGGTCTCGATACGAACGATGCGGCCGCAATGCTTGCAATGCACGGCATCGGGCTCATGGCGCGAAAGACCGCAATCGGGGCAGGTGAATGCCACTTTATTGGGCCGGAATATGGTCTGGAGAAGCCGTAAAAAGAGGGCGACGCCGATGACCATGATGGCGACCGCCAGAAGCCGTCCCGTATTGCCGATGAGCGTGACGTCGCCGAAGCCCGTGGTGGTGAGGGTGGCGACGGTAAAATAGAGCGCGTCGACGAAATTCTTGATGAGCGGATTGAAATGAACCTGGAGCACGAAGACAAGCGCAGAGACGACGAAGATGAAAACAAACAGGTTGATGCCGCTTTGTATGATTTCCTCGTTCTGCCGGAAGAATTTATATTCGGAGCGCAAGTCGCGCAGAACGTGAAAAGAGCGCAGGAGGCCGACGGCGCGCAGAACGCGGAGGAAGACCAGGCTTTCGACGAAATAGGGAACGATCAGGGTGAAGATGATGACGATGTCGGCCCAGGTGGTCAGACGCGTGAGATAGCGGACGCGGTTGGGCGAAATCCAGAGACGGAGGAGAACGTCAAGCCCGATCAGTCCTGCGATCACCAGTTCGGCGCCGTGCCAGAGTATTGTGTCGGGGATTAATGTGGCGACGACGAAGAACCCCAGTGTAAAGAAATCGAATATGAGGAGGCCGATGCGGAAGTTCCGCGCCCGGCTGCTGGCACCGACATAGAGATTTCGGAAGAACTCGCGCACAGCTATCATGGTGGCCTCGTTTCTGCTCAAGTGACGTGGTGGGGAAACTAGGCGCGATCGGTGACGATATGCAAGCTTTGCGGCGGTAGAAATATTGAGGAAAAGACCGGTACGGGCCGTGGCCCGGGGTCACGAGGCTCGAGAATCGGATTAAAGATAGCGCCATGAAACAATATCTGGATCATTTTAGCAGATCCCGGCCGGCCCGCTCCCCCAGCCCAACCACCCCTATTTATTGTAACGGGCGTCCGGGCTGGTGGAGCAGAGAATCGAGATAGCGCCATGAAACAATATCTGGACCTTATGCGGCGGGCGCGCGACGAGGGTACGCGCAAGGAAGACCGGACGGGAACGGGCACGCTTTCGGTGTTCGGCCATCAGATGCGTTTCGATCTCGATGACGGATTTCCGGTTCTGACGACGAAGAAGCTGCATCTCAAATCGATCGTTCACGAGCTTCTCTGGTTTCTGGCGGGCGATACGAATATCAAATATCTCAAGGATAACGGCGTCCGCATCTGGGACGAATGGGCGGATGAAAACGGCGATCTCGGACCTGTGTATGGAGCGCAATGGCGGTCATGGCCCGCGCCCGATGGCGGCAGGGTGGACCAGATCGCGAATGTGGTGGCGAGCCTTAAAAGCAATCCGGATTCGCGCCGGCATATCGTTTCGGCCTGGAACCCGGCGCTTGTCGATGAAATGGCGCTGCCGCCCTGTCACTGCCTGTTTCAGTTCTATGTGGCGGATGGGCGCCTGTCATGCCAGCTCTATCAGCGGTCGGCCGATATTTTTCTGGGCGTGCCCTTCAATATCGCCTCCTATGCGCTTTTGACAATGATGATGGCCCAGGCGGTGGGGCTCAAGCCCGGGGATTTCGTGCATACGTTCGGCGACGCACATCTTTATCTCAATCATCTGGAGCAGGCGGATCTGCAACTCGGACGCCAGCCAAAGGAGCTTCCGCGCATGATCATCAATGACCGGGTCAAATCGCTGTTCGATTTCAAATATGACGATTTCAGCCTCGAAGGGTACGATCCCGCCCCGCATATCAAGGCGAAAGTTGCTGTGTGAATGAAACATGCGGGCCTCTATCTTGTTGGCGGCCGCCACTGTATAAGCCGTGCAACTCAAGGATTATGAACGGGATCACATGACCGCCAGCCCAAAATTGAGCATCGTCGTTGCCGTGGCCGATAACGGCGTGATCGGCCGGGAAGGAAAACTGCCCTGGCATATATCGTCCGACCTCAAACGATTCCGCGCGTTGACCATGGGAAAGGTCATCATCATGGGGCGGAACACTTTCGATTCCATCGGCAAGCCGCTGGAGGGGCGCGAGAACATCGTCCTCACCAAGCTTTCGAAATATGCAATGAAAGGTGTCTGGGCGGTGCCGACACTCAAGGATGCGTTCGATTTCGGTGGACGGCTAACAGAAGAGCTCGGAACGGATGAGATGATGATCATCGGAGGCGGGCAGGTTTACGATGCGACCTTGTCCGTCGTCGACCGGGTCTATCTGACGCGGGTTCATGCGTCGCCCGAGGGAGATGCCTACTTCCCCGATCTCGAAGAGAATGGCTGGCGGAAGATATCCGAGGAATCCTGTCCCAAGGGGGCCAAAGACGATTATGAACACAGCTATATCGTCTATGAGCGGGCGTCGTAACGTCAAATGAAGTTTGGCATGGACAAATGCGGGGCTGCACCCCATATGAACAGCACATGAGCGGAAGTGCATGGCCTGCCATGATCGAACGGCGCATTTCGGTGCGGCGTTGTTGACCATGGATGGATAGAGACGTTTACATGACAAGTTGCAGGATGGTATGAGCTTCATATTGATGAAGACCCTGGATTTAGAATTCATGAAGATTAATTTCACTGAAATTGGGACGATGTAATGCCTTGGAGCAATCAAAATGGCGGCGGCTGGAAGAGCGGTGGCCGAGGTGACGGACCTTGGGGACAAAAGCCATCGGGTGGCGGACCCGGACAGCAGCCCCCCGACATCGAGGAAATGTTCAAAAAGGGCCAGGACAAGCTGAAGCAGGCAATGCCCGGCGGCGGCATGAACAAGTCCTTCCTGTTTCTCGTGAGTGCGATCGCGCTCGCCGCCATTGCATTTTTCGGATTTACCGTGAGCGTCAAGCCCGATGAAGTCGGCGTCGTTCTCCGGTTCGGCAAGTTTCACGCGCAATTGCCACCGGGGCTGAATTTCCGCGCTCCCTATCCGATCGACAAGATTTACCTGCCGAAGGTCACGCGCATCAATCAGACCGAAGTCGGGTTCAGGGGATCGTCGACCAACCGGGGATTCCAACGCACCGGGCGCGACATCCCGGAAGAGAGCCTGATGCTGACGGGTGACGAAAACATCATCGACGTCGATTTCGTCGTATTCTGGCAAATCAAGGATGCACGGAACTACCTCTTCAATATTCAAAACCCCGTTTCAACGGTAAAAGAAGTCGCGGAAAGCGCCATGCGTTCGATCGTGGGCAGTAGCGATATCGAGCCAATTCTGACAGAGGAACGCGCCAAGACGGAAATCGCGGTTCTCGATTTGATGCAAAAGACTTTGGATCAATATGGCGCCGGTATCGTCATCACCCAGGTGAAGATGCAGAAGGTCGATCCGCCCGTGGACGTGATCGGTGCGTTCCGGGACGTTCAGGCGGCAAGGGCCGACCAGGTGCGGCTGCAAAACGAAGCGGAGAAATTCGCCGAACGGGTGATCCCCGAGGCGCGCGGCGAGGCGCAGAAGATATTGCAGGAAGCGCAAGCCTATAAAGAGCAGACAATCGCCCAATCAGTGGGTCAGGCGGACCGCTTCGTGAAGGTCTATAATGAATACAAGAAAGCCCCCGAAGTCACCCGCAAGCGTTTGTTTCTCGAAACCATGGAAAAGGTGCTCGGACGGTCGGAAAAAATCATAATCGACAGCAAGTCGGGCGGACCGGGAGTGGTTCCCTATCTTCCGCTCAATGAACTGACACGCAAGTCCACCGGAGGGCAGTGATCATGAGAACTCTATCAGCATTTTCGCTTATCGTGCTGGGGCTTGCCGCCGCGCTGGCCTATTTCTCGTTCTTCATTGTCGATCAGACCCAGCAGGCGCTGGTGCTCGAATTCGGCAAGACCAAGAAAGTCATCAAGGACCCGGGGCTCAAATGGAAAATTCCGTTTGTGCAGACGGTCGAGTTTTTCGACAAACGCATGCTCGATCTCGATACGTCGCCGCAGGAGGTGATTGCCTCGGATGAGAAGCGGCTCGTTGTCGATTCATTCGCGCGTTACAAAATTGTCGATCCGCTTTTGTTTTTTCAGACGGTGCGGAACGAGAGGGGCGCGCGGCTGCGTCTTGGATCGATCCTGGATTCATCGCTAAGGCGCGTGCTCGGCACGGCAACGCTTCAGGATGTCGTGCGCGACAAGCGTACGTCCCTGATGTCACTGATCAGTAAATTCGTCAATGCGGAGGCCAAGAGTTTCGGTGTCGAGATTATCGATGTCCGGCTCAAGCGGGCGGACCTGCCTGAGGAAAACAGCCAGGCGATTTACAAGAGAATGCAGACGGAGCGTCAACGCGAGGCGGCGTCGTTTCGCGCCCGGGGTCAGGAAGAGGCACTCCGGATCCGGGCGACGGCGGCCAGGCAGGTGACTATTCTCAAGGCGGAGGCAACGCGGGACGCGCAGAAAATCCGCGGTGACGGCGATGCCAAGCGAAATGAAATTTTCGCGAAAGCTTATGGGAAAGATCCCGATTTCTTCGCTTTCTACCGTTCCATGCAGGCATATGAGGAAGGATTGCAATCAGAGGGAACACGTCTTGTTATCTCGCCTGATTCAGATTTTTTCCGCTATTTCAATAATCCGATTGGCACGGCAAACCGAAAAAAATAATGCAGGATTTTATTGTCGCGCTGGGGCTGGTTTTCGTCATTGAAGGCGTCTTGTGGGCAATGTTTCCCGGTTATCTCATCCGGATGCTGGAGGCGGCCAAGGAAATGCCGCTACAGAACCTGCGCTATCTGGGGCTCGGGGCGGTGGCAATCGGCGTTGTGATTGTCTGGCTCGGGCGCGGATAGGCATGCACCCCCTTTTTTCATCCTGTTTTCCCAGGCGGCGCGGTTGTTTCCAATCCTGACCGGATGGGCGCCGGCGCGTTCCGGACCCACCTGCGTCCTGACGGAATGAAGGCGCGCGCATGTCCATGACCGGATTAAGTATATTGCGCAGTTCCTTAAAGATGTGCGAAAGAACAGGTAGAGAGTGCGACGGGCGGTGGAATTTGGAGACAGGAAATGATCGGAATCTTGATAAGCCGAAACTATAAAACACCAAATTTTTCAGGGTGTTGCCCTCTAACGGCGCGAAGGGGCCTGTTGTCGGCTGCACTCATTACCGCAGTTCTGGCGGCGACGTCGCCAGCCTTTGCGCAGGGACCGCGATCCGTCGCACCGGTTGCCGTCAAACTGCTGGATGCGGTGGTCAATATTTCCACGACGCAGACTTTAAAGGGGCCAAAAGGCATCCCGCTCCCAAAGGTGCCGAAGGGCTCGCCCTTCGAGGAATTTTTTCAGGATTTTTTCAAGAACCATCAACGGCCAGGCGTGCCGCGGCGGGTGTCCTCGCTGGGATCGGGATTCGTGATCGATGCGAGCGGCCTGATCGTCACCAATAATCACGTGATCGCGGATGCAGACGAAATCATCGTCAATTTCAACGACGGCACCAAGCTCAAGGTCGAGAAGGTGCTGGGACGCGACATGAAAACCGATCTGGCGCTGCTCAAGGTCAAACCGGAAAAACCCCTGGTGGCTGTCAAATTCGGCGATTCTTCGGTGCTCGATGTCGGCGACTGGGTGATGGCCATCGGCAATCCGTTCGGTCTCGGCGGCTCAGTCACGGTCGGCATTATCTCGGCCAAGAAGCGCGACATCAATTCGGGGCCCTATGACGAATTTCTGCAGACCGACGCGGCCATCAACAAGGGCAATTCCGGTGGACCGCTGTTCAACATGAAGGGCGAGGTCATTGGCGTGAACACGGCGATCATTTCGCCGACCGGCGGATCCATAGGCATCGGCTTTGCCGTGCCGTCCACCACGGTGACGTTCATTATCGATCAGCTCAAGAAATATGGCGAGACGCGCCGGGGCTGGCTGGGCGTGCGCATTCAGTCGGTGACGGAAGAAATCGCCGACGGTCTCGGCATGGACCAGCCCAAGGGCGCCCTGGTGGCAAGCGTGACCAAGGGCAGTCCGGCGGAAAAAAGCGGCCTGCAGGCCGGCGATGTCGTCATCCGTTTTGCCGGCAAGGTGGTGCCGGACATGCGCAAGCTGCCACGGATCGTGGCGCGTACGGCGATCGGCTCGACGGTCGATGTGGAGGTCTTGAGAAAGGGCCAGACGCGCACTTTCAAGGTGACCATCGGCCGCCTTGAGGAGATGCAGAAGGTCGCCAAGAAACCGGAAAAGGCGGCACCCTCCGATTCGGACGTGAAAGAGCTCCTGGGACTGACCATTGCGCCGATGAGCAAAAAGCTGCGGAACCGTTACAAGATCGACGAAAAGGTGATGGGCGTGGTGATTACCAGGGTCGACCCCCTGAGCGCCTCGGCGCGGAAGCGTTTGAAGGCCGGCGATGTCATTGCGGAGGTGACGCAGGAGGAAGTCATCAAGCCAGCGGAAGTCGTCTCGCGCGTTGAAGCCGTGCGCAAAGCGGGGCGGAAAACGGTGCTTTTCCTGATCGCGGATGCGAAGGGTGAGTTGCGCTTTGTCGCCGTGCCGCTCGAGACCTATGGCAGCATCGACAAAAAATAATAATTGCGGATTGTGCGGCTGAAGATCAAGCGGA
>CAMYJA010000033.1 GCA_947258705.1 uncultured Hyphomicrobiaceae bacterium | reverse complement strand
ACCAAATTCGATCTCTTGAAGATACGCTAGGGAATAGTGATGCGGTCATCGCTAAGTATCATTCCGCCCGCGAAGTTGCTCGCGGTGAGGAGCTATCATTATGGGGTAGGCCACCTGGAACCCGGCTAGAAGACTATCACGAACGACTTCGAGGCAGCATTCCAATTATGCTCTTCGCCAATCTCAAAGGTGGTGTAGCAAAAACAACCCTATCCGCTAATATTGGTGCGTACTTTGCTACTATTGGTGAAAGAGTTTTGCTAATCGACCTGGATTATCAGGGGTCTTTATCTGGCCTTTGTCTCTCACAGGCCCAGTCCACCGATTTCCCTTCGCTAACTGATCAACTGATCGACGGAACAACCGACGGTGCTACCGCAATAAATATTTCAAGGGCAGTTGGCCCTGCCGCCCCGAACTTGCATTTTATCCCTTCGTTCTATCCTCTTGAAACAACAGAATTTCAAATCATGTTTAGGTGGTTCCTTGAGGACGCTGATCAAGACGTTAGATACAATCTGGCTTCTGTCCTCTTATCCAATGAAGTCCAAAACAGATTCGATAGAATCATACTTGACGGACCTCCGCGAATGACGCCAGCTCTCGTTAATGCACTCTGTGCTAGTACGCACCTTTTTATACCGACTGTATTGGACAATTTGTCCGCAGAGACAGTTGGCTCGTTTGCACGGAAAATCGACCGAATGAAAAGCGAGGTAATACCACAACTCAATGTTGCTGGAATAATCGGCACCATGGTTCCTGCTCCTCGGCTAGGAGCCACGGCGACAGCTGCCGCAAATATTGCAGATCAGAGAACGCGCGATGCATTGGGTGGCCGTGACTATTTTATGGGTAATGCTTTCCTGAGGAGAAACCAAAATATCGCCAATACAACGGACGAGGGAATCGCATATCTTCGCCAAAATAATATAAGGGAATTGTTCAATCCGATTGGCGAGGAAATCGCACGGAGGACCGCGTAATGAAAGTCCGTCAGTTGCGTTCAGCGATTAAAGAATATCAATTACTTATGAATGACTGTGGTAACCGCAAAGCAGCCGATGGCCTTCGAAAGTTGGATGAAATTTTCGAAGGTAAGGACAATATGACAATAGCCGCGTTCGCCAAAAAAGTTCACAGTGGTAGAGCGATCCTCGGCAGGGAGCCGAAGAAATGAAAATTCGCGAAGTCCGAAGCCTGCTCGCGAGATTGAAAAATATTCAAACTGAATTTGGATCCAAAGGTCCTGCCGGTGATTTGGACAAGATTGATGAGCTACTTGACGGACACGAAGACAAGGATATCGAGGCTTTTGTCGAGGACACAAAGCTTGAGTTGTCTGCGAAGCCTATAAAAAGTCCTCCGAAATCGCCTAATCCCAATCCAATGCTCGTCGAGGATTTCGTGAATCGCTTGGTTGATGAGAATCGAAGCGGTGGTAACTTTGAAATGGTTTTTGCCGAACTCAAAAAACCTAATTTTGTAAGCAAAGCTGAAGCCATTGCGATCGCGCAAAAATTTCTTGGAACGAATATGTCGTTTAAAACCAAGAAAGCTGCATTGGATAAAATACACGCCCGCTATATCCAAGATAGGCTTCAAGAAAGCAAAAGCGAAACCATTAAGAAGATGGCGATTTAGCTATACACTCCGGCCCTCACCCCAAACTCATAAAACCTTGCGGGCCTTGATGGCGGCGGCCAGTGTGCCTTCGTCGAGATAATCGAGCTCGCCTCCCACGGGCACGCCATGGGCAAGGTGCGAGACCGTGACGCCGAGCCCCTCGAGTTCCTCCTGAATATAATGGGCGGTGGATTGCCCTTCGACGGTGGCATTCAGGGCCAGCAGCACTTCTTTCAAAGGCCCCTCGCCGACCCGCGCGACAAGGCTTGCGATATTGAGATCCCGGGGGGTGATGCCGTCCAAAGGCGAGAGGTGCCCCCCCAGAACATGATAGCGCGCATTGACCACCGCTGCCCGTTCCAGAGCCCAGAGATCGCCGACTTCCTCGACCACCACGAGCATGTTTTCGTCACGGCGCCCGTCCTCGCAAATGGTGCACGGGTCACAGGTGTCGATGTTTCCGCAGGTGCTGCAGATTTTTATTTTTTCGGCTGCCTCGGTCATGGCTGCCGCCAGGGGCACCATCAGCGCCTCGCGCTTCTTGATAAGGTGAAGCGCCGCCTTGCGTGCCGAACGCGGGCCCAGACCCGGCAATCGTCCGAGATATTGGATTAGTTTCTCAATCTCAGGGCCGGCAACGGTTTTGCTCATGTGAAACAGGACCTCAACCGAAGGGATTCATGCCTGGAGGCAATTGCATTCCGCCCGCCATCTCCTGCATTTTTTCCTGCATGGCCTTTTCCGCCCTGGATTTCGCATCCTGAGCGGCGGCGACAATCAGATCCTCCAATATTCCGGCTTCATCGGGCTTTATCAAGCTCGGATCGATAGAAACGTTGCGCATTTCACCCTTGCCATTGAGGGTCACCTTGACGAGACCGGCGCCTGCCGTGCCCTCGATCTCCATCGCGCCCAGCTCCTTCTGCATCTCCTCCATCTGGGCCTGCAACTCGCGCGCCTTGCCCATCATATCCATGAAGTTTTTCATTCTCGGCCTTTCTGGTTGGAGCCCGTTCGCTTTGCACTATCCCGCTGCCCGCCTTCCCCTGCATCATCTTCGATCCTTCGGATCTTTTCGATGTCCGCACCGGGAAAAAACTCCCGAGCCGCCTTGATTTCAGGGTGATCCTTTATCTCTTCGTAATCGCGTTGGAATTCGGCATCCCGGCGCTCCTTGATTGTCGGATCACCTTCCTCGCTGGAAACAATCACGACCCAGCGCCGTCCCGTCCAGCCGGAGAGTCTCTGGCTCAAAAGTCCGACCAGCCGCTGCGGGGCGTTTTCGGCGAGATTCACTTCCAGACGGCCGTCTTCGAAACCGACCAGGCGCAAATACCGCTCGACATCCGTGAGGAGCTTGACGTCCCGCCGCGCATCGATCAGCGCCACCAGATCGTCAAAACTGTTGAGAACGACCGGAACCTGCGGTTGCCCGGAAAGCTCAGGTGTCTCCACCGGATCATATTCGGGCGGCGCCACTTCGGGGACATCGTAATTCGCCTGCGGCGCGGCACGGTCATTGCCGCCATTGGGCCGCTGTTGCGGGGTGGTGTCGGATTTATTCGCGGGCGCGCCTGATTTGAACCGGCGGATCAATTCTTCCGGGGACGGCAGATCGGACATGTGGGCCATGCGGATGAGCAGCATCTCGACGGCTATGCGCGCATCGGGCGCCTCCGCCACCTCGCCCAATCCCTTGAGCACCATTTGCCAGGCCCGCGCCAGCGCGGGGAGACCGAGCTTCCCCGCCATTTCGGCCATCCGCTCCCGGTCCGCCGTGGTCAGGCTGTCGGGCGCGCCATCCACTCCGGCAGTCTTGATGCGCGTCGCGGCGTGAATCGCATCGGCCAGGTCAGAGAGGATCTGCACCGGCTCCGCGCCATCCATATAAAGTCCGCCGACAATTGTCAGGGCATCCTTCACCTGCCCCGCCAATACGCTTTCGAGAAGATCGTAGAGGCGAACGCGATCTGAGAGGCCAAGCATGTCCCGAACGGTTTCTCCATCGACGGAACCGGCACCCATGGCGATCGCCTGATCGAGAATGGACAAGCCGTCGCGTACAGAGCCTTCCGCCGATCTCGCGATCATGTGCAGGGCGTCATCGCTGACTTCGGTATTCTCGTTGTCCGCGATGGTTTTCAGGTGATCGACAAGTACAGGTATCTCGACGCGGCGCAGGTCAAAGCGCTGACATCGCGATAAAACGGTCACGGGGACCTTGCGTATTTCGGTGGTCGCGAAAATGAATTTCACATGTTCGGGCGGCTCTTCGAGCGTTTTCAAAAGCGCGTTAAAGGCGCCCCGCGAGAGCATGTGAACCTCATCGATGATATAGACCTTGTAGCGCGCGGTAACGGGCCGGTAGCGCACGCTCTCGATGATTTCACGAATGTTATCGACGCTGGTGTTGGAGGCCGCATCGAGTTCGAGCACATCGGGATGGCGCGATTCCATGATTTCACGGCAATGGTCGCCTTCTTCCGGCAGTTCGGTCGTCGGCCCGTCAACCTTGCCGTCAAGCTCATAATTCAGCGCCCGCGCGAGGATCCTTGCGGTTGTGGTTTTCCCGATACCGCGCACGCCGGTCAACATATAGGCCTGGGCAATCCGCTCGGTTTGAAACGCGTTTTTCAGAGTGCGGACCATCGCCTCCTGACCGATCAATTGCTCAAATGTTTGCGGGCGGTACTTCCTCGCGAGGACAACATAGCCCTCATCGGTTTTCGCAGAAGCTTTCGCCTTTTGAGCCTTTTTGGCTCCTTTAGGCGATTTTACATCCTGTTTCGACGTCGCCTTCGGCGTGTTCGTTTTTCGTTTTGTCATGAGGGATGGGCACATCTGGTTCGGGCTACAGCCGAACACGCTTTGAGGATCATCTGGGATTCACCCGGCCTCTTTCAACCACTGTCGAATGCAGGCCGTCGATGAATACCATTAAGGATACAGGTGGGAGGCTGAACGGCAACCCGTGTCGAACTCGTTAGGGCTGCTTCCTTCCGGACCTGACCCGGTTGGCGAGGGACTCGTCCGCCGCCAACCTCCCGACACGCATTATCCCTTTCCCGGCCGGCAAATACAAGTCCCGTCCAACGGCATATCAAAAGAAATATTCGGCATATGAGTGATAATTCCCTGAGTTTTTCCGCCACTGGACTGCTGACTGTAGAATGCTATGATTTTTCTGCTCAGAAGCGGAGGTGGTTCATATGATATTCGATACGATCAGATTTCTGGATCGGCGGTCCGAACTCAGAACGGATATGGAGTGGCTGGACCGGGAAGCCGCCAAAAGCTCGTCGCGCTTCATGATCCTTGTGGACCTCAAACCGGCCATTCATTCGGATCAAGAGCGTACGAAGGCCCGCATCCGCTGGTTTCCGCGTCAGGAAATTGATGAGCTGGGCCTCAGGGAGCATGAATTCATTTTCCTCGGTCTCGACGACCAGGCCCGGGCGCATTATCTCATTGCGCTTTCGGAGCATCGCGCCCGTCATGTTCCCGATGGCCCCTTTGCGCTCAAGCCCCTTGTGGAACTCAGAAGCCTGGCGAACCAGGGGGTGATGAGCGCCGAGGACCTTTCGCTTATCGCGGAAGCCAGGTCGCTCGCAGCATGGCATATTTCGCACCGGTGTTGCGGGCATTGCGGCGGGGTGACCCATATCAAGGATGGGGGCTGGCGGCGGCGCTGCTGGGCTTGCGGGCAGCAACAATATCCGCAAATGGATCCGGTTGTCATCATGCTGGTGCATCATGACGACAAATGCCTGCTCGCCTGCCACAAACGGTTCAAGGACAATTTTTATTCAACGCTGGCGGGCTATCTCGAACCCGGCGAAGATATCGAAACCGCCGTGAAACGCGAAGTGCTTGAAGAAGTGGGGCTTGAAACAACGAACGTCACATACAGGGGAAGCCAGCCCTGGCCTTATCCGCATTCGCTGATGATCGGATGCACCGCCGAAGCGAAGTCGACGGACATCAAGCCCGCAGCCGATGAAATTTCCGATGCCATCTGGGTCACCAGACAAGAGCTTGGTAAATTGCTCGAAAGCGGAGAGGAAGGCGCGCTTGAGCTGCCGGGCGATTATTCCATTGCCAACCGGTTGATGCGGGATTTTGCCGCGTGAAGCAATTACTACCCCGGCTTGCCCATTCAGGAGAGGTCGAGATTTTTGCGATTGGCCCTGTAAGTGCCCAATATATTCATTTCGCTTGAAAAGAAATTCAGCTCTTCGAGAGCGAGGCGCACATTTCGATCATCCGGGTGTCCCTCGATATCCGCATAAAACATTGTCGCCCTGAACAGTCCGTCGGGCTGGTAGGATTCGAGCTTCGTCATATTGACGCCATTCGTCGCGAAACCACCCAGCGCCTTGTAAAGAGCTGCCGGCACATTCCGCACCTTGAAGATGAAGGTGGTTAAGATGTCTCCGCCATCCCGTACCGGGTCCTCGGATTCACGCGCCAGAATTAGAAACCGCGTCGTGTTGTGGCTCTCATCTTCGATGTCCTTTTTCAAAATATCGAGTCCGTAGATTTCTGCCGCCAGTGCCGATGCGATGGCTGACATGGTTTTATCGCCCGCTTCGGACACCAGTCTGGCCGAGCCGGCGGTGTCGGCCTCCGGTACCGGACGAAGGTTGAGTTTGTTGATCGCCGTTCGGCATTGCCCGAGGGCCTGGGTATGGCTGAGAACTTTGTCGAGGCCCTCTATATCCGCCCCCTTGATCCCGAGCAATTGATGGCGAACACGCTCAAAATGTTCGCCTATTATGAACAGATTTGCGTCCGGCAGCAGATGGTGGATATCCGCCACACGACCGGCGACCGAATTTTCAATCGGGATCATGGCCAGGCGAGCCTCACCGTTTTTCACCGCGGCCAGGGTTCCTTCAAAGGTGGCGAAAGGCATCGGGTGCAAGCCGGGATAGGCCGCTAGACAGGCAATATGCGAATTCGCACCCGGTTCACCCTGATAGGCGATGCCGTCGCCGGTATTGTCTGGGGCTGAATTGTCGTCTGATTGAGCCATTGTGAGTTAGTTCCGCGATAAATGCCTGAGATACTCAGCGCCGTTTCAGCAATACACGTCCGTTAAGAATTTGCGAGAAGCGCGCGTGCGCGCTCGAGATCCGCGGGAGTATCGACACCCAGGGGATTCGTGTCAACGAGCGATACATCAATGCGCATGCCTGCTTCCAATGCGCGCAGTTGTTCAAGCCGCTCCCTTTTTTCGAGCGGCGACTGGGGCAATGAAACGAAACGTTCAAGGGCCGCGCGCCGATAGGCATAAATGCCGATGTGATGATAGAGCGGACCATCGCCATGCGGCGCCGTTGCGCGGGTGAAATAGAGCGCTCTCAGCCGGTCCGCACCATCGGCATTCCCGTCATTGCCTACCGGTGTGCCAATGACCTTCACGACATTCGGATTTTGGCATTCCGCAGGATCGGTTATGAGCGATGCCAGGGTGGCGATATCGGGGCCGTCATCCCTGAGAGGTGCAACACATGCCTCGATCAAGTGAGGGTCGAGAGTGGGCAGATCTCCCTGAAGATTTACGACCAGTTCCACTTTCTCATCGGGATCTAGTGAACAGACGGCCTCATATACCCTGTCCGAACCACTTTGATGATCCTGCCGCGTCATAAGGGCTTCGCCGCCGGCGGCCTTTATTGCGTCGATAATATCCTGGTGATCGGCCGCGACGACCACACGGCCGGCATCGGCCTCGCGGGCACGCCGCCAGACGTGAACGATCATCGGCTCACCGCAGATATCCGCCAGCGGTTTTCCGGGCAGACGGCTCGCTTCAAGCCGTGCCGGAATTACAATTAGACAAGTCTGCATTTTACTTCAAAAAGCCAAGATTATTGAGGATATCGAGGTTCAAGCCCTTATAGAATGAGATGAGCGGTTGCAAGGGGCCAAGGAATTTATATAGTGGCGCTCGAAACTGGCCGAATTTGCGTTGCAAAGTGCGAACAGGCTGAAATTAGAAAAGATCTCCAAGGGTTGGGTAACAATGGATTCCTATACAATAAACAAAATCGCCGGTGCCGTGTTATGGTCATTGCTGGTTATCGTCGGCACCAAGGTTCTGATTGAAGAGTTGAGTGTTCCAAAACATCCGGAAAAACCGGGCTATGAGATCGTCCTGCCCGATGAGAAGTCTTCCGTCACGTCCGTTGCCAAGAAGCCGGGAGACGGAGAAGGCGTACAGACGCTCGGCGCAATGCTCAAGGCCGGTGATGCCGTCCGCGGCAAGAAAGTCGCCAAAAAATGCGCCGGCTGCCACACCTTCGACAATGGCGGTGCTAACCGCATCGGACCGAATATCTGGGGTATCGTAAACCAGAAAATCGCCGGCGTGAGCGGTTTCAAATATAGCACGGCCCTCAAAAACAAGGATGGAACCTGGACCTTCGCCGAACTGAAGTGTTTTCTTGAAAATCCAAAAAAATGTATACCGGGAACGAAGATGTCGTTCCGGGGCGTGCGCAAACCCGGCCAGCTCGCCGACCTCCTTGTTTATCTCAACAAACAGAGCAACAGCCCAGCGGCATTGCCGAATTAGACAGGCAGGGAATAATACCGTTTCATGCGCCTTGACGGCATAGATCCGACGTGATTGGCGTTTATAACGCCAAGGTTCATGAACGATATTTAATTTGGCTTCTCCCGCCAAACCTCCCATCTTTAAAGGGAGCGATTGGGTTGGTGTCCGTACTGACCGGACGCCGGTGCTGCAACCGTAGACAAGAGGTTCAATGGTCTCGAAGAAAACAAGGATCCTTTTGACGTTCGCCCTGGCATCCGTGGCTCTGGCCGGAATTGATGCCAAAGCCATTGCAGGAGAGCGTCATCACGCCCTGTCGCTAGTCGGCGAACCCAAATATGGCGCCGATTTTAAACATTTTCAGTGGGTCAATCCGAACGCTCCCAAAGGCGGCAAGGTGCGCATGTGGTGGCGCGGGACGTTCGACAGCCTCAATCCGTTCATCATCAACGGTACCCCGGCGAGGCGGCTCGGTCTGATCTACGACACGCTCATGTCCAGCGCTATGGACCAGCCCTCGACCGAATATGGACTGGTCGCGGAATGGGTGTCCTATCCGGAAGACTTTTCATCCGCGACATTCCAACTGCGCAAGGAAGCCAAATTTCACGATGGCGAGCCGATCAAACCCGCGGATGTCATATTCAGTCTTGAGACGCTGAAGAAGATCAATCCGCAATATGCGCTCTATTACAAGAACGTGGTCAAGGTCGAGAAGACCGGCGAGCGAGAGGTGACTTTTCGTTTCGATGTGAAAAACAATCTCGAGCTCCCTTTGATCATCGGGCAGCTCGCGGTGCTTCCCAAGCATTACTGGACCGGCAAGCGGGCTGACGGAACGCCGCGCGACATCACGAAAACGACTTTGGAGCCACCGCTGGGATCGGGGCCATACAGGATCGGGGATATGAAACCCGGCAAATATATCACTTACGAGCGGGTTGACGATTATTGGGCCCGCGACCTTCCCGTCAATATCGGCCAATGGAATTTCGATGAGCTGAAATGGATTTATTTTCGTGACGCGACCATCGCATTCGAGGCGTTTCGCGCCGGTCAGCTCGACTTTTTTCACGAGTCGAGTTCAAAAAACTGGGCGACGGGATACGATTTTGACGCGGTCCGCAAAGGCCATGTGAAGACCGAACAAATATCGCTCAAATCGCCCGAGCCCATGCAGTCCTTCGCGTTCAATACAAGGCGGGACAAATTTTCCGACCCCCGCGTGCGCCGGGCCTTTAATCTGGCTTTTGACTTTGAATGGGCGAATAAGAACCTATTCTATGGGCAATACAGTCGGACTTCGAGCTATTTTCAGAATACGGAACTATCGGCGCGCGGCCTGCCCGAAGGGCGGGAGCTTGAAATTCTGAGCGAAGTCAAGGAGCTGGTGCCGCCAGAGGTGTTCACGGCCGAATATAAAAACCCGAACAACACAAATCCGCGTGATGTCAGGTCGCATCTGCGTGAAGCCGTCAAACTTCTCAAGGAAGCAGGCTGGGTGATCAAGGGGGGCGCGCTTACCAATCAGAAAACCGGCAAGAAGATGAGCGTTGAATTCCTGCTGGTATCACCAACGTTCGAGCGTATTGTACTTCCCTATGTGCGCAATTTGCGCAAGCTTGGTATTCAGGCACGGGTACGCACGGTCGACACATCCCAATACATCAAACGCTATAGCGATTTCGATTTCGACATTGTCATCGGCAGTTTTTCCCAATCGCATTCTCCAGGAAATGAGCAGCGCGAATTCTGGGGATCGCAGGCGGCCGGTAAAAACGGCAGCCGAAACATCATCGGCATCAGGAATCCCGCGGTCGACAAACTCATCGACAAGATCATATTTGCCAAATCACGGGAAGACCTTGTGGCGGCGTCGCGGGCGCTTGACCGGGTTCTTTTGTGGAACCATTACGTGGTGCCGCAATGGTACGCACCTTATGAGCGGCTGGCCTATTGGGATATGTTCAGGCATCCCGAAAACATGCCCTCTCAGGATTTCGGATTTGAGCGCATCTGGTGGTATGACGAAAAGGCCGCGGCCAGGCTTGCGCAGGCGAGAGATAAATGAGGATGTCCGCATCCATGAAAAAGCGGAGCATTTTTCACATCCCGTCAATTTTCATATTTATTATCCTTGTGTTGGCGCCGATCGATCTGGCGACGGCCGGGCAGCGTTCACATGGCCTTTCGGCCTTTGGAAAACTCAAATACAGTCCCGACTTCAAACATTTCGATTATGTCAATCCATCCGCGCCGAAGGGTGGGCGGATTTCGATGATCGGCACGGCCGGTCTCGTTACGTTTGACAGTCTCAACGGCTACATCCTCAAGGGCGACCCGGCACAAGGGCTCGGGCGCACGACGGATACGCTCACCGTATTCGATCAGTTGATGGTACGCGCATGGGACGAGCCGAGTTCGGTATACGGCCTCGTGGCGGAGTCGGCCGAAGTCGCTGACGACCGGAAGTCGGTCGTGTTTTATCTCCGCAACGCCGCACGGTTTTCAGACGGGACGCGCTTGACGGCGGAGGATGTCAAATTTTCGTTCGACATTCTCAAGGATAAAGGGCACCCCGCCTATTCAATCCGGCTTCGAGATGTGGTCAGGGCGGAAGTGCTGGCGCCCGATAAAATCCGCTATGATTTTCAGGGCGAGGCCGTTCGCGACCTTCTTCTGGCTGTGGCGGAACTGCCGATATTTTCCAAAGCGTTTTATGCCAGCCGGAAATTCGAAGAAACATCGCTTGAGCCGCCGATCGGTTCGGGACCCTATAAAATCGGCGACTTCAAGACCGGACGATATATCACCTATGTCCGGCGCGACGATTATTGGGCGCGGGATTTACCCGTATCCAAGGGCAAGTATAATTTCGACGAGTTACGATACGAATATTACCGCGACCGATCGATTGAACTCGAGGCTCTCAAAGGTCAGTCCTATGACCTCAGGGAAGAGTTTACATCACGCGACTGGGCGACCGCCTATGATGTTCCGGCAGTGCATGAGAAACGCCTGATCCGCCGTGTCCTGGAAGACAAGCGGCCTTCGGGCGCACAGGGATTTTTTATCAATATACGTCGCAATAAGTTCAAGGATATCAGGGTCCGCCAGGCACTCGACCTCGCCTTCGACTTCGAATGGACGAACAAGAATATCTTTTATGATCACTACAAGCGCACAGCGAGCTATTTTGAAAATTCGGATATGAAGGCGACCGGGGCGCCTGTTGGCAAAGAGCTGGAACTGCTGCAGCGCTTCCGCGACAAATTGCCGAAAAGCGTGTTTGAGGGCGTCTATACGCCCCCGGTTTCCAACGGATCGGGGCAGGACCGAAAAAACCTTCGCGCCGCGAGTAAACTGTTGAGCGCTGCCGGCTGGACCGTTCGTGGCGGAAAGCGCTTCAATGCCAAGGGAGAAGAACTCAAAATCGAGTTTCTTATCTACTCGCCAAGCTTCGAACGCGTGATTGCTCCTTATGTAAAAAACCTGAAACTCATCGGTGTCGATGCATCCATCAGGCGCGTGGATCCGGCCCAATATCAGAGGCGCGTGAAGGGTTTCGAGTTCGACATCACAACGCAGAGGTTCGTTATGCGGCTTACGCCCGGGATCGAGCTGCGGAATATTCTCGGCTCGAAAGCGGCCGACGCGGTTGGCAGCTATAATCTGGCCGGTGTGAAAGATCCGGTTATCGATGCCCTCATAGAAGAGGTGATCTCGGCCGGCTCACGTGACGACATGGTGGCTGCCGCGCGCGCCCTCGACCGTGTGCTTCGCGCGGGGCACTATTGGGTGCCGCATTGGTATAAAGCTTCCCATACCGTTGCCTATTGGGACAAGTTTTCCGAGCCGAAAATCAGAACTCCCTATAACAGGGGGATTATCGAAACCTGGTGGTACGACAATGAGAAAGCCGCCAGGCTTGAAAAGAAATGAGATTTCGCTAAACCGTTTTCATTAAGCCAAATCAGCCTTCTCGCGCTATATGTGAAGCCATGACCAGTTATATTATCAAACGTCTTTTACTGATGATCCCGACATTGCTGGGGATCATGCTGGTGAGTTTCGTTATTATTCAATTTGCTCCCGGCGGGCCGGTCGAGCGAGTCATCGCTCAGCTTACAGGCACGGATGTTTCCGCCACCGCGCGAATCAGCGGCGGTCAGGGGGGCGAAGTCGGCGGGGCCGGGACCCAGGCGCAGCCCGGTTCGGATGCCGGTGGATCATCGGCCAGCTCCAAATACAGAGGCGCGCAAGGGCTCGATCCCGAATTCATAAAGCAACTCGAAAAGCAGTTCGGCTTCGACAAGCCCGCTCACGAGCGGTTTTTCATTATGCTCAAGAGCTATATCACTTTCGACTTCGGCAAAAGTTATTTCCGGGACGTGAGCGTCATTGAGTTGATCAAAGAGAAACTGCCCGTATCGATTTCTCTCGGGCTCTGGATGACGGTATTGACCTATCTCATTTCCATCCCTCTCGGCATCAGGAAGGCCATGCATGACGGTTCGCGTTTCGATGTATGGACGAGCGGCGTGATCGTCGTCGGCTATGCCGTACCGGGATTTCTTCTAGCCGTACTACTCATCGTTCTGTTTGCGGGCGGGACATTTTTCGACTTGTTTCCATTACGCGGCCTCACCTCCGACAATTGGAGCGAGCTTTCACTCTTCGGCAAGATCACCGATTATTTCTGGCATTTGACGCTGCCTCTGATCGCCATGGCTCTTAGCGCATTCGCCACGACGACGTTTTTGACCAAAAACTCCTTTCTCGATGAAATCAAAAAGCAATATGTTTTGACCGCCCGTGCCAAAGGTCTGACCGAACAGCAGGTTCTCTACGGGCATGTTTTCAGAAACGCCATGCTGATTATTATCGCGGGCTTTCCCGGCGCTTTTATTAGTGCCTTCTTTACCGGCTCGCTTCTGATCGAGACGATTTTTTCGCTCGACGGCCTCGGCTTGTTGGGCTTTGAGTCCGTCATCAACCGCGATTATCCGGTAGTGTTTGCGACGCTTTTTATATTTTCCCTGGTTGGTCTCATCGTCAATCTCATCTCTGACCTGACATATACCTGGGTCGATCCGCGGATTGATTTCGAGACGCGGGAGGTCTGAGGAGCATGGATGCAAAAATAAAAACAGACCAGATGGCGCAGGATCCCGGCGATGGCAAGACGGGCCAGAAGTCGCGACTTGGGCGCCTACCGTATCTGGATAAATTCTCGCTATCGCCCATCAATGAGCGGCGCTGGAATATATTTAAGGCCAACAAGCGGGGCTATTACTCTTTATTCGCATTTCTCACGCTGGTCATGATCAGCCTGTTTGCGGAATTCATCGCCAATGACCGTCCGCTCGTCGTTTCCTACAAGGGCGACATCCTGTTTCCTGTTTTTGTCGATTATCCCGAGGAACGGTTCGGCGGCTTTCTTCCGTTGACGGATTATCGAGATCCTGAAATTCAGAAAGAGATCGAGGATCAAGGCTGGATGCTCTGGCCACCCATTCGCTATTCCTATGATACCATCAATCTTGAGCTTCCCTCTCCCGCTCCATCGCCGCCATCGTGGTTGCTCGACAGAGAGAAACGCTGTCAGGCCTTCGCAGAGGGCGGCAAAGACCGAAATTGCACCCTCGGGAACTGGAACTGGCTCGGAACCGACGACCAGGGGCGCGATGTTGTCGGCCGGACAATATACGGTTTTCGCATATCGGTTCTGTTTGGACTGGCATTGACGATATTGTCGACCATTATCGGCGTCGCCTCGGGCGCCGTGCAGGGCTATTTCGGCGGCTGGGTCGACCTCTTTTTTCAACGCATTCTGGAGATCTGGTCGAGCATTCCCTCTCTTTACGTTCTGATTATCATTTCGTCTGTTCTTATCCCGGGTTTCTGGACTCTGCTCGGTGTACTCCTCCTGTTCAGCTGGGTGTCGCTGGTCGGTGTTGTGCGCGCCGAATTTTTACGCGGCCGGAATCTCGAATATATCCTTGCGGCGCGTGCGCTCGGACTGACGGATGTTAAAATCATGTTCCGCCACCTCCTGCCGAATGCGATGGTCGCGACCCTTACATTTCTTCCGTTTATTCTGAGCTCATCGATCACGGCGCTGACGGCGCTTGATTTTCTCGGCCTCGGCATGCCGCCGGGATCCGCGTCTCTGGGAGAGCTGCTGTCCCAGGGCAAGGCCAATCTTCAGGCGCCGTGGCTCGGTTTCACGGCCTTCTTTGTGATTGCCATCATGCTTAGCCTGCTGATTTTCGTCGGCGAGGCGGTGCGCGATGCACTCGATCCACGCAAGACATTCGGTTGAGGTGAGTGATGAATCCCAGTGAAACAATTGACCGGCTTGTGGATGTTCGCAATCTCAGCGTCGATTTTCGCTCGGCCGGGAAAACGTCCAGTGCCGTTCGGGGCGTTTCGTTCCATATCGACAAAGGAGAGACGGTTGCGATTGTCGGTGAATCGGGATCGGGTAAAACCGTCTCGGCTCTTTCCATTCTTCGCCTCCTGCCATATCCGACCGCTTCGCACCCGTCAGGTGAAGTCAGATACAAAGGCGAAGACCTGTTGAATGCGCCGGAGCCTTTTGTACGAAAAATTCGCGGCGACCGGATTTCGATGATTTTTCAGGAGCCGATGACTTCGCTTAATCCGCTTCATACGATCGTAAAACAGGTCGGAGAGGTGTTGCAGCTTCACCGCGGAATGGAAGATGACGAAGCACGCGCGCGCGTTCTCGAGCTTTTCGAGCGGGTCGGGATCCAGGATGCGGAAAAACGCCTCGAATCCTTTCCGCACCAACTTTCCGGCGGTCAGCGCCAGAGGGTGATGATCGCAATGGCTCTTGCGAACGAACCGGAGCTGCTCATTGCCGACGAACCGACCACGGCGCTGGATGTGACGGTTCAGGCACAAATTTTGGAACTTCTTCTGGAACTCAAGAGCGAACTCAATATGGGGATGCTGTTGATTACCCATGATCTCGGTATCGTGCGGAAAATGGCCGACCGCGTTTATGTCATGAATGACGGCGTGTTTGTGGAGGATGGCGTTACCGAGGAGGTGTTCGAACGTCCCCGGCATGACTATACGCGCCATCTTCTCAATGCAGAGCCCAAGGGTGACCCGCCTGCTGCGGACGATAGCGCACCTGTCGTTCTGGAGAGCGAAAATCTCAAGGTCTGGTTTCCAATCAAGAAGGGATTTTTAAGAAAAACGGTCGGCCATGTGAAAGCGGTGGACGGCGTTTCGCTTGCGATCCGTGCCGGTCAAACGGTTGGGGTGGTTGGCGAGTCGGGATCGGGAAAGACCACCCTCGGGCTTGGTCTTTTGCGGCTGATCTCGTCGGAGGGACCCATTGCCTATCTTGGGAACAACATAGAAGGCTTCGATTCAAACTCAATGCGTCCCTTGCGCAAGGACCTGCAGATCGTTTTTCAAGATCCTTATGGTTCGCTGTCTCCCCGCCTGTCGGTCGGGCAGATTATCGGTGAGGGCTTGCGCATTCAAAATCCTGATATGGATTTCGTCGAGCGGCGCGCGCGCGTGTCTCGCGCGCTTGGAGAGGTCGGGCTTGAAGAGGAACATCAAGACCGGTACCCGCATGAGTTTTCGGGTGGCCAAAGGCAGAGAATTGCTGTCGCCCGGGCAATGGTCCTGGAGCCAAAATTCGTCATGCTCGACGAGCCCACCAGCGCCCTCGACATGTCGGTTCAGGCGCAGATCGTCGATCTGTTGCGCGATTTACAGCGTAGCCACGACCTGGCTTATCTCTTCATCAGTCACGATCTCAAGGTCGTGCGGGCGCTGTCCAATTATGTGATTGTCATGCGGGCTGGAAAAGTTGTCGAGGAGGGGCACGCCCAGGATCTTTTTGCCAATCCCAAAACGGATTATACCAAGGCATTGCTATCGGCGGCATTCGATCTCAAGGTACGTGAGGGCAGCGACGTCGCAACCTGATTGGATGATCCCGGTTACGGCCTTTTGACGGACAAAACATCTCCCGACCCGGTTTCCTCGATGCGTCTTCGCGCCGCTGCAAACGGTTCGATCACTGTTTGCATATGATGCGCATTGGCGTGCAGAAGCTCGCTCCCCGTAACCATGATGCCGACATGGCCCTTCCAAAATACGAGATCGCCGCGTCTCAGTTCACCCTCGAGATTGTTGCAGTCGACCGCAACACCAATCATATGCCTGGCATATACGAACCTTTCTCCCTCTACCACGGCAAAGTCACCATCAAAATCTGTCACGGCCAGCCGCGCATTCATGGGAAAGGTTGTCAGTGGGGGAGATTTAATGTCCCTGGCCGGATAGGCGAAAGTCGCCGGCGCTATGACGCGATGGGTAGAGGTTGCTCCCGGGTCCGCCAGAGCATTCGACGGTGTATAGCCGACATAGCCGTCGAGCCGACACTGAACCCATGACCAGCCCTCGCGCTCGTCGAACACTTTCACGCTTTCCCCGAACAGGATTTCGGTTTCGAGGGGCGCTGAGGCATGCGGGTTTGCGCGCAAGGGGGTCGAAGACGCCGCGACATCGCGCAGCCTGCCCGCGACAAAGCGGGGTGCGTCGACGGTTCCTTTCAGTTCCTCGGAGGCGAGATCATCACGGTATGCGTGGCGTCTTGGATCTGGCTTTTCAGCTGACATTTCGATTGCTTGCCTTCGGTTTCGACTAGCGGGATTGCCCACCATATTTCGTTTCCAGGGTATCGAAGATCGCCCTGGCCGCTTGTGGCTCGCCACCTTTCGGCTTGCCGGGTTTCGACGCGGGTGTCCATCCGAATATGTCGAAATGCGCATATCTGCCCGCATTGCGTACAAACCGCTTTAAAAACAAAGCAGCCGTTATCGATCCTGCCAGCGGACTGCTGGAAATGTGATTCACGTCGCCTACAGTGCCATTGAGCAATTCATTGTAGGGCCGCCAGAAGGGCATGCGCCAGACGGGGTCCGCCGTGTGGTATCCTGCGCTTGAGATTTCGTCCGCGAAATCGTCGTCATCGGTATAGAACGGAGGCAGATCAGGCCCCAGCGCGACGCGTGCGGCACCGGTCAATGTGGCAAGCGTAATTATCGTGTCGGGGGTCTCTTCGTCGGCAAGGGAGATTGCATCGGCGAGCACCAGACGCCCCTCTGCATCGGTATTGCCAATTTCAACGGTCGTTTCATTGCGGGCCTGAATGACGTCACCGGGGCGGAAGGCATTACCTGATATGCTGTTTTCAGCTATGGGCAGTAAAACGCGCAGCCTGATATCCAGTTTGGCGGACATGATCATTCTTGCCAGGGCAAGAGCAGCGGCGGCCCCTCCCATGTCTTTCTTCATGAGGGCCATGGAATTGCCAGGCTTCAAATTGAGACCGCCCGTGTCAAAAACGATTCCCTTCCCAATCAAGGTCACGGCGGGTGCCTGCTTACGGCCCCACTTCATGTCGATCAGGCGCGGGGTGCGGTCGCTGGCACGACCGACCGCATGTATTAGAGGCAGGTCTTCGGATATCAGCCTGTCCCCCAGAACGACCGAGACCTTTGCCTTGAACTGCCGCGCAACGTCGCGTGCCGCCTGTTCCATTTCGTCGGGCCCCATATGATTTGCCGGCGTATTGATCAAATCGCGCCCGAGATAGATGGAGCGTGCAATCTCCACGACCGCGCCTGAGTTGCATTCGCGAGGGAGCTTCAGGACGGGCCAGTCCGATTTTCTGCCTGTTTTATATTTGTCAAAAACATATGATCCCAAGAGCCAGCCGAGAACGGCATTGTCTGGATCGTCCGGTTTTGTCTCGAAATGGTAGGTCCCTTTGGGCAGAACTTTCGGCAGGGTGCCAAACGGCAGAGCCGATTGATCCGTACTGCTGGCCGGACCGACGCAAAAAACCGCACCTGACACCTTCCCGTTTTCACCCGGAAGAATTGCAAATTGACCGTGTTTAGGCTTCCATCCGGCGGATTTAAGCCAGGTTTGGTGCGGGGCCGACAGTCGGGCCAATCGATGATCGGAATCCCGTTCGGACACGATCCAGATCGGTTTTGATTTCTTGCGGGAATCAGCCGGCAGAATTGTATTGTCCGGCGTCCTGGATGAAACGCCTGGTTTACTGTCTTCGGGATACATGGAGAAATATGTCCTGATCGTTGATTGCTTGCCGCACTTCGTTAGGGCTATTAATGCCACCGGGTGGTCACAAAAACAATTAGGAAACGCTCATGGCGGAAACGAGATATCAGCTTGTCATCGGAAACAAGAATTATTCATCCTGGAGCTTGCGGCCATGGCTGTTGATGAAACGTTTCTGTTTGGCCTTTGACGAGATAATGGTGAACCTCAGGGGGCCATCGCGCCATGAGGAACTCGTTCAAAATTCGCCTTCGGGATTGGTGCCTGCCCTGCGTGACGAGGGGCTCGTCATATGGGACAGCCTTTCCATTGCCGAATATCTGGCAGAGGCCCACTCAGAATTGCCGCTATGGCCCGAAGATCATGACGCCAAGGCCATAGCCCGGTCCGTGTCCGCCGAAATGCATTCACGGTTTTTCCATCTGCGCAATGAAATGGCGATGGATTTCGCCAGGATCAGGCCAGCCCGGGACGTATCGGACGGGGTCGCCGCCGACATCCGCCGCGTAATCGAAATATGGCGCCTTTGCCGTGAGAAATATGGCAGCGGCGGGGAGTTTTTATTCGGTGGCTTTACCATTGCCGATGCTATGTACGCTCCCGTGGTCTCGCGTTTCAGGACCTATGATGTCAAGCTTTCGGATTATGGCGATGACGGCACTGCCGCTCAATATGCGAAGGATCTGTTCGAAATGCCTGAAATCGGTGAATGGGGCGCTGCATCGGCTAAGGAAATAAGCCATCAGGAGGGGTGACATTAGCGCCACAGCGGCCTTTCTTTGAGCCACAGGTTAAGACTTTGTTGACGCCTGTATCAGAAACTGACGGTCAAAGATTCATTTCGATTCTGCTAAAAGGGCATTCAGCAATGGCGGTCAGACCTCTCATCCATATTCATAATGAATTTCGCTCACTCAAAGGCATACTTTCCTCGCTCGCTCTCGGACTTGGCCTGACGGCCTGCGGGCATATCGGGCCGATTGCAGATCTGGGCGGGCAGGCGCCGGCCAGTAATCACGCGTCTTCCCAGGCGCAGGCACAAACCGGTTCCAACGAGATGCAGAGGGCGCTCGCATATTGGGGGCAGGCATATGCCAAAAATCCCGGCAATGCCAAAGCCGCTGTCGCGTTTTCAAAAAACCTGAAAGCTGCCGGCCAGAAAAAGAAGGCTTTGGCAGTATTGCAAAATGCGACGATGCGCAATTCGGGCGACAGGAGCATAGCCTCTGAATACGGGCGCCTGGCTTTGGACCAGGGGCAGGTCAAACTCTCTCAAAAAGTCCTCAAGCGCGCGCTTGATCCGAATAAACCCGATTGGCGTGTCCTCTCGGCATTGGGAACGACATACGCTAAAACCGGGAACCACAACAACGCTCAAAAATATTTTCGCCAAGCCATGCAGCTGTCGCCTGGGCAATCGTCGATCATAAACAATCTGGCGCTTTCCTATGCACTGGACGGCAAGCCCGCAGAGGCGGAGAAATATCTAAGAAAGGCTGCGTCAATGGGCGGGAACGGATCAAAAGTCCGTCAGAACCTTGCACTCATACTTGGCGTGCAGGGGCGATATGACGAGGCAAAATCAGTTTCAGAACCCGACCTCAGCTCAGATGGCGTGAAAGAGAATGTGGCCTTCATCAGGGATATGGTCAACAAACCGGCTGTGATGGCGCCCAAGCCTGCACGGGTGGCCGATGCTTCACCGGCATCGGTATCCGGGGCTGGAAATGCCGGTATCCGCGGACCCCAGGCCGTATCCGAGCAGAGCCCAGCCAACGCATGGGCCACGCAGGTTGCTTCCGTAGACCAGGGCCCCTTGCGCCTTACGCCCACCGGCCGCTGATTGACCTCCAACCGGGACTTCTGACCGGGATATCTTCAGCAAATTTCTCGCGGTCCGTGCCAACAGCCGTCGCTTTCGGCCATGGGTGCGGCTCACGCTTGCTTGATGGCAACTTGCCTCTATCCTCCAGAGAGGGGCGTGGCGGGCATCTGAATTTCATCTGACGCTTAAAACTCGGGCTTTGTCAGGTTGCTCTTAACAGGACAATACCGGCAAGTCGCTCGTGTGAGGGTCATTCGCATCCGTAGTGGCCGCTAAATGATGGCGCGTGCCTAACTTCCAGAACGCGCTTTTGTAGCTCTCACCCCCACCGAGGTCGTACTCAATAGCGCGGCGCGCTTTCTTAAGGAATGACTTGGAGGAGCATGAAAGCCCGCCAGACAATTATCGGGCGGGCTTTCTAAATCTCATCACCGTCTCTTCCAACTTCGGGACCAGCGCATCACCGGCTCATCAAAGTCCTGTTTCGGCCTTACTTTATACTGGTGTACTGAATATAGGCAGGCCCCAGGATCGCGACGAAAAGCACAGGGAGAAAAAATACAATCATTGGCACGGTCAGTTTCGGCGGCAAGGCCGCTGCTTTGCGTTCGGCTTCCGACATGCGCATATCACGTGATTCTTTTGCCATCACACGAAGAGCGGTGGCGACCGATGTTCCGTAGCGTTCCGCCTGGCCCAATGCAGTGGTTACTGCCTTGATGGCCGGCGTGCCGGCGCGTTTACCCAGATTTTCGTATGCCAGCCGGCGCTCGGGGAGATAGGAAAGCTCGGCAGTCGTCAGACTCATTTCCTCTGCCAGCTCAATCGATTGTTCGCCGATTTCGTTGGCGACCTTGCCGAAAGCCGCCTCAATCGACATGCCTGACTGTACGCAAATGAGCAGGAGATCCAGCGCATCCGGGAAGGCCGAGCCAAGCGATTGCTGGCGTCTCTGAATGAGATTGTTGACAAAAATACCAGGCATGTAAAAGCCGATATATCCTACCGCAAGGGCTATGCCGAACCGGAAGAGCGGTGGCAAACCGTGGCTGTCCATGGTGAACAAATAGGCAAGCGCAGCAACAAAACTGATGATTGGGGCGAGAACCTTGAAAAACATGAACGCCACAACCGGCGCCTGTCCGCGTAATCCGGCCATTTTCAGGCTGTCGCGCAGTTCGGACGAATCAAAGGCCTTGCGCAGGTTCAGGCGATCAACGATGCCCTGCATAAATGTTTTTGGCTTGTTGCGGAGCGACCCTGTTTCGGGAGACGACAGTTCCGACAAACGCTCTGCACGCATTTTATCGCGCTCAGTGGCCATGACTTTCATGCGTGAATTGATGCGATCGCGGGAGAGGGCAGGCATGGTTAGGGTTACAACCGTCGCAAAGGCCGCCACGCCTGACAAAACCATAATGATGAACTGCGGATTCGTCATCAGATCTACGATTTGAGTAAACATTCAAACTATCCTATCTATTGGCCTTGGATCACCTGCAAAAGCCGTACTCAAAAACCGGTCTAGAAATTGAAATTGATCATTTTACGCATTATGAGGATGCCGATCACCATCCAGCCAAGACTCGCCATCAACATCACGTGGCCCATCTGTTCCTTCCAAAGAAGGGAGATATATTCCGGCGCCGACACATAAACAGCGCTCACCACGCCGAACGGCAGGACACCGATGATGATTGCGGACGTTCTTGCCTCAGAGCTCAATGCCCTGACTTTTGCGGACAGCATTTTCCGATCCCGCAAGACCTGGGCAAGATTGCCCAGCGCTTCGGCCAAATTGCCACCTGCCTGCTGCTGTATCGCGATAACGATGGCAAAGAAATTCACTTCCTGCAGAGGAACGGTTTCCATCATCTTGTCGAAGCATTCACCGAGAGGAACACCGACACGTTGCTGCTCGACGAGTTCAGTAAATTCTTTTTTAATCGGTTCTTCCGATTCTCTCGCGATGATGCCCAGGCAGTCATTCAGCGGCAACCCCGATTTGACACCACGGACGATGACATCGATCGCCGTCGCAAACTCGGCAATGAACTTCTTCAGTCGACGCTTTTTCATTTGAGCCAGTATCCAGCGTGGCGCACCAGCCGAAGCTACAAACGCAGCGGCGAGCGACACCCATAACGGGTTGCCGGTAACATCAACCACACCGAAAACAATCACACCCGCGATCAGGCTGGCCAGATAAAATGTTCTCGGTGTCATATCAAGACCGGCCTGCAAAATCCGCAAACGCATGGTTAAGCGCTTTTTGTCTTTTTGACTCTCGATGTCCTTGAGGGTGTCTTCAATCTGCTTGCGACGTTCCTGCAGCGCCTCTTGCGAATCGCTGCCACCACCAGAGCCACCGGCGGCTTTGAAACGGTTGCTGGACTGGGTCACTCCCGATAGACGTTTATCCGCCTGCTTTTCACCAGAAAGGTAAGGGTAGACGAGTACGTAGACGACCAATCCAACGCTCAGTGACGCAAGCGATACGACACCAATTTGCATAATTAGTGTACTATCCATGTCATTCTCCGAGTGGATTGCCGTTGGCGTCCGACATTTCTGCTGAAGCGAGCGCTTCAGCGAGCTTATGGTGGTCGCCGTAATATTGAGCACGATCCCAGAACCTCGGCCTGGCGATGCCCGTGGACCGATGATTTCCCAGGAGTTTACCGTCTTCGTCTTCTCCCTGGATGTCGTAAAGAAATATATCTTGAAGTGTCACGACATCGCCTTCCATGCCAACCACTTCAGTCACGTGCGTGATTTTGCGCGAGCCATCTCTCAGACGAGAGGCCTGGACGATGATATCGATCGAACCCGTGATCATTTCCCGGATCGTGCGCGGCGGAAGGGAGAAACCACCCATCATGATCATGCTCTCCAATCGACTGATCGCCTCCCTGGGACTATTCGAATGGAGCGTACCCATTGAGCCGTCATGACCCGTGTTCATCGCCTGTAGAAGGTCGAATGCTTCAGGTCCGCGAACCTCGCCCACGATGATCCTCTCCGGCCGCATACGCAGACAGTTTTTTACGAGTTCGCGCATGGTAATTTCGCCTTCGCCCTCAATATTCGGGGGGCGCGTTTCCAATCGGACAACGTGAGGCTGCTGCAGTTGAAGTTCGGCCGAATCCTCGCACGTAATTACGCGTTCATCGGTATCGATGTAGCCGGTGAGACAATTCAAAAGCGTTGTTTTGCCGGAGCCCGTACCACCTGAAATGAGAATGTTACAGCGGCAGCGACCAATTATGCCGAGTATTGTCCGTCCCGCTGGAGTGATCGATCCAAAATCAACGAGTTGGTCGAGGGTCAAGCGATCCTTTTTAAACTTACGAATTGTGAGTGCGGGACCGTCGATCGCAAGAGGTGGCGCGATTACGTTGACGCGTGAACCATCGGGAAGACGCGCATCGCATATGGGGCTTGATTCATCGACGCGCCTGCCGACCTGCGTCACAATTCTCTGGCAGATATTCATCAGTTGAGCGTTATCTGCAAAACGGACGCCTGTTTGCTGCACCTTGCCGTCAACTTCGATGAATGTGGTCTGGGAGCCATTGACCATAATATCGGCGATGTCATCGCGCGCCAGCAAGGGCTCAAGAGGTCCGTAGCCGAGAACATCATTGCAGATGTCTTCAAGCAGTTCCTCCTGTTCGGCGATCGACATGACGACGTTTTTGAGTTGAATGATCTCGCCGACAATGTCGCGGATTTCGTCACGTGCCGAATCTGCATCGAGCTTGGCCAGCTGGGTGAGGTCAATTGTATCGATCAACGCGTTAAAAACAGATGATTTGATATCGTAGAACTCTTCGGACCGCTGTCGAGCCGGTTGAACTTCAGCCACCGGCTGCTCCACCTTCTCTACGGGCGCTTTTTTAACAGCACTGACACCGGTTTGAGAACCGGTCGCCGCCTTGTTGCCGGCATCTGCCGCCTCATTATTTTTTGCTATCTTGCGCGTATTCGCAAGATCATCGCCACTGCGTTTGCCGAACATGTTTTATGCTCCGGAGTTCAGAAAGGGAATTTTTTTCAGTAATGGCGTCAGCATGGATTCCTGCTCGACTTTCTGCTGCACGCGATGCGTTATCAGAAATGCGAGGTCACGAAATTGCGTTGCCGCATTGGCGTTGGGCGCCATCTCTTCGATCATGTTGCCATTATTGGAGCAAATGCCGAATGTTTGAGAATCGAATTCGATAATTGCACTCGGCTCGATCTGAAGAGCTTCTGAAAATTCCTTCACGGGAATTTCCGGAAATTTCGGCATGCCGACCTTGTTCAGGACCAGGTATGGCGGCTTGTCGTTCGAGCGGCGTTCCTTGAGGAAATCTATGATGTTTTTAGCATTCCTCAGATTTGCGAGATCCGGAGTCGCCGTTATGACAATTTCATCGGCCATGAGGAGAATATCACGGCTCCAATCGGCCCAGATATGGGGCAGATCGGCGGTGACATATGGAACATTCTGGCGGATCACGTCGAGTACCGTTTCACACCCCTGACTACTGAGTTCAATATTACGGTCGAGGGAGGCCGGAGCCGCGAATAGGCTTAAATGCTCCGTGCACTCTTTCAGAAGCCGGTCCAGAAGGACTTCGTCGAGACGGTCCGGAGCCGACAAGGCATCGGCAATTCCCTGAATGGGATCCACGTCGAAATCCAGACCCGCCGTCCCGAAAGGCAGATCGAAATCCGATATAACGACGTCGGATTTCAAGTTCTCAGAAATCGCCCAGGATACGTTATGGCAAACCACGCTTGATCCGCTACCTCCCTTTGCACCGATAAATGCTATGATGTGGCCGACGGGATCGGCATCGGGATCGTTGTATAGGTTGGAGATGCTTTCCATGAGCTGGATGGGCTCAATGGGATTGATCAGGTATTCGCTTACACCGCGCGCCAAAAGTTCACGATAGAGCAGAACGTCATTCATCTGACCGATGATGATAACCTTCGTACCCGGATCGCAGACGCCCGCCAGCTGATCGAGCTGTTCGAGAACCTCGTTACGGCTTAGAACCGTTTCGATAATGATCAGATTGGGCGTGGGCGATTCCTGAAAATGAGCGAACGCCGCCTCGATACCACCGATCTGAACAGTCATATGCGCCTTTATAAGCCGGCGATCGGCAGAAGCCGTCTGTACAACATCGGCCGTTCTCTGATCTTCGCAAAACGCCTGGATAGAAATCCTCGGAATTGGCCGCGCATTATGCGTCGCTCCGGCCAATTTCTCGTCGTCAACCGGAACGGACTCTTCTACCTGGTCTGCCTGAGGTTGAAATTCAGTTGAAAGCGCATTGGCCTCATCTGCCTCGTTTTCTTCAAACGCAGGCTGCAGATCGTCCAATTGTTCCGCCGTTTGTTCTGATAGTTTAGCCATTATTCTCCCCCACCTGCTGCATCGGAAACCTTGCCTGATTCTTCCTTGGCGTCTCTCTTCGTGATGGTTGTTTCGCCACTTACGTATTTTTTCCAAGCCGTATCACGGCGCTCGGACGAACGTGGATCAGTACCTCTTGGCTCGATCAGGTCGCGTGGATTATCCACCATTGCCGCGATGTTTTGCTGTTGTGCGCAGCCAAAGTTCGCATAGTTTGCATTGCGGTCATCTTCGGCTAGATTGTCGTGCCATTGACCGCAGTCCGGGCCTTCAGCGACATAGCGCACATAAGAGAGTTTGAGCGGTGGCTGCGGATCGTCTTCCTGGTAGTAAGGCGTCATTTCAACCGCGTTGTAGGCGATGCCGTCGTCCTTGATCAGGCCACGCACCTTTTTCAACGCTTTAAACGCCGCGACTTCGTTTGGAGATCCGCTTGGCGCCGATATGATCAGCTTGCCGGAGCCTTCCTTACGGTACTGGCTGATGAAACCCCTTACATTGTCAGCCTGGGATACCGTCAGACCGGTCGACCCTCTCGGTACTTCGAGATCAAGATAAATCGGCTTTTTTGCAACCATTATCGGATGACGCTGGGAAGGGTGGCTGATCTCGTAGCCGACCAGATGTTCCCGATGTGTTTTGCAGCCTACCAGTGTTGTAACCAACAATGAGGCCATAATTATTTTTGTGCTCTTCAACATCTTACCGGTCCGTTCACTAATCGATTTTGACTTTAGGTACTGCATTTCGTTTCTCCATCACCGGCTTAATCTACTATGAACCCGTAATTACCCTTGTAACTTGTGGTCGGAAGCTCTTCCCTGCGGCCGTAGACACGGTTTATTTGTCCCATGAATATTGCCTTTGGATCGGACGCCGGCATGAATCCATCGTCGGGCTGCGCGAGCCTGCGACGTGCGACATGTTTCACAGTCAAAGGAGTTACGATAATGACCAGTTCTGTTTCATTTTTCTTGAAATCCCGGCTCCTGAAGAGTGTACCCAGAATAGGGAGTTTCTTCAGTCCAGGCGTACCGTCGATGTTCTGACGCGTATCGTCCGAGATCAGACCGGCAATGACAATGGAACCGCCACTGGGAAGCTCGACGGTTGTGTTTGCCCGACGCACCTTAAGGCCCGGTATCGAGAATATGCCAGCCGATACAGATGCGCTTGGGTCCAACTCGGATACCTCGGTTGAAATTCTCATGCTGATGCGCCCTTCCGACATAACCATTGGCGTGAAAGAGAGACCGACACCAAAGGGTTTGAATTCAACCGCAATCTCACCGTCGTCACTGGAAACCGGGATCGGGAATTCGCCTCCAGCCAGGAAACTTGCTGTTTCGCCGGATATTGCCGTCAGGGTCGGTTCCGCCAGTGTACGGAGCAGGCCATTGCGTTCGAATGCTTGAAGGGTCTCAGTCAGGCAATTTGCTGTGCTCGTCGTGGCGAGTGCCCCTGCCAATGATGCCAGGCAGGAAGTGCGGTCTCCGCTTGGTCCAAAAACACCGGTAAGGAAGCTGTTCAGTCCGTCAGTGCCGGTTACTGGGAAGCCATTGTTCGTTCCACCCTGGAAAACAGAATCACCAATATTGATATTCGACCAGTTCACTCCAATTCTCTTTATGGTGTCGCGCTGCATCTCGGCAACTGTCACCTTAAGAAGAACCTGCTCATTTGCTTCCACGGAGAGAAGATTGACGACTTTCTCGCGTTGGCGGGCATCGGATTCTCCACCGTTTGATACGACAAAGCGTGATGCAATATCCGCTGCGCGTGCCGCGTCGCCCGGATTACGGACATGTCCGGTAAGGATAACCGTGTTGTTCAAGATCTCGGCTTTGATACGTGCACCCTTGATTAATCGATTGAGCACGTCATTCAATGAGGTAACATCGCGTTCGACTGTGATTTCGAGAGTCAGAAGCTGCTCGCCATCTGAATCGAAGAAAAATGCATTTGCCTGACCCGATTTCTTACCAATGAGGTAGGTTCTCGTCGAAGTCTGGACAACGGCATCAACGGAGGTCGGATCCGAAACGACGACATCGCGAATTTCGCGGGGCAATTCGATCATCATCGATTTGCCTAATCCGAGACGAACCTTTTTGGTGATAGGGAAATGATCAGATTCTGAAATCCGCAGAACCGATCTATGCTGCCCTTTAGAATTCTGGCCGGCCCAGGCTTTGCCGTAGTCCGATGTCAAAGCACCGGTGGAAAGAACACCTACGAGGCCGAGAGCGACAATCGCAGTGACACATCTGAAAATATTTCGCATCGTTATTTACCCTTTTGACGAGCTACATGTTTCAAACTGCACTTAACGCACACCATATGCGCGTGACTGAACGCCGTACTTCAGCAGGTTGATTCCGGAAGACCGGCTCGAATTAAAAGCCGCATCATTTTCACTTGGTCCGGAACCGTCTTTCGACGCTTCCGCCAAACTTCTTAACGACAAAGAGATCTCTCCCATCGAGCGCGCGAGAGCGAGCGTTTCGGATTGGGAAGGGGTCAATTCAAGCGTTGCCGTCTTGCCCGTTACCGTCCTCTTGCCGTCTTTCGTCTCAATGTTCTGGCCAATGGCGAGTACATTGACGTTTCTAAAGATCGTGTCGCTTACATATTGCTTGCCCGATCCGTTCGGTTTTCGCATCTGACGTGTCAGGATCACATCCACGCGATCGGATGGCTGAATGAAATTGCCGGCAGCGGTATCCTCGCGAATCGGAGTCGATATCGCGCGCATGCCTTTTTTGATGATGGCCGCCATGATGCCACCACTGCTCGATTTGATCAGTTTTTTGGATTTGATCGGCTCACCGGGGAGAAAAGTGGCCCTAGCGATGGCGCCGGTAAATTCTGAAACTGCCTTCGGCTTACGGTTACGCGTGATATAGTCGGAAGATGCAGCATCTTTTGGCCATGTCTGCCATTTCAGATCAGCGGCTTTGATTGAATCGCCCAGCCTGATATCGCTGCGCGCTACCAGAACCTTGATTGTATCGTAATTTGTTTTTACCGTCTGGACGACTTTGGTCGATCCGAGAAAACCCTTGGCGAGCAACGCTGCGCCCAGAGCAGAAACCACAGCGATGGCCAGAACGATGATGCGTGCCCGTTTCATTCCCCTAAGGATCCTTTTCGCTCACTTATGTTTCATTTGATTTCGGCGATAGTGGCGGAGAAAGGTCAATGGAAGGTTAATGCACGTGCAAAAACGAAACGTTTGTGAGGATCGGAGAGATCCGTCAGCACGACCTGGAAAAATGCAAAAAGTATCCGTGCTTGAAGACAGACTTGTTCCAGTGACGAAACTGCCAGTAGCCGCGCTCAAGGAAGGCGGGATAGAAATGTCGGGTGATTGGCGGGAGGCTTATCAGTAAAGCGAGGCGATCCAGAGCGTCTGCGGATAGATAATCAGTGCTGCGGCTGCCAGAGCGACACCGTATGGCATGCCGGTTTCCTGATGATAAAGGCGACCAAACCAATCCTGACGGAAGAGCCAGACAGGAAAGACCATGCGACGCATGATCAGAAGAATTATCGCAAGCAATCCGCCAAGGAGCGTTGCATAGATCGTGAAGTCCAGAAGGTGGTCAAAACCCAGCCACAGGGCGCCAACGGCAAACATCTTGGCATCACCACCACCGATCCAGCCAAAGGCGAACATTGCGAAGCCGATGAGCAATATAAGAATGCCCGCGGCCAAATGCATGCCGACTTCGCTCCAGCCAAGTCCGGCAATGGGCGCAAGAACGAGGAACGCCGCGACAAGTGCCAACGAGATCTTGTTCGGAATGGTCATGGTGAAAAGATCCATCGCACCGGCAAAGGCGATTGCTCCGGGAAAAATACCCAATATGGCTAACTCAAACAAAAAACTCACTCCCGGCTCTGCTGGCAT
>CAMYJA010000032.1 GCA_947258705.1 uncultured Hyphomicrobiaceae bacterium | reverse complement strand
AGCCGTGAGCGGTAAACAGAGCCCGAGGCAAAACAAACACCCGTGAGCGAAAAAAAACAGATTAATGCGCCAGCACCGCCAGTAATATCAATGCGACGATATTCGATATCTTGATCATCGGATTGACCGCCGGTCCGGCCGTATCCTTATAGGGATCGCCGACCGTGTCCCCGGTGATGGCCGCCTTATGGGCCTCCGAGCCCTTGCCGCCGTAATTGCCGTCTTCGATGTATTTTTTGGCGTTGTCCCATGCGCCGCCACCGGCGGTCATGGAAATCGCGACAAAGAGACCCGTCACGATCACGCCGAGAAGCATGGCGCCCAAGGCCGAGAACGCCGCCGACTTGCCCGCAAAGCTGTTGATGACGAAGAACAGAACCACCGGCGAAAGCACGGGCAGCAGCGACGGAACCATCATTTCCTTGATCGCGGCCTTTGTCAGCAAATCGACGGCCGCCTTGTAATCGGGTTTCTCCGTGCCTTCCATAATGCCCGGCTTCTCGCGGAACTGGCGGCGCACCTCCTCGACGATAGCGCCACCGGCGCGGCCGACCGCCATCATGCCCATCGCGCCGAACAGATAGGGCAGGAGGCCGCCAAAGAGGAGACCGACCACTACAAAGGGATTGGACAGCGAAAAGTCCAGCGTCACGCCCTCGAAATAGGGAAACTTGTCCGTATTTGCGATGAAGAAATTGAGGTCTTCCGTATATGCGGCAAACAGAACCAGCGCGCCAAGTCCGGCGGAGCAAATGGCGTAACCTTTGGTCACCGCCTTTGTTGTATTGCCAACGGCATCCAGCGCATCGGTCGTATTGCGCACTTCTTCCGGCAGATCGGCCATTTCCGCAATGCCGCCCGCATTGTCCGTAACCGGGCCGAACGCATCGAGCGCAACGACCACGCCGGCCAGCGCCAGCATTGTCGTCACCGCAATCGCAATGCCGAAAAGACCCGCAAGACTATGCGCTATGATAATTGCCGCGATGATGACCAGCGCCGGCAGCGCCGTCGCCTCCAGCGACACCGCAAGCCCCTGAATGACATTGGTGCCATGCCCTGTTTCGGAGGCCGCCGCAATGCTCTGCACGGGCCGGTAATTTGTTCCCGTATAATATTCGGTGATGACGATGATCAGCGTCGTCACCGCCAGGCCGACGAATCCGCACCAGAACAAGTCCATGCCCGTGAAGGTCTGGCCGCGCACGGTCATCTCCGTCGTCATTCCAATCATATAATCGGTAACCGGATAAAGTGCGATCAGTGACAGAATGCCCGTCGCGATAAAGCCCTTGTAGAGTGCGCCCATGATCGACTGATTGGAGCCGAGCCGAACGAAAAACGTGCCGATGATGGAGGTCAGCACGCATACCGCGCCAATCGCCATCGGATAGACGATCAGCGGTTCCGAAAGGCCCGTGCCGCCGAAATAAATGGCCGCCAGCACCATGGTCGCAACGACGGTCACGGCATAGGTCTCGAAAAGGTCGGCCGCCATCCCGGCGCAGTCGCCGACATTGTCCCCCACATTATCGGCGATCGTCGCCGGATTGCGCGGATCGTCCTCGGGAATGCCCGCCTCGATCTTGCCGACCAGGTCGCCGCCGACATCCGCACCCTTGGTGAAAATGCCGCCGCCCAGTCTGGCAAAAATGGATATCAGGGACGCGCCGAAGCCGAGCGCCACCAGGGCGTCGATCACGGTCCGGCTGGTTGGTTCGAAGCCGAGACCCCGTGTCAGAAATATGTAATATCCCGCAACCGCCAGGAGCGCCAGTCCCGCCACCAGAAGCCCCGTCACCGCACCGGAGCGAAACGCCACCGAAAGGCCGTCAGCCAGGGAGACGCTGGCCGCCTGTGTCGTCCGGACATTGGCCCGGACCGAAACGAGCATGCCTATAAAACCGGCCGCGCCCGACAATATGGCGCCGATCGCAAAACCCGCCGCGACCTTCAGGCCGAGTAGAAAAGCGACAATGAGAAATATGATGATCCCGGCGACTGAAATCGTCGTATATTGGCGCGTCAGATAGGCTTGCGCACCCTCCTGGATGGCGCTCGCTATTTCCTGCATCCGTTCCGTTCCCGCGTTTTCATTCAAAACCGAACGCACGGCCCACATTCCATACAGGATCGACAGCCCGCCACAGGCGATGATCCCCCAAAGCACCATGTTCATTGTCATGGGATTAGTCCTTTTGATTGAGTGAAATCATTTTGATTGAGTGAAATCATAAAGTTCGAATATTTCGGGATTATTGCCCCCCCGATCCGGACCGGCGCACCTCTGTCCGGGCGGAAATGATACTGCCTGCCGTCAAACAGGAATGAATATGGAAATCGCGCGGACCATGACAAATATAGCCTTTGAGCGCAATAGAAGTCCTGCAAAATGGGGATAATAATAGAGAAATGCTTATCCGGTTCCGGCGGCGCAAAAAGTGTTTCCGGGCGAACCGGATGGCATGCCTATTGTCCCTTGCGGGCGAAATGATCGTAACCGGACTGCTCGAAAATCATCGCCTCGCCATTGGCGGCGCGGCATTCGACCTGCCCGACCCCGTCCCCGCAAACACCGATCCTGGTAACCGCCACCCCGCGCGCCCGGGCGTCCGCCTCGAACGCCGCACTGTTTTCCGATGCCACCGCCATCAGCAGTTCATAATCGTCCCCGCCCGTCAAAAGACCCTCAAATAGATCCGGCCGGGCGCTCACGGCGCTGCGTGCCGCGTCCGACAAGGGTACTTCCTCGGCCGTAATCGCCGCGCCGCATGCCGACGCCGAGCAAAGACGTTCGAGATCGAGTATCAGCCCGTCCGAGATATCCATCGAGGCGGTGGCAAACCGGCGGACGGCATCGGTCATTTCCAGCCGCGGCTGTGGACGGCGGTATCGGTCCAGGAGAAAGTCCCGCTGCCCCGCCGACAGCTTCCATGCCTCCGAACGCGTGACGTCCTGGCATAGCGCGCATCCCAGAAAACCGTCTCCGATCGTTCCCGAGACGTAAATCAGGTCGCCGGGCCGCGCCCCGTCCCGTCCCGTATATACGTCCGGCGGAATGTCCGCCATTGCCGTGATCGAAATCGCCAGCCGCCCCTCGCCCCGTGTTGTATCTCCCCCGATCAGGCTGAGCCCGAACCTGTCCTGCGCCTGCCCCAGGCCCGAAGCGAAACGGGCAATCCAGTCCTCATTGATGGACCCGCTCAAGGCGATGGAAAGGAGATAATGCCGCGGCCGGCCACCCGACGCGATCAAATCCGAAACATTCACCGCCAGGGCTTTCCAGCCGATATTCTCCGGCTCGTCATCGGCAAAAAAATGTACGCCCGCGACAATCATGTCGGTGGTAACGACGCAATGCGCGGACCCGTCATACCCGACCAGGGCGGCATCGTCCCTGAGCCCGCGCGCGGCAGGCGCGGAGGCGCTCAAGGGCGCAAAATATTTCTGAATGAAAAAATCTTCGCTAAGGGGCATGTCTGTCGCAAGGAGCAGGTTTGTTGAAAGGGGCAAATCAGTTAGACGAACAAGTTTTCTCAAAACGCGCGTTTGGGGCGCAAAAGCGCTGAATGTTCAATGTTATCAGACGCTTGCTTTTTTGTCCTCATCATCGCAATCATTATTGCGAAGACGGCGCGCCAGCTTGTCGAGCACGCCATTGACCACTTTCGGTTCGTCCTGTTCAAAAAAGGCATGGGCGATATTCAGATATTCGTCGATAATCACTGCAACCGGCACATGGCGGCATTCCTTGAGCTCATAGGTGCCCGACCGCAATATCGCCCGCAATATGCTGTCGAGCCGGTTTAGCCGCCATCCCTCCCGCAATTGCTCGTCGATAATCGGATCGATCTCACCTTGCTGGGCCAGAACCCCGTTGAGAATTTCCGTTAGAAATTTGTGATCCGGCTTTGCGGCATCCGGCCGCTCCGTTGCGGGCGGCGCTTTCTCGGCGGGTGTTCCCCCGGCCCCTTCCCCGGATGCAGCGCCCTTAAAGTAATTGCTCTCGAATTCGCGCAGGACGTCATTCAAATCCGTCCCCGCCACATCCATCTGGTAGAGCGCCTGTACGGCCGCCAGACGCGCTGCGCTGCGGTCTGATTGCTGCCCGCGTGGCTTGTTCTCGAATATCTTTTTCTCCGAATTCATCGCTCAATCCGACCCGTGGAAGTGCTGCGCATGGGCAATCAGATCAAGACAGGCCCGCGCCGCGCCGGCCCCCTTGCTGTCGCGTCCGCCGCGCGACCGCGCATGTGCCTGATCCTTGTTCTCGACAGTCAGAATGCCGTTGCCGAGCGGAATATGCCGCCCGACCGCCAGATCCATCAACCCCCGGCATGACAGGTCCGATACGGTTTCGTAATGCGTCGTCTCCCCCCGGATGACGCATCCCAATGCGACCGCCCCGTGAAAACGAAAACGCGGCGTGCCGAACGGCAACAGCCCCGCATCATTGGCAAGCGCCAGTGCCGGCGGAATTTCAAGCGCGCCGGGCACCGAAATCACCTCATGCCCCGCCCCCGCGGCATCCAGTTCCGCAATCGCGCCCTGAAGAAGCTCGTCCGCGATTTTTTCGTAAAAACGCGCCTCGACGATCAAAATGCGAATGTCACCGAAATCAGCCATCGATCGAACCCGTATGTCCTTGACCCGTTTCCATCTGCCGCGCCACGTAGCGCGCCAGCAGGTCAACCTCGAGATTGACCCCGTCGCCCGCCTGCGCCTCGCCCCAGCTTGTCGCTTCGAGCGTATGCGGGATCAAATTCACGTCAAAACCGCGTGCCGACACGCCGTTGACCGTGAGCGACGTTCCATTCAGCGTGACCGAGCCTTTCGGCGCCAGAAACGGCGCGATGTCCTCTCCCATGTCGAAAGCGAAACGCACCGAGCTTCCATCCTCGCGCCGCTCGACAATGCCCACGACCGCATCCACATGGCCCGTCACCACATGCCCGCCGAACTCGTCGCCCATTTTTAAAGCGCGCTCTAAATTGACGGCCTGTCCGGCCTGCCATTGCCCGAGCGTCGTGCATGACAGCGTCTCGTTGGACACATCGGCAGAAAACCGGCTGCCGCCGCCGTCGCGCGCCTCGACGGTAGTGACCGTCAGGCAGCAGCCGTCGCATGCGATCGACGCACCGGTCGCGATCGAAGCCGCGTCATACCCGCAATCGAACATGAACCTGTCTCCCTCGCGTGCGCTGAGCCGCCCCACGTCGCTGATTATCCCTGTAAACATAGATCCCGAATTCAAGCTAGCCGCGCCATTGATTTCCGGCTTCGATAGACCATCATTGTGTCGCCCCCGCAAGAAAATTCTGGCGCGGGGGTCCATTCGTCCCGATTGTCGAAAACCTCCACCCCTTGGGATTTCAAGGGCTTGAGGCCTGTGCCCGCGAGCGCCTCCGTGCCTCTGAAAACGACCGCTTCGTCGATCAGCCCCTCGTCATAAAAAGACCGCGCCAGGGACGGCCCGCCCTCGACCAGGACGCGCGTCGTACCGAGCGCCGCCAAGCGGCCAAGCACGCCGTTTAGATCGAGACCACCCTCATGGCCCCGTCCAACCGCATGCAACACCGCCCCTTTCCCGGTCAGAACCTCTGCCCGTTCAGCCCGCGCATCGCCGTCATCATCGCCATGATAAAAGACCTGCAATGGACGCGCAAAGCTGTTTTCAACGAGCCGCGCGCCGGGATCGATCGACAATCCGCTGTCCAGAACCACCGGCAGCGGCGAATATTTCCCAAGCCCGGGAAGCCTGCAGTCAAGCGCCGGATCGTCCGCCGCGACCGTGCCCCGGCCGACCATTATCACATCCGCCTGGGCCCGCATCAGATGCCCTCTTTTGCGCGCCGCCTCGCCCGTCACCCATTGCGGCGCCCCGTCTCCCGGCGCGATCAGGCCGTCCTTCGAGACGGCAAGCTTGAGTTGAACGAAGGGGCGGTTTTCCTTCACCCGCAATAGATGCCCGGCGGTGATCCAGCCGGCTTCTTGCGGTAAAATCCCGCGTGCGACGGCGATCCCCGCTTCTTCAAGCCTCCTGAAACCGTCCCCTCCGACAAGCGGATTGGGATCGTCCACCGCGGCCGCCACCCGCGCAATACCCGCCTCGATTATGGCGTCCGTGCAGGGCGGCGTGCCGCCATGATGCGAACAGGGCTCGAGCGTGACATAGAGTGTCGCGCCCCGGGCCTTGTCGCCGGCCCGCGCCAGCGCCGCGCGTTCGCCGTGCGGCGCACCGCCGTCACCCGTCACCCCGCGGCCGAGGACTTCCGCCCCATCCGCCGTTTCGCGGACGATGACGCAACCGACGGAAGGATTTTTCCCTGTGCGGCCAAGCCCCTGACGCGCCAGATGCACCGCCAGTTCCATCCACCTGTTGTCGTTGCCTGCAGCCATGAATTCCTTACCTAGAGCGATTTCACTCTGCGCGAAATCGCGACAGGCTGCAAGCGCAGCCATGCGCTCAAGATCAACCGGGCCTGGAGAAAGGGAATGTTAGGGCGAATGTTGAGACGGACGGGCGCGTCAAGCCACCTGATCTTCGGAAAGCTCGTCCAGAACGTCTTCGAAATCGCGTGCTTCGCGGAAATCGCGGTACACCGATGCAAACCGCACATAGGCCACGTCATCGAGCTCTTTCAGCGCCTCCATGACGATTTCACCGAGATGAGCGGAGGGTATGTCGGCCTCGCCGCTGCTTTCGAGCTGCCGCACCATGCCGTTGACTGTCCGTTCGATGCGTTCCTGCTCGACGGGTCTTTTGCGCAGAGCGGTTTCGATCGACCGTATCAGCTTGTCGCGGTCGAACGGAACCCGCCCACCCGAGCGCTTGACGACCATCAGTTCCCGCAACTGCACCCGCTCGAAGGTCGTGAACCGGCCGCCGCAGTCGCTGCAGGACCGGCGCCGCCTGATTGCCGCGTCGTCCTCGCTTGGGCGCGAATCCTTGACCTGCGTCGACGTGCTGGCACAGAAGGGACATCTCATGACTTGCTATCCGCCTCCCTGTTGAGAGAACACAAATTTCACGAATAAATAGGGAAACGCCCGCACAGATCGAGCACTCTCCCCTTGACCGCGTTTTCGACCTCGCCATTGCCGTCGGCGCCATTGGCAACGAGACCGTCGAGTATCTCGACGATCATGCCGCCGATCTCGCGAAATTCCGCAATCCCGAATCCCCGGGTCGTTCCCGCCGGCGAACCCAGCCTGATCCCCGAGGTGACCATCGGCTTTTCGCTATCGAACGGTATGCCGTTCTTGTTGCATGTAATATTGGCCCGGCCCAGCGCCGTTTCGGCGGCATTGCCTTTCAAACCCTTCGGCCTGAGGTCGACCAGAATGAGATGGGTGTCCGTCCCCCCGGCGACCAGATCGTAGCCGCCTTCCATGATCACGTCCCCGAGCGCCTTCGCGTTTTCCATCACCGATTGGCTGTAGAGCTTGAACCCGGGTTCGAGCGCTTCGCCGAAGGCAACCGCCTTGGCGGCAATGATATGCATCAGCGGCCCGCCCTGAAGGCCGGGAAAAATTGACGAATTGAGTTTCTTGCCGATCGCCGCATCGTTCGTGAGGATCATGCCGCCGCGCGGGCCGCGCAGGGTTTTATGCGTCGTGGTGGTCGCCACATCGGCATAGTCGAGCGGATTGGCATGAAGTCCGGCCGCGACCAGTCCTGCGAAATGCGCCATGTCCACCATCAGGATGGCGCCAACCTTGTCAGCGATTTCCCTGAAAGCGGCAAAATCGATCTTGCGCGGATAGGCCGAACCGCCGGCGATAATCATCTGGGGCTTGTGTTCTTCCGCCAGCCGCGCCAACTGATCGAAGTCGATGAGATGGCTGTCCTCGCGCACGCCATATTGCACCGCATTGAACCATTTGCCGGACAGGTTCGGGCGCGCGCCATGGGTGAGGTGCCCGCCCGCGTCCAGGCTCATGCCGAGAATGGTGTCACCGGGTTTCAGAAGCGCCAGATACACGCCCTGATTGGCCTGCGAGCCGGAATGCGGCTGCACATTCGCGTATTCGCAATTGAACAGCCTTTTGGCCCGCTCAATGGCAAGTTCCTCAACCTCGTCCACATATTGGCAACCGCCATAATAGCGTCGGCCCGGATAGCCTTCGGCATATTTGTTCGTTAGCACGCTGCCCGCCGCCTCGAGAACGGCGCGGGACACTATATTCTCCGAAGCGATCAGTTCGATCTCTTCGCTCTGGCGCTTGAACTCGCGGCTGATGGCATCCGCAATATCCGGGTCCCGCTCGCTGAGCTCCGTTTCGAAAAACGCCGTGATCGGCGCGTCATCGCGCCCGGTATCGACTGTCGACATCCGGTCTGTCTCCTGTATCAAGAACAATCTGTCTGGCCATGGATTTCAAGCATAGCCGGACCTCAATGAGTTGCATAAACAATAAGTTCTGCAAAAACTATTGAATCACATGTTTTTGATATCATATCGCGCACGGCGTCAACAGCGGCACACGGCTTCAATACCCACTCGTCCACTGCTTTGATTCAGTCCTTTATGCCGGGCTCATAAGCGGATTGCACGGGAAAAAATGCACCACCCCGCCATCCTGGTCGGCGTCACGAAATAAAAAACAGATCAGCCCGAGGCAAAAAACTCAGGCCGCGCGTTCAAGCGCCATATCCGCCCACAATGTATTCAGCGCCTCGACCAGATAATCCATCTCCTCGTCATTATGTGTCGGACCTGGGGTCAGGCGGATACGTTCTTCACCGCGCGGCACCGTCGGATAGTTGATCGGTTGGACATAGATGCCGAACCGGTCCATCAATGCATCCGTGAGCCCTTTGCAGCGCACCGGATCGCCGACCATGACAGGCACGATATGGCTGGGGTTTTCGAGCACCGGCAGGCCCGAACTCGTCAGCCGTTTTTTCAGCGTCCTGGCCCGTTCCTGATGCTGTTGCCGCTCTGTATTGCTCTCCTTGAGATAGCGGACGCTGGCCAGAGCGCCCGCAGCAATGGCCGGCGCAATCGAGGTTGTGAATATGAATCCCGATGCATAAGACCGCACGGAATCGCAAATATCGGCCGTTGCCGCGATATAACCACCCATCAGGCCGTACCCCTTCGCCAGCGTGCCTTCGATGATATCCACCCGGTCCATGACTCCGTCGCGTTCCGCCACGCCGCCCCCGCGTGCGCCATAGAGGCCCACCGCATGCACCTCGTCGAGATAGGTCAGCGCATTGTATTTTTCGGCAAGATCGCAAATCGCGCCGATCGGGGCGATATCCCCGTCCATGGAATAGACCGATTCAAACGCGATGATCTTCGGCGTGTCCTCGGGATATTCGCTAAGCAATTCCTCAAGATGCCCGAGATCGTTATGCCGCCAGATCCGCTTCGGTCCGCCGCCCTGGCGAATGCCCTGAATCATCGAGGCATGGTTCTTCTCGTCCGAAAAAATAACGCAGCCGGGCAGTAGCTGGACCAGCGTCGAAAGAGCCGCTTCATTGGCCACGTAGCCGGATGTAAAGAGCAGGGCCGCGCCCTTGTTATGGAGATCCGCCAGCTCGGCCTCGAGCTCGACATGATAATGGGTTGTGCCGGCAATGTTGCGCGTGCCGCCCGATCCGGCGCCCACCGCGTCGATGGCGTCATGCATCGCCTTGATCACGGCCGGGTTCTGACCCATTCCGAGATAATCGTTCGAGCACCAGACCTTGATGTCCTTCGCCCCGTCTTCTGAAATTCGCTTGGCGTTTGGAAAGTTGCCCCGCTCCCGCTTTATGTCGGCAAATACCCTATAGTTTCCTTCTTTTTTAAGGGCTTCGAGCGCACCTCGAAACTGCTTCTCATACTCCATTTTGCATCCTCGAATCTAACGCAACCATATATACGGATACCCGATCGAGCATCGGTGCATCCCCGGATATCCGCTCATCCAACGCGAACATATCACCCACTGCGGCGAAATGTCCAATCCCACCTTGGCTTGAAGCTTAATGGCGCCGCATCCGCGGGCCCCGGCCGCAAGTGTCGGAATTGCGGTACGATATCATAATCCATGTCGGCCTGGATGTGACAAATGTCAAAAATGACAAATAGACAAATACCTGGAAAATATACCGGACTGACACGGCCAATGGGCAGGTGCGGCCATTGCGGTTTCACACGAAACAGGACCGGTTGATGCGACAATGCCGCCCTCGGTTTCCGGGAGCGGCATCGATTGTCTGAAAACATTTCCGGCTGAAGGGATTTTCCGCGTCTTTCACCACAACTGGTTGCTCGCGTCGCGTTGCCCGTAACTGGTTGCTTGCAACGAGTTGCCCGCAACGAGTTGCCGCAGCTAGCTGCCCTCAATAGGCCGAGGCCGTCAGCTCCACCCCATCGCGGCGGTAAAGGTCGCGTCTGAAATGAACCATGCCGTCGACGCTTGCCCAGCCGGTTACATACACCATATAGATCGGCGTCTTCTTTTTCAGCTTCACATTGAGCGATTCGCCGGTCTGCTTCATCATGTCGATCCGGCCCCTGTCCCATCCGTCCGTGCCGATCATCAGCCACGCGATCAACTGCTGAATATTCTGCACCCGGACGCAGCCGGAACTCGCCGCGCGGAAGTTTCTGCCAAACAGCGTCTTTGACGGCGTATCGTGCAGATAGACGGCATATTTGTTGTGAAAATCGATCTTGACGAAACCGAGCGGATTATCCTTTCCGGGCGGCTGCCGGTAGACATATTTCTTCACGGCCTGGGAATTCCAGTCGATGCTGTTCGGATCGAGTTTCCGGCCGCCATATGTCTTATACGCGTCGATGCCGTAGCGATTCAGCACATTGCGGCCATTGCGCCGCATCTCCCGGCCTTTGGGAATGATGTCTTTTTCGATCACCGTCGGGGGCAAGGTCCAGATCGGGTTGAATTTGATCTGGAAGATCTTGCTGCGCAGCACCGGCGTCTTCCTGTCGAGCTTGCCGACGACGCCCGAATGGCGAGAAACCACCACGTCGTTCTCAACCGCTTCGATCTGGGCCGCCGGGATGTTCACGGTGACATAGCGGTCGGCCGTTGCATTGGCCAGCGCCTGAAGGCGGACGAGGTTGGTGCGCAACTGGCGCAATCTTGCGCTTGCCGGAACATTGAGCGCCGCGAGCGTGCGCTTGTCGACGATGCCCGAAGGCGTCAGGCCATGACGTATCTGAAACCGCTTAACCGCCTGGTCGACATAAGAATCGAAAATCTTTCGGTGACCGCGTCCCTGGCGAAGATCGCCGGTAATCTCCAGGCGCCTTCTCAGATAGGCCACTGAAATATGATTGTTGCCGATGCGCAGCTTGTATTTCGGAACGGGCTTCCATCCGCCGCGCGCGACAATGGAGGCATAGCGCCTGATCGCTGCTTTCAGGGGAATGATGTTTTTCTTCGACAGGGTCGGATATCCGCGCCGCGGATTGTTTTCCCATTGCTTCGCAAAGCTCCGGTCGAATGGTTGCTCCCAGTCGGCGCTGGAAGACGACGAGTCGAAATTCATCCACTCTTCGCCGTCATAGGCAAGCGCCTGTCCCTGACCCGGCTGAACGATGAGCAGTCCTGCAACAAGCAGAAATACGATGGATTTACAACCGGCCAGAACCGCCGGATTACGCACACAATTCACAAAACAACTCCCGTTCAATACGATAAACAATAAACGACGGGCAAACTTACTGGTTTGGCCACTTAACGTAGCATAGGCGCAGATAGTTAACAAAGAGGAAGCGCCTGTTCCAAAGTCAAAATTTCGTTCCATGCCCAATTTCCCGGTCATCCCCCATCTGATTTGCGGGAACAGAATCAGTCTGTCAGCCAGTCTCAGCTTAACAATGGCTAAAGTTTGATTGAAGGCGGCTATTTGCCCGAATAGAGCATTTTCGCACCTCTCATGGGCCCGGAAACGCGTACGCGCTCGCTTAAAAGAACGAAAAAAGGGCCCACCGTCAGGTGAACCCTTTTTACGAATACGCAAACTGTGACAGACGAACTTACAGCCGGTATCTGATCTGATCGGTCCAGAACCGCTCCAGGCGGATCAGGTTCTGGCCGAGCTTGACGAATTCCTCCGACGACAATTCACCGACTTTTTCGATGGTTTTGAGCTGACGGCAGTAAAGCCCGTCGATAATCGTCCGGATTTGCTGTCCGCGCTCCGACAGATTGATCCGGACCGAACGCGCATCCGACTCGGAGCGTTTCTGCTCGATAAAGCCCGCTTCGACAAGCTTCTTCAGATTATAAGAAACGTTCGACCCGAGATAGTAACCGCGGCTTCTCAGCTCACCGGCCGTCAATTCCGAATCTCCGATATTATAAAGAAGAAGCGCCTGAACGCTGTTCACATCCGTCTCGCCGGTCCGCTCGAATTCATCCTTGATGACATCGAGAAGGAGCCTGTGCAACCGCTCTATAAGACGCAATGTGTGAAGATAGTCTTTCTTGAGCGGTTCATCATCGCACTCGCCACCTGGGCGCGCAACATCATACGCAATACTCATGATCGTTTTCCTGCCTCTGTTTTCCACCTGCTTGGAACTTTTATTGTTATTCACAGAGACTACATCCGATCCACCTAAGATGTGTTTAATAGAAGTGATGAATTATCGGTAAATTTGCGCCTCGTTTAAACGCAACAGACATGGCTTTTAATGACGTTCCGCCGCGAGCTCCAGCTCCCCCTCCTCAAGAGGCGCGAAATAGCCGGCCACCATTACGTCATCGACATCGCTCAACATTTGCGGTTGCCATGCCGGCGCGCGATCCTTGTCGATGAGATGGGCGCGGACGCCTTCATAAAAATCATGACCTTCGAGAAAACGGCACGCCAGCCGGTATTCGAGCTGCAGCGCCTGACGAAGATCGAGCCGGCGGCCCTCCCGCATCTGACGCAGGGTCACTTTCAGGCTCATCGGCGAATTTTTCCCGAGCGCGCTCAGCGTCTCGTCGCGCCAGGCCGCATGCGTCCCCGCGACCGCTTCGACCCGGCGGATGATCTCCTCAACCGTGGGGGCCGAAAAAGAGGCCCGGATGGTCTCCCTCAACCCGGCCAGCACGCCGGGCCCCGGGTCCTCATGCATGTCGTCGAGAACCGGATCGATCGGGTCCGCCTCCGAAACCGCATTTTCGATCTCCGCAAACCTGTCGCTTGCGATCGAATGGCTGACCAACCCGAGCGCAAAGGCGTCCGCCCTTTCGATCCTCTGTCCCGTCAGCCCGAGATATGTGCCGATTTCATCTTCCATATGCGCGAGAAACCACGTCGCGCCGACATCGGGAAAAAAGCCGATCGCGGCTTCCGGCATGGCGAAGGAATAGTTTTCGCCGGCCACCCGGTGGGTGCCAAAGCGCGTAATGCCGACGCCGGACCCCATGACCATGCCGTTGATCAGCGATATGGTCGGCTTGGTAAAGCGGTCGAGGCGCCAGTTGAGCGCGTATTCTTGCGCCAGCGACGCAGCCCCTCTGCCGTCCCGTCCCCCGGCGCAGAGTTCACGCACGTCGCCACCCACGCAAAAAGCATCCTCAACGGCCGACCGGATAATCACCCCGTAAATCTCGGGGTCCGCCGCCCAGCGGTCCATATAGGGCGCGAATGACCGGCGCATGGCGTCATTGAGCGCATTGAGCGCTTTCGGCCGGTCGAGCGTAATAACGCCGGCACTGCCCTTTTTCTCGAAAATGATGTCCGCCTCTGCCGAGCCGGTCCCAGCGGCACGTTCCGGGCCTGACGCGGCCTCGTTCCCTACCGCGCTCTTATCGGATGCTTCATTGTCCATAAATGCTGTCTGCCTCCCTTTTGGCGGCTTTATCAGGCATACTACCCCGCAGATTTGCCGGGAAACCCGCTTTCATCACGGAACATGGCTTGTGTCCGTAACCCGAACTGAATTATCACAAGTTCGGCCGGACCGCCGATCTCGCAGGCACCAGCCGGAAAAAGCTGGAATAGATGGCAAAGCTATACATGAGCGGCGAACGAGAACAAGAGGGCGCGGGCACAAGCAAAGACCCGCGGAACAAGCCATGCACAACATAGTTTGCATAATTTGCGGCCGGTCGGGAATGGCGCCGAAGCGGGCGCTGTGGCAACAGGTCTGGGCGCGGTTTCTGATCGCGTTCATGCTCCTGCCGGTCGTCCCTGCTGACCTGCTTGCGCAGCCCCGCCCGTCCCTGCCGGTGCCGGAAAAACGCCCGACCGCGACATCCCCGGAAGATGCAAAGCCCGAAGCAGCAATCCCCAAGGCATCCGTGCCCGAGCGCTGGAGCGCTGACGAGATTGCCGCGGCGCGCAGTCAATGCACCGCCCTGTTAAAGGCCGCCGGCGCGGAGTTTGAATTCTTACCGCCCCTGCGCAACGGTGCCTGCGGCGCCCCCGCGCCCGTCCGGCTGACCGCGCTCGGCAACAAGGCCCGCGTCAGAATCTCCCCCCCCGCGACGCTCAATTGCCGGCTGGTCCGCGCCCTCGGCCAATGGCTGGACGAGACGGTCCAGCCCCTCGCCCGGCAGCGGTTTTCCTCCCCCGTGGCCGGGATCAGAAATGTCGCCTCCTATGCCTGCCGCAACCGCTACGGCGATGCGCGAAAGCGGCTGAGCGAACACGCCCTCATGAACGCCATCGATATTGCCGGGCTTGAACTGGCGGACGGTAGAAAAATAGACCTCTCGTCCCATTGGGGCGAGACCATGCGTGAGCGGCAAAAAATCATCGCCGCCGCCAGGGACCGGGCGCTTGAACAAAAAATGACGCTTGCAAAGGCAAAAGCCGCGACCAAGCCGCATCCCGCGCAAGCGTCGGGCGCATTCATGCCTCCGGCAGGCAGCGTAAAAGCCGATGCCACGCCGCCCATCGCCACGGTCGAGGCCAAAAAGGACGATGTCAAAACCGCCCTCGCGTTCGAGCTCCCGCCGCGTCCGCCACTTGACGGCCGTGCAACATTCCTGAGAAAACTTCACCAGGGTGCATGCGCCATATTCGGCACCGTTCTGGGCCCCGAAGCCAATCAAGCCCACGCCGATCATTTTCATTTCGATCTTGCGCCGCGCCGCAGGTCTGCGTATTGCGAGTAGGTGAATAATTGAGTGTGAGTATATGAGGGCTGACTTGAGATGAAAGCGGACAAGAACCAAAGACCCCGGATGACGCGAAGGTCCCGGCCGGCAACCGCCCCGGCCTTCCCCGCCACACGGCTGCGGCGGACGCGGGCTGCGGCTTGGTCGCGGCGTCTCGTGAGCGAAAACGCGCTCAGCCCCGACGATCTGATCTGGCCGCTGTTCCTCATCGATGGCAAAGACGCCTGCGAGCCGGTAGCTTCGATGCCGGGCGTCGAGCGCCTGTCGGTCGACCGTGCCGTCAAGGCCGCGAAGGAGGCTCAGTCCCTGGGGATTCCCGCAATCGCCCTTTTCCCGAACACCGATCAAAAACTGCGCAGCGAAGACGCCGCCGAGGCGTTTAATCCGGACAATCTGATCTGCCGCGCCGTCCGCGAGATCAAGGAAGCGGGCGTCGAAATCGGCCTCATCTGCGATGTCGCTCTCGATCCCTACACCACCCATGGTCATGACGGGTTGCTCATTGGCAGCGATATCGACAACGACGCCACCCTGGACGCGCTCATCCTCCAGGCGCTCAATCAGGTCTCGGCGGGATGCGATATCATCGCGCCATCCGACATGATGGACGGACGCGTCGGCGCCATTCGCGAAGCCCTCGAGGCGGAGGGCGCGACCGATGCGATGATCATGGCCTACAGCGCCAAATACGCCTCCGCCTTTTACGGCCCGTTCCGCGATGCGGTCGGATCGTCCGCTACCCTGAAGGGCGACAAGAAGACCTATCAGATGGATCCGGCCAATTCCGACGAGGCTCTGCGCGAGGCGGCGCTCGATCTGGCCGAAGGCGCCGACATGATCATGGTCAAGCCCGGCATGCCCTATCTCGATATCATCCGCCGTCTCAAGGATGAATTCGCCGCCCCGACATTCGCGTTTCAGGTTTCGGGCGAATACGCCATGCTCATGGCGGCGGCCCGCAATGGCTGGCTCGATCAGGACCGCGTCGTCATGGAAAGCCTTTTGGCGTTCAAACGCGCCGGCGCCGACGGCGTCCTGACCTATTTCGCGCCTGAAGTGGCGCGCGCGCTCGGCGAATAATGAAGCTCCGGCAACCGTGCCGGATCTGCTATGCTTGCACCGGCCCGCCCCACAGCGGCCGTCGCCCTGAACAAGAACAAAAACAAATCCATGACCGCATCTGAGCTCGCCATTCAATCGACGTCGTTGCAGATGTGGGGCGCCTTTATCATCATCATCGGCGCCATGGTCGTTCTCGCCTGGGACCGCCTGCCCGACGAGATCGGATCGATCGCAATCATTACCGCATTGCTGCTGTTCTTCACATTCCTTCCCGTTACAGGCGCGAATGGCGAAAACCTGCTCGGCCCCAAAACAATTCTGGCCGGCTTCGCCAATCCGATCCTGTTCACGATCCTCTCCCTCCTGGTCATGGGCCAGGGCCTGTTCCAGACGGGCGCCATCGAATATCCGACAAAAATCGTCACGCGCCTTGGCCGCCACAAGCCGGCGCTCGCCTTCGTGGCCGCACTTCTCGTCGCCGGGCTAACCAGCGCTTTCCTCAACAACACCCCCGTCCTGGTGATCTTTATCCCGATCATAAGCGCCATGGCCCTCTCGATCGGCCTCAATCTCGGCCGCGCGCTGATGCCGCTCAGTTTCATCACCATACTCGGCGGCATGACGACGCTCATTGGGTCGTCTGCCAATCTCATCGTCGCGGCCGTTGCCGAAGAGGGCGGCTTGGCCCCGATTGAATTCTTCGACTTCACCAGGCCCGGGCTTGTACTCGCAGGCGTTGGCGCCCTCTATGTCATTTTCGTTTTGCCGAGGATCGTCCACACGCCCGCGCGCGAATCCAAAAATAAAAACCGCATCAGGGGCAGGCAGTTCCTGACCGATATCTTTCTTTTCCGGCCATAAAGGACATGACGGTGCGCATGGTCCATCGCGGCCGGGACGTGTTTTTCCACCCTTTTGAGGATCTGACCCTGCGCGAGGGCGATGTATTGAGCGTCGCCCTGACCCGGCGCGCGCTGTCCGCCGCCCTGACCGATCCCGCAGGCATCTATCATCCCAACCGGACGGCAGTGTCGGAAGATCCTTCCGCCGACGCGGCAACAGGGCCTGTTCCCGGACGCGAGCATGTCGCATTGGTCGAGGCTGTGATCGCGTCGAGTTCAGCACTCCTGGGGCTGAAACCCGACCAGGCCGCCAGGCGTCTCGGCGAAGGCGTCACCCTTGTCGGCATTGAGCGGCGCAGGAGAATGCAGCGCAAACCGAGGCGGAAAATCCTTCTTGAAGCGGGCGACGTGCTCCTCCTCCTCGGCGAGCGCAAGGCTGTGAGCTCCGTCCGTCAGCGCAGCGATCTCTATTTTTCCGACTGGAGCCTGGAGGAACTGCCCACCATCCATCACGCAAAGCGTGCCATTGCGATTTTCATGGCGACCGTTCTGGCCGCAGCCGCCGGCATTGTGCCGATCGTGGTCGCAACCATAACCGGTGTTCTCGCGCTCATTCTTTTCGGTTGCCTCAACCTGCGTCAGGTCACGCGCGCCATCGACCGACGGATCTATGTTCTGATCGGCACCGCCTTTGCGCTTGCAGAGGCCCTCCGCGTGACGGGCGGCGCAGAATTCATCGCCAATGGCGTCGTCGGGCTTGTCGCCGGCAACGCGCCTGCCGTGCTTTTGTCCGCGCTCTTTTTGATCACGGCCCTTCTGACAAACCTGCTCTCGAACCACGCCACCGCAGCCCTCATGACGCCGATCACCATGAGCGCCGCCCTTCAGATCGGCGCCGATCCCACGCCTTTCGTCTACGGCCTTATTTTTGCGCTCAACTGCAGCTTCGCGACACCCATCGCCTACCAGACGAATCTCATCGTCATGGGACCGGGCAATTACATATTTTCCGATTTCCTCAAAGGGGGGCTGCCTTTGGTTGTCCTGCTCTGGCTCACATATTCCTTGTTCGCCCCCTGGTATTTCGGTCTCTAGCCGGCCGTCTCGTCGGAGCCCGCGCCGTAATGGGCGAACACCTCCGCACCCGTCATGTTGCTCGTTTCATTGGCGAAAGAATAATAGGACGGTTTTTCGTCGATAAACACCTGATGATCGAAGCTGAATTTTTCGTCCTCGTCAAAAAGGCCGATCGGCATGATGTATTGTCCGCTTTCTTTCAGCCTGTAAAACAAATGCGAGCCGCATTTTTTGCAAAAGCCGCGCTCGGCCCAATCCGATGAATTGTAAACCGAAATGTTTGCCGCGTCGTCGAATGAAACATCCGTGCCGCAATCGACCGCCATCAGCGGTCCGCCGGCCCATTTGCGGCACATCCCGCAATGGCATGCGCCAGCTTTCGTGCTGATTTTCGGAGCGGTGAAACAAGTTTCACCGCAAAGACACGAACCTTTTCCTTCAATATGATCCGACATTCTATCCTCCTGCGACTGCAATATGTCCCCGCCGTCAACTTATCACTTGAAAATGGTTGGGCTGCTCAACTATCCTTGCAGACCAGCAGGTATCGGACAAGGCAATCTTGAATTCCCGCCTCACCGGGCCGATATCATCAGACCTGTGTGTGAATGAGCGGAGCGATGGCCCTTGACCGAGCAGCGAAAAAATTTTCCTGATTTTTACATTACGGCGCCTCAGCCCTGCCCTTATCTCGACAACAGGTCCGAACGAAAACTGTTCACCCACCTGACCCATGACAAGCCCGATGTCATAATCGACAACCTCCTGCGCGACGGCTTCCGGCGCAGCCAGAACATCGCCTATATGCCCTATTGCGATGATTGCTCTGCCTGCGTCTCAGTGCGCGTTCTTTCGGATGAATTCGCCATGAGCCGGTCGCAGAAACGCGTCTGGAGCAAAAACCGCGACATCGTCGCGCACCGCCGCGAGCCCGGTACGACCGCCGAGCAATATGCCCTCTTCCGCGATTACATCGACAACCGTCACGCCGGTGGCGGCATGGCAGACATGTCCGTTCTCGATTATTCCATGATGGTTGAGGACAGCATCGTCGATACCGTCATGACCGAATACCGCCTCCGCCCCGAAGACACCCCGGAGAGCGGCTTCGAGGAATGGCCGCTCCTGGCCGTGGCCCTCTCGGATCATCTCGGCGACGGCATATCCATGGTCTACAGTTTTTATGACATCAACGAGCCCGAACGCAGCCTCGGCACCTATATGATCCTGGAGCAGATCGATTATGCCCGCAGAATGAGCCTGCCTTATATCTATCTCGGATACTGGATCGCGGACTCGGACAAGATGAAATACAAGACCCAGTTCATCCCGCAGGAACATTTGACCGCGGATGGCTGGATCCGCCGCGATTAGCTATAAAATCCCGTTGCCGAACTTGTTGTTCCGCGGGAAACCCTTGGGCGCCATCCGCCCGGCCTGGGCCCGTCCGCCGAGCCATGGCATCAGATCGTCGGCGCGGAATTCGCGCCCCGCCCCATCGAGCCAGCTCAGGCCCTCCGCCTTCGAAAAGACCTTCACGTCCGAAATGCCGCCATCCTTGTAGCGCTGAAGGCGGACCCCTCGTCCGCGCGTCATCTCATTGACCTCGTTCAACGGGAACACCAGCATTTTTCTGTTCTCCCCGATGACCGCGATCATGTCGCCATCCGCCGGCGTCACCACCGCCGCCTCATCGGCGCCCGAGACGTTGAGGACCTGCTTGCCCTTGCGCGTCATCGCGACCACGTCCTTTTCGGCCACGATAAAACCGTTGGCGCTCATTGAGGCGACAAGCAGCTTGCGCTCCGGTTGATGCACGAACAGCGTGACGATATCGGCGCTTTCCTCAAGCTCGATCATCAGCCGCACCGGCTCGCCATGTCCGCGCCCGCCGGGCAGCTTGTCGGCAGCTATGGTGAAAAACTTGCCATTCGTCGCGAACAGCACGAGCTTGTCGGTCGTCTGCGCCTTGATCGCGCATTTCAGCCGGTCGCCCTGTTTGAACTGCACCTTGCCCAGATCATCCTGATGCCCGCGCATCGCCCGGATCCAGCCTTTTTCGGACAGAATAATCGTAACCGGCTCCTTCTCGATCATCACATGATCAAGATCGACTTCGATCTGGGGCGCGTCGCTGAACTGTGTCCGGCGGCGTCCCAAATCGGTTTTTGCGCCGAATTTCTCGCGGGTCTCCCGTATCTGCCCGGCAATGACTTTCCACTGGCCGCCCTCCGATTTGAGCAGCGCTTTCAATTCGCCAAGCTCAAAGGTGAGCTTTTCGTGCTCGCCGCGAATGGCGATTTCCTCGAGCTTGCGCAATGCCCGCAGGCGCATGTTGAGTATGGCCTCGGCCTGATTGTCGCTCAGCTCGAAGCGTTTCATCAGCACCGCCTTGGCGTCGTCCTCCTCGCGGATAATCCGGATCACCTCGTCGAGGTTGAGAAACGCGACGAGATAGCCTTCAAGAACCTCGAGCCGTCGCTCGATTTTCCCGCGCCGGAATTCGCTCCGTCTGATCAGCACCTCTTTCCGGTGCGCGAGCCATTCCGACAGAACGTCCCGCAGGCCGAGAACCTTGGGCACCTGTCCGGCCGAAAGCACGTTCATGTTGAGCGCCAGCCGGGTTTCGAGATCGGTCAGCCGGAATAGCGACTCCATCAGGACCGTGGGATCGACGCTGCGCGATTTGGGCTCGAGAACGAGCCGCACGTCTTCCGCCGATTCATCGAGAATATCGCCGAGAAGCGGCAGGCGCTTTGCCAGCATCAGCTCCGCGATTTTCTCGATCAGCCGCGCCTTCTGAACCTGATAGGGAATTTCCAGAATGACGATCTGATAACCGCCCCGGCCGGTATCCTCGACCTCCCAGCGCGCCCGCAGCCGGAAACTTCCCTTGCCCGTCTTGTAGGCATCGATGATGGCATCGCGGTTTTCCACGATGACCCCCCCCGTCGGCAGATCGGGGCCGGGTATGAATTCGACCAGTTTCTGCGTCCTCGCCTTGGGATATTTGATCAGGTGCAGAAGCGCCGAGCAAAGCTCATCGGCATTGTGCGGCGGGATCGATGTCGCCATGCCCACGGCAATGCCGCTCGATCCATTGGCGAGAAGGTTCGGAAAATTAGCCGGCAGAACCACCGGCTCGCTGTCCTCCCCGTCATAGGTATCGCGGAAATCGACCGTGTCCTCGTTGATGCCGTCGAGCAGGGCCGCCGCAACATCCGTCATCCGCGCTTCCGTATAACGCATGGCCGCGGGATTATCGCCGTCGATATTTCCGAAATTGCCCTGACCGTCGATCAGGGGGTAGCGCACGGCGAAACTCTGGGCGAGCCGCGCCAGCGCATCGTAAATCGCCTGATCGCCATGCGGATGATATTGACCCATCACCTCGCCGACAATCTTCGCGCATTTCTTGAAACCGCCCTCGGGATCGAGCTTCAAACCGTTCATGGCATAGACCAGCCGCCGGTGCACGGGCTTCAGCCCGTCGCGCACATCCGGCAGCGCCCGGTGCATGATCGTGGACAGCGCATAGGCGAGATAACGCTCTTCCAGCGCCTCGCGCAGATTGACGGGCGCGATCGCGCCGCCCTCCGGTTCAAGAATCGATTCGTCAGCCATGCCCTATGGTTAACGTGCCTGAGCCCCGCGCTCAAGAGGCATTCAAACCACCCCGAAACTGTTGTAATCCCGGCATCTTTCAGGCCCGGCCATAGTCGAACGCGCCTTTAATACCCATATCAAGGAAAGAGCGGTTTTCCCTTCGACGAGAAACCTTTTTGAAAGAATAATTATGTAAAATTATTCATCTACGGAGAGAGTGTAAATGCGTATCGGCATTCCCAAGGCTAGCAAAATACAGGAACACCGTGTCCCCCTGACACCGGGCAGCGTTTCTGAGCTCACTCAAAACGGCCATCAGGTCCATATTGAGCACAATGCAGGCCGCGATATCGGCTTCACCAACGCCGATTACAAAAAATCCGGCGCCATTATCGAAAAAAGCGCGCGGAAGATTTTTGATGATTCAGACCTGATATTGAAGGTGAAAGAACCATCAAAGACCCAGATCGCATGGCTTTCGCCCGGCCAGACCGTTTTCTCCTATCTCCACCTTGCCGCCGAGCCGGAAATTGCCGAGCTCCTATTAAAAAGCGGCGCCACGGCCATTGCCTTCGAGACCGTTGAGGATCAAAACCGCAAATTGCCGCTGCTGGCGCCGATGAGCGAAATCGCCGGCCGCATGTCCATTCAGGCCGGGGCCCACAGTCTCCAGATGGAGTCTGGCGGACGCGGCACCCTTTTGGCCGGCGCGACCGGCGTGCTGCCCGGAAAAGTCATCGTCATCGGCGGCGGCGTTGCCGGCGAGAATGCGGCGCGTATTGCCCTCGGCTTCGGTGCCGACGTGACCATAATCGACATCGATCCCGACCGCCTCCGTCAGCTCGGCACTCAATATGGCGCCCGGCTCAAGACGCTCTATTCGACCGCCGAAAACATCGAACGATCGGTGACCGGCGCCGACCTGGTTGTCGGTGCCGTCCTGGTCACAGGCGCCAGGGCGCCAAAACTTGTTTCCCGCGAACTCGTCAGCCGCATGAAACCGGGCGCCGTGATTGTCGATATCGCCATCGACCAGGGCGGTATTGCCGAAACCTCGCGTCCGACAACCCATGACGTCCCCACCTATATCGACGAGGGCGTCGTCCATTACTGCGTCACCAACATGCCCGGTGCCGTCGCGCGCACCGCCAGCCTGGCCCTCAACAACGCCATTTTCCCTCATCTCCGCACGCTCGCCGATCTGGGCATCGACAACGCGCTTAGAGCCGAGGCCGGTTTACGGGCGGGACTGAATATTTACCGCGGCTCCGTCACCCATCCCGCCGTTGCAAAAGCGCTCGGCAAGAAATACCGGACGCCGGCCAAGGCGCTCGGCAAGCCCGAGATCCACGAAGTCGCCTGACCGTCAGGCCGTCTCGGCCGCCGCTTTCCGCTTGAAATATTTCAACAGCCGCGCCCGCGCATCCGGCGCCTTCAGCTCGCGCGGCTGAAATATGTATTTGTCGAAAAAATAGCCCAAAAGCTCCATCGCCTGCAGCACGTCCCGAGGCGAGGTTTCCCCCTGGCGCCCGCCCTTCAGGAAATCCGGCAGCGCCATGAGCTTGTCCTTGTAAGGCGCGCCCGCCGCTCGCGAGACCGAGCGGCCCGATTTGGGCGAAACGTAAATCAGGTTTTCCGTCTCCCCCGTCGCCGCGCATTGCGCGAGATCGAGCCCGAAACCGAGCTCGTCGAGCAGCGTCAGCTCCCAGCGCGCCATCAGCGCCGGCCAGACATGATCGTCGCCAAGAAAACTCAGGACAAAAAGCGTGATCTCATAAAGGTTGCGGTGCGGATCGCGCTCGGGCAGAAGCCGCGCCATGGCCGTCATGGAGGACAGCCCGGCCAGCGCCATGGGTTGCATCAGCACTTCCGCCGCATAGCCGTGCCTGAGCTCGACCGTAAATTGTCCGAGATGATCTTCGAGCCGCGCCCGCCACACCACATCCACATGATTTCCGGGCTGTAATACAGGCCGTTTCAAGCGCGACCGCCCGCCCTTCACGAGCCCCATATGGCGCCCCCGGCCGCGGGTGAATATTTCGGCGATGGCGCTCGTTTCGCCATGCGGCCGCACCGACAGCACAATACCTTCATCCGACCAGTCCATGATTGTCCCTGCTTCTCGTCTTTCCGCGCGCAATCATGCACACATTTCGCGCCCCGGCCCCGAGCTCTAACAGGATTCGCGCTTTTATGATGAAAGCGCAAGCCTAAGCGCCCTCGCGCGTCCCGCATAGGTCTCGCATGAGGGGCCGAGCTGGCAGAGGCGCTTGGTAAGTAAATATTCCTTTTTCTCGGCCTCGGTAAAGAGATCGCTCAGCCGCACAAGCGCGATGAATCCTGATAGATTTACACCTTTCAGTGATTCTTTCCGTGGCATTTTTGCGCGGAAGTGGGGGGTGATATGTCTGAGGACGAAAGGCATTCGTTCAATACTTGGCTTGCTTTGTTTCTTGCAAGTGCGGGCTCCGGGATCGCCACTATGACGGCAGGCGGCACATGGCTGTTTGTCGGCATGATGTTGCTGCTGGCTTCTATGATTCCAGCGGTGAAGGCCTTGCGGATAAAGTTTCCCGAGCAAGCGGGAGAGGCAGCACCCGCGATTTCCGCAAGTACAGCATCCCTATCAGCCTCTACACAGGCAGACAGACCAATCAGTTTCCGAGAGTTCCTTAAAATTTCCGAGACCAATTTCGAGTGGGATTTCGGTTCTTATAGCGGCCAACAGTGGGATTTAGCTAATGGTGTGAGGCAGGCAGCAGTCAGGGGCCAGCTTAAACTTGAGGGCCGTGCCAATTGGGGCAGTATGTCGGAGAAGGGCAAGGTCCTCTACCCGCTCCAGCCCATCCAGAAAGATCACTTCATTGATTGGCTGATTGATATACCCGCAGGCACCAATAACTTTAAAGTGAGCACGTACATGTCCGGCCAGTCGAACTCGACCGAGGGCGGCTATTGCGACCTGCATTTCACGAATGAAGCCGACGCCCGCAAATGGCTTGGGGAATTCAGCTCATCCCTTCAAGAGATGGTTGGTAACGCGGAGGCTGAAAAAGCCCTCATTCATATAGCCCATCATTCCGTCGTTGGTGACCGTATGGGCGCAAAGATGGCTTTCGAAAAAGCGGCGCGCGAAGGGAAGTTGAGGGTATGGGGCCAAGAAGTCTGGAAAGACGTTGGTGTTTCCCTCTCATGTGATGAGCTGGAGGCCAGATATTGGGACTATGCGGAATTGGATTTGACCACGTTTATCCTTTATGCAGCGCCTAGAAACAGCCCGGATGAGTACGAACATGAAAATGATACAACGCAGTGCTCGATGGTTCTAAATGGTTCGGAACTCTCAGTCTATAAAGGATTGCGCGTGAATGCGTCGCAGGTGCTGACACTTTGGCCAGAAACACGACTAGGAAGCCCACTATCAGCATAGGGTTTAAAGACATGCCTAAATCCAAGAAACTCAATTACACCCCCCGCCCCGGCGACTTCAGCCGTTTCCTGACGGCGATGGCGCGTGGTGAACTGGAGGAAAGCAGGTCAGCATCCGCCCCGGCAAAGCCCTCAAATTATGCCTGAACTCGTGCTCCCAAAGGGTGTTCTGCACCATTTCTTCGAAACCCAAACATGGGTTCCGCTAATCGTTCGTTTTAGGCCAGCCCAAACAACTTTTATGGAGTTGGAGTACCTCCCCCTCAATCCCCCTTCGGATAATCGAGGCCGATCATCGAATAGCGCTCCGGGTCCTCGCCCCATTTCTCGCGTACCTTCACGAACAGAAAGAGATGCACCGGCCGCTCCAGAATATCGGCGAGTTCCTTGCGCGCCTCCATCGAGATCTGCTTGATCGCCTTGCCGCCCTTGCCCAGCACGATCTTGCGCTGGCTCTGCCGCTCGACATAAATCACCTGCTCGATGCGCACGCTGCCATCCTTTTGCTCGCGCCAGTCCACCGTCTCGACCGTCGATGCATAGGGCAGCTCCTGATGCAGCCTGAGATAAAGCTTTTCGCGCGTCAGCTCGCTCGCCGCCAGCCTGAGCGGCGCGTCCGTGATCTGATCCTCCGGATAGAGCCACGGCCCCTCCGGCACATGCGCGCCGAGATAGGTTCGCAATTCCGTGAGCCCGTCCCCCTTCAGCGCCGAGATCATGAATGTTTCGGCGAAGCTGAATTCTTTATTGAGCGACTGGGCGAGATCGAGCAGCTTCTCTTTCTCGACCGCATCGACCTTGTTGAGGGCGAGGATCACCTGCCGCCGGTTCGATGCATGCTTGTTGAGCCCCTTCAGGATCAGTCCGACCTCCTCGCTGATCCCCGTCAGCGCATCGACGAGAAGCACCAGAATATCCGCATCCTGCGCACCCTCCCATGCCGCCCCCACCATCGCCCGGTCGAGCCGGCGCTTCGGTTCGAATATGCCCGGCGTATCGACGAATATGAGCTGGGCCGGTCCTTCGATCGCGATGCCGCGCAAAGGCACGCGCGTCGTCTGGACCTTGTGCGTGACAATGGCGACCTTCGATCCGACAAAACTGTTGAGAAGCGTCGATTTGCCCGCATTGGGCGCGCCGATCAGCGCGACAAAACCGCATCTGTGCGCAGCGCCGTCGCGCCCGCCCTCCCGGTCCTGCTTATTTTCGGTCCCCTGATCCATGGTCACGGTTTCACACTATTTGCAATTTCTTCCCGGTCGAGCATGAGCTGCGCCGCCGCCTGTTCGGCACTGCGCTTGCTCCGGCCCAGGGCCCGCGCCGGCTCCATTCCGTCGATAACGACTTCGATAGTAAACTCCGGCGCATGATCGGGACCGGTGGCCGACACAACCTCATATCGCGGCAATGCCAAACCCCGCGATTGCGCCCATTCCTGCAAGGCCGATTTTGGATCGCGAACCGCCGCCTCCCCGACATCGAGCAAGGGCGACCATTCTCGCCTTATGACCGCCCGTACCGCGTCATATCCCTGATCGAGAAATACCGCTCCCAGCAGCGCTTCGCACGCATTGCCGAGAATGGAGATATTGTCGCGTCCGTCCTGACCTTCCTGACCGGAGCCGAGATGGATATATCGCCCGAGGTCGATGGCCCGCGCCACCTCCGCGCATGTCTCCCGCCGCACCAGCGCATTGTAACGCTTGGCAAGCTCCCCCTCTTCCGCATCCGGAAACGCCTCGCTCAGCAATTCTGCGATAACGAGACCGAGCACGCGGTCGCCGAGAAACTCAAGCCGTTCATTGTTGTCGGGTGCTCGTTTCGCGCTTGAATGTGTCAGAGCCTGTTGCAGGATGCCGCTGTCTTGGAACCGGACGTCGAGCCGCTCTTCAAGCGCGGTTGATCTGGATTTCGTCGACAAGCCGGGCCGCCTCAGCGGACGAGGTTGAAAAAACGCGACCAGCGGATACTCCCCGGCCATGTCCATGGCGTGAATATGCTGTAATTCTCAGTGGCCGAGAAAAACAGAATATCCGCCCGCCCGATCAGATTCTCGTAAGGCACATAGCCGACATTGTTGAGGACGCGCGAATCCGATGAATTGTCGCGATTGTCGCCCATCATGAAATAGTGCCCCTCGGGCACCCGGTAAACGCTTGTATTGTCATAAGCGCCAGCGGGTTCCTCGTCGAGCACATGATAAGCGACGCCATTGGGCAGGGTTTCGCGGTATCTGGGAATACTGACCTTGCGGCCGTAATAATCCAGGCCCTGATAATTTCCGTCCCGCACCTTCGGCACCATTTTGTCATTGATATAGAGAACGCCGTCGCGCATCTGCACACGGTCTCCGGGCAGGCCGATCACCCGCTTGATATAGTCGGTTTCATTATCCCTCGGCAGCTTGAAGACCGCCACGTCCCCCCGCTCCGGCTCATCCCCGAGCACGCGCCCCTCGAAGAGGTCGGGACTGAAGGGAAACGAATGCTTGCTGTAGCCGTAACTCGTTTTCGACACGAACAGATAATCGCCGATAAGCAGCGTGTCCTTCATCGAGCCCGATGGAATATTAAACGGCTGATAGAAAAAAACACGCACGATCAAAGCGAGAATAAGCGCATGGACGATGACCTTGGCGGTCTCCATCGCCCCTCCAATGCGCTCTTCCTTGGCTGCGTCTTCAACGCTCATTTCGCTCGTCTCCGTGTTTCAGGCTGGTTCACCTAACTAGATAGGCATCTCAATCCATCGCGCAAGGCACTGCGGTGATTATAACGATTGCCTGCGCCAATGGAAAATCATCCGTAATGGTCAGGTCTATGCGCGCATCGTGACCCTCCGGTGTCAATCCCTGGAGGTGATGCGCGGCCCCTCCCGTAAGGGTCAGCGTCGGCCTGCCGGACGGCAGGTTGATGACCCCCATGTCCTTCCAGAAGACGCCCCTGCTCAATCCCGTTCCCAACGCCTTGGCGCAGGCCTCCTTGGCCGCAAACCGTTTCGCATAGGACGCGGCCCGCATGCGCCGCCGGTCTGACTTGCCGCGCTCGGTATCCGTAAAAATGCGCAATAGGAAGCGGTCGCCATAACGCTCGATCGCTTTTTCAATGCGCCGGATATCGATCAAATCATTGCCAAGCCCGATGATCATCTGAAACACGCCTCACGCCGATCGCGCGCCGGACACATTGGCCCGCGCCTTGTCCATCAGACCGCGCATGCGCCTGACGCTCGAATCGAGACCGGAAAAAATGGCCTCGCCGACAAGAAAATGTCCGATATTCAATTCGACGATTTCAGGTATGGAGGCGACCGGGCCGGTCGTGTCGTAAGTCAGCCCGTGACCGGCATGGACTTCGAGCCCCGCCTGGGCCGCCAGGGCCGCGCCCTGCTCGATACGGCCGAGTTCGCGCTCAAGCCCCGCCTCATCCCTGGTGAAGGCAGCCTCGCAATAGGTGCCGGTATGGATCTCGATGACATCCGCATCGCACGCCTTTGCCGCCTCGATCTGATGCGCGTCGGGGTCGATAAAGAGCGACACCCTGATGCCGGCTGCGCGAAGCTGATCGATATAAGGCTTGATATCCGAAACCTGGCCGGCGACATCGAGCCCGCCCTCGGTTGTCAGTTCGCTGCGCTTTTCCGGCACGATGCAGCACGCATGCGGCCGGTGGTCGAGCGCAATGTCGAGCATTTCCGCCGTCGCGGCCATTTCAAGATTGAGCGGACAGTCGAGTTCCGATTTCAGCGCTGAAATATCCTTGTCGCCAATATGCCGGCGGTCTTCGCGCAGATGCGCCGTAATGCCGTCGGCACCGGCTTCAACCGCCAGTTTCGCCGCTCGCAGAGGATCGGGATGATCCCCGCCCCTGGCATTTCTTATGGTCGCCACATGATCGATATTGACGCCAAGTCTCAGCGGAAGGATCGCGCCCGCGTCAGTCATTTCCCTGCACCGGATTTCGTTTCAGGCCGGAGATCCGCTCTTCCATGCCCGCCATGGCATATGAGAGGCGGCGTGTCTGATAAGCCTGCACGGCGATGAGAACCACGGTGTAAAATATCGGCGCTGCGATGAGTCCCATGAGAATCCCGCCCACCGTCATCGGTTTGAGCAGGGGCCAGAGGATTTCAAACGCCACCCAAAGCACATCGGCTGAAAAATCGCGGACGCCAGACCACAATGTTTCAAATCCCGTCACCAGAATATTGGCGCTGAACTCTCCTTCCCTGCCCAATAGGAGATTGCCGAGCTTGTAACCGCCGACCCAGATGAACGGGAAGGTGACGGGATTGCCGACGAATGTTCCAAAGGCAGAGGCGATAACGCTGCCGCCGAGCATCAGCGCGAGAAGTCCCGCGGCAATAAAGTGAAACCCGACAAGCGGCGTAAACGACACCATGGCGCCCGCCGCAAATCCGATCGCGATCGCATGTGGCGACGCATGAAGCCGCCGCACCCGGTGCTTGACATATTGCGATGATCGCGCCCAGCTCCGCCGTGGCCAGATCGCAATGCGCAATCGTTCGATGAGGCTTGGTTCTTGACGGCGTCTGAACAGCATTTGACTGGTTAAACCTTAAGTGCTTTCGGCTGGCCCTTCATGAAAGTGGACCGGCCATATAATTGAGATTCGCGGTTCTGGCAAAAAATACCAAACGGCACCGAATTCGCGATATTGCCGCTTAATCTGCACCTGTCTCACAATATAGTGCGAAATGTGGCTTTCTGCGAGACCACCGCTACCACCGAAATCAATTCGATGCGCTGAAGTGCCAATAAATCCGCTCCAGTTCAAGACTTTTTCGGCAATTCTCCCCGGCCGCGTTGCAGCATGGACACAGCCGCGCCCCTCTTTCCTCGGCAAATCCGCAGGAATCGGCGAAAATCCGCTGAAAACGCCGAAAATCAGCTGTAAATTCGCTCGACCAGATTGACGCTTTTCTGCCCTTTCAGGCCGGTGATGATGCGGTTGAGATGGTCCGTGTCCCAGACCTCGAGCATGATATGCATGATGGTGAAATCCGCGGCCCGATCGACCATCGAAATATTGTCGATATTTCCTTCCTCGTCGCCAATCAGCTGGGCGATCCCCGCGAGGCTTCCCGGCTCGTTGAGAGCCGTAACCGCAATCTCGACCGGATAGCGTTCGGGAATGCGCTCGTCGATATCCCAGGTCACATCGACCCACCTGTCGAGCTGCTCGTCGAATTCCGCCAGTTTTGGGGAATGGATGGGATAGATCCGCACGCCTTTGCCGTCCGTCAGGATACCGACAATGCGGTCGCCCGGTATCGCCCCGCCCTCGGCGAACTCAACCGGAATGTCGCCCTTGAGACCGCGCACCGGTATGCCTGCCAGAGCCCCTCCTGGGTCTGCGTTCTGCCCGCGCGGTATGCGAAACTTGAAACCGATCACCTTCGAGAGATTGAACCAGCCTTCCTCCGATTGCCCGGCAGCGCCCGCAATCTCAAGCCGGTTGCGTTGTGTGCGCGCCGCCTGTTTCTGCTCCGGCAATGCGTCTTTTGGAAATATGGCGCGGAGAATGTCCGACGCGCGCAGCTCCCGCCGCCCGACGGCGGCCAGGGCATCGATCACCGTCGCCTGCGACAGGCGGTGCAGAGATTTTTCCAGCAATCGGTCGTCATACTCCTTCTTGGCGGCTTTCGCGGCGGTCTCCACGAGCTGCCGCCCGAGCTCGCTGAACTGCGTTCTCACCGCCTTCCGCGTCGCCCGGCGTATGGCCGACCGCGCCTTGCCCGTAATCACCAGCTTCTCCCACACCGCCGGCGGCTTTTGCGCGTCCGACCTGATAATCTGAACCTCGTCGCCATTGGCGAGCTTCGTGACAAGCGGCACATGCCGTCCATTGATCTTGGCGCCGACGCATGAATTGCCGATATCCGTATGCACCGCATAGGCGAAATCGATGGGCGTCGCGCCCTGCGGCAATGCGATCAGCAGCCCCTTGGGCGTAAAGCAGAAAACCTGGTCGTGAAAGAGTTCGAGTTTCGTATTCTCGAGAAACTCTTCCGGATTATCGCCCTCGAGCAACGTATCCACCAGATGGCGCAGCCAGAGATATGGATTGCTCGGTCCGCCTTCGTTCTCCCCGCCCGCCTCGATCTCCACGCTGTCCTTGTAAAGCGCATGAGCCGCAACCCCGTGCTCGGCGATCTGGTGCATTTTATCGGTGCGGATCTGCATTTCCACCCGGTGATTGCCCGGTCCGACAACGGTCGTATGGATCGACTGATAGCCATTCTGCTTCGGCGTCGAAATGTAATCTTTCATCCGCCCCGGCACCGCGCGCCAGCTTGTGTGCGCAATCCCCAGCGCCCTGTAGCAATCTTCCACGCTCTGGGTGATCACGCGAAATCCAAAAATATCCGACAGTTTTTCCAGCGAAATCTGATGGTGTTCCATCTTGCGCCAGATCGAATAGGGTTTCTTTTCCCGCCCGCTAACCACGCCATCGAAGGAGGAATCGTCCAGCCGCGCCTGAATGGCCGACTTGATCTCCTCGATCAGGCTTTGATTTTCGTCCTTCATTTCCTCGAGTTTTGCGAGAACGGCCGCGTGCTGTTCCGGATAAAGCCATTTGAAGGCGAGTTCCTCGAGTTCCTCGCGCATCCATTGAATACCCATGCGCCCCGCCAGCGGCCCGTAAATGTCGAGGGTTTCGCGGGCGATCCGCTCGCGGCTTCCCGGTTTCATATGCTCGAGGGTGCGCATATTGTGCAGCCGGTCGGCGAATTTCACCAGCAACACCCTGATGTCCGATGAAATCGCCAATAGGAGCTTGCGGAAATTTTCGGCCTGCTCGGCCTTTTTGGTGACCAGATCGAGCTTGTCGATTTTCGTCAGCCCTTCGACGAGAACGCAGATTTCCTCGCCGAAAAGCTCTCTGATGTCATCGACCGTGGCATCGGTATCCTCGATGGTGTCGTGCAGAAGCGCCGCCGCGATCGTCGCGTCGTCGAGCTTGAGATCGATAAGGATTTCCGCCACTGCCAGCGGATGGGATATGTAGGGATCGCCCGATTTGCGTGTTTGATGGCGATGCGCGTCGGAGGCGTAGTCAAAGGCCCGCTCCAGCAGCGTCCCGTCCGCCTTGGGATCATAGCCCAGGACTTTCTCGACCAGATTATGTTCAAGGATATCCGTCATTGCCTGTTTATACGCCATGCGCGGCAGTAAAGAGAAGTTCAAATAATCATGATAACCATATTGAGGTAAACCTCGTACGCCAACCTCAGCTGTCATTTTCGGCACTCAAGATCAGCCCGCACACTTAGTGTGGGAGCCGACACCGAGTGTCCGACACCTAGTGTCTGGCGAGCACGGATAAGCTGATCGCAGAAAATGCGCCGCCCCCGCGCAGGCCCGTGTCGAAGACACGGAATGGCCGCGAGCGAATACAGGAACAGAAAATATAGCTATTTTCTGTGACAAGGGACCAAGGGTCCCGGCACTTAGTGCCGCCCCCGCGGAGGCCCCGCGCCTTGGGCGCGGATATGGCCGTGAGCGAATACAGGAACAGAAAATAGCTGTATTTTCTGTGACAAGGGACTAAGGGTTCCCGGCGCGTTGGGCCGCCCCCGAGGAGGCCCCGCGCCTTGGGCGCGGATATGGCCGTGAGGCAAAACAGAACCCGACACACACCCGGCGAAGGCCGGGACCCAGACAACCCTCGGTTTGCGTGACGCTGCAAATCTGGAGTGCCCAAAAAACTTGCTTGGATGCCCAGGAACGAGTTCCCTACATGGGCAAGACGGAATTGTTATTCTCGCCACGTGGCGAGAAAAAACCCCTCAGCCATCTCGCCTCGCAACCGGCACCAACCGTGCCGCAGTAATAAAACGGTTCAGCCGGGCAAAAACCTCAGTAGTCAACAATGGCGCTAGCGCCTCGGGCCTTAGGCCCGCCCCGCCGGAGTGCCGCCGTGAAACGGCGAGCAGCACGTGAGGCAAAACAAATCCCTCGGCACTCTCGCCCCTCAGCCATCACCGACATCACCGCATAAGCATATCGGTTGAGCCGAACCAAACCTCAGTAGTAAATACCGGCGCGTTGCGCCGTGCCCGCGCAGGCCCGTGTCGAAGACACGGAATAGCCGTAAGCGAAAAAAACCTGAGTGAAAAAACTACCGGCGGCGGGAAGCGGAGCCCGATTCAGACATGGAGAGGTTCTCCATGCCGCGGATCAATTCCTCTTCGCTCATCTGATCGACGACTGTATCCGTTGAAGGATCGTCCTGTCCGATCACCGGCACCGCGCCGGTATCCGCCACGACTTGCGGCGCGGCTTCGGGCTCGGGCTCGTCCACTTCCACATATTTCTGCATGGAGTGAATGAAGTCTTCCTTGATGTCGTCGGGTGCGATGGTTTCCTCTGCAATCTCGCGCAGGGAAACGACGGGATTCTTGTCATTGTCGCGATCGACGGTGATCTGCGATCCAGTCGATATCGTGCGTGCCCGATGGGCAGCAAGCAAAACGAGATCGAACCTGTTTGCGACCTTGTCGACGCAATCTTCGACGGTAACACGTGCCATTGAAACAGCCTTTTCGGAAATTCGGGATTGTTGCTCCTGTATGTATCTATATTCGCGTGATTTTGCAACCCATGCCGATGCGTTTGCGGTCAAATAAAGTGCCCCCGTTAAACGGTGAATGCACCAAGGATGACGCGCCCATCAACCAGCTCCAGCGCTGCCGCATAAACAGTTCGGATTAGCCGGGCAAAACCTCAGTAGTCAACAATGGCGCTGCCACTTAGTGGCGCGCCTCGGGCCTTAGGCCCGTGCCCGCGCAGGCCCGTGTCGAAGACATGGAATAGCCGCGAGCGAAAACAAAGCGTGAGGCAAAAAGAGATCAACTCAACACCAGCAAGGACACCGCCCGCCGCTGGGGTAGCGGGAGACCATGACTATGGCAGAGGCATAGTCATATGGGTCGAACGCGTCCTAGTCGGCGTCACTCAATAAATGCGGAATTGGCCGTGAGGCAAAAAAAGATTAGCATGCGCGCATGTATGAGCCCTTCATCCTGGCCACGATCTTCATAACCTTCCTTCTCTCCGGCCTGGTCAAGGGAGTGATCGGCCTTGGCATGGTCGCCCTGAGCATCGGGCTCATGACGGCGGTCACCGACCTGCCGACGGCCATGGCCCTTCTACTGGTGCCCTCCCTGACAACGAATATCTGGCAATCGCTCGCCGGCGGTAAAACGCTGGAAATGGTGCGCCGCATCTGGCCGTTCCTCCTGATGGTGATGGCCACAATCGGCATCGGCGCCATGGCGCTCACCCGCATCAACCATGCCATACTGTCGGCGTTTCTGGGTATGCTCCTGGTTGTATATGCGGTGACAAGTCTCAACGGTTTCCGGCTGGCGATCGACCCCCGCCATGAAAGATGGACCGGGGCTGTGATCGGTACGGTCAACGGCCTGCTGACCGGCATGACGGGATCGTTCGTCGTGCCGGGGGTGATGTATCTTCAGGCCATCGGCCTCACCCGCGACCAGCTCATTCAGGCCATGGGATTGCACTTTCTGGCCTGTACCCTGGCCCTTGGCGCCGCGCTGCAGGGCAACGATTTTCTCACCGAAGAGCTCGCCATCCTGTCCATGGGCGCCCTGGTGCCGGCGGCCATCGGCATGGTCATCGGTCAAAAATTCAGGCGCCACCTGCCCGAGCCCCTGTTCCGCCGCATCTTCTTCGTGGGCCTGCTCGTGCTGGGCGTCTACATTATTGCCAAGGCGGCCATCGGCCTCGGCTAGCCGGTGGCTCACAGCCCAGCCCCGGCTTTCAGCTTAGCCTTCAATAGCGAACCTGTCGGCATGTACACCGGAATGGAAGCAAAGCGCCACTTGGTGACATTGCGATTGAACAGCGACTGAGGCAACGTATTGTGCCTTCCGTCAGCTCGTTTGAATATATGCATTTGAGAGCTGCCCTCACCGGGCATATCGCATTGCGATGCATGAGGTGTATTTTACCGGACTTTTCCGATACCGTTCCGCGCGAGCTGTAAAACGCAGCTTTCGCAGAGGGAGAGGGAATGAACAAACTGCTTGATAGAGTGGCGGAGGACAGTGCGACTTCTGGCGTGAGCTTCAGGGAAGCAATTGACGCTTGGATGCACATCGGCGTTCTATCGTTCGGCGGACCGACCGCGCAAATCGCTCTGATGCATCAGATCATCGTCGAAGAAAAGAACTGGCTCACCGAGCAGCAATATCTCAATGCCCTCAGCTTCTGCATGTTGTTGCCAGGGCCGGAAGCCATGCAACTGGCAACCTATGCCGGATGGCGGCTCCATGGCCTCGCGGGAGGCATCGCGGCGGGGCTCCTGTTCGTCCTGCCGGGCGCGTTTATTGTCCTTGCACTTTCGATGATCTATGCCGCCTACGGCAGTGTGCCTCTGATTGAAGGACTGTTTTTCGGCGTCAAGGCGGCTGTTCTGGTGATAGTCATCGAAGCGCTGCTTCGCATTTCTAAGCGAGCCTTGAAGTTGCGACTGCACTGGATCATCGCGGCGGTGTCGTTCATTGCCATATTTTTTCTTGGCCTGCCTTTTCCGCTCATTGTCTTCACGGCGGCGCTGTTCGGTTTCCTGATGACCGACCGCAACATCGGGCGAGACCATGTGGCTTTGCCCGTAACCGGCCTGCGGCAGATGGCGACAACGGTGTCGACATGGCTCGCTATATGGCTGCTGCCGCTTCTCGCCATTCTCGCCATATTCGGTCAAGACCATCTTCTGACCCAGCTCGGTTGGTTTTTCTCCAAGCTCGCGGTTGTCACCTTCGGCGGTGCCTATGCCGTCCTCGCTTATATGGGACAGGATGTGGTGGTGCATCGGGGCTGGTTGGATGCCGGGCAAATGATGGACGGATTGGGACTTGCCGAAACGACACCGGGGCCACTCATCCTCGTCACCCAGTTCGTCGGCTATCTCGCCGCCTATCAGCACGGCGGCGGTGTTCCTCTGATGATGGGGCTGCTTGGCACTTTGGTAGCGCTGTGGGCAACTTTTGCGCCGTGTTTTTTATGGATTTTCACGGGCGCTCCCTATATCGAATGGATCATCGCCCAGCCGCGCTTGAAGGGGGCGCTCGCCGCCATTACGGCCGCGGTTGTTGGCGTTATCATGAACCTTGCCGTCTGGTTCGCGCTGCATGTCTTCTTCGTCAAAGTCACCCTTGTCGAAGCGGGGGTCTTCAAGCTTTGGTTGCCTGAAATAGCTACCCTCGACTGGCGCGTCGTGCTACTCGCAGCGATCAGCGGTTATCTGCTGTTGTTCAGGCACTGGGATATTGCAAAAGTGCTCGGTGTTGCGGCGCTTCTTGCACTGGCGATCAAAAGCGCCGGTATTTGATACATGAATTTGAATGTCGCGAAGAAGAATGACGCGAAGAAGAGAGAAGCCCAGTCGCGTTATTCAAAAGCCAAAAAGACTGCCCGCGTCTGGTCAGCACCGCCCTTCCAGAATGTGCCCCCCGGCGCGTCCGCTTGCTTAGAGCCGCCAGCCATTTCCGCGCCCTGTTCGGAAAATACTTACTCGCCCGCGATGCGCGTGGTCCGGATTTTCAGCATGCGTTTTACTTTGGCCGCCAGATCGCCGGGCTCGAACACCGGCGGAGAACAGATCCGGTTGGCGCAGGCGAAAGCCGCCGCCCGGTCCATCTCGGGGTATTGAACGTCCGGGTTGGTCAAAGGCCCTTCGCGCTTGTCCCACCAGTCAACGCGTTTATACATGGCCGGATAGGCCCGCGCCGCCGCGTGCAGCGCCTGGGCGCGCGGGTCGTCCTTGTGTCCGACAATCGTGATATGCGCGGGCTCGACCGACAGCTCGTCATCCGCGAGCACCACGCCGATGAGAAAGCGCCTTTGTTTCGTCAGGTCGGGCGAGGCCAGATAGCGCATCACATGCGCCGCCATCTTCCGGTATTTTTCGGCCCCATGCGTGCGCTGCAGAATATTGGCGAACCGGGCCAGTTGAATATTTTCCTCGATCTGGCGCACCGGCTTGCCCAGCGCGCTTGCGGCGCTGGTTTTCGCGGTCAGGAACCCGGCGGCCTCGTCCTTGAATGCCGACATGATGAAATCCGCCGTCCCGGCCGCCAGTTGCAGCCATTTCCGTCCGCCCGTGGCGAAATAAAGATCCAGCGCCGCCTGTGCCATGGCGAGATTGTCGCCGAGATAGGGCCCGCCCCGGTCGCGGGCGCCATGTTTGAACCCCCCGCCTTTGAGACCTCGGTGTTTCAAGGTCCAGCGGGCCGCATCGAGCGCCTTTTTCAGGGCGTCGTCGCGGCCGGTGGCGTTGTAATAAGCGACAAGACCGCTGATCGCCCAGCCGTTCTCCCGCGCATAGATGTTCTTGTCGATGCGCGGCATGGCTTTGAGCTTTCGCCGGGCCGCATCTTTGAGCGCGTAAAATTCCTTGCCGTCCACCGTGCGATTGAGATCGGCATCCTGGCTGGTGTAAAAACCGCCCTCCGGGCTGAGCAGCAACTCCGTCAGATAGCGATAGATATCATCCGCCGCCGTCCGGTAGGCGGGCTTTTTCCAGAGACTGTACGCAAAACTGTATTGCCGCAAATATTGCGTCTGAAACGACATGATTTTTTCATAATGGGGGGATTTCCAGTCGGCCTGATCAGAATATTGATAAACGCCGCCCCATTCGCGGTCGATCAGGTTGAGCGCCGCATCGAGCGTTTCCTGCGCCATGGCGGCCGCGCCCGCATCCCCGCCCGCCGCCATTTTCAGGGCATGGTCCATGCTGTCGGAATGTATAAACTTCTGCACATTGCCCCAGCCGCCGTTCGTTTTGTCATAGACGGCCGCGTAATTGCCCTGCAAAAGCGTCCTCTGCGCCTTGGAGAGATAAATGGACGGGGCCGGCTTGACGTCCGGTACACTGAGTGCGGACGGGCCGGGCGTCGGATCCTTGACGAAAGCGTTGAGCAATGACGCCATGCGCAGGGGCGGGATATAGCCTCTGAGTTTCGCAAGCTCCGTTCCATCGGAAGCGAAAATGATCGTGGCCGGCCAGCCCCAGTCGCCATAGCGGTTTGAAATGTCGGGATTGGCGTCCTGATCGACCCGCACGGTGACAAAATGCTTGGCGAGAATGGCTTTCACATTCGCATCGCCGTAGGTTTCCTCCTCCATGACATGGCACCAATGGCACCACACCGCTTCGAGATCGAGAATGACGAGCTTCTTTTCCTGTTTCGCAATGTCAAAGAGATCGCCCGTCCATGCCCGCCAGTTCAAATTCCCGTCGGCGAACGCGGATGTGATGCACGTCACGAGCGCAAGTGCGGCTGTGACGCCGGAAAAATATCTCGCTTTATTTGTCATGTTTGATCCCCTGTCAGATCACCAATGGGCCGGTCGAACGCATCTGCGGATTTGTGAGCAAAAAGCCGCCCCCCGGCATTCGCATTGCTCTATTCGCATCGCGGCGCCACACTGCGGCACCGCAGTGCAAGCGCGCGCAACCATTCGACGCTCCGCGGCGCCCGAAACCAACACACATTCGATGACAATCGCTTGAACAGCCCGGCGAAGTGCATCTGGATGCCCGGTGCCCATCCGGCCATCGTCCGGGTGAGAGATCGAAAATTGAACGACGACGCTCCATTTGCGAAGTGATATGGATTCCTGCCTGCGCAGGAATGACGTTTTGCGTAAGGCTGATAATATCCTCCAGGCCCTACGCTCTGTTTTGAAGCGCCCGCCGCCAGGGGTGGCTTCGCCTCCTCGCCATGAGATTGTGTTGTATGCAGAAACTAACACACTCCTCGTCTTTCCCGCGAAGGCGGGAACCCATGCGACCATCAGCGTACGCGACGCCGCAAATGTCACGTCCCCCGAATACGTGCTTGGATGCCCATCTTCATGGGCAAAACGGAATTGTTATTCTCGTCACGTGAGCGACAACAGGAGCAGAAAATATTGCGGTTTTCTGCGACAAGGGACCAAGGGTCCCCGGCGCGTTGCGCCGTGCCCGCGCAGGCCCGTGTCGAAGACACGGAATAGCCGTGAGCGAAAGAACATGACAAAAAAACCTGACGGCACTTGCGTGCCGCCAGGTCGAAACGCCGTGCATGTGCATGGCCGGAGGCGGGTTCATCATCCGTCACAGAGTTAAGCGGGGATCGAGAAATCCTGTGACGATGGGCTCGATGATACCCGGGGGTGGGCGCCGCCTCTGAGCCGCACATTGGAGGCGTTTTACAGCGTTAGTGATGGCGGCGAATGTGGCGATGCATGCGCCGGTGTATGCGATGCGCTTTACGGTGCAGGTGTCTGACCACCGGTCTGCGCCAGCCGCGGCGATCGGGTGAAGCGCCAGGTCCGCCAACCGGTCCGGGAGGGTTCTCCCAATTCGTGCCCGGGCCTCCAACCGGTCCCGGAGGATTATTGTCGAAATCATGATGACGCAGGGCCCGGCGGCAGGCGCGCGGATGCTTCGCACAATTTCGGCGCCATTGCGCCCTCGTCCAGCGGCTGTCGGGAGAGGCGCCCGGCCCGCCAACAGGTCCGGGAGGATTCTCCCAATTCGTGCCCGGTCCGCCGCGCGGTCCAGGAGGATTGCCGTCATAATCTTTTGCCGGTGCAACCGTCGCTGTTGCGATCAAAAAGCCGGCCGTCAGTGCCGCGATCTGCAATATGCGGGCGGATCTGGCGGTGCTCTGATCATTTCCGCTCATCTGTGAAATCAATGACATGATATTCTCCACTATTATCCGGGAATTCATTTCCCATTTGCTGGTCGGCGTGACCCTAATCTCAAAAGCGTCTGATGCGGGCTTCATTAACGTGTGATTTTTTCCCACACCTTGATTTTGGAGATTATGTGTAATTTTTTCCCACGTCAAGCTTTTTCTCCAACTTTTTCTGTGTTATGCATTTGTGGGAATATTTCCCCGGATTCGGGAACACGCGCACGGGAGCGGTCCAATAGCCCGCTCTGTCGCGCCCACGGCACATAAGGCGATGGCAAAACGAGAATGATCGAAAAAGGCCTGACATCCGGCACAGGAGAGCCGCCCGCCGCCTTGACCCGCGCCATCACCCGCGTGATGCGCCCGCTCGTCAAACTGCTGATTGCCCACGGCCTGACCTTCCCGGTCTTCTCCAGATTGCTCAAGGAGATCTACGTCGAAACCGCCGAGGCCGAGTTTCCCCTGCCCGGCAAGCCCCAGACCGACAGCCGCATCAACCTTCTGACCGGCGTCCACCGCAAGGACATCCGCGCCATGCGTGCGGAAGACCGTCGCGGCATGCCCCCTTCCCCCGTGCTCACGCGCAATGCCCAGATGATCGCCATCTGGACCGCCGCGCCCGGCTATCTCGACGAACGTGGCAAGCCGCGGCCTTTGCCGCGACACAATTCGAACGATGATGGGCCATCGTTTGAAAAACTTGTCGCAACGATCTCGAAGGACATTCGCGCCCGCGCGGTCCTCGATGAATGGCAGAGGCTCGAACTCGTAACCCTGGACGACGATCAGATGGTCCACCTCAACACGGAAGCTTTCGTGCCGAGCAATGATTTCGAGGATCTTGCCTTTTATTTTGGCCGCAATCTGCACGATCATCTGGCGGCATCCGCCCACAACCTCTCGGGCAACCAGCCCCCCATGCTCGAACGCGCCGTTTATTACCAGGGACTGACCGTCGCATCTGCCGAAGAGTTGAGCGCGCTCGCGCGCGAGACGGGTTCCGAGGCATTGATCAGGGTCAACAAGCGCGCCTTTGAACTCGCCGAAGCGGACAAGGGAGCCCGGGACGCAACCGCCCGCATAAGCTTCGGCGTTTATTATTACGAAGAGGGTGCCGAACCGGCACCTGACCGGTCGGGTACTGACCGTTCCGGCAGTGGCGGGAAGGACGGGGACACATGACCCTGGCCCGCATTCGCACACATCTTCGTTCCATGCCGCCTCCGGCCGCCTTCAAACCTCTCTGGGTAATTCTGTTTCTCTGCACCATAACCGCTGTGGGCCTCGCCGCCGACAAGCAGGACAACTGGATCGAGGAACTCAACGTCTTCCCCGGTGACGGCGATAGCGATACGCCCACCGGCGGGACCGGCGATGGTAACGGCATCGGCGGCACCGGCCATCGTCCCGAAACCGGCGACGGCAACGGCATCGGCGGCACCGGGCAATACACGGATACGAATGGCATTGGCGGCACCGGCATCATCGGTGCAATCACCGGCTTTGGCAGCATATTCGTCAATGGCTATGAGGTCGAAATCCCGGACGACATGCCGGTCCGGCTCAAGGACGGACAAGCCACCGTCGCGGATCTCGCCATCGGCCAGGTCGTCGCCATCGAAGCCACTGGCGAAGGCACCCGCCTCAATGCCGCCAGCGTGCGGATTCGTCACGAACTTGGCGGCACTGTCGAAAGCATCGATCCATCGAAACGCAGCATCAGGATCCTCGGGCAGAATATCCAGCTCGCGGAAAACGCGGACGGCAATAATGGAACGGGCGGCCTCGCCCTGGCGCAAATCCGTGTTGGCGACCGTCTCGATGTCAGCGGCTTCCGCCGCGCCGACGGCACCGTCGAGGCGACCCGTCTCGATCCCCTGCTTGAGGGCGAACCCGATCATCTCATCGGTCAGGTCGACAAACTTGGTGCGAAAGGTCTCAGCGTCAGTGGCGTGCCCGTCTATTCCGGCGGTAATATCAACACCACGGATTTCGCTATCGGCGCGCAAGTCCGCATTGTCGGCGATTTCCGCGCCGGCCGTTTCCGCGCCCGAACCGCCCGCCTGCGCGCCGGGCACCCCTTCTCCAGGCGCGTCCGCCGCCTCTCTATTGAGGGCTATGTCAGGCGCGGCGCCCGCGGGGGATACGTCCTCGGCCGCTATCCCCTGGCGCGGCGCGGCGCGGCAGGGGTCCGTCAGCGCATGATCTTCACCGGACGCCTCGATCCACGTCGGCGGTTTGTCCGCTCCGGTGCGCGCCCGGCCCGCCTTCTGAAACGCCGGGGCATGCGCATCCGCATCCATCGTCCGGGTT
>CAMYJA010000031.1 GCA_947258705.1 uncultured Hyphomicrobiaceae bacterium | reverse complement strand
AAGGCGGCCGCACAGTCGGCGCGGGCGTCGTCGCCAACATAATAGAATAGTGAGACAGGGAAGTGCCCATCGAAATGACGGGCGCTTCCTTCTTTTAGGTTTTTTGGAATTTCAGGTTTTTGGCTTTTAGGGTTTTGGAGCGAATTTCAAGTCTTTCCCCACTGCGCGTGACAGGCTCGGGACGAACAGGAAATATGGATCCGCTAAATTTCAGATGCTTGACGAAACCGAGATGGAACGCATCGCAGTGCATCGGAAATGAACGACAGGGATATTCTCCGCGGGGCGTTTCATGAGGACGTGGCCATGCACCGGAGCAAGGTTGAGAGCATGGATGTCTTTACTGGCGATCAGGCCGGTCAATCTGGAGGAGTTTTGCGGAACAGGGAATTAGGAGTGTAGCTCAATTGGCTAGAGCACCGGTCTCCAAAACCGGGGGTTGTGGGTTCGAGTCCCTCCACTCCTGCCAGCGCACTCTCCGGTAGGTGGTCGAATTGATGATGGTCTGGCGCAACGAGTTGTGCTTGCAGGGATGAAGCCAACGGGATCGCGCAACAGCGCCCAGGCTGGTAACAGGTGAACAGGTGATGGCAAAAACAAACCCTTTTGAGTTTATTCAGGAAGTGCGGAACGAGGTTTCCAAAGTCTCCTGGCCGAGCCGCAAGGAAACTTGGATTACCACTGTGATGGTTGTCATCATGGTGTTCATTTCGGCGATATTCTTTTTATTCGCGGATCAGGTTTTGAGCTGGCTTGTGCGGCTGATCCTGGGTCTTGGGTACTGATGGTTAAACGAATACTAACGCGGGATCGCATGAGCGATTCAGATTTTGTTAAGAAATAGCTGGAATGATTAAGGTTTTGTTAAGGAAGAGAGTCTAAAGGGCATGGCAAAGTCCTGGTATATTGTGCACGCCTATTCGAATTTTGAGAAGAAGGTGGCCGAGGCGATCCGTGAGCGGGCCGACGCCGCCGGGCTGGGTCATCTTTTTGAGGAAATTCTGGTGCCGATAGAGGAGGTCGTGGAAGTTCGCCGCGGCCGCAAAGTGCATTCAGAGCGCAAATTTTTCCCCGGCTATGTTCTGGTCAAGATGGAGATGACCGACGCTGCGCATCATCTCATCAACAACACACCGAAAGTTACGGGTTTTCTCGGGTCGGACAGCAAGCCTATTCCGATAAGCGAGGAAGAGGCGCAACATATTTTGCAGCAGGTTAAAGAGGGGGTCGAGCGACCGAAGCCGACTATCCTCTTCGAGGTTGGAGAGCAGGTCAAGGTGTCGGATGGAGCTTTTGCTTCGTTCAGCGGACATGTTGAAGAGGTCGATGAGGACCGGTCGCGTCTAAAGGTGGCGGTTTCGATTTTTGGTCGTCTGACGCCGGTCGAGTTAGAGTTTGGGCAGGTTGAAAAAATTTCATAGCCGGCATGGGGCCGGACATGGCGTTGGCGCGATGCGCATCGACACCGTGTACCGGCATGTTGGCATGAGCGCTGAAAAAGGCGTTGTTCATCCGGTCCATAATGCGCGTGGGAGGATCATTGCCGCATAAGCCATGAGCGGTGATGAATTCCGTACCACGCACCCTTGAAGCGAAAAGGCAATCCCGCGGGATTGATATTGGAAAGGGCTATTATGGCAAAGAGAATTGAAGGTTATCTGAAGCTTCAGGTGCCGGCGGGACAGGCTAATCCGTCTCCGCCGATCGGACCGGCGCTGGGTCAGCGCGGTCTCAATATCATGGAGTTTTGCAAGGCGTTCAACGCCAAGACGCAGGAAATGGAGCAGGGCGCTCCCATTCCGGTGATGATCACGATTTTTCAGGACAAGTCGTTCACATTCGAGATGAAAACGCCACCGGCGTCGCATTTTCTCAAGCAGGCTGCCAAGCTGCAAAAAGGTGGCCAGGAGCCGGGGCGCGAAGTCGCAGGTTCGGTAACGATGGCTCAGGTCAGGGAGATTGCCGAAAAGAAAATGGTCGATCTCAATACCAATGACGTGGATCAGGCTGCGAAAATCATTGCAGGCACCGCCCGGTCGATGGGCTTTGAGGTGGGGGAATAGTCTGATGGGAAAATTCGGCAAAAGAACACGGGCGGTCAGAGAGGGTATCGATCCGATAGCGCTTTATCCGGTCAACGAGGCGGTCAAGATCGTGAAGGACAGCGCGACCGCCAAATTCGACGAGACTATTGAAATTGCCCTGAACCTGGGTCTGGACACGCGCCATGCCGATCAGGTGGTGCGCGGCGTCTGCGAGTTGCCCAATGGTTCGGGACGGACAGTGCGGGTCGCGGTGTTCGCCAAGGACGACAAGGCGGATGAAGCCAAGGCCGCTGGTGCCGATATTGTCGGCGCGGAAGACCTTATGGAACAGGTTCAGGCCGGAAAAATCGATTTCGACCGCTGTATTGCGACACCGGACATGATGCCGCTTGTCGGTCGTCTGGGCAAGGTTCTCGGTCCGCGCGGATTAATGCCTAATCCGAAAGTGGGAACGGTGACGCCGAATGTGGGCGAGGCCGTGAAAAGCGCCAAGGGCGGCGCGGTGGAATTCCGCACCGAAAAAACGGGGATCGTACAAGCCGGTATCGGCAAGGCGAGTTTCAAGCCCCAAGCGATTGAGGAAAATGTCCGTGCCTTCGTCGGCGCGATCATGAAGGCAAAGCCGGAAGGCGCGAAGGGAACATATTTAAAGCGCATCGCGATTTCGTCGACGATGGGGCCGGGTGTGCGGATCGAACCGCAATCGGCCTTGGGCGAATAAAAGAGGGCGGAGCGTTATTGAGACTCCGGTTTTCAAAGACCGGATAGAGACTGGTGATTGTCTTGTTATCGATCATTACCGGTCTCGACCTGTCCAAGATTGCAGGTGTCGGCTTTCGGGCCGGCTTAAGCACAAGTGGCCTGCATGAGATGGGAGGAGGACGATGGATCAACCGGGTTGCGACCCATTGTTGATTTGTCGGTTTGAACCTCTTTAAGTCCGAACGGGCGCAATGTCACCGAAGCGGTGCCGGCGCCCATCCCGGGCTGGGCAGGCAAGTGAGCGTCGTCGGTGTCGCGACTTGTCGGTCGTGATTGCTGACGGCAAGCATCAACCCGCGGAACTATCGGGTTAGTCCCCAGGTTCCGTATTTTTGGAGTAGCTGAGATGGAAAGAGCGCAGAAGGAAGAACTCGTATCTTCGCTCAACGAGCTGTTCAAAAACACAGGTGTTGTCGTTGTCGCGCACTATGCCGGATTGACCGTGGCCCAGATGACCGAACTCCGTCAAAAGGTGAAGGAAGCCGGTGGCGAGGTCAAGGTTGCGAAAAACCGATTGGCCAAACGCGCACTCGGAGGAACCGAAATTGCCGGTATCGAGGACCTTTTTTCGGGTCCGACCTGCATTGTCAGTTCCGATGATCCGGTCGCTGCACCGAAGATTGCGGTTAATTTTGCGAAAGCGAACGAAAACCTCGTGATCCTCGGCGGCGCCATGGGCGCAACCATGCTGGATACCAACGGCGTCAAGTCGCTGGCGGCACTGCCGTCACTCGACGAACTGAGAGGAACAATGGTCGGATTGCTACAGGCGCCGGCCGGGAAACTCGCTCAGATCGTGGGTGCGCCCGGTGGGCAGCTGGCCCGTGTTTTTGGTGCTTATGGCAACAAGGACGCAGCCTAGGAAGGTTTTGAGACAGTTCGCATTGGCGATCACGGAGACGGCATTTGCCGGACTTGTAATTGAATAAAAGGTTTGAACCGACAGGAGAATATGAAAATGGCTGATTTGGAAAAAATTGCAGAAGACCTCAGTGGTCTGACAGTTATGGAAGCTGCCGATCTGGCTAAGCTTCTCGAAGACAAATGGGGTGTCTCTGCGGCCGCTCCGGTGGCGATGGCGGCAGCGCCCGCGGCCGGCGGCGATGCAGGCGGCGAAGAGAAGACAGAGTTCGACGTTATTCTGGCTGCCGTTGGCGACAAGAAAATCAACGTCATCAAGGAAGTCCGCACGATCACAGGCCTTGGGCTGAAAGAGGCCAAGGAGCTGGTCGAGGCGGGCGGCAAGCCGGTCAAGGAAGGCGTCGACAAGGCCGAGGCCGAAGAGCTCAAGAAGAAGCTTGAGGAAGCCGGCGCGACCGTTGAGTTGAAGTAGTCTGACTTTATGACCAGTGGCCGACAGCGGCCACTGGTCAAACTATCGATCGTTTCGACCTCAAACCGCCAAGCGCCTCTTTTCAGAAGGCGCTTGACGGCAGAGAAACGGACAACCGGTCCGGCACTTTATTGGGACGTGCCCGCGACCTGGTCGAAATGAAACAAATGCCGGTCCGGGCCGGCGTGGAACGGTGATCCCGAACAAGACGAAGGTGGAAACCTTCGGATATTTCGAGAGCCGTTTTTGAGCGATGTTCGAGCGAGATCAAGGAGCCACAGATGGCGGAGACCCTCACCAGCCGAAGACGTGTCAGAAAAAAATTCGGTAAGATTCCCGAAATCGCAGAAATGCCCAACCTCATCGAGGTGCAGAAGCATTCTTATGAGCAGTTTCTCATGGTCGACGCGCCCGAAGGGGGGCGGCCTGACGAAGGGCTTCAGGTCGTGTTCAAATCGGTGTTTCCGATCTCTGATTTTTCAGGACGCTCGACGCTTGAGTTTGTCTCCTATGAATTTGAAAAGCCGAAATACGATGTCGACGAATGTCAGCAGAGAGACATGACCTATGCGGCGCCGCTCAAGGTCACGCTTCAGCTGATCGTTTTCGACATCAATGAGGAAACCGGCGCCAAATCCATCAAGGACGTGAAGGAACAGGACGTCTATATGGGCGACATGCCGTTCATGACCTCGAACGGCACCTTCGTCATTAACGGTACCGAGCGGGTTATCGTCTCCCAGATGCACCGCTCTCCAGGTGTTTTCTTCGACCATGACCGTGGTAAAACCCATGCCAGCGGCAAGCTTTTGTTTGCTGCGCGCATTATTCCGTATCGCGGTTCGTGGCTCGATTTCGAATTCGACGCCAAGGATATCGTGCATGTGCGTATCGACCGGCGGCGCAAACTGCCGATTACGACATTCCTGCACGCCATCGGACTCGACGACGAAGAGATCCTGGAGACCTTCTACGAAAAATACGATGTCAATGTCGTCGATGATGACTGGAAGATTCCTTTCAAGGGAGACCGGCTGCGCGGGCAGAAACCGGCCAATGATCTTATTGACGCCAAATCGCGCAAAGTGGTTCTCAAGGCAGGCGAAAAAGTAACGGTCAGAATGCTGAAGGGACTTGAAGAGAAGAAGGTCAAGGAACTCCTTGTCACGGATGAGGACCTGCTCGGCCGCTATCTAGCGGAAGACATCGTCAATATGAAAACCGGCGAGATTTATGGCGAAGCCGGGAACGAAATCGATGAGGACATGCTCGCGAAATTCCGTGAAGCGAAGGTCAAGAAGTTTCCCGTGCTCGATATCGATCACGTCAATATCGGCGCGTTCATCCGCAATACGCTTGCGCTCGGCAAGACTTCGAACAAGGAAGAGGCGCTGATCGACATTTACCGGGTGATGCGCCCGGGCGAGCCGCCGACGCCGGAAGCGGCGCAGGCTCTTTTCGACAGCCTGTTTTTCGATTCGGAACGTTACGATCTCTCGGCGGTTGGCCGGGTGAAAATGAACATGCGCCTGCAACTCGATGCGGAGGACACGGTACGGACGCTACGCCGGGAGGATATTCTGGCCGTGGCAAAGACGCTTGTCGATCTGCGCGACGGGCGCGGAGAAATCGACGATATCGACCATCTCGGCAACCGCCGGGTGCGCTCGGTCGGTGAGCTGATGGAGAACCAGTACCGGATCGGCCTCTTGAGGATGGAGCGCGCGATCAAGGAACGCATGAGTTCGGTCGACATCGATACCGTCATGCCCCAGGACCTGATCAATGCCAAGCCCGCGGCGGCTGCAGTTCGTGAGTTTTTCGGCTCCTCCCAGCTTTCACAATTCATGGACCAGACCAACCCGCTTTCGGAGGTTACGCATAAGAGACGCCTGTCGGCGCTCGGCCCAGGCGGCCTGACGCGCGAACGCGCCGGTTTCGAGGTGCGCGACGTGCATCCGACCCATTATGGCCGCATCTGCCCGATCGAAACGCCGGAGGGACCGAATATCGGTCTTATCAACTCACTGGCGACATATGCACGGGTGAACAAATACGGCTTTATCGAAAGCCCCTACCGCAAAGTCGTGAACGGCAAGGCGACGGACGAGGTGATTTACCTGTCGGCAACCGAAGAAGCGCGTCATCATATTGCGCAGTCCAATACCGAACTCGGTACGGGCGGGAAGCTGGTGGGCGATCTTATCACTTCTCGTTTCGAGGGCGATGTGCATCTCGTTTCCCCCGATACCATCGGCTATATGGACGTGTCGCCAAAGCAGATCGTGTCGGTTGCGGCGGCGCTTATTCCATTCCTGGAAAACGATGACGCCAACCGTGCGCTCATGGGATCGAACATGCAGCGGCAGGCGGTGCCCCTGATCAAGGCGGAGGCGCCTCTTGTCGGCACGGGCATGGAGGCCGTGGTCGCCCACGATTCCGGCGCCGCGATCAGCGCGCGCCGCTCAGGCGTCGTGGACCAGGTCGATGCGACGCGTATTGTCATACGGGCCACGGAAGAGCCCGATCCCTCAAAGCCGGGTATCGATATTTACAATCTGCGCAAGTTCCAGCGCTCGAACCAGAACACCTGCATCAACCAAAGGCCGCTTGTGAAAAAAGGCGACCGGATCGGCGCGGGCGAAATCATAGCGGACGGTCCGTCGACGGAACTCGGCGATCTGGCGCTCGGCAAGAACGTGCTCGTCGCCTTCATGCCCTGGATGGGATACAATTTCGAAGACTCGATCCTCATCTCCGACCGGATCGTGCGCGACGACGTGTTCACCTCGATCCATATCGACGAGTTCGAGGTGATGGCGCGGGACACCAAGCTTGGGCCCGAAGAGATTACGCGCGACATTCCGAACGTGTCGGAGGAAGCGCTGAAAAACCTGGACGAGGCCGGCATTGTCTATATCGGCGCCCAGGTTCATCCAGGCGACATTCTGGTGGGCAAGATCACGCCGAAGGGCGAAAGCCCGATGACGCCGGAGGAAAAGCTTCTGCGCGCGATCTTTGGCGAAAAGGCATCCGATGTGCGCGATACGTCTCTCAAGCTGCCGCCCGGCGTGGCCGGCACGGTGGTCGAGGTGCGCGTATTCAACCGCCACGGCATTGAAAAAGACGAACGCGCGATGGCGATCGAGCGCGAGGATATCGAGCGTCTTGCCAAGGACAGGGACGACGAAGTGCAGATACTCGACCGTAACGTTTATGGACGGTTGAGCGACGTTCTCATCAACAAGGAAGTGGCCAAGGGACCGGCGTCGGCTCCGAAGGGCACGAAAATCACGCAGGCCGTTCTCGACAATGTGCCACACAGCCAGTGGTGGGAAATCGTCCTGAAGAACGAGAAGGTCAACGAGGAAGTCGAGGCGATCAGAAACCAGTATGAGGACGCCAAGAAAAGCCTCGAGGCGCGCTTTGTCGACAAGGTCGACAAGTTGCAGCGCGGCGACGAGCTTCTGCCCGGCGTCATGAAGATGGTGAAGGTTTTTGTCGCGGTGAAGCGGAAGCTTCAGCCGGGCGATAAAATGGCCGGACGTCATGGCAACAAGGGTGTGATTTCGCAGATCGTACCGGTCGAGGACATGCCGTATCTTGAAGATGGCACGGCGGTCGACATTGTGCTCAACCCGCTGGGCGTACCGAGCCGAATGAATGTCGGGCAGATCCTCGAAACCCATCTGGGATGGGCGTGCAAGGGACTGGGCCGGCAGATCGACGACGCTCTCGAACAGTTCCGCCAGTCGGGACAGCCCAAGCCATTGCGGTCGCTCCTGAACAAGATCTACGACAAGGACGAATCCATCACCTCGATGGACGACACGCAAATGGTCGAGCTCAGTGAGAATCTGACATCGGGCGTGCCCATAGCAACGCCCGTATTCGATGGCGCACATGAAAGCGATATCATAGACATGCTCGAAAATGCGGGCTTTGACGCCTCGGGCCAGATGCAGCTTTATGACGGGCTGACGGGAGAACCTTTCGACCGAAAAGTGACCGTCGGGTACAAATATCTTCTCAAGCTCCACCATCTGGTGGACGACAAGATTCATGCCCGGTCAATCGGCCCGTACAGTCTCGTCACGCAACAGCCGCTTGGCGGCAAGGCCCAGTTTGGCGGGCAGAGGTTTGGCGAGATGGAAGTGTGGGCGCTCGAAGCTTATGGCGCCGCGTACACCCTGCAGGAAATGCTCACGGTCAAATCGGACGACGTTGCCGGACGGACCAAGGTTTATGAGTCGATTGTCAAGGGTGACGACAAGTTCGAAGCGGGTATTCCGGAAAGCTTCAATGTGCTGGTGAAGGAAATGCGCGCGCTCGGTTTGAATGTCGAATTATCGAACAAGGCGCCCGACGAGACGGAAATCGAAGGTCTTACGCAATTGCCGGATCAGCGGGACGCGGCTGAATAGAATGGGATTTGACGACCCGCTCCCGGTCCCAGGGGACCTGATCGGGGCCGGGTCGAACGCACAGGACCGGTGCTGAAGAATCGCAAAGATCAATGGACGGCGTGACAAGCCGACCGACAGGAGACGACCAGATGAATCAAGAGGCTTTCAACCTATTCAATCCTCAGGTGCAAGCGGAGACGTTCGATTTTATTCAAATCTCCATTGCCAGTCCCGAGGAGATATTGTCGTGGTCATTCGGCGATATCAAGAAGCCCGAAACGATCAATTACCGTACATTCAAGCCTGAACGCGACGGATTGTTCTGTGCACGCATTTTCGGGCCGATAAAGGATTACGAATGCCTGTGCGGCAAATACAAGCGGATGAAGTACAAGGGCGTCATCTGCGAGAAATGCGGTGTCGAGGTGACTCTCGCCAAGGTCCGCAGGGACCGCATGGGGCATATCGAGCTTGCCGCTCCCGTGGCGCATATCTGGTTTCTGAAATCACTGCCGAGCCGCATCGGCCTGCTTCTGGACATGAAGCTCAAGGACCTCGAGCGTGTTCTCTATTTTGAAAGCTATATTATCATCGAGCCGGGGGTTACGCCCTATCAGCAATTCGAGCTGATCTCGGAAGAGGAATATCATCAGGCTCAGGACGAGTATGGCGACGACAGCTTCACGGCGGGTATTGGCGCCGAGGCGATCCGCGATTTGCTGTCGGGGCTCGATCTCGAAGCCATCCGCGAACAGCTCCGTATCGATATCGAGGAAACCGGATCGGAGCTCAAGCTCAAGCAGTTTACCAAGCGCCTCAAGGTGGTGGAGGCGTTTATCGCCTCGGGGAACCGGCCGGAATGGATGATCCTTCAGGTCGTGCCCGTTCTGCCACCGGAACTCCGGCCACTTGTTCCGCTCGATGGCGGCAGGTTCGCCACTTCCGACCTCAACGATCTTTACCGCCGGGTGATCAACAGGAACAACCGGTTGAAGCGGCTGATGGAATTGCGCGCGCCCGACATTATCATCCGAAATGAAAAGCGGATGTTGCAGGAGGCCGTCGACGCATTGTTCGACAATGGCCGACGCGGGCGTGTGATTACGGGCGCCAACAAGCGGCCGCTCAAATCCCTGTCCGACATGCTCAAGGGCAAGCAGGGGCGTTTCCGCCAGAACCTACTCGGTAAACGCGTCGACTATTCGGGACGTTCGGTGATCGTGGTCGGACCGGAGCTCAAGCTGCATCAATGCGGCCTGCCGAAGAAGATGGCGCTGGAGCTGTTCAAGCCGTTCATCTATTCGCGGCTCGACGCAAAGGGAATGGTGTCGACCGTCAAGCAGGCGAAAAAACTCGTTGAGAAGGAAAAACCAGAGGTCTGGGATATTCTCGACGAAGTGATCCGCGAGCATCCGGTTCTCCTGAACAGGGCGCCGACGCTGCATCGGCTCGGTATTCAGGCATTTGAGCCGACCCTTATCGAGGGCAAGGCCATTCAGCTTCATCCGCTTGTCTGCGCCGCTTTTAACGCCGATTTCGACGGCGATCAGATGGCCGTGCATGTGCCCCTGTCTCTCGAGGCGCAGCTCGAAGCCCGCGTGCTGATGATGTCGACGAACAATATTCTGCACCCGGCCAGCGGGCAGCCGATTATCGTTCCCAGTCAGGATATCGTTCTCGGACTTTATTATCTGTCGCTGATGGTTGAAGGCGAGCCTGGCGAGGGCATGATTTTTGGCGACATTGCCGAGGTTCAACATGCACTCGACATGGGCGTGGTAACGCTGCATGCCAAAATCATGGGGCGGTTTATCTCGCTCGACGAGGAAGGCAATGAGGTCTCGGAGGTTTTTGAAACGACACCAGGCCGCATGCTGCTTGGCGAATTGCTGCCGAGAGTACCGGGCATCAAGTTCGAGCTGGTCAATCAGTTGCTGACGAAGAAAGCCATTTCGGGGCTCATCGACAATGTGTACCGCGATTGCGGACAAAAGGAATCCGTTATTTTCTGCGACCGCATCATGGGCATGGGCTTCAATCATGCTTACAAGGCCGGGATTTCATTCGGCAAGGACGACATGCTGATCCCGGATTCGAAAGAGGGAATCCTTGATCGGACACATGATCTTGTTCGCGAGTATGAGCAGCAATTCAACGAAGGCCTGATCACGCAAGGCGAGAAATACAACAAGGCGGTCGATGCGTGGGCGAAATGCACCGATGAAGTCGCCGACAGGATGATGGACCGTATCTCGACGATCAATGTCGATAAAAAGACCGGACGGAGAGAGCAGATCAACTCGATCTACATGATGGCCCATTCCGGAGCGCGTGGTTCGCCTCAGCAAATGAAGCAGCTTGCCGGAATGCGCGGTCTCATGGCCAAGCCGTCCGGTGAAATTATCGAGACGCCGATTATCTCAAACTTCAAAGAGGGGCTTTCGGTTCTCGAATATTTCAACTCCACCCATGGCGCGCGTAAAGGCCTGGCGGATACGGCGCTGAAGACGGCCAACTCCGGTTATCTTACGCGCCGGCTCGTGGACGTTGCGCAGGACTGCATCATCACGGAGCCGGATTGCGGCACAGATCGCGGCATCAAGACGACGGTCGTCGTCGATGCAGGCGAAGTGCTGGTCTCGCTTGGTGAACGCGTGCTTGGCCGCACGGCGGCGGAGGATATCGTCGACACCAACAAGGAAGAGGTGATCGTCAAGGCGGGCGAGCTCATAAACGAGCAGCACGTGGAGAAAATCGAGGCCGCTCGCATTCAGGAAACCCGTATACGCTCGGTGCTGACATGCGATGCGAGGATCGGCGTCTGCGGCTCCTGTTACGGCCGCGATCTGGCGCGCGGCACCCCGGTCAATCATGGCGAGGCTGTCGGCGTTATTGCCGCGCAGTCGATCGGCGAACCGGGTACGCAGCTAACGATGCGGACGTTCCATATTGGCGGTACGGCGCAGATCGTCGATCAGTCGTTTATTGAATCGAATTTCGAAGGCAAGGTCGTAATCCGCAACCGGAACGTTGAGACTGATTCAAAAGGCCGGCTCGTTTCCATGGGCCGGAACCTTACGATTGCGATTACGGACAAGGATGGCAATGAGCGCGCGATACACAAAGTCATGTATGGCGCACATCTCAAGGTGGATGACGGGGACGATGTCAAGCGGGGCAGCCGTCTGGCCGAATGGGATCCCTATACGCGGCCGATACTGACGGAAGCGGACGGCGTTGTTGATTATGTGGATTTGATCGACGGTGTCTCGGTGCATGAGCAAACCGATGAAGAAACCGGTATTTCCAATCGTGTCATTATCGACTGGCGCGCATCGCCACGTGGCGGCGACCTGAAACCCGCCATGGAGGTTCTCGAGAAGAAGGGCGGGAAGCCGGTATTCCTCGATCGCGGCGGGGATGCGCATTATCTCCTTTCGGTCGATGCGGTCCTGTCGGTCGAACCGGGTGCCAAGGTCAAGGCGGGTGACGTTCTTGCGCGTATTCCGCTGGAGAGCGCCAAGACCAAGGATATCACCGGCGGTCTGCCGCGGGTTGCCGAACTCTTCGAGGCGCGGCGTCCCAAAGACCATGCCGTCATTGCCGAAATATCGGGCCGGGTGCAGTTTGGACGCGACTACAAGAACAAGCGACGCATCTCTATTGTGCCGGAAAACGAAAAGGAAGATACGGTCGAATATCTCATTCCGAAGGGCAAGCATCTGCCGGTTCAGGAGGGCGATATGATCGAGAAGGGTGAATATCTGCTCGATGGCCATCCGGCGCCTCACGATATTCTCGCCATTAAGGGCGTCGAGGAGCTGGCATCCTATCTGGTGAATGAAATTCAGGATGTGTACCGGCTGCAAGGCGTGACGATCAACGACAAGCATATCGAAGTGATCGTCCGTCAGATGCTGCAGAAAGTCGAAATCGACAATCCGGGTGACAGCAGCTTCCTGAAGGGAGAGCAGGTCGACCGTATCGACTTTAACGAGGCCAATGCCGAAATCAAGGCCGCCAAGGGCAAAGTTGCGACGGGTCAGCCCGTCCTGCTCGGCATTACCAAGGCATCGTTGCAGACGCGAAGCTTCATTTCGGCGGCATCCTTCCAGGAAACCACGCGTGTCCTCACCGACGCAGCGGTTAACGGCAAGATCGATACGCTTGAAGGGCTCAAGGAGAACGTCATTGTCGGCCGGCTCATTCCGGCGGGCACGGGCGGGGCGCTTAGAAGGATGCGGACCATTTCTTCGCATCGCGACGATCTGATACTCAAGGAACGCGCCCGCGCGGCCCTTGAAAGCGACAAGGCCGAAAAGGCTGAAGCCGCCGCCGAGGAAAAGGCTGCCGAGAAGAAATAAGACGGGTGTGCCCGGGATTGCCGGAATGCACCATCGACAATGGGAAAGGCCCCCGAAATTCGGGGGCCTTTTTTCTGCCCGTGAGGCAGCGCGCCTGTTGCCTTTCGCGGTTAAAGATATTTACCGTGAAGGCTTCCATGACATTGGCCAATCGCTTAAACTCAACGTCTCATCCGGATGATATTCGGACATGGCTGCAGCAGAATGCGGGTTCAGGTATGAGGGAAGAGTGTTGCGGAAATTTATGATCCTTGTGCTGCTTCTGATGTGCACGGCATATGCATTGCCGGGCGGGCAACCCACGCCGGCGCATGCCGCGGAATCCACGCTGGCGCACAATACGCCCCAGGCACGGAAGCAGAAGGTGGAATTCCATCAGGCCAAGGTAGGGATGAGCATGCTCAGCACAAAGCAGGCGAAAGACCTCTGGATTATTGTCGGCAGGTTTGCCCAGATCGAGGTTATTCTGGAGCATTGCCAGGCCCGGTCGCGCATCGAGCGGCGGGTTTTCCGCGCGGCGGCTCCATGCGTTCAACCGGCATCGTTGAAAAAGGTCAGGCGTCACTTCAGGGGAAAGATGGCCTATTACCGCAAACGCCTGGTGTCACTCGACTGTCAGGCAAAAGAGGTCAAGGCATTGCTGCGCGCGGGGCGAAAAGCAGTCGATCAGGTGGTGAACCATGTCCGCAACCAATGCAACTCCTGTTTCTTCTGCTGAGCCAGCCAAGCCGCGCATGCAATCGATATATTCGCACCATTGGCGCGATGACTTTTTTTCAGGCAAAAATTTCCTTCTGAACGCATTTTCCCGGTTGACGTAATTGTTAGGCGCGCGTATGTTCGCCCCAATTCTAGCGACAGGCGGTAGGTTACTGCGCGCTCTATTGCGCATGGACGGCATCCTAAACGCTGTTGTTGATAACCGGAGTAAATTCAGAGCGCATGATCGCTTGGTTCTAACGGAGCCGATCGATCCTCTGTTTTCATTACCAGGTACCGCTTGACGGTGCTTCGGTGAGATTCGCGCCTATTGCGCGGAACTTGATCGGGGCGCGGCGTGGTGCCGAATTATTATGGATTGGCCGATGCCTACGATACAACAGCTTGTGCGAAAACCACGCAAGGTGCCCGTCAAACGGAGCAAGGTTCCGGCGATGGAAGCGTGTCCGCAAAAACGCGGGGTATGTATCCGCGTTTATACGACAACGCCGAAGAAGCCGAACTCGGCATTGAGAAAAGTCGCCCGCGTGCGTCTGACCAATGGCTTTGAAGTGAACAGCTATATTCCCGGTGAGGGTCACAATCTGCAGGAGCATTCGGTTGTGCTCATTCGCGGCGGACGCGTGAAAGACCTTCCGGGTGTTCGTTATCACACCATTCGCGGTGTTCTCGACACGCAAGGCGTGGCGGATCGCAAGCAGAGGCGTTCGAAATATGGTGCCAAGCGTCCGAAATAGGGCGCTTGTTTTTGTTTTGCGCGTAGGCCGCGCATTGGTGGCAGAGAAAAGGATCAAGGCATGTCACGCCGACATAGAGCTGAAAAGCGGGAGATCATACCCGATCCCAAATTTGGTGATGTCGTCATCACCAAATTCATGAACTCGGTGATGAATGACGGCAAGAAATCCGTCGCCGAGCGCATCGTCTATGGCGCGTTCGAACGGGTCGAGGAAAAGGTAAAGTCCAATCCCGTGGAGATTTTTCATCAGGCGCTCGAGAATGTGATGCCGGCGGTGGAAGTTCGTTCGCGGCGGGTTGGCGGCGCCACATATCAGGTGCCGGTGGAAGTGCGGACAGACCGCAAGCAGGCACTGGCCATTCGCTGGCTGATTTCCGCAGCGCGGGCACGAAATGAAAATACAATGGTCGAGCGTCTGTCGGGCGAATTGATGGACGCGGCCAATAATCGCGGGACAGCCGTGAAAAAAAGGGAGGATACACACCGCATGGCGGAGGCGAACAGAGCCTTCTCGCATTACCGGTGGTAACCCCTTTTCAGGCTGGAGATTAAGATGGCACGTCAGACACCCCTAGAGGACTACCGCAATATCGGCATCATGGCCCATATTGATGCGGGTAAAACGACCACGACCGAGCGGATTCTCTATTATACAGGGAAAAGCCACAAGATCGGCGAGGTCCATGATGGTGCGGCCACCATGGACTGGATGGAGCAGGAGCAGGAGCGTGGCATCACGATTACCTCTGCTGCGACGACCGCCTATTGGAACGACAAGCGCGTCAACATTATCGACACGCCCGGTCACGTGGATTTCACGATCGAGGTCGAGCGCTCGCTTCGCGTTCTCGACGGGGCGGTGGCGCTTCTCGATGCCAATGCAGGGGTCGAGCCGCAGACGGAAACGGTTTGGCGCCAGGCGGACAAATATAGCGTTCCGCGGATGATCTTCGTCAACAAGATGGATAAGATCGGTGCCGATTTCTACAATTCGGTCGAGATGATCAAGGAGCGCCTCGGGGCGCAGCCGGTTGTCGTGCAGCTGCCGATCGGCGCTGAAAACGATTTTACCGGTGTGGTCGACCTTATTCGAATGAAGGCGATCGTATGGGATGAGGAAACTCTCGGCGCCAAGTTTCACGAGGAAGACATTCCGGCGGACCTCGCTGACCGCGCGGCCGAATTCCGCGAGAAGATGATCGAGACAGCGGTCGAGCTGGATGAAGAGGCCATGGAGGCCTATCTGGAGGGTAATGAGCCTGATGAAGCGACGCTGATCAGGCTTATCCGCCAGGGCACTTGCGATGTAACCTTTTTCCCGGTGCTTTGCGGTTCGGCGTTCAAGAACAAAGGCGTGCAACCGCTTCTGGATGCGGTTGTTGATTTACTGCCGTCACCGCTGGATGTGCCGGCGATCAAGGGTATCGATGTGAAGACGGGTGACGAGATTGAACGTAAATCGTCCGATGCGGAGCCGCTTTCGATGCTGGCGTTCAAGGTTATGAACGATCCATTTGTCGGCTCGCTGACATTCTGCCGGATTTATTCCGGGCGGGTTGAAACCGGCGTATCGGTTCTCAATTCGGTGAAAGAAAAGAAGGAGCGCGTCGGCAGGATGCTGCTCATGCATTCAAATGACCGCGAAGACGTCAAAGAGGCGTTTGCGGGCGACATTGTCGCGATCGCAGGTCTGAAAGACGTCACCACGGGCGATACGCTGTGCGAGTCTACAAGTCCGGTTATTCTGGAGCGCATGGAGTTCCCCGAACCGGTTATCGAGATTGCTATCGAGCCGAAGACAAAGGCCGATCAGGAAAAGCTTGGCAGTGCGCTGCACCGGCTGGCCCAGGAAGACCCGAGTTTCAGGGTTATGACGGATGAGGAATCCGGTCAGACCATAATCAAGGGCATGGGCGAGCTGCATCTCGACATTATCGTTGACCGCATGAAGCGTGAATTCGGGGTCGAAGCCAATATTGGACAGCCGCAGGTGGCTTACCGCGAGACGATCACCAAATCGGCCGATATCGATTACACCCATAAGAAGCAGACAGGCGGTTCGGGTCAGTTTGCCCGCGTGAAAATCACCATTGAACCGGGCGAGGCCGGATCCGGCTTTGAGTTCGAGAATACCGTGGTTGGCGGCAATGTGCCGAAGGAATATATTCCAGGCGTCGAAAAGGGTATCAAGAGCGTTCTGGACAACGGCGTGATTGCAGGTTTCCCGATGCTCGACATCAAGGCAACACTGACGGACGGCGCCTATCATGATGTTGACTCGAGCGTGATGGCGTTCGAGATGGCAGGGCGCGCGGCATTCCGCGAAGGCGTTGGTCAGGCCGGCCCCAAACTGCTCGAGCCCATTATGAAGGTCGAAGTTGTTTCGCCGGAAGAATATATCGGCGGTCTCATGGGAGATCTCAATTCCCGACGTGGGCAGGTGCAGGGACAGGAGCAGCGCGGCAATGCGACCGTCGTGAATGCGATGGTGCCGCTCGCCAATATGTTTGGTTATGTGAATACGCTCCGGTCGATGTCGCAGGGTCGGGCGCAGTTCTCGATGCAATTCGATCATTATGCCCAGGTGCCGCAGGCGGTTGCCGATGAAGTTAAATCGAAATATGCCTGATTGTACGAGCCCGGGCGGGCGTAGTTTTGTTTGATACTGTTTGCTGGAATTAGCTGGAAGGCCAAGGAGAATAAAAATGGCTAAAGAGAAGTTTGAGCGCAACAAGCCGCATGCGAATATCGGCACGATCGGTCATGTCGATCATGGCAAGACGACGCTGACGGCTGCGATCACG
>CAMYJA010000030.1 GCA_947258705.1 uncultured Hyphomicrobiaceae bacterium | reverse complement strand
ATAGCGGCGATGAGGCCATATTCGATAGCTGTTGCGCCGGACTCGTCATTTGCAAAACGTGCAACCAATTTAGTCATATTATCTCTCCCTGTTAACTGACTTGGGTCTTGTGTTCAAATACCCTACCTGACCTTGTGCCCTGTAGTGCTGAACTGATGCCACAATACCGCGCAGACATTAACAGCAAGTAAATTCCATTAGTTTTTTCCGTGATTTTGAATATTATTTTTCTATATTTTTTATTTTCTAGAGTTGTTCTGGTTAATATTAAATTAATCACATGTATTAATTTTGGTTTGTAGTGTTAAATTTACATTTATATGAAGACTTACACCAGAATTTGTTGGTTACTAAATCGTTTATTTGAAATGATTTTTAATTATTTACATGTTTTTCCGTAGTTTATACTCATATTCCTAGAGTGAGGGTGTAGGTATTGACCTGCTATGATAGGTTGTATTCTGCTGGCACAGCCATCTCTTTGGTCCGCGTTCCGCCAAAGTGCTGACGAAAATTTTCGCGCTATTGCCGACGCTTTACACGATATCGGGGGACTTTCGCATCAGGATTGTCCCGCTTTCAGCTATTTGCTCGTGCATTTGGCATTTTTCGTGGGCTCTACGGACACGAAGCGCGGGATGGATCGCAGAGATTTATGAGGTAGTTCGGCAATTCAGACTATTGACCGGACAGGCTGTGCGGCCTTCACTTAGGCTGTTTGACCGTTAAAAGGAGCTTGTGTCTCATATTTATCCCTTCGTTTGCTCTTCGTTCACACTTTTGTGGCTTATTCAGGTTTCAGTTTGGCCACTACAGGATAATAGACTTATGTCAGATGCACTTATTAAGACGCTTCAGAAACGGTCGGGGGGACTATTTCGGTCCATCGCAATTTTCATCGCAACACTCGTTACCGTGAATACGGCAATGGCGGAAGACTTCATGGTTCAATATGATCAGTCACGCCTTATCCGGCTGGCGCGGCCCGCCAACGACATTATTGTCGGCAACTCGTCGATCGCAGATGTTACGATTCAGGGAAAACAGCTCCTGGTCATCACCGGAAAATCGTTCGGGGTTACAAATCTCATCGTTCTCGATGCGAAGGGAACAGTTATCATGAACCGCAAGTTGATCGTTCAGGGAGATGTGCGGAAATTCGTCAATCTCCAACTCGGTAATCAGCGGCAGCGCTACAATTGCTCACCAACTTGTCAGTCGGCACTGATTGTTGGCGACCAGGTAGCTTATTTTAACGATCTCCTGGCCAAAGCCATCGAGAAGAAAAACTCTATCTCTTCGGAGGAAGGCGGCAATTCAGGCCGTTAAGGGATCTGTGTCGCTCTCTATATAATATAGCCGGACTGTTCGCCCGGTAGAGAAGATTAGTGGCGTGTTAAAAAAATCGGCGTAGACAGCATATCTGTCTGTGCCGATTTTTCTTTGGCATAAACATTTACAGACGGTCCCCAAAACGCTCTTGACAACAACTACCATGTTAAACACTTATTCTGACTTCATTAACCATAGTAATAGCGCTTTAATCGGTAATTCATGGTTATTAAAGCTTTAATTTACTTGTTTTTGTGTTAACCAAACTTTTCTTTTACTAAATTATTAAGAATTTATTAGCATTTTTTTACGACTATACCCGTTGAATAAGAATTTTGTAGATGGGGCGTCTAGACATGAAATCCACAAACAGGCCTACAGCGAAAAAACGACATACCAGCTTTCTAGGTTTGCTGAGGCGGTGCAAACGGGACCAAAAGGGAACAACGGGACTTGAGTTTGCCATGATTGCGGCTCCGTTCCTGGCTCTTATCTTCGCCGTCATGCAAGTGGGGCTGGTTTATTTTGCCATGTTTGCGCTTGATAATGCCGTCGAACAGGCATCCCGTCTGGTACGCACGGGACAGGCCGGAGCGCTCTCTGAAACACAATTCAAACAACAGATCTGTCTACGGCTGGCCAGTTTCATGGACTGCGGCAGCAGTATTCGCGTCGGCGTTCAGAGCGATGCAGATCTTACCCAGATCTCACCTCAGTCAGGCGCGGATATAGACGGTAATCTCGTCACCAACGGTTCGCTCGGATACGCAGCAGGTCAAGGTAGCGACTATGTGTTGGTCACGGTGTTCTATAAATGGGATTTCATCGCGCAAATTCCATTCCTAGACTTGGGGAATATGAGCGATGGCGCGCTTTTGATCCGCTCACAAGCAGCATTCCGCAACGAACCATTTTAACGGTCAAGCGTCCGTTCTATGTCCGTCCAATAAGTAAATAAGTCAGTGGTAAGAGTGAAGAGTTTGTAAAATGAGAAATTTGTTTCAAAAAGCCGTCATTCGAATAAAGAGCATGAGGCAAGATGACCGGGGCATTGCAGCTCTGGAATTCGCAATGATCGTGCCGATCCTGGTGGTCATGTTACTCGGAACCGTTGAGCTCGGTCAGGCCCTGACGATTGACCGACGCATCATACAGGCCGCAAGTTCAAGCGCAGATCTCGTCGCGCAGGCCGAGCAGATCGATGATACGGGACTTGAAACAATTATGAGTCTCATGGACACGATCATGGATCCCTATGATACGTCGCCACTTCAAATCGACATCATCAGCGTTGTTGCGGATGCGGACGGGAATACCACTGTTGGGTGGAGTTATTCGAAAGGCGGCGGAGAGCCGTATGCTCCGGGCTCCAACTATTCAATGTCTGGTGACCTCGCCAATCTTATCAGCCCACTCACAAGCGTGATCATCGCCGAAGTGAAATACAATTTCGTCCCCTCGGTTTCGTATTTCTTCCCGAATGGCTTCAATCTGTCCGAGACCTTTTATCTTCGTCCCCGCAAAAGCATGCAGGTGACGAAAATATAAGCCGTACGAAATTTATCGAGATTGAAAATTAGATCTCGCTGCCAGAAATACCAGCCCTCGGTGCCATGTCACCGGGGGCCTTTTTTTCATCTGGTGAAGAGGCCGGTAAAGCCTCTTGATTAATAATATGTGCGATCGAATTGGCATAATAACGCAAAATATCCAGCTCACCTTCGGCGATTGCGTACAGGCCGTCCGACATGGTGACCAGATGCCGCAAAGTGAGCATCCTAAGGCCCACTTCAACGGCATATTCACGATCCGCGTGGGGGACATGAACATAGTTTCCCGCTTCCTCCAGATTTTTCATCAAGGTATGCACCGATCCCTTAAGTTCGAAGCCTGAAATTTTCTTGGGATGGGCTTGCAGCAGGACCGTGGCCACGAGCGCCACCGGCAAGGCCGGCAGGACGTGACCAACATGCCGCATCAGCTCTTCTCCGAGATTGCGCACCGCTTTAAACCTCTCCTGATCGTCAAGGGTGCGAAAGTCGACATTATGCTCTGCAATATATTTGCGCAGGGAAACCGGATCTCCGAAACTTACGCAGGCATAGCCATATCGATGCCATTTGCCTTGAATGCGCAGCCAGAACCCATGGGCAAGAAATTTCAGAAATTTACTGGGACGGAACTTGAATTTCGGCCGCTTGTTTTCCGCAGCTGCGCTTGCGGCAGACACCAGAACCCTATCCTCGAGCACACGGTCATAGTTTATTCCGACGGGAATGAAGAGGACGTCGCGAACCCCGCGCGGATCGAAACCGCAAACCATATAGTTCAACAATCCAAATTTGGGCGGGCGCAAGGCCCCGTCGCGGCTTAAACCGCCTTCCGGGAAGACAGCCTGCGTGACACCTGCGCGTGTTGCCATGTGAACATAGCGCGCCAGCACCTTCCGGTAGAGATCGTTTCTCGAGTCCCGCCGGATGAAATAAGCGCCCATGGATCGGATCAATTGTTGAAGGGGCCAGACCCGCGCCCATTCGCCGACCGCATAGCTCAATGCCGAACTTTTGGCCGCCATGTAAGTCAATAAAACATAATCCATGTTGGAGCGATGATTCATGACAAAAATCACAGTTGAATCAGGATCTATATCCTTGAGCGCTTCTTCGCTCGTAGCGCCCAGGCGAACCCGATAAAGCGTTTGGGAAACTTTGCGCGCAAGTCTCGCACCGATCTTGAAATAAGCGTAAGCGCTGAAGGCCGGGACAATTTCATCAGCATAACGCCTTGCGAGATTCATCGCGACTTCGCGTGGCGTGTCATTTTCCTCGGCATGCTTTTCGACGGCCTTAAGGACCTCGGGGTCGAAAAGCAGCCGGTCTCTGAGATCGCGACGCCTGGTAAGCTTGAAAGGCTGGATTTGCAGGCTCAATGTCGTATTGAGCCGGTCGATCGCCTTGTTTAACCTGCGATGGAGCATCCATCGCACACCCGGCATCAGCAATCTGTCGAGAAGGCCGATTGCAGCAAGGATGCCCGCTAATACGACAAGCCAGGTTGGCAGCGTCACGGTGGATGACATCGACATGGCGTTGAACTTTCACCCGGAAATTCATCAGATGTCAGCTTAACATGTGCTTCGCGACCGCCAACCCATAATATTGCCGAGGGTTAGCACGGGCGATGACCCGGTCCGGGAAAATTACCGGCGAGATGCTAATTCGCAGTCGATGTGGCAGAAGTGGCGGGGGCCGCCGGCGTTTCCGTCACCCCAATCGATCCCGTAACCGCTGGATCGGTGTCTTGCAAGGGGGCGTACATCGCCGTATCCGTCATGCTTGACAGGAATTCAAACCAGCCATTTTGCGGCAGAAATCGATCTCCGACAAAGGCCCAGATTTCAGGCGATCCGACGGTGCTTGTAAATTCCTGCAACGGCGGTGAGATCATGTAGGCCAGGACGACCGAAGCCGCCATGGACATGGAACAAACGGGGCTATCATATTCATACAGTTTCAGCGCTGTGCCGAATGATCGTTTCACCCGCGCACCGGAAAAATCGACGCTGTATATTTCATCCAGTATCAGGTGAATGATATAGCCATAGAACACGAAAAACCCGGCGAGCCAGGCATGGGTCGGGGTCGAGCCGAAGATATGGTAAAATAATGCGGCACCGGCCAAACCAAAGAAGACAGCCGCCAATACCGAATGGAATATACCGCGATGCCTGGCGTATTTATGGAAGGCCGCCTGTATGACCACGCGAACCATAAACAGGGTGAGAAGCCAGATGACCCACATTTCGGCTATCGAATGCTGCCAGGCGTAGCTGAAGAGCACGGTGAATGCCAAAAAGATGCCAGACAAGGTGAATAACGCTCGCGAGGCCCTCGAGTTTTGCAAATCGATGTCCGGCAGAATGCTGCCGAAAGCGCCGGCGAAGGTCAGCGATATAAGCTCGGTCCTTGGCACAATTTCCGTCGCCAGAGTCAGCGTTGCCAGCATGCCGCTTCCGACGATGCCAACGGCTGCGTGGGTTTTGAAATCCGCCATGATTCTGTTCTCCCGAGGTCGGAACTGCCTGCCTCGTCAGCGGGCAATCGTGCAACTCTGCCTGAATTGCACCAGCCAATTGCGATTCGGGATTTGAAACAAGGAAGCGGCGGGCCAAAGCTGTGGAGTACTATCGCGGATCAGTTGCCCGAACGTCTTGCCCAAAGGTCGTAGTCATCGGCATGCTCGACCGTGACCTGGACAATATCTCCGGCGGCGGCATGTTTTTCTCCATTGAGAAAAACGGCACCATCGATTTCCGGCGCATCGGCTTTCGAACGGCCGATTGCTCCCTCCTCGTCGACTTCGTCGATAATTACTTCAATTGTGCGGCCGACTTTCTCAGCCAGAAGTTCTCGGCTTATGTCGCGCTGCGTCTGCATAAGACGGTGCCATCGGTCCTCAATAAGATCGGAGGGGACATGGTTCGGCAAAGCGTTTGAACGGGCCCCCTCCACATTCTCATATTTGAAACATCCGACCCGGTTGAGCCTGGCTTCCTTCAACCAGGCGAGCAGTTCTTCAAATTCGGCTTCACCTTCACCGGGGAAACCGACGATAAAGCTCGAGCGTATAGAAAGCTCCGGGCATTTTTCGCGCCAGCTTCTGATCCGGTCGAGGGTCTTTTCGGTCGCTGCAGGTCTTCGCATGGCGTTCAATACTGCTGGGCTGGCGTGTTGAAAGGGGATGTCGAGATAGGGGAGGATTTTTCCATCGCTCATCAGATCGATGACATTATCGACATGAGGGTAGGGATAGACATAGTGTAGCCTGATCCATATTCCGAGCTCGCCCAGGGCGCCGGCAAGGTCAAGAAAACGCGCACTTATCTCACGGTCATGCCATGTGCTTTTTTCATATTTCAGGTCAAGTCCATAGGCACTGGTGTCTTGTGATATGACAAGCAGTTCGCTCACGCCGGCATCGCGAAGCCGTTCGGCTTCCCTCAGCACCTCTCCAGCAGGACGGCTTTTGAGCCGCCCGCGGAGATCCGGAATGATGCAAAACCGGCAAGAATTGTTGCAGCCCTCAGAAATCTTCAGATAGGCATAATGGCGGGGTGTCAGGCGGATGCCCGAAGGCGGTACAAGATCGGTTATGGGATCGTGAGGCTTTGGCTGCACCGTGTGAATTGCCGCCATGACGTCTTCATATTGATGCGGCCCGGTGACCGCGAGCACGTTCGGATGCTCCTTTCTTATCAACTCTTCGTCTTTGCCAAGGCAGCCGGTGACGATGACCTTGCCGTTTTTGTTCAGAGCCTCGCCAATGGCTTCGAGGGATTCGGCCCGGGCGGAGTCGATAAAGCCGCAAGTGTTGACCACGACTGCATCGGCACCTTCATATTCGGGGGCTATCTGGTAGCCTTCGGCTCTCAGGCGCGTCAAAATGCGTTCCGAGTCGACCAACGCCTTGGGGCAGCCAAGCGAAACGAAACCGATTTTCGGTATTCTGGGCGGTTGCGGTTTGACGCCGGTTTTCATGGGGCGGTTCCGTCCGTGCACAGGCGCTCAACGCATTGCCTGATACCAATGTGCCAGTGGGGAAGTGTCAGACCGAATTTATCCCTTAGCCTGGCTCCGTCAAGGCACGAATTTGCCGGGCGTTTTGCAGGTGTTGGATATTCGCTGGAGGAAATCGGCCGGACTATGGCGGCCGGTCCTTTATTTTGCGCTGATTGCACGAAGGTTTCGCGGGCGAGATCGCACCAGCTCGCCCGGCCGTCAGCAACTGCATTATAAATTCCCCAGGGCAGGTTTTCACCCTTCGCGGCCTGAATGCGTTGGGTGAGAGACAGGATGGCCGCAGCCAGATGAAGCGCGTAGGTCGGGCTGCCGACCTGATCATCGACGACCTTTATTTCAGGTTGGTTCGTGGCCAGGCGAAGCATGGTTTTCACGAAATTGTTGCCAAAGGGGCTGAATATCCAGGCGGTGCGCAGAATGAGATGTTTTTCGCAATTCGCCATCACTTTCGCCTCGCCGTCCAGTTTCGTCCTGCCATAGACAGTGGCCGGGACGGCACGGTCGGCCTCGGTATAGGCACCCTCTTTTGCACCATCGAAAACATAGTCGGTCGAAATGTGGATCAAAGGAATGTCGCGCTGCGCGCATTGCTCCGCAATGACACTTGGTGCGCTGGCGTTCAAAGCGCGCGCAAGCTCAGGCTCCGCTTCGGCCTTGTCCACGGCGGTGTAGGCCGCTGCGTTTATGACCAGTTCGGGGGCACTGGCAGTAATCGCGTCGACGATGGATGAGCGTTCGAGAAGGTCGATTTCGGGCCGTCCGAGCGTGGTCAGGGGCAGGGCCGCTATCCCGGCCAGTTCGGACAAAGACTGCGCCAATTGTCCGGTCCGTCCAATCACCAGTATTTTCATCAGCTATCGCGCCTTTGTTCCTGCTGTCAAACGCCGTGGAATTTTTTCTGTCGATCCCGGCATTGGCCGGTTGGGGCCGGGTTGATCCCGACCGATTGGTATCGAAGTTCCGAACAAAGTTCGAACTCGGAGCCACGCGCGCAGGGTTGGCGTGGCGGCTGCGCGCAAACAGAAATGGCGGAGAGAGAGGGATTCGAACCCTCGAGACGGTTGCCCGCCTACACGCTTTCCAAGCGTGCGCCTTCGACCACTCGGCCACCTCTCCTTAAACTCAAATCGACGACTCGGCCAATTCTGCGTTATCCCGGCAACTGGAAACTGCAACCGCCATAATGCCTGTCGATGTAAAACAGTCAGCCCCTCGGGCGCCGCAGACTATAGCGATCCTGAGCATGAGCGCAAGAATTCTCATATTGCCGCTGGCCGGGTGAATATCTCCCTTTTCCGCACTTTGCACAACGGCCCTATTCATGCTTTAGATCTGCCGTAATAATGAGGGCGCTATCCGTTAATAGTCTGGATCAGACAGATAGGATTTGAGCCGATATGGCGTTTGGCTGATTTTCTGGAGACCGATGAACCAATGTTTTTATTGAGATTGACAGGCAGCTGGTTCCTTATCGTTGCGATGATTGCGTTTGTCTATGACGGAACGAAAACGCTTGGCAATCCGGATGTCTGGGTGATCACATCCTTTCTGGATCACTGGCAGTCATTGCATCCCCACAGTCTCCAAGGAGCAAAATCCGCCATCGAAACCAAGCTGCACCCATCCCTGTGGGATCCGGTGCTTACCAGCGTGCTTGGCCTGCCCGCATGGCTGGTGCTCGGCGCAATCGGCGTGCTTTTGTTTTATCTTGGACGCAAACGTACGCGGCTGAATATTTACACGAATTGATCTGGTTCGCCGCAATCATCCCGGGGCTAAGCCCGTGACCTGATATCCGGTTCGAAGCTGGAACATTGAAATCCCGGCATTGCACTCACGAACCGTCCGGCTGCCCGGTCAGGCCCTCCAGGCCGAAAAATCCCGATTGGTACATATCAATCGCAAATCCCAGCGCGGCCAAAACAAGAAGACCGAGAACCATGGCGCGCAAAACATCATCATTGCGTTTTGCGATCGCGGTCATGGCACGCTGGTCGATCTGCCTGGCGTTCGATTTGGGTTGGCCACGGAAAAGGGCGCCATATTGGGTGCCGGCCCTGATACGGCCCATATCCGTGATCGGCACGGCCGATCGAATGGCAACCTCCTTGGCGATATCATCATACGGAAATGCCGGATCGGTTGCGTTTTCCTTCATATACCCAAGAACCGTGCGGTCATGGCCGCGCGTCACAGCGAATGAACGCATGGAGGTAAGGATTCCGGCAGCACGGTAGAGTTCGGACCGGGTTTGAACGCCGTCGATTTCGGCAAAGCTCATCGTCTCGTTCTTATAGGGCGGGGCGGGTGTCGGCCCACGCCAGGTCGGGGCGACCAGGGAGAGCTTTTCATCGTCGATCTCTATTTTCGTGCGCATTGACGAGATCAAATGCAGGAGAATGAACGAAAACGCCCAGATCAGCGCGATGGCCAGAACGAGCGGTGTCAATGCGTCCAGCCATTGACCCCTCGAGAGACGCCAGACCACGAGTATGGGTGCACTTAATACAAAGGGAGCCAGGGCTAAAACAGAAATCGACAGTAGCGATTTACGCCCTAATCCGATTTCATAAATTGTCTTTTTGTTCGGCTTTGCGTCGGTCATTTGGACCCTCTCCAATTGAACCTGCCCGTGTTGTTCATTCCCCGGATTATGATTGTGTTCCGTCTGCTGCAGCATATAACAAAGGCTTGGCAAGAAACAGCTTTTCAGTCACGATTTCGAGATCAGGTTAATAATTCTCGGTTTCTCCCTTATATATAATTTCTGTCGTAATCATGATCCGGTCATATTCCATGTTCTTCTCAAAAAATCACCTCAGCCTTCCAACGAAAGATTCGGCGCTTCCCGGGCGGGACAATGAAATCCAAACGGCCGAAACACATTTTGTCAACGGCCATGCATTGAAGGGCCCGTTTGATCAAAAGTTCCAAAGAGCAGTATTCGGCATGGGTTGTTTTTGGGGCGCCGAGAAGAAATTCTGGCTCCTCGATCGGGTCCATGTCACGGCTGTTGGATATTCCGGCGGCATTACGCCAAACCCTACTTATGAGGAAGTCTGTTCCGGCCGGACCGGCCATAACGAGGTCGTGCTCGTGGTGTTCGATCCCGGGCTTGTTTCCTATGATGCCCTGCTCAAGGTTTTCTGGGAAAATCACGACCCGACCCAGGGCATGCGCCAGGGCAATGATGCTGGAACGCAATATCGCTCCGGCATTTATGTATTCGACGATACGCAGCGCAGCCAGGCCACCGCTTCTAGAGACCGGTTTCAGGCTGCATTGACGGCGAAAGGATTTGGCACAATCACGACGGAAATAACAGAAGCCGGACCGTTCTATTACGCCGAGGATTATCATCAGCAATATCTGGCCAAGAAGCCGAATGGATATTGCGGGCTCGGGGGGCTCGGCGTTTCGTGCCCGACCGGCATTGCCCAAACTGATGGTGTTGCCGAGGCCGAATAAATTTCAGCGCGCTGGCTTGAAAGGACGTGCGTGTCTTGCCTATTCCGCCACGACGCGCGATATCATTGTGCCGATAGGATCCGTGTCGGGCCGTTTTACCGGCAGTGTCATTTCTGAAAATTTCGACAGTGGATTGACGACGACCGGTGGATTGTCGCTGGCGATGAGTTGACGGCAGGCTTTGGGCACCCAGGCCATGGTGCCGAATTTCAACTTGAACTTTTTCTTTTTGGGCGACTTTTTTCTCGGGCTCGGCGGCCTGCTTACCAGCTTCAGCCAATGTTTGAGAGAACTGCCGCATCCATCTCCGGCTGCGGGTTCTTTCTGGCCGTTGCAGCCGGAATATCCCACAGGGCAGCGCATGCGAATGTGGAAATGGAAATTATGACCCCACATGGGGCGCACTTTTCGCAACCAGGCGCGATCCTCCCCTGCATTGTCGCACAGCGCCTTCTTGACAGCCGGGTGTACGAACAACCGCGCGACTTCCGGGTAGGAGGCCGCACGTTTCATCAGTTTGAGATGGCCCTGCGTAAAGTTTTTTCCGACTGCGGTGTCTCTTCTGCCGGCCAGGGCAATGGACGAGATTTCTTCACGCTCTTTGTAGCTCAGCCGTCTTGTCGGCATTGGCAGATACCAGATGTCGGCGTCCAGACCGATTTGATGGCTGCGGTGGCCTGTGAACATCGGTCCGCCACGGGGTTGGGACAGATCTCCGACCATCAAGCCCGGCCAGCCATCCTCGCGCTTTGCTTCGTCGGCCAATCTTTTCACCAGCTTGATGAGCCTGGGGTGACCCCAATGGCGATTGCGCGAAAGACGCATGGCCTGCCAATTTGGACCATCATCATCGAGCTTTTCACCGCCCTGCAGACAGCCACGCGCATAAAACCCAATGGCTTGCGGTTTATCGCCTGCACCTTTGAGTATGAAACCGAACTGGCGTTGCACGGGTATCGGTTTGTCGGGTTTCTTGCCTTCGGCAAGGGCTGGGCCGGCCAGAAGAAGCCCGAAAATGGCGGTTGGTATGAGACCGTATTTTAAGCGCATCGCGTTGGCTCTCGCTTTCTGGCGCATTGGATAATAGCGCGAATTATATTCATCAACGCATTATGCTTCAAGAAGTGTAATAAAAATTGCGGCAGAATATGGGATTTGCATGTCCTCTATCTGCGCGACATTGTCCGTGTAAGGCGCCATTTTTCCTCCGAAACGCGTATGTCGGCCATGATTTTATCGAGGAGCAGGCATGTCCGCCCGAAGAGATCCGATCCGCGCGTATAATCGGCGGCTGCAAAAAAGTCGATACGGCCCGCCTCGTAAAGCGTCTGGCATTTCTTCTTCGATTTTCGCTTCGGGTATACGGCAATGGCGTGACCGCCATTCTTGCGCGTGACCGCCATTGAGGGCACATCGGTTTCTCCATCACCAAAATAGATCATGTTGGCGAAGGGTATCGGCCGCTCTTCTTCCGGCATGTGGCTGTTGATCGACAGGGTGAGGTCTTCGATGCCCTTGTTGATGCGGAATAAAAACTGGGTTTTGTTCGTATCCGTTATCACCCGTTTCGGGAAGGGGAGGTCATAGGCTTCAAACAGATATTCGGAGGCGAACACATTGTGAAAGCGAGGGTAGATATGCGTGCCCTCTATGATCTCTTTCAGCCCCGATGAAATCATGTAATGACGAAGTTCTATGCCGGTTTCCGCGCGCAGCCTGACATATTCCTCGATATTGTCGAACCAGGTTTTCACGCCCGGGAACAGCTCGACCTTGGCGCCCAGGGACACCAGATCCTTTCGGTCGATACGGATACCGGCCTCCTTGGCCTTTTTGTACATGAGGTGCATGTAAATATGCATGGCATCCGCCTCATGACTCGCGGCAAATTGCTCCACCTCGGCCCAGAAGTCCTTCGCTTTCTGACCGATTTTCGGGAGCACCGTATATTCCTGCATGGGCTTGGGCGACAGGGTCCCGTCGAAGTCATAGACCAGAGCGATGGTCTTTTTGTTGTAGCGCACCTTGGCGGCGGACATATCTGGTGACTCCGTGGGCGTGTGATTTTTCCGTGCTGATGGCGTGACATTCACGCGATTCGACGGCTGGAATCAAATCCTATCAATAGTCGGGTGTGCGCACCTTCAGATCTGCCTTCAAGTCCCAATTGACCGGGCTTGATGACATTTCAGTGAAAATTTGAATGAAATCGCATTTAAAATCGATGTGAAAGCAAGGCATAAGTTTCACGCGCGTGTAATTGTGGTCTGGTATAACTTCAACCATTGGTTGTGGCGTGACTTGAAAAGAAAACCCCTTGTTCGAAGGAGGAAACACAATGATGATCCAGACGGCAGTTATCTCAAGCCTTATGGCAACAATTCTGATGGCCCAATTGACCCCCGCAATATCCGTAATCGGCGCCGAAATGTCCTATTTGTCCTGTGCGATGACCGGAGCGCGGGTTTGTCTGGTCGATGAATGATCAATTTCAGACGCGGCCATTGATGAAATAATTCATAGCCGCCGGCTAATCAGCTATATCCTTGCCAACAATAATTATTTTCAGGGAAGGATCGCACCTTATGCAGGTCGAACTTGTTTTAACGATTATCGCCGAGGACCGGCCCGGACTGGTCGAGGTGCTGGCCAGGGAAATTGCCAATCATTCCGGCAACTGGGTTGATAGCGCCATGGCGCGGCTTAGCGGAGAATTTGCCGGCATCGTCCAAGTCGAGGTTCCCGGCGAAAAGGCAGACGGGCTTGAAAGCGCGCTTAAAACGCTAGCGTCGGACGGCATTGAGGTGAGCATTCGGCGCGCTGCCGGCAGTGGCGGGCCGGAAGGAGAGAGAGGACGGCTCGAATTGATCGGTCAGGACCATCAGGGCATCGTTCTAGAGGTAACGCGGCTTCTTGCGCGCGAAGGCGTCAATGTGGAGCACATGAACACCTCGGTCTTTACGGCCAGCATGTCGGGCGAGCAAATGTTCAAGGCAGCGGCTTCTCTCAGATTGCCCAAGGGGACAAACCTCACCAGCCTGGGAGAGGCTCTCGAGAAAATCACACAAGATCTGATGGTGGAGGTCAGCCTCGAGGACGAAGAAGGATAGGGCCTAATTGTCATCCATTTTCAGGGCGGAAATGAAAGCCTCCTGGGGGATTTCCACTTTTCCGAACTGACGCATGCGCTTTTTGCCGGCTTTCTGCTTCTCGAGCAGTTTCCGTTTCCGGGTGATATCGCCGCCATAGCACTTCGCCGTCACGTCCTTTCTTAGCGCACCGATTGTTTCACGCGCTATAACCTTGCCGCCAATCGCCGCCTGAATCGGGATCTTGAAAAGATGACGCGGGATGAGGTCTTTGAGCTTTTCGCACATGCCCCTGCCCCGGGCTTCCGCCCGCTCCCGGTGAACGATGATCGAGAGCGCATCAACCGGTTCGGCATTGACCAGGATCGACATCTTAACCAGATTGCTCGTTTCATATCCGGTGATCTGATAGTCGAACGAGGCGTAGCCGCGGGTCACCGATTTCAGCCGGTCATAAAAATCAAAGACGACTTCGTTGAGTGGCAGCTCATAGATGACCATGGCACGGCTACCGGCATAGGTCAGATCCTTCTGACGTCCCCGGCGATCTTCACAAAGCTTCAATACCGCTCCGAGATATTCGTCAGGAACCAGAATTGTCGCCGTAATCCAGGGCTCGTCCATGTGATCTATTTTAACCACATCGGGCATATCGGCCGGGTTGTGCAGCTCGATCATGGTCCCGTCGGTCTGGTAAATGTTGTATATGACGCTTGGTGCGGTGGTGATCAGTTCGATGTCGAATTCGCGCTCTATTCGTTCACGGACGATCTCGAGATGAAGCAGCCCCAGAAATCCGCACCTGAAGCCAAAACCGAGAGCTGCGGATGTCTCCATTTCGAATTCGAAACTGGCGTCGTTCAGGCGAAGCTTCGCCATGGCATCGCGGAGATCTTCAAACTCCGATGAATCAACTGGAAACAAACCGCAAAACACGACCGGCTGAGCCGGCTGGAATCCCTCAAGAGCCTCATCGCATGGTATTTTGTCGTCCGTCACCGTGTCGCCGACGCGGGTATCTGCCACTTCCTTGATGGCAGCCGTGAAGAAACCGATTTCGCCGGGGCCCAGATAATCGGTCATGTCCTGCTTGGGGCGGAATACGCCCACACGGTCGACCAGATAGCTGGCATCCGTGGACATGAGCTTGATTTTCTGGCCCTTGCGCAATTCTCCGTCGATGACGCGCACGAGCACAATCACGCCCAGATATGAATCGTACCAGCTGTCAACGAGCATAGCCTTGAGCGGCTGGTCCGAGGCGCCTTTGGGTGGAGGAAGGCGTTTAACAATGGACTCCAGCACGTCCTGGATACCCAGCCCGGTTTTTGCCGAAATCTCAAGGGCGTCGGAAGCGTCGAGACCGATCACATCCTCGATCTGATTACGGATGCGTTCTGGTTCCGCTGCGGGGAGATCGATTTTGTTCAGTATCGGAACTATTTCATGGTCGTTTTCAAGCGCCTTATAGACATTTGCGAGCGTCTGCGCCTCGACGCCCTGACTTGCGTCGACAATCAGGAGCGATCCCTCGCAGGCGGCGAGAGAACGACTGACCTCATAGGCAAAATCGACATGGCCGGGCGTATCGATCAGATTAAGCTCATATTGCTCGCCATCTTCGGCGGTATAATCCAGTCTGACGGTCTGGGCCTTGATCGTGATTCCGCGCTCGCGCTCAATATCCATGTTGTCGAGCACCTGCTCGGTCATTTCGCGTGCGCTCAGTCCCCCGCATATCTGGATCAGGCGGTCGGCCACGGTCGATTTTCCATGATCGATATGGGCGATGATCGAAAAATTCCGGATGCGCTCCAGGGGCGTGTTATGTGTTTTCTTACCGCTCAAAAGTGGCGCCTCGCTTTACACCCGGAGTTTGATGGTGATGGATTGACCCGGCGTTCGAATAACGGCCATGGTTGTTGCGGGCTTGTAGCACCCGATGCGGGTTCGTCAAGCGCCATTCACGCCAATATTGATTATAAATTGCACTGGCGCGTTCGCATATGATCAATTTTGCCGGCTCTTCAGGTCGACTCCGGTTCGTCCTGTTGTTTATCGCCCCAGGTGATGGACCGATAGTCAAAACCACCTTCCACAGTCGGTTTCACAATTGCGAAATAGGGCGAGAGGTCGAAGTCCCGGGGTGCGAACAGGCTGTGATGCCTGATATGGAGAATCTCCTTATTGGAGAATCCGGTCGTATGCGCATGCGAGACCGCGCGGCGCTCTATACGGGGCAATATGGGGTACCTGACATCCTGGAACGCCTGGGCGATGAGGGTTGAGCATATTGCGCGGGTCGGATCGCCGGAACCGAGAGAAATCATCCGTCTGCGCCAACGCACCGGTACCGGTGGCGTTGGAAACAGGTAGCGCGCGAGATCGATGACGTTGCGCGTGTCATATTCGATTCCGAGGTGCTTCACCATGTAGTCCACGACTTTTTTGCGGTCCGCAACCGTCAGACCGATGGGACGGCAAATCCGGGTGTTGAAGTCTTCGTATTTCGAGAGCGGTACGGCAACCGAACCCTCGCCCAGGTTCACCTCGATCAATGTGTTCGGCTCGCCGCCGGATTTCGGCAGTCCTGCCGCATCACCAACATAAATGGCGGAATGAGACCAGGTGGACTGGGTCAGATATTTTATTGCCGAAGAAATTCTTTGGTTGCCCTCAACAAGCAATACATCGCCGGGTTGCAGATTGCGGCGCAACGTAATTGGATCGGAGGGTGTGAAGGGCTGGTAGCCTTTCGTCGGGCGCTCAAGGATCTCTTCGATCCATTGGCCGATGCGGCTAAATACTTTATCCAGTATGGTCATTTCTTGCCTATCCGACTTCACTTCGGTGAGAATCTATCCCATATATCCATGGCCCACGAGGCGTTTGCGATCACTAATACATTCACTTTCTCTCACAAAGGTGAGATCTGACGACTGTCTTCACGCATAAATTACAAGAAAATGGAGCGAATGACGGAAAATGCCTATTAGATTTTTTCCCCGTCGGACGAAAGCCAGATTCTCCGATCTGAATGAACAGCAGGTGCTCGCCCTGGCAATTTCCCTGGAAGAGGAGCACGGGCGCATATTTTCAGATTATGCGGACGGGCTCAAGGATCGTTATCCGGCCTCGGCCGAGGTGTTTCTGGAAATGGCAGAAGAGGAAAACGAACATCGGCGCTGGTTGATTGATCTTCACATTGAGAAATTCGGGCCGCATATCCCGCTGATCAGGCGCTCCGACGTCAGTGGTTTCGTCGACCACAAACCGATTTGGCGCGTTCGTCCGCTCGGGCTTGACGAGGTCCGGCGGCAGGCGGAGGAAATCGAATATGAAACCAGGCGGTTTTACGAGAGCGCGCTGACGCGCACGACCGATGCTAATATTCGCAAACTCATCGGTGACCTGGTCGAGGCGGAGCGCGGTCACGAGTCACTTGCGAGCAAGCTTGAGGAAGTTCATCTGTCCACGGATGCGCGCGATACAGAGGAGGACACACAGCACAGGGTCTTCATGCTGCAGGTCGTTCAACCGGGCCTGGCGGGCTTGATGGACGGCTCGATTTCGACCCTGGCGCCGCTCTTCGCCGCTGCCTTCGCGACGCAAAACACATGGGATACATTTCTTGTCGGCACGGCCGCCTCGATCGGGGCGGGCATATCGATGGGATTTGCCGAGGCGCTTTCGGATGACGGCGCCCTGACCGGGCGAGGCTCGCCGATGATACGCGGCTGGATTACCGGCTTGATGACCGCCGTGGGCGGTCTCGGTCACACACTTCCCTATCTCATACCGAATTTTGAAACGGCGACCATAATTGCCGTTCTTGTCGTCATGGTCGAACTCTGGATCATCGCCTGGATCAGAGCGAAATATATGGACACGAATTTTTTGCGCGCTGCCTTTGAAGTTGTGGTCGGTGGCTTGATCGTGTTCGGCGCAGGTGTCCTGATCGGCAATGCCTAGCTTCTTGCCCATGCCTCATCCGCGCCATAAAATCACGCCAAATCACTCGCTGATGGTCTTTTGACCGGTAAGGTCCTGGCAATGATATTGAGACGAATTATCGCAGTCGCGCTTGCCGCCCTCACTTTGGTGATGGCGCAAACCGCCTTTTCCGATGACCGTTTGCAATTGATGGCGCCGCGTTCACTCGGCGAGACACCCAAATATGAAAATATGGACGCGCTGATCGACAGCGTCGTTTTTACCGACCCGGAGAAAACATCCGGAGATGATCGCCGAATTATCACGCTCGTACTGACCGGCGACACCGGTTTCAGCCGCAATCACTCCAGGGTCAATCCCAAGGGCGTTTTCAAATATGGCCGGCTGCAATCCTTTTCAGACGCGCTCTCCGCGATCGGGCCAGATATCAATGGCGACATCAATTTCACCAATGTTGAAACCGTGGTGACGCATCGCAACGATCACAAGCGCGATCTTAAAGGACAGCGGGGACCGTTTAACTTTCGGTCGCATCCGAACAGTCTCCAGGCGCTTGTCGGATCCGGATTCAACCTGTTTTCCCTGGCGAACAATCATTCCATGGATTACGGCGTCGCAGGCCTTAAAGATACGATCCGTCATGTCAGCGCGTTAAGAAAGGACGGCCTTTTAGGTGCGGCGGGCATCGGCATGAACCGCGAGGAGGCCGGGCGACCGATCCGCCTGCAGGTGAATGGTGCCAATATAGCATATTCGGCTATCGGGATCGTAACCAATAATCTTTCCCGGCATCGCGCCGGAGCATCCCGTCCCGGCCAGATCGCCTACCGGTTCGAGGATGATTTTGCCGAGAGCACCAGACGTCTCAGCGAAACGCCGGGACAATACCGTATGCTGTCCATTCATTACGGCGTCGAAGGGCGTGTGCGGACGGACGAACGTCAGATCAGGGAATGGCGGCGGAAGGCGGTCATGAGCGACGGCATCGATCTCGTTATCGGTCATCATGCCCATGTGGTGCGCGGTGTCGAACGCGTCGGCAACGCCCTGATATTTTACGGGCTTGGTAATTTCCTGCATCATGGAACCGCCGATATGCGCGGCAAGGGCGTATGCCGCAGTTATGGACTGGTCGCCCGGGTGCATCTCCTGAAATTATCCGATGGCAGGCTGCGTCCGCGCGCGGTCGAGGCCATTCCTGTGACCAACATGCATATCAAGGTTTCGCGCTACGCGGACCAGGCAAAATCCCGCACGCGCATCCATGCACTGAATTATCTGGCAGCACGTCTGGACAATCGAACCGACGGTGCGACAGGTGTGCGTTTTACGCCGCAAAAAGACGGCTCGGGGCTTTATTGCTTTAAGGGGGCCTCGGGTGATCCCGGTAAAATTGGTGCGCTATGCAAAAACTGGAAACCGGCTCCGCCCATTCCCGCCCGGCTCAGGAGATCTATCGCGTCTGCGTGCGCCAGGTAGTATCGGCCCCAAAAATTGCCTTATAGATTCCGGACATGAAAAAAAGCCGGCACCCCGCTAGGGGGGCACCGGCCAGTTGGTTTTGGGATCGTAAACGCAGATACTGATATGAGAATGATACTCGTGTACTTGGGGGGATAACGCATACTCTGGGGGATAACACGCCCGGCGTGCGGCCTGGCATGTCGCCTTGCGAGGGGCGCAAGATTCCTGATTATCGCTTCAATATTCTAGTTGCTGCCGTTTTCGGGCTCTGTCAGCTGCTCCGCAAAAATGACAAGCCCGACACGGCTTTCGACAAAAATTTCCCAGGTGCCGTACTCGGTCACACGCTCTCCGATTATAGGATCGGCAAGGCTGCAGCGTACGGCATCAATTGATTCCACGCTGACATAGAGCGCCGGTCCCTTTTGCAAGGATTTCGCGGCTTCCTTGGGCATGGTGCGTACGGCATGCAGGGGAGTGGCCAGCATGATGCCTGTTTCACCGGCGGTCATGCCCAGGCATTCGGGACCTTCCGATTCGGTTACATCGAAACCAAGCGCGGAATAGCGCCTGCGCGCGGCATTGATGTCGTCTACGACATAAAAGGGAGTGACACGTTGGGGATGGGGGGTGAGGCGCGTACCGATATCGGGGAGGCTGAAGTTGGCCATTTGTCATGTTCCTGTTTGTTCTGGTACGCAAAACAAGATTATCCGGGTTCGCGGCGCTCCGAACCTTTTTACCCGCCTATCGGGGGGAAGTTCTCACCGCGTCAACTTGAGAACATAGATAGAACATAAATTAGAACATTGCAAGAACAAAATGGAATTTTTCGATTTTTTCTGCAATCAAAGCCCTTCAGCCCCTTAATTGACCGCCCGTTGCCTTGGCGACCTTTGCCACGATGCGTTCGCCGATTGCTTCGATCTCCGGATCGGTGAGGGTTTTGTCGCGCGGCTGCAGCGTCACTTCAAGCCCCAGGGATTTCCTGTTCTCACCAAGTGATTCGTCTTCAAAAATATCGAAGACATTGATATCGCTGATGAGCGCCTTTTCGGCGGCACGGGCGGCCCGCACGACCTCACCCGCGTCCACATCCGTTGCCAGAATGAAAGCGAAATCACGGGTGACGGATTGCAAATCGCTGATATCGAGCGCCCCCTTGGAACGCGAGCTCCTGCGTTTTCCCCGGGGCATGTTATCGAGAAATATCTCAAATCCGACAGTTTTGTTTTCAATGTCCATTGCTGACATGGTGGCCGGATGCATCTCTCCGAATTCGGCCAGTATGATTTTAGGCCCAAGGCGGAAAACGCCGGAACGGCCCGGGTGAAACCAGGTGGACGCATCCCGCGTTATCTGAATATTTCCCGGATTCAAGCCAAGGCTTTCAAGCACCGCGCTGACATCCGCCTTGACCTCAAAGAGATCGACGTCCTTGGATTCGATGTCCCAGTGGCGACCGCTGCCTGATACATTTGCGGAGCCCGTTCTTATTCCGGATGCCGCGTTGTACTGATCGTCCGGTTCGGTGCCGCGATAGGCCTGCCCAATCTCAAACAGGGCGACATCGGCCCGGCCGCGATCCTCGTTTCGTTTCGCCGCACTCATCAAACCCGGCAGCAGCCCTGGCCGCATCGACGACATTTCGCTGGACATCGGATTTGCAAGTTCGAGTTCATCGCCGCCGCCACCGAACAATTTCGCCTCGTCGCGGTCAATGAAGGACCACGTCACCGCTTCCGTCAATCCACGGCCGGCAAGAACGCGCCGGGTGCGCCGCGTGTGGATTTGCCCCGGGGTTAGAACGGCACGGGAGACGCCGTGCCTGCGTGGAAGCGGCTCGGGCTCGACACGGTCAATGCCTGCAATTCTGATCACTTCTTCGACGAGATCTGCGGCGCCATCAATGTCGGGGCGCCAGCTCGGAGCGGTCACCTTGACCTTCTCTCCCTTGCCGTCAATTTTGAAGCCGAGATCCTTGAGTATTTTTTTGATCTCGCCCGTCTTCAGTTTTACCCCGGTCAGGCGCTCGACCTGATCGCAGTCGAATTTAATTGTATGTTTCGGATCGGGCGGGCTTCCTGCCAGCGCGGCTTTTGTTGCAGTGCCGCCGCAGATTTCGAGTATGAGATCAGTGGCATAATCGAGCCCCGGCATGACGGATTGAGGGTCGATACCGCGCTCAAATCGGAACCGCGCGTCCGAGATAATATTTGTCCGGCGCCCGGTCTTCGCGGTGCGCACGGGATCGAAATAGGCGGATTCGATGAGTACACCGGTCGTCTGCTCAGTCGCCCCGCTGTCTTCGCCGCCAATGACCCCGCCGAGACCGAGTACGCCGTTATCGTCGGCGATCACCGTCATGTCCGGGCCGGCCTTATATACGTTGCCGTCGAGGGCCGTGAACTCTTCGGGCTTGCCGGTCTTCGCCCCGAGGCGTGCGCGAACCGTGCCTTTGAGCCTGGCAATATCGTAGACATGCAGGGGGCGGCCCTGATCGTACGAAATATAATTGGTCACATCCACGAGGGCGTTGATGGGCCTGAGACCTATGGCCTTGAGGCGTATCTGCATCCATTCGGGGCTCGGCCCGTTTTTCAGCCCTTCGATCGCCCGTCCGGCAAATACGGGACATGCATCGGCCTCAGCCTTCGGGAATTTCAATTCAATTTTGACCGGGCAGGTTTTCAGCCCCTTCTCGGAAAAAGGTCTGGCCGGCGGTTTCAGCCGCCCCAGGCCGGCCGCGGCGAGATCGCGGGCTATACCGCGCACGCCCAGGCAGTCGGGTCGGTTGGGCGTGATGTAGACGTCTATCATGGGGTCATCCAGCCCGGCGACTTCAGCGAAAGGTTTGCCGAGCTTCTTTTCTGCCGATGCGGGGAGCTCGATAATGCCCTCATGCTCTTCTGAGAGTTCGAGTTCGCGCTCCGAACAGAGCATGCCCGAGGACACCACGCCCCTGATATTGGCTTTCTTGAGGATGAAGTCACCGCCGGGAATATAAGCGCCTTCCTTCGCATAGACACCGATCAGATCCGTTCGCGCATTGGGCGCGCCGCAGACAACGCGCATGGTTTCTTTGGCGCCGTAATCAACATGGCAGAGTTTCAGTTTGTCGGCATCGGGATGGGGTTCGGTTTTCACGACTTTGGCCACGACGAAATCGCCGAGTTTCTCTGCCGGATTCACCACTTCCTCGACCTCGAGACCGATCATGGTCAGCTTGTCGAGAATTTCATCAAGCGACGCCTTGGTGTCGAGATGTTCTTTGAGCCAGCTTATCGTGAATTTCATGATCTCTTCCCGATCAATTAGTGCCAAATCTACTCATCGCCATGATGCATGTAATGGAAGTTTCCCTCATCGGCCATGCCCTTGCGCGCTCTCGAGATCTTGCTGAAAATCCAGGCCGACGAAATGATGATGCGCAGCAGGGTGAGTGCATAAAACATGCGGAATACGAATGCGTAAAGCACCAGCCAGAAAAGTTCCCGGTTCATTTTGACATAGGACAATGAGAGGTCGAAATGTTCCATGAAGTCAAAAAAGGCGCCGCGGCAAACCATATCAAAGGCGAACAACAGGGTTCCGAACAAACCGGCCGGGCCTTCGGCATATATCCGGTAGCCGCCCGCATATTGCAATGTCAGGAGGCTGATGGTGAAGAGGACAAAATATACCGCCATGGCGATCGCGATAACCCGGTAATAGAGAATGGCCCGGCGCAATACCGTGTGGGAATAGGAATATTCGACCCATTGTTCCATGTCGGCCAGACGCCGGTCATGGAAGAACACGACATAGATTGTGGAGACGATAAACGCCATGGCCAAAACGATCGCCATCCATATGGGCCATGTTAAGCCTGATTGTTCCGGCATATTCCAACTGCCTCACAGAACCAAAAAACGGGAAATTATGACGATAATCCACCAGCAAGCGTGGGGACGTCAAAGGTTCTAAATCCGTAATGCTTCAACCATCTCAGGTCGGCCGCGAAAAAAGCGCGCAGGTCCGGCATGCCGTATTTCAGCATGGCCAGCCGGTCGATGCCGACGCCGAATGCGAAACCCTGGAGCTTTTTGGGATCATAGCCGACATGTTCCAGAACCTTCGGGTGAACCATGCCGCAGCCCAGTATTTCCATCCAGTCGTCGCCTTCGCCGATGCGCAGTTCATCGCCCCGTTTGGAATAGCGGATATCGACTTCCATGCTTGGCTCGGTAAACGGGAAGTGGCTGGCGCGGAAGCGCATTTCGACATTGTCAATTTCGAAAAAGGATTTGGCGAATTCCTCGAGCACCCATTTCAGATGTCCCATATGGGTGTCCTCGTCGATCACCAGACCTTCGACCTGATGGAACATCGGCGTGTGGGTCTGGTCGCTGTCGCAGCGGTAAACGCGCCCGGGCGCGATGACGCGGATCGGCGGATCGTTGGCTTCCATGGTGCGGATCTGGACCGGGCTCGTATGGGTTCTCAGGACAAGACGCGTGCCATCGTCACGGTCAGCCAGATAGAAGGTGTCGTGTTCCTGGCGGGCGGGATGCTCCTTGGGGATGTTCAGCTTGGTGAAATTATAGTCGTCCGTTTCGATCTCAGGACCTTCCGCAATGGAAAAGCCCATATCCGCGAAGATCTCCGTAATCTCATCCATGACCTGCGAGACCGGATGGATGCGGCCGTCATTGAGAGCGCCCGGCCGCACGGGCAGGGTGATGTCGGCGCGCTCCGTTGCGAGGCGCTCGGACATGGCGGCGTGGGCCAGATCGGCCTTGCGCATGTCCAGCGCTTCACTGACCGTGAGTTTAATCTTGTTGACGGACTGGCCGAAGGCTTTGCGTTCCTCGGGCGCCATCTGGCCGAGGGTTTTCATCAGTGCCGAAATCCGGCCCTTCTTGCCAAGCGCCGCGACACGCGTATTTTCAAGCGCATTGAGGTCATGCGCTTCGGCAATTTCCTGGAGGATATCCGTCTCCAACGTCGTGAGGTCGGAGGTTGATGGAAGAACGGCCTTGCCCATAAGGTGTCACCCTGGCCGATAACGGCCTCTAGTTCAGGATCAGGCTTTCTGCGTTTCCGGATATGCCTTCTTCAAAACGTCCGCGGCCTGGTCCGCCAGAGCCTTGAACGCATCGGGTTCGTGGACTGCGATATCGGCCAGAACCTTGCGGTCGATTTCAATGCCGGCCTTGGTCAGGCCATCGATAAATCTGCCGTAAGTCAGACCGTTTTCGCGGGCTGCGGCATTGATACGCTGGATCCATAAAGCCCGGAAGCTGCGCTTGCGAACCTTGCGGTCGCGATAGGCATATTGACCGGCTTTCTCAACCGCCTGATTGGCAATACGGAAAGTGTTTTTGCGGCGGCCATAATAGCCCTTGGCTGCCTTGATGACTTTGCGGTGGCGGGCGTGGGTGGTGACACCTCTTTTAACACGTGACATTGCGGTAGGTCCTTGCGAACTGGTTCGATTAATTATTGCATTTTGTGAATATGTCTGCCGAAACCGGTATTGACCGATTGCTGGCCATGGCTAGCCATGGTTAGCCATAGGGCAGAAATTTCTTCACGATCCTGGCATCCTGATCTTTCAAGATCACGCTGCCGCGCGCGTTGCGAATGAATTTATTCGTGCGTTTGATCATGCCATGCTGTTTGCCGGCCTGCTGGCCGCGGACCTTGCCGCTGGCGGTTAAGCGGAAGCGCTTCTTGGCGCCGCTTTTGGTCTTCATCTTGGGCATTTTGCTTTTCCTGTAGCTAGCTACTTTATTCAAATCCACATATCGCGACAGACATGTTGGAATGTGTATTTAAATACAGAGCGGTTTCGTTGTGAGGTGGCCGAAATTACCGGTCACCAATTTCCAAAGCATTTAAGCCGCCACGGCATGCCCTGCCGGACGGCTCTTAAATGTGCGAGCTTTATATGTCGGTTTAGCGCGGTTTTCAAGCCAATATTGGGGGGAATGCTTGCTGTTCTACAGGGATGGGCCGATATCGCCGCAGCCATTGATGTCAAAATCGTTCCGATACTCATCCAGCCGGAGCCGACGGCGCGCAATTTCTTCTTTGAGGTATTGTATTCGGCTACGCTGTTGAGTTTGTTGCCGGCGTATTTCGCGCCGCTTTGAAAGATCTGTTTCGCTCAAAGCTTGATCTGTGAGACCCTGCCATTCGGCTCTTACAGCCTCAAGCTCAACAATCAGGTCGTCCATGACCTGTTGGCGTGCCTAATATATCCGCCGAATTCCATCACAGGTTTGACGAAGCTGTTGAATTCTTGCATGTTCAGTCAATGTAATACTCCATGTAAACAATGACCTTATTTTACGCTTTTTGACTACGGCGAGGATAAACATGGGCAAAATATTTGGGTTATGCCTAGTTGTACTTCTATCGGCCCCGACAACCATCATCTGCGCCGCTGAAAATGATCGGCGCAACAATTCGGGAGCAAGCACACATCAGGTCGAGCGAGCAATTGCGGAACTCACTAAGATTTTAGACACTTTGGAACGGCAATCTTTGAAAGATGATCGGGACGGTCCAGTTCCTCCACTCTACTTACGTGTGTGGCCCGGTCACTGGAAATCGACGTCAAAGGTACCTGAAACCCCCTTCATCAAGCATCTCAAAACGCTGATCCGCGCCAGCGCCTGTCTGGGAGACCGCGTCGCGCTTGCGAAACTTTTTGAAATCGAATGGCGTGTGTATGGAGTTGGATTTATTCAGACGGAAGCCCTGTTTCTGCAGCGCCGGGCGAGCGTTCTTGAACTTCATCTGCCCTTCCATGATCGCTATCGATCCAAGAGGGGGTACCAGGAAAATATGTCGCAAGAACCTCAGCGGGAGCTTCGGATCAATATTGCCTTTGACGAAGGCCGGGTTAAGGACGCAATCAAATTGGTGCCTGAATTTTCAAAGCTT
>CAMYJA010000029.1:20419-42593 GCA_947258705.1 uncultured Hyphomicrobiaceae bacterium | reverse complement strand
AAACGCAGGGCTGATATACTGGCCGCTGTGAAGAGAGTGGACACAGGCGCGGGCGCAATTTTACTGACAGATATGTTTGGCGGCACCCCATCCAATCTTGCAATTTCCATAATGGGTGACGCGAAAGTCGAAGTGATCGCAGGTATGAACCTGCCGATGCTGATAAAGCTCGCGACAGTCAGGGAGAATTGCACCCTGGAACAAGCGGTGGAAAGCGCCATGGAGGCGGGGCAGAAATATATATCGGTGGCAAGCCACGTATTATCCACCAGCTAGTCAACTGAGCCGGCCGGCCAAAACCAGAACAGAACGATAATAATCGATCCCGTGCAATCGGGACAGGGGGAGGGGCAAAACGATGCCGGACGAGGATGCGGACAACCACCATTTTGCCGAGGTCGTAATCCGCAATCGGAAGGGATTGCACGCCCGTGCGGCTGCTGCCTTTGTCAAATGTGCAACGTCCTATGACGCCCGGGTAACGGTAACGCGGGAAGGGAAGGTAGTGGGCGGCACATCGATTATGGGCCTGATGATGCTGGCCGCCGGACCCGGTAATTCAATTCTGGTCGAGACGGAAGGAACGGAGGCAGGGCAGGCGCTTGAAGCCATCATCGAACTGATCGAAACCGGTTTTGGCGAAGACAGCTGACCGGCCCCTGAGTGCCAACTTTTCCGGGCACGGACAACAAGGCATGATTGCACGGATACAAAGCAGACATGAAACATGCCGGCGCGCCGAATGACAAAATTAAAAAACAACAAAAAGGGCGCCCCTCCAGGGGCGCCCTTAAAGTAAATCGGATATTGCTCTTAGCGAGTGAGCTTCAGATCCTTCAGGGTGAAACCGATCTGACGATAGGATTCCTGTAGCTCTGATTCCGTCGTTGCGAAGAACCGGTGCGTTTCAATCGGTTCCGATGCGCAATACTCCATGGTTTCGGCCGCTTCGCTGCCTTCAGCCACCCCGAACGCAACTGAGTAGATCTCAATGCCTTCTGCTTTCATATTGTCGCAAAGCTCTCTTGACTGCGTCGTCGAGTCGGGATTGGAGCCAGTGTTTGGACCGCTGGAGCGACCGTTATAGTGCTGGTTGAATTCACCATCTGTCATCAGAACCACAACCTTCTTGGTGTCGCCCTGGTACGGTGCAGGTGCGCTATCCGGGAAGATCGAGGCCCATTTCGGTGAAACCAGATACCAGGCCCAGGCAATGCCCAGATGTCCAGCAGTACCACCGGTAGCGGGAAGTTCGTCTATGCGTGCCTCCAATGCCTGCTGATCAGTGGTGAGCGGCATGATCTCGGCAGTCGCTTCCGGGCAATAGCTAGACTTTTCCACCCTAGTGAAATGTGTGATGGAACTGCTCAGTTCGGGTGCCTCGTCGGTATATTTATAGACGCCCATTCTCTCTGTGACGCAATTGGTCGGCGGTGCTGACGCACTATTATCGTTGTCGTCATCGTCGTCATCGTCGTCACCTTTGCCCTTGCCCTTGCCCTTGCCTTTGCCTTTGCCCTTGCCTTTGCCTTTGCCCCAGGCCCAGCCGTTGCCAACAAGATGTGTCGTTGCCAGAGAAAAGCCTGGCGTTGGCGTGCCGATTGCAGTGCCGATATCGGACGCTGATGCGAATTCGGGGCCGACGAAAACGGCGGGAAATTCATCAAGGCCGGGAATGAGGGATGCAACGGATGCGTATCCTGTCGCGACATTGACATAGGAACCGACATTGACCGAATAGGCGAAGGGCGCCAGCGCAACTTTACTCGTATATTCAGTCTGCGGTCCGGATCCAAGAACGATCTGGACGAGATCTTTTGCCGAGACTTTAAGTGCGGACATTTTGGAACCCGACATGGAACCGGTCGTATCGAGCATCAGAACGAGCTCAAGGTTCTCATAGCCTTCACCGCCAGAGGTGCCTTGCAACAATTCTCCGTCAACCCTCACACGGAGTTCAACTTCGTTGATTCCGATTATCGGCAGGATGAATGGTTGATAAGTCGCAGCAGCTTCCAGATTGACGGTACCGGAAGCAAGATCGATAGCGGTGCCCTGGTCAACTGTCAGGCGAGGAGTCAGAGTACCGCCATTGCCATTTGATCTGAAGCTGCCGGGGGGAAGGCTTTCAATGGCGGCCTCCAGGCGGTGCTGGCATCGCCGCTGACCTGCAATTCGCGACCGCCGGCAAGCGTAGCGGCATCGACGGCTGCCTGCATCTGCGCTCTGATTCTGACTGCATTCGAATAATCGACTGCCGCGCCGACGATCGACAGGACCGGTATTGCTGCCAGGGCGAATATAATGGCGGCACTGCCACTACGGTTTGCGGAGAAACGCCTGATAGTATGAGTGGATTTAGCATCAGATCCTTTTGAAGGAGCTGACGCTTTACATAGGGACTTCCAAAACTTGGTTGATTCACTGAACATGTACGCCTCCTGAAAATATAAACAGGAAGTTACATGCAAAGATTTGAATAAAAATAAATCGGTCGAGAGAAATTCTCTTAAAATTTTAATTAAAATATTTCTCGGTGAACTATGTCAGCGCGGTTAGCTCTTCTTTTTCAGCGCCTGAAAAATGAATAGTGGTGATTTGATATATTATGTCTGAAGCGCGTGAAGGATTGAGTAACACTTTCATGAACGCCGGTCATATCGAGTCAGCATGAATTGACGCACCATTTACCGCCAGGCTCAGCGCGATCAATTGGAGGCGTTTGCGCACGCTGACCAGGGAAATAAAGACATAAGGACCTCTTTATATCCTTATTGCCATTCACGCTCCATAAGGCTATAGAGAGCGGATAATTCTTCCAACCCTGAATAACGAAATCTGTAACGCCCGTATGAGGGCGTCAGAATTGTTGATGACAGTGGCCGCAGGCGATTATGGCCTCATCCAGGTCTTCAGGACTGAGCTCGAAAAGGACAGGCTTATGAGTGAATTTAACGATTACCACGTCGCGGATATTAATCTGGCTGAGTGGGGGCGTAATGAAATTTCCATAGCAGAGACTGAAATGCCGGGCCTTATGGCCACGCGCGAGGAATATGGCGACAGCAAGCCTCTGACCGGCGCACGTATTGCCGGCTGTCTGCACATGACGATCCAGACGGCGGTCCTGATAGAGACGCTGACGGCTCTCGGCGCGGAAGTGCGCTGGGCATCATGCAATATTTTCTCGACACAGGATCATGCGGCGGCAGCGATCGCGGCCAGTGGTGTGCCGGTTTTCGCCTTCAAGGGCGAAAGCCTCGAAGAATATTGGCAATATGTTGATCGGATTTTTCACTGGGGTGACGGCGGTACCGCCAACATGATCCTCGACGATGGCGGAGACGCCACTGTCTATATCATTTTGGGCGCCCAGGCCGAGAATGATCCCACGGTCATATCAAATCCTGCCAATGAAGAAGAGGAAGTCCTCTATGCCACCATTAAAAAGCGCATAGAAGAAAGCCCGGGCTGGTTCGCGAAATGCCGCGACGCCATCAAAGGCGTATCGGAGGAGACCACAACCGGCGTGCACCGGCTTTACCAGATGCAGGAACAGGGGCACCTTCCCTTCCCCGCAATCAACGTTAACGACTCGGTAACGAAATCAAAATTCGACAATCTCTATGGTTGCCGCGAGTCGTCATCTGCGGATTTGGCGATGTTGGCAAGGGCTCCGCCGAATCCCTGCGCGCCTCGGGTGCGCGTGTTGTCGTGACCGAAATCGATCCCATCTGCGCACTGCAGGCGGCCATGGAAGGCTACGAAGTGCGCACCATGGAGGAAGTTGCGGGCGAGGCGGATATCTTTGTCACGGCAACAGGCAATAAGGACGTGATCACGCTGGATCATATGCGGGAAATGAAGGACCGCGCGATAGTCTGCAATATCGGTCACTTCGATTCAGAAATTCAAATCGCGGCTCTGAAGAATTTCCAATGGCACAATGTAAAGCCGCAGGTGGATGAGATTGAGTTCCCCGACGGTAAACGCATTATCGTGCTGGCGGAAGGACGGCTGGTCAATCTGGGCTGCGCAACAGGGCATCCGAGTTTTGTAATGTCGGCCTCATTCACTAATCAGACCCTGGCGCAGATTGAACTCTGGGCTCATGGCGAGAATTACAAGAACGAGGTTTATGTTCTGCCAAAACGCCTGGATGAAAAAGTCGCATTGCTTCATCTTGAGAAACTCGGTGTCAACCTCACGAAATTGACGGACGACCAGGCCAGTTATATCGGAATTGATCAGAACGGGCCCTTCAAGCCGGAACATTACCGCTACTAGATATCTGGAGATCAAAAACCATCATGTCTGGTCATGCCCGTCAAAGCGGACCATAATGTTTGCGTTGATTCGTCATTTAACGCGAAAAACCAGAGAATTTGATGCTGTGGGGCGTGATCGAGCTTATACCTCGCGCCCCATCCATACGGAACCAGCGTATTGCGTACCAGCCGTAGACAGGGGGCAGGGTAAACAATGCGTGTGCTTGGTGTAGTCGATCAGAAAACGGGAGCATATTCGAGCGTACTCGGCCTGCTGATTGCGAGCCTGTCCTGCGTGGCTATTCTGACGATCGCCGTTACCGAAGGCTCGCGCGGCCTCCCCGCTATGTTCGATATGCGCAACCTGCTCATCATCGGGGTGTTGGCGGGCGTCGTTATATTCGCGGGTATCGCCTCGCTCATCGCCTTTCGCGCGGTCAGGAGCGCTGCTCAATTCGAGAAGCGCGCGGCCGCTGAAATTTCCGAGCTCCGCCGCAATCTGATAACGGCCGAGAGTATCGTCAAGGCCGAACCCCAACTCCTGATCATATGGGAGCGCGGCAAGGCCCACATCGCGTCAAATACCCTCTATGGAGTTCCAGGCATACCCGAAACCCGGGCTGAAATTTTTCAGTTCCCTTCATGGCTGGAGAAAGAGGCGGTCAACGCCTTGAGCAAGGCCATGGAGAAGCTTTTGCGCGAGGGACGGCCTTTCAATCAAATGCTTAAAACCAAATCGGGCGCCTATATTGAAGCCGATGGCCGCACGGGTGGTGGCCGCGCAATCCTGAAGATCAGGGATACGGCGGGTCACAGGCGCGATCTGGGGCGCCTTATCGATCTCTACCGTCAGCTTTCGGGAAAGGTTGAAGCCGACCGCATATTGATCGGTGCGTTACCAATGCCCGTCTGGTTCCGCAACGAGGAGGGCGCCCTGACATGGGTTAATGAAGCCTATATAAAGGCGGTGGGCGCGGAAGGGTTCGAGGACTGCATAAAACGGCAGATCGAACTTCTGGAAAGCCGGCAACGTGTTCTAGTCGATACCAGGATAAAGGCGCGGGGTATCTATCGTCATCGCCATCATGTTGTCACCGCCGGCGAACGCCGAACTTACGACGTTGTCGCCGAACCAGCTCCCGGAGGTTCCATCGGCATGGCGATCGACGTTGCGGCTCTGGAGAGCGTCCAGGGCGAGCTCGACCGGCAAAGCGAAGCGAATGACCGCATGCTCGATCGCGTCACGACCGCCATCGCCATTTGCGGTCCGGGCCAAAGACTGACATTTTTCAACAATGCATTTTACAAACTCTGGAATCTCGATCCTGAATGGCTCCAGTCGCAACCCCTCGATGGAGAAGTTCTCGACAAATTGAGGGAGCTCAGGCACTTGCCGGAGCAAGCGGATTACCGCGCCTGGAAGGCAAAGCGCCTGACCCATTACGGCAGCACTGAAGCCCATGAAGATTGGTGGCACTTACCCGACGGGCGTACAATACATGTCATCGCCGAGCCGCGGCCGGATGGCGGGGTTGCCTATCTCTACGACAATGTGACGGAAAAATTCGCTCTCGAAAGCCGCTACAACGCATTGATCAGCGCACAAAGCGAAACGTTGGACAACCTCCAGGAAGGTGTCGCCGTATTTGCAACCGACGGGCGTCTTCGATTGTTCAATAAATCCTTCGCGCGAATCTGGAAACTTGATCGCCGAGCATTGTCTCAGTCGCCGCACATCGAGGACATCATCGGTCATTGCCGGGTATTGTTCGACGATTCCCACTCCTGGGCTAAGATCAGGCGCGCCGTGACCACCATATCCGACAGGCGCCGCAATATTAACGATCAGATGGAGCGAAGCGATGGCAGCATCATCGCCTATGCCGGTGTCCCGCTGCCAGACGGTGCCACGCTGTTCACTTATCTAGACATAACCGACACCAAACATGTCGAAAAAGCCCTGATCGAACGGAACGAGGCGCTCAAGGTCGCGGACCGGTTGAAAAACCAGTTCATCTCTCATGTTTCCTATGAACTGCGCACGCCCTTGACCAACATTATCGGTTTTAGCGAACTGCTCGAAAATCCGGGGATCGGCGAACTGAACCGGAAGCAGCACGATTATCTCAACGACATTCAAAGCTCAAGCCGCACCTTGCTCGCAATCATCAATGACATACTTGATCTGGCCACGATAGACGCGGGAACCTTTGATCTCGATCTCGGGAATGTCGATGCGCAACAGATAATGGCATCGACGCATCGGGGGCTGAAAGGGAATTTTCTGGAGAAGAATATCGATTTCCAAATGACCGTCGATATTGCGCAATCTAACTTCGTGGCTGATGAAGGCCGTGTCGTCCAGATCCTGAACAATCTTCTCAAGAATGCCATAGGATTCTCCAATTCGGGCGGCAGAATTGAATTTGGTTGCCGCCAGGAACAAGACATGATGATCTTTACGGTGAAAGACGAAGGCATAGGTATTGCGGAGAAGGATCACGAGAAAATCTTTGGACGCTTTGAAAGCCGGACCAAAGGCGCTCAACACAGGGGGCCGGGTCTCGGCCTGTCCATTGTAAAAAGTATCGTGGAGTTACATCATGGCGACATTAAATTACTGTCGGAAGAGGGGCAGGGTTCGGAATTTGTGGTTCGGTTCCCGATTGAAGGGCCAAACGGCAAAAAGGCGCAACCGCGGGATGGAGACGACACCGAAATCGGACGTTCAGGCGCGGATGAAGCCAAGGATGTCGCGTGATCTTGCGCACCCGGGACTCTGTCCATCATCATGAAATACAAAGATTGGCGAATTGAGGACGTCTCGGAGCGCGAGCTTGAAAAGCTTGCGGCATGGATATCGTTGAGCCTTCATCAAGGTGACATTCTCCTTTTGCGCGGCGATCTCGGTGCTGGCAAAACCACGTTTGCGCGGGCGCTTATAAGCCACATGTCATCGGGATCGATTGGCGAAATCCCGAGCCCCACCTTTTCCCTGGTGCAAAAATACGAAACAGCACGGACAGACATTTTTCATTTTGATTTATACCGGTTGAACGATGCCGATGCAGCCGACGAACTGGGCCTCGAAGACGCAATTGCGCATGGTGTTTCGATCATCGAATGGCCGGAACGCCTCAATGCTCCGCCATCCGCTTCGCATCTGAATATTGTTCTTGAGGATGCGGCGAAAGGGGAGGACCGAAACCTTACCATCACCGGCCATGATGAATGGTCGGAAAGACTGGACCGCTTGGAGAAAAAGGTCCGTTTCGTCGAAAAGTCGGGCTGGAATGCGGTCGCGCCGGCCTATATGCAGGGCGATGCCTCTGTCCGGGCTTACGCGCGTGTATCGGACGGTGCACGACCGGCTATATTGATGGATGCCCCCGCCCAGCCCGACGGCCCGCCGGTGCGGGACGGCCTGCCCTATAGCCGCATAGCCCGCCTTTCCGAAGATGTGCGCGCCTTTGTCGCCATTGCCTCGGCCTTGAGACAGGCCGGTTTTGCGGCGCCTGAAATATACGCCCGGGATCTCGGCGAAGGTTTCATCATACTTGAGGATTTGGGTGACAGGACTTTTGGAGACGAGATCGGAGCAGGCAGGCCCGAAACCGATCTCTATGGCGCCGCGGTCGATGTGCTCATAGAAATGCGCAAACTCGAGCCGCCCGGCGAACTGCCCATTGCCGGAGACCAGGCTTATCGTTTGCCGACCCTGGATCTCGGCGTATTTCTTATCGAGGCCGAACTGCTGATTGACTGGTACTGGCCGAGTATCAAGGGCGGACCGCCACCGGCTGATGTCGGGGCCGAATTTACAAATCTCTATTCCGGATTATTTACCAAGATCGACGGCAGGGATCAGGGCTGGCTTCTCAGGGATTTTCACTCCCCGAACCTGATCTGGGTCGACGGTGAGACAGACAAATCGGACGTGGGACGCATAAAACATGTGGGCATCATCGATTTCCAGGATGCGCTCATAGGCCCGAGAAGTTATGACTTGGTGTCACTTCTTCAGGATGCGCGCCTGGATATTTCCGAAGAGCTGGAGGAGGAGCTTTTGAACGATTATTGTGCCCGAGCGCACAAACAGGCCGAACCTTTCGATGAGGACGGATTCCACATGAGCTACGCCATCATGGGTGCACAAAGGAATACAAAAATCCTCGGTATTTTCGCGCGTCTGGCCATGCGCGACAACAAACGCGCCTATCTCAAGCATATGCCCCGCATCTGGAAATATCTCGAACGCGATTTAAACCACCCGCAATTGGCCGATTTGAAATTCTGGTTCGACAGGCACTTTCCGCAGGATTTGCGTTACCGCGAGCCGGATCTTGCCGTGAAGGCCTGACACATGAGCGTGAATACAGCCATGATACTGGGCGCCGGCCTTGGCCTGCGCATGCGGCCCCTGACCGAAAAGCTGCCGAAGCCTATGGTGGCCTTGAACGGCGTTCCATTGATAGACCGAATTCTCGACCGGCTGGCTGCGGCGGGCATCGAAAACGCAGTCGTTAATGTGCATTATCTCGGCGATATTCTTGAGGCCCATCTCAAGAACCGGCATTCCCCCAAGGTCACCATTTCCGATGAGCGGGACGAGCTACTGGATACCGGAGGCGGCATCGCCAGAGCCCTGCCATTACTTGGTGACGATGCTTTTCTTGTTCACAACTCCGATTCACTCTCGTGCGAAACCGAAGGGTCGAATCTCAAAGATTTGATCGATCAATGGAAGCCCGATGAAATGGATACGCTGTTATTGATCGCGCCCGTTGAAAACAGCCTGGGCTATGACGGCAGGGGCGACTTTATTCTTGACCCGGCAGGCCGTATCGAACGGCCGGAAAAGGGCGCGGATGCCCCTTATGTCTTTACCGGTGTCTCCATCGCCGCTCCCAGGCTTTTTCGCGACGCACCCAGCGGGGCGTTCTCCCTCAACACGCTCTGGTCACGGGCAATATCGGAGGGACGCGCATTTGGCGTCGTTCACAAGGGCCTGTGGATGCATATCGGCACGCCCGGGGCGCTGAGTGACGCGGAGGACGCCTGTTCGAAATGACCGACGCAAGTCTAATGCCGAGTGATCACGAAAAGCCGCGTGTCTTTACGATTGCGCCGGGCCGTCATTTTCTTGATTGCCTGGCGGGCGCTATCCTGGACGGGCATCTTCCGGAAGCGGGCGGCACCCCGCCTGAATCCTTCGACCTGGCGAGTTATACTCTGCTGTTGCCGACAAGACGGGCCTGCCGGGCAATGCAGGAGGCGTTTCTGCGCATCGCCGGTCAAAAGGCGCTGCTCCTGCCGGCGATCAGGCCGATCGGCGAAGGCGACGAGGAGCGTGATCTCCTTGGTGCAATGAACCTGGGCGCGAGTGAACGATCCTCTCCCGCGCTACCACCGGCCGTAAGTGACCTCGAGCGACGCCTCGTCCTCACCGAACTGGTCATGAAATGGTCCGAAACCATGGCCCGTACGGGCGCATTCTCCGATATGACGGCAGGGATACACACCCCGTCGCAAGCCGCCTATCTCGCCGCAGAACTCGGACATTTGATGGATGCCGTGGAAACGGAAGAAGTTGAATTGAGCGGCCTCGACCAATTGGTTCCCGAGGAGTTGTCGACCCACTGGCAGCTCACGCTCGATTTTCTGAAAATTGTCACCGAGGGGTGGCCGGCCCACCTGGAGGAGAGGAAACTCCTCTCGCCCATGGCGCGGCGCAATCTGGTCCTGCACCGCGAGGCGGAGCGTCTCGGATTGGACAAGCCGGATTGGCCGGTGATTGTCGCGGGCGTAACCGGCAGTGTACCGGCAACGGCGGGGTTGATGAAGACCGTTGCGGCACTTCCGAAAGGTGCCCTTGTCTTGCCCGGTCTCGACAAGGATCTCGACGAGGTAAGCTGGGAAGCAATAGGCAAGGCGCATCCCGAACATCCGCAAAGCGGTCTGAAAAGGGTGCTGGGCGATCTCGGCATCAGCCGCGATCAAGTTTCCTATGTCAGCGGCGGCGCGCCGCTGCCGGTCCATCGGTCGCGCGAAAGATTCATATCCGAGGCCATGCGCCCCGCTTCGACCACCGAGGGCTGGCATAACTTTTCAGACAATGCCGATCCGGATGAAATAAAGTCCGCGCTTGCCAAGACCGAGCTCCTCGAGGCCGCAAGCCCGGAGGAGGAGGCCGAGCTTATCGCATTGATCATGCGCAACGCCCTTACGGTGGATGGCCGGACGGTGGCACTTGTCACTCCTGACCGCATATTGGCGAGGCGTTTGGCGATCCGTCTGGAGGAATGGGGGATACGGGTCGACGATTCCGCCGGCCGGCCGTTTGTCAAAACTGTTTCGGGTACCTTTCTCGATTTGATCATCGAAGCCCTGCAGACGCGGTTTTCGCCGCCCGCTTTAATGGCGCTCCTGAAACATCCATTATTGCGGTTGGGCCTGGCTCCTGCGGATATCAGGCGTAGCAGCAGGGCGCTGGAGCTTATCGCATTCCGCAACGCCTATCTGGGCGAGGGGCTGGATGCAATCGATGAGGCCATCAAACGGCGGGAGCATGCCACACAAACCAATTTGTTTACGCATTCGGCCGTGAAGAGACTGAACGATGACGACTGGACCATGGCGCGCCATCTGGTGGACCGGCTTCGCGGGGCATTCGCGCCACTGATGTCCACATTCGGAGGCGCGAACAAAAAATACCGGCTCCGCGATATGGCGCGCGCTCATATTGAAACGGCTGAAAATCTGGCGCGCAATGCCGATGACAGTTTCGACGCCCTTTGGTCGGGTGAATCCGGAGAGGCCGCGGCCCTGTTGTTCACGGGCTTCCTCGATGAAACGATCCGGCAGCCTGAAATCGAACCGGGCCATTATGGCGATTTTTACCGCAGCCTTGTTGCAGGACATGCTGTTCGGCCACGCATACCCGTTCATCCGAACATTTCGATCTGGGGTCCTTTCGAGGCGCGATTGCAGCAGATGGACATAATGATATTGGGTGGTCTCAATGAGGGAGTATGGCCCCAGGCCGCGGAACCGGATCCCTGGCTGAACAGGCCCATGCGGTCCGCTCTGGGACTTCCCGCGCCGGAGGAAATGATCGGTTTCGCCGCCCATGATTTTACCCAGCTCCTGGGTGCTGACCGGATCTACCTGACCCGCTCCACAAAAAATGATGGCGTCCCAACCGTCCCCTCGCGCTGGCTGCTGCGCATCAAGGCCCTTCTTCAGGGTCTTTCCATAGAAGATGCACTTGAAGGATCGAAGGATGCTCCCTGGATTTCATGGGCGCATAACAGGAACCAGGCGCCCCAAAAAACGCCAATAAGCCCTCCTGCGCCCAAACCGCCGCTGGCCGCGCGCCCGCGCCGGATGAGCGTGACCGACGTCGAGAAATGGATCAAAAATCCATATGGCATTTTTGCCAAAAAGATATTGCGCTTGTCTCCGCTCGACGGATTGAGAACGGAGCCCGATGCCCGCCTGCGCGGCACCATAATCCACTGGGCGCTTGATAGGTTTGTCGAGCGCTACCCCAATGGTTTGCCAGAAAAACCGGCAGAGGCGCTCATGCAGATCGCCGATGAGTTGATCTCCGAATATGCCACGCATCCACGCGTTGCAGCCTTCTGGCGCCCGCGCATGCAGCGCTTCGCGGACTGGTTTGCCGCAACGGAACAAACACGCCGCAGGGATGTCGAACAAATTATGGTTGAGATCAAAGGCAGGCTTGAACTCGACGCCCGCACGGGCCCGTTTACACTGACCGCACGGGCAGATCGGATTGATCGGCGCACCGATGGCAGCCTGGTGATATATGATTATAAGACCGGCGTGCCGCCCACCGCAAAAGCTGTCGAGACCGGCAAGGCGCCCCAATTGCCCCTTGAAGCCGCCATCGCGGAGGCTGGTGGATTCGATCAATTGGAACGCGCTCCCGTCAGAGATTTTTTCTATATTCGCGCCGATGGCGGCAATCCGCCCGGTGCCGAGATCGATGCCTCGAAATCCAACGCGTCTGAGCGCATTGAAACGGCACTTTCAGGGCTGCAATCCTTGATCGCGCAATTCGACGACGAAGACACCCCTTATCGTGCTGTGCGCCGGCAGGGTTTTAATTACGATTATGACGACTACGCTCATCTGGCGCGCGTTCAGGAATGGTCGCGGGGAGGCTATGACGATGGCTGAGACGGCGACCAACCCCCAGCTCGGCCAGGCGCGCGAGCTGACGGAAGAAAACCAGGCCCATGCGGCGGATCCGGATCTTTCCGCATGGGTGAGCGCCAACGCCGGAACCGGTAAAACCTATGTTCTTGTCCTACGCGTACTCAGGCTTTTGCTTGCGGGCACGCCGCCCGACCGCATCCTGTGCCTGACCTACACCAAGGCGGCGGCGGCCGAGATGTCGAACCGCCTGTTCGAAAAGCTCGGCGAATGGGCCACCATAGATGACGACAAGCTGACGGCCTCCCTTGCCAGGCTTCTCGGCTCCCATCCCTCCGAAAGCCAGGTAACCGAAGCCCGCCAGCTCTTCGCACGCGCCATCGAAACGCCCGGCGGCCTCAAGGTGCAAACCATTCATTCGTTTTGCGAACGGGTTTTGCAGCGGTTCCCGCTCGAGGCCGGGGTGGCGCCGAATTTCACTATCCTCGATGAGGAGCAGACCCGGACCATGATCCGCGATTGCATCGATCAGGCGCTCAATGATGCGGCAACCGGCGATGACAGGGGTCTGAGCGATGCCCTTAACACGGTAACCACCCACGCCATCTCGGATCACTTCGACAATGTATTGAACGAAGCGCTGAGAGAACGTGCGGGATTGGCAAGGGCCGCATCGATCTCCGGGGAGGAATTGCGCACACGCCTGCATGAGCTCTTTGGACTTGCAAAATCCGATACACGCCAATCCATTGAAGAGGAAATGGCGGGCCTCATGAGCGATCCTGAACTCCGGGAAGCCGGTGAAGTTCTGGCCTCGGGCAGAAAACGCGACACCCAGGCGGCAGACAAAATTGCCCTGGCGATGGGGTGTGAAAATTTGACCGCACGCGCCGATGCTCTGGCCTCATTTTTCCTTACCCAGAAACACCAGCCACGGACAGCGCTCATGACCGCCGATTTAAAAGGCGAAAACGACCTGCTCCATGAAAAGCTTTTAAATGCTCAGACACGCGCCCACGATCTCCAGCAAAAACGCATCGCCCTGGACATCGTCGAGTCGACCAGGGCATTGATCATGGTCGCCTCGGAGGTTATCGCGATCTATCGCCGCCACAAGGCTCTGAAATCCGCACTCGATTACGACGACCTTCTCGAATATGCAGCACGCCTCATGGCTGATTCCGAAGCCGCCCAATGGGTGCTCTTCAAGCTGGATAACGGTATTGATCATATACTGGTCGACGAGGCGCAGGATACGAGCCCCAATGCCTGGTCCGTGATCGACGCCATCGGCGATGAATTTTTTGCGGGTCTCGGACAAAAGGAAGTGCTGAGAACTATTTTTGCGGTCGGTGATGAAAAGCAGTCGATTTACAGCTTTCAGGGCGCGGAGCCGAAACTGTTCGCGGCCATGGGAGAAAAGTACAGCCGCAAGGTGCGTGAAGCGGACCGGAACTGGAAGAACATCCCGCTCAATCTCTCCTTCCGCACCATTCATCCCATATTGGACGCAGTCGACACGGTTTTCGCGGAACAAACACTTTTCGGCATTCAAGCGGTCTCTGAAAAAACTCAGGGCCACATGGCCCACCGGTCCGGTCAGGGAGGGCTCGTGGAGATATGGGACACCGAAAAATATCTCGCATCCGATACCGCCAATATCTGGCAACCCAATGAAGATCAGGCCGCTCGCGAACCCGCCTTCCGCCTGGCCGGGCGCATAGCGGAAACGATCCGCATCTGGCTCGATCGCAATGAAATGCTTTTGTCGGAAAACCGCAAAGTCGAACCTGGCGACATCCTCATTCTGGTGCGCAAGCGCCGCCCCCTGGCCCAGCCGCTTATTCGTGAGCTGAAGAGAATGAATATCCCCGTCGCCGGTACGGACCGCATTCGGGTCATGGATCAAATAGCGGTCCAGGATCTCATGGCGCTCGGAGACTTTCTGCTTCTGCCCGAAGACGACCTTGCCCTTGCCTGCGTTCTGAAAAGTCCGCTTTTCGGCCTGGACGATAACGATTTGCTTGAACTCTGCCTCAAAAGACGCGGGTCCATGTGGAGCGTCCTGTTCGAGGTCGGCCGTAAAAACGAGCGATTTACCGAGGCCGCTCAGACTTTGGCGCGCTGGCGCCGGCAGGCGGATTTTCTGCCGCCCTTCGAATTTTTCGCCCGGGTGCTCGATCGCGATGGCTTCCGCAAGCGCATGCTGGCGCGGCTGGGCCCTGATTCCGCGGACGCAATCGATGAATTTCTCAATCTTGCCATCAGATATGACGAGGATGCCCCGCCCTCCATGCAGGGATTTCTCGACTGGATGCGTTCATCCGATCCCGAGATCCGCCGCGATATGGAACAGGGAAAAAATGAAGTCCGTGTCATGACCGTCCATGGTGCCAAGGGCCTCGAGGCCCCCATCGTCTTTCTTGCCGACACATGCTCTTCGAGAAGCGGTGGTGACCAGACCGGCATTTCCACATTGAACGTGGCAGACTGGAATGCGGAACTGCCCCTTTGGAAGGTCAGGGGCGCCGCTGCCCATGAGCGCGTCATGGAGGATAAGGAGGAGGCAAGGAAGGAGGATTTGGAAGAGTACAACCGCCTATTATATGTCGCCATGACACGTGCCCGCGACCGGCTCTATATTGCCGGTTTCGAGGGCAGACAGGGCCGCGACAAAGATTGCTGGTACAATATGATCGCCGATAATCTTTGCCGGCGCTATATGGAAACGACTGATGAAAAGGGACATACCGTCTGGCGGGCCAAAGCGGAACAGACGGCACCGCCGGACGAACGGACGATCGAGCATGACCGTTATGAATGTGAAACGCTTCCCGCCTGGGCCTTTGAACGCGTTCCGCACATCCCGCAACGAGTGATCCCCCTGGCGCCCTCCCAGCTTTCGCCCCTGGAGGCTGAAGAGAGTGGTTATGATGACTTGGAAGGTCTGGATCTTGCCGATGAGCACGGCACGGAAACCACAGTCAGGGAGCTTGCATCCGCCCAGACAATCATGTCCCCGACGACCCTCAATATCGATAACCGCTTCAAGCGCGGTTTGCTCACCCATGCGCTCTTGCAATATTTACCGGATCTCGATCCCGATGGATGGAGAAAGGCTGCGGAAGAATTCGTCATGCTAAGGGGCGGCGATCTTACAGCTTCAACCCGGCAGTCGATTGTTGACGAGACCCTCGACATTCTCAACACGGATGCGTTCTCGGAATTGTTCTCACCCATGAGCCGTGCCGAGGTGCCGATCGTGGCTGAAATTCCTCCCCCCGATGGCCGCGGCCCGTCATTAAAGATAACGGGACAGATTGACAGGCTGGTCGAGACACCGGAAAGGATATACATCGTCGATTACAAAACCAACCGGCCTCCGCCCGGCCAAATCGACGATGTCGCACCCGCCTATCATCTTCAGCTTGCGGCCTACCGTTTGGTAATTCGGGAAATTTTCACGGACGGCCGCGATATATGTGCCGGCCTGCTCTGGACCCACGGGCCTCATTTGATGGAAATACCAGATAAAATACTGGATTTTTATGAAAAACAGCTCTGGAATGTGGACGGAAGCCGCCTGAACTTGACGGGCGAGGATACTCTACCTACGTTCCGGTAGAACAATTTGCTTAGCCGCCGTGTTCAGGCGCTTTTAATCAGGAGAATAGTCGATGTCGAATGCAGCGATCATTTCAGATGATGAATTTGAGAGTGAAGTCATTAATTCTTCCACCCCGGTGGTTGTCGATTTCTGGGCAGAGTGGTGTGGACCCTGTAAGGCCATCGCTCCCGCCCTTGACGAAATCGCAGCCGAATTGGACGGTCAGGTTAAAGTCGTCAAACTGAACATTGACGAAAATCAGAATACTCCGATGAAATTCGGGGTTCGCGCAATTCCGACATTGATGCTTTTCAAAGACGGTGAACTGGCATCGACCCAGACAGGCGCGCTTCCGAAAAGCAAATTATCCGATTGGATCAAATCCAGTATCTAGTCTGAAAGACAGAGCGGACAAAACAGCGAGAGCCTGAGACGGCTTTCGCTGTTTTTATTTTTGCGCCGAATTTCCGTTCACCTCCAAAACATGGCCGGCGAGATAAAGCGAGCCGCATACGAGGATGCGCTTGGGCTCGGATGAGTCGATCCCGATAGCCTCGAGCGCCGCATGCAGCGAATTGGCAGGGCTGGCGTCAAGCCCGGCCTCGGTCGCTTGATCGGCAAGCTCAACGGAGGAATAGCTTTTCTGGGATCCGGGAACCGGGATCGTTACGACCTTGTGGGCAAGCCCGCTGAAGGCCTGAAAAAAAGACCCGGCTTCTTTGGTCTTGAGCATGCCGGTTATCAAGTAAAGAGGTTTGGAACAGCGCTCCTCGATATCAGCCAGGGCCTGGGCCAGAATTTGAGCGGCGGCCGGATTATGCCCGCCATCAAGCCAGAGTTCATCCTCATCGCCTGTCATTGCCGCGAGCGCGCCGTTCCGCAGCCGCTCGAGCCGCGCCGGCCAGCGCACATTTCCCAGACCTTCCTCAATGGCTTCTTCGCCAATATCGACTCCCTTCAGATGGCGCGCCGCCGCAATGGCAGCGCCCGCGTTCTCGATCTGGTGGGGCCCGGTCAGCGCCGGCAGGGGCAAATCGAGAAACACGTCTTCCTCTTGATAAATCAGCCGCCCCTGCTCGGAAAATACGTCCCAATCCCGGCCATGAACGATCAGCGGCGCCCCGACTTTCTTCGCATGCGTCTTGATCACATCGAGCGCATCGTCAGTTTGCCGCGCGACAACGCAGGGCGCCCCTTGTTTGAGAATGCCCGCCTTCTCAAAAGCAATCTCGGAAATCGTATCGCCGAGAAAACGCGTGTGATCGATAGAAATCGGCATGATGATCGTAAGTGCGGGATGATCGACCACATTAGTGGCATCCAACCTGCCGCCAAGGCCTGTCTCGAGCAGTACGATATCCGCCTCGCGCTCGGAAAACGCGAGATAGGCAGCGGCGGTCGTAATTTCAAAAAACGTAATATCCTGAGACTTGTTGGCCTGCTCGGTCCGGCTCAGCACATCGGTCAATTCGTCCTCGTTGATCTCCGATGATGTCCCGGCTCCGTTGGCCAGATGTATGCGCTCGTGAAACCGGACCAGATGGGGCGATGTAAAACTATGCACCTTTTGCCCGTTCGCTTCCAATATGGCCTTGAGAAAGGCCAAAACGGATCCCTTGCCGTTTGTTCCCGAGACATGAACGACGGGCGGCAGCTTTTTATGCGGGTCACCGAGTGCATGGAGCAGGCGTTCGATCCGCCCGAGAGATAAATCGATCAAACTGGGATGCAAACGTCGCAGTTCTTTGAGAAGTCGATCACTGCTGCGAGGCATCAGAGGAAATGTCCGTTGAGTGAATGAAAGAAGGAACGGCTGCAAATTTTATGCAATGCGGCATGTTTGATATGCATGACCGTCTATTTCGAAGAGCCGTCAATCACTGAGCCGTCATCTTCGAATTGTGAGGTTTCAGAGGCGGCACTGCCGTCATCCGATTGTCCGCCGGCAGCCGCAAATCGGGCCGGATCGACCTTGTCCTGATCATCCACAGGCTCCGCCTCGACCACATCTCCGTCACCGGCTTTATCGGATGCTCCGGCCGCAATCATGCCTTCGGGAACCGCATGCCCATTCATCGATCCAGCTCCGTCACCTGCTTGAGCTTCCTGAGAAGCCGTAACTTCCGTCACGAGCTCGGCTTGCCCCATCAGCATGCGGCAGACCCGGCTCAGGGTATCGCGCAGCTGGTGCCGATGAACGACCATATCGACCATGCCGTGTTCGAGAAGATACTCAGCCCTTTGGAATCCCTCAGGCAATTGTTCCCGAATTGTCTGTTCGATGACGCGAGGACCTGCAAAACAAATCAAGGCGCCGGGTTCGGCAATGTGAATATCGCCGAGCATGGCATAGGAAGCGGTCACGCCGCCGGTTGTGGGATCGGTTAGAACGACGACATAAGGCAGACCCGCTTCGCGCAATTGCTGCACCGCAACGGTGGTGCGCGGCATCTGCATCAGCGAAAGAATGCCTTCCTGCATGCGCGCGCCGCCTGACGCCGAAAAGAGAATGAAAGGCGCATGCTTCGAGACAGCCCGCATCATGCCCGTAACGATGGCCTGTCCTGCCGCCATGCCGAGCGAGCCACCCATGAATTTGAAATCCTGCGCCGCCGCCACGACAAAGAGTTCATTCAGACGTCCTTCCCCGACGAGTACGGCATCATCCAGCTTGGTGTCTTCCCGGGCGGCTTTCAGCCGGTCCACATAGCGTTTTTCATCCTTGAAATTCAGGGGATCCACCGGTACTTCGCCCACCATGACAGGATCATATTGCCCTTCGTCAAAGAGGGATTTCAGCCGGTCCTGCGCTCCCATGCGCATGTGATATTCGGATCCCGGCACCACAAATTGATTGGCCAGGAGATCCTTGTAAAAAACCATCTGCCCGCTCTGCGGGCACTTCACCCACAGATTATCGGGAACATCCCTTTTCTTGAGGATGCCCTGAATTTTCGGACGGACAAGATTATTGATCCAGTTCACGATATTAACGCTCTCAATTCGGACTTTGAATGAATACTATTCTTTGTCCGATGGCTCCTTATTATATACTCAAACCGGCGGATAACCGATTCAATTGTACTCTCAGTCCCGTTCAATCCGGCCATGGCCTTAGATTTACGCATTCCCGACACCCTCTGCAAGCCCCCCCACGAGCGAGAAGAGCGCTTCTTTCATGCTGTCATTTGCTCCGCCGGAGGGGTCAAGGTTGGTTGCAATGATATTCACAAGCGCTGAGCCGACAACGATGCCGTCCGCCATTTGCCCTAATTCGCGTGCCTGTACAGGCGTTTTGACGCCAAATCCCACTGCTACGGGCAGATCGGTTGCAGCCTTTATCCGTGATACATGAGCCCCGACGGATTTTGCATCCGGCGCCGCCGTGCCGGTGATACCGGTGATTGAAACGAAATAGACGAAACCACTGCTGTTTTTGAGCACTGCAGGCAGGCGCTTTTCGTCGGTTGTAGGTGCTGCCAGACGGATGAAGTTAATGCCTTTTGCGATTGCCGGCAGGCATAATTCCTCATCGGCTTCAGGTGGCAGGTCAACGACGATCAAGCCATCCACACCCGCCGCCTCTGCATCCTCGAGAAAACGGTCGCCAGGATAGACATAGATCGGATTGTAATATCCCATGAGGATGATCGGCGTTTTGCTATCGATCTCCCTGAACTCGCGCACCATTTGCAGGGTTTTCTTCATCGTCTGCCCGGCCTTGAGTGCCCGCTGCGACGATGCCTGAATGGCAGGTCCATCCGCCATCGGATCGGAAAACGGCATGCCCAGTTCGATAATATCGGCGCCTGCATTCGGGAGGCCGAACAGTATATCGCGCGAGGTTTCATAGTCCGGGTCACCGGCTGTTATGAATGTAACAAGCGCCGGTCGCCCCTCTTTCTTGAGATCGGAAAAAAGGCGCACAATGCGCGTGTCGTCGATCTTGTTGCTTTTGTTTTGTTGGTTCATGGCCGGGGTTCTAGATTTCCAAATTGAGATGTTCGGCCACGGCAAAGACATCCTTGTCGCCACGCCCGCACAAATTCATGACGAGAATATTCTCGGCCTTCAGTTCAGGCGCAAGCTTGAGCACATATGACAGTGCGTGCGAAGGCTCAAGCGCCGGTATGATGCCTTCAAGCCGGGTGCAGAGCTGAAAGGCCTCAAGCGCCTCCCCGTCCGTCGCCGAAACGTAAGCCACGCGTCCGGTCTCCTTCAGCCAGGAGTGCTCGGGCCCGATACCCGGATAGTCGAGCCCCGCTGAAATGGAATATCCATCCTTGATCTGCCCGTCGGTATCCTGCAGGAGATAGGTCCGGTTGCCGTGCAGAACACCCGGCCGACCAGCGTTCAGCGAGGCGCAATGCTCATTCGTCTCGATACCGCGCCCGGCTGCCTCGACGCCGTAAAGCGCCACATCCGGATCATCGAGAAACGGATGAAACAGCCCGATGGCATTCGATCCGCCGCCCAGGCAGGCCACAAGCGCATCGGGTAGCCGGCCTTCCGCCTCCATCATTTGATCCCGGACCTCGTTGCCGATCACCGATTGAAAATCACGAACCATAGCCGGGTAGGGATGGGGCCCCGCAGCGGTGCCGATGATGTAAAACGTATTTTCCACGTTCGAAACCCAGTCGCGAAGCGCTTCGTTCATGGCATCCTTGAGCGTGCCCGTACCCGCTGTCACGGGAACCACCTCCGCCCCCAGCAGCCGCATGCGGAACACATTGGGCTTCTGCCGCTCGATATCCGTCGCACCCATATAGACCACGCAGGGCAGGCCGAACCGCGCCGCCACCGTCGCGACCGCGACGCCATGCTGCCCCGCCCCCGTCTCGGCAATGATCCGTGACTTGTTCATACGGCGCGCAAGCTGGATTTGCCCCAGGCAATTGTTGATTTTGTGAGACCCGGTATGGTTGAGCTCGTCCCGCTTGAAATATATTTTCGCACCCTTTCCAGCGGCGGCGCTTTCGCGGCAATGCCCGGTTATGCGCTCGGCCAGATAAAGCGGGCTGGGACGGCCGCCATAATGGTCCATCAGATATTTCAGTTCCGCCTGAAAAGCCGCGTCAGTTTTGGCGCTCTCATAGGCCGCTTCAAGGTCGAGAATAAGAGGCATCAGCGTTTCGGCGACAAAGCGGCCGCCGAAGATGCCGAAATGCCCAAGGTCGTCCGGCCCGCCACGAAAACTGTTCGGCTTGTTATCCAGGGTCTCTGACATAAGCTCTATACGTTCCAATCCACTCAGCCGGACCGCCGTGGCAATCCGTCATTGCTATCTTACCGGCCTGCGCCATGTGCTGCCGCGATAAACTCCCGGATCAGCTCGGCATCCTTATTCCCGCGTGTAATTTCAACACCGGATGACACATCCACCGCCTGGGCGCCTGATCGGGCAATTGCTGTCTGCACATTACCGGCAACCAATCCACCCGCCAGCATAAAGGGTCTTTTCAGAACACCCTTGACGAGATGCCAGTCAGAAAGCTTTGTATCGAATAAAATAAGATCTGCAACCTCTTCATAAGCCAGAGATTGCTGCGCGTCCTCCGCCGAGCCGACGCCAATGGCCTTGATAACGGGTAGCCTGAAATCGGTCCGCACGGCTTGCACGCGTTCCACCGTCTCGCTCCCATGCAATTGGACCATGTCGGGCCGTACCCTTTCGCACACGGCCTTGAGTTCCTCATCCGTCGGATCGACGAGCAGCGCCACCATTTTAGCCCTGCCGGCCCCGTGTTCGACAAGATGCGCAGCCTGAGTGTGCGATATGTTACGGGGACTTGTTGCGTGAAACACAAGCCCTGCATAGGCCGCTCCGGCCTCGATCGCGACATCGAGCATGCCCGGGCTGGTCAGGCCGCATATTTTTACATCGACTGGCATGAATATACGTGATCGTCAGAGTGGTTTCAGAAATCCCCGTGCATATGGGGCGGGTGGAGATGGGCTACGCGCCTCAGGACTGGCCGAGATTTGTCAGTTGCGCCTTGTGCTCAATGTCGCGTTCCTGCATGAGCCTGTCGGCTTCAGAGCGCCAGCGATTGGACTCCTTGGTCCGCATCCGGGCCGTTCGGCGCCATTTGGCCTGTGTAATCCATGTCGCCAT
>CAMYJA010000029.1:0-20321 GCA_947258705.1 uncultured Hyphomicrobiaceae bacterium | reverse complement strand
GTGACGAAGACGATGACGGCCGCCAATGTCAGAAATGTCGTTATAAACCTGCGAACCACGCTCTTATCTCCCATCTGCGATGTAAAATCGGATATCTCCAGAGAGAGCGGTCAACCGGCCTCTGCGCCCTTTATTCAAAGATCGACGCCATCGTTGCGGTTCAGCCGTTCTCTGAGTTCCTTGCCGGTCTTGAAGAATGGAACAAACTTTTCCTCGACCTCAACAGCCTCGCCGGTGCGTGGATTTCGACCGATACGCGCGTCGCGACGCCTTACGGTAAAGGCGCCGAATCCGCGCAGCTCAACCCTGTCGCCGCGTGCGAGCGCCGATATGATCTCATCGAAAATGACATTGACGATTTGCTCGACATCCTTGTGTGAAAGATGTTGATTAGTGCTGGCGATTTTCTGAATCAGTTCCGATTTAATCATGTATTTAAGCCTCCCCAGACCCCAGTGTGATCAATTTTATCGGTTATTTTTTTGAAGGGTGCCAAACCGAGAGCAAGCCGTCAAGGCTGAGCCCCTTCAATCTGTCGTCAAGCGACCGGATTGCCGTCAGATTGGTGAAATCAGACTTTCCAAACCCGATCAATCCAAGCAAGGCACGGCCAAGGAGCCCGAAAGCCGGATCGCTCTTTGGTTTTCGCTCAATAATTTTTAGACCGGATTTGATACCCCGGTTCGCCTCGAGCCATTTTACGGCTTCCGTCTCACCACCGATCAGATCGATTAGTTTATGGCCCAATGCCTGCCGGCCTGAATAGATCCGCCCGTCAAGAAGCCCGGGAATGCTGGCCGGGTCCACTTTACGGCGTTCCGCCACCAGCCCCAGAAACCATTTTTGAGAATCGAGAACCATGTCTTCGGTCACGCGCAGACTCTGTTCATCGGCCGGTTGAAAAATGGAAGGAGCGGCCTTAAGCGGCCCCGATTTCACTTCGTTCATTTTAACGCCGAGTTTGCCGAGCAACTCATGAATCTCGGCCCATTGGAAAATCACACCGACAGAACCCGTTATGCTGTTTCCGCGGGCGACGATATGGTCGGACGCCAAGCCGACAATATAGGCTGCGGAGGCCGCCACCGTACCGAATACGGCCACAACCGGCTTTTTACCGGCGACCATGCGGATTGCGTCATACAAAGCCTCCCCGCCCGTCGTGGTTCCACCCGGACTGTTTACGTCCAGAAGTACCGCGTGAACATTACTGTCTTCTGCGATTTCCTTGAAAAGCTTGAGCTGATTGCGATCTTCGGTAGTACAATTACGGCAAGCGCCATGACCGAAAACGCGATAACGCGCCACATCGTAACGCGCCTTTTCAAACGCCTCCGATCCACCAGAGTTTCAGCATCGATAGACATGGAACACCTTTACGCATTAACACCGGGCGCAGTTTAACCGGGATTTTGCATTACCGGTAATCTGCAAACGAACGCAAAAACTGGCACCCATAGGACTGAAATTGCCAAGTCTTTGCTTCGTCGTTCCCTTAGGGCCGTTTATCTATTCCTCGGAGCCGCCTTTATCTTCGTCGGTGGCGGCTTCTTCACCTTCGCCTTTGTTCTGCAATGCCGCACCGAGAATATCGCCAAGCGACGCACCGGCATCCGTTGATCCGAACTGCGCCACGGCCTCTTTCTCTTCTGCGATTTCAAGTGCCTTGACGGAGAGTCCGATGCGGCGCGATCTATTATCGATCGAAGTCACGGCAGCATCGATCTTGTCACCGCGCGAGAATCTTTCAGGCCGCTGTTCGGAACGGTCACGCGAGAGATCAGCGCGCTTTATAAATGCCGTGAAATCGGAGTCGGCAAGTTTGACCTCGATACCCGCGTCCTGGATCTCGAGGACCTCGCAGGTTACGACGGAATTTTTCTTCAGGCCGGAAATCGACTGGAACGGATCGCTTTCAAGCTGCTTGATGCCGAGGCTGACCCTCTCCTTTTCGGAATCGACCTCGAGGACAACCGCCTTAACCTCATCGCCCTTGTGGTAATCTTTCAGAGCTTCCTCGCCGGAACGGTTCCAGTCGAGATCCGAAAGATGAACCATTCCGTCCACCCCCTCTTCAAGACCGATAAACATGCCAAACTCCGTGATGTTGCGGACAACACCAGAAACCTCTGTCCCTTTCGGATACATCGCTGCAAAAGATGTCCAGGGATTTTCCTGACAATGCTTGAGTCCCAGAGAGATCCGGCGTTTCTGCGGATCGACATCGAGGACCTGAACTTCGACTTCCTGGCTGGTCGCGACGATCTTGCCCGGATGGACGTTCTTCTTGGTCCAGCTCATTTCAGAAATATGAATGAGACCTTCGACACCCGCTTCAAGCTCAACAAAGGCACCATAATCGGCAATATTCGTAACGGTGCCCTTGACCTTGGCGCCGATCGGGAAGCGCTCCTCGATACCTTTCCATGGATCGGATTCGAGTTGCTTCATGCCGAGGCTGATGCGCTGAGTCTCGGGATTGATGCGAACGATCTGTACCTTAACCGTATCGCCGACATTGAGAATTTCGCTTGGATGGTTCACCCGCCGCCATGCCATGTCCGTGACGTGCAGAAGACCGTCGATACCGCCAAGATCGATAAAAGCGCCATAGTCGGTGATATTTTTGACGACGCCATCGATAATCTGACCTTCTTCAAGATTGCCGACGATTTCGTTCCGCTGTTCGGCGCGTGTTTCCTCAAGTATAGCCCGTCGCGATACGACAATATTGCCGCGCCGTTTATCCATTTTTAGAACGCGGAACGGCTGCGGCGTATTCATCAAAGGACCAATATCGCGAATGGGCCGAATGTCGACCTGACTGCCGGGAAGGAAAGCGATCGCTCCGTCGAGATCGACGGTGAAACCACCCTTGACGCGGTTAAAGATTACGCCTTCGACCTTCTCGTCGGCCTCAAACAGTTTTTCGAGTTTATCCCAGCTTTCCTCGCGGCGCGCCTTGTCCCGGCTGAGAACGGCTTCGCCCAGGGCGTTTTCAATGCGCTCGAGATAGACATCGACTTCATCGCCAACGGAGATGTCCGCCTTTTGTCCACCGACACCGAATTCTCTCAAAGGGACCCGGCCTTCCGTTTTCAGTCCCACATCGACAACGGCGAGATCCTTCTCGATTGCGATCACCTTGCCCTTGATGACGACACCTTCCTGAAAAACATCTTCACCGATGCTTTCTTCAAGAAGTGCTGCAAAATCCTCGCGGGTTGGATTGAGCCCCGGATCGAGGTCTGCGCTCTGCGTATCGCTCATTAAAACTCCTGCTAGCAGCCATTGCTGCGTATTCATGTTAAAATTCCAGTCAGGCATCGGCGACCCCGCGCACCTCGAGGTTGCAAGCCGATGCTCGACATCCAATCAGACCCCCGACCAATATTGGCACCCTTTTGCACGGTCTCGAGGATACGATCTCGAGGAGAGGTGCGCAGAGTTTGCACGTTGATTGTGTCGGAACGCCTATTTCTCATGCCGATCGGCACCTCTCATAGCGGTGTAACCCAGCTATTTACAGATCCGACCGGCCTGTCTCATCGCGAATTATCGCGAGTGCGGCATTTAATGCTGTTTCTATATCCAAATCTGTCGTTTCGAGCAAGTGCGCATCTTCCGAGCGCACCAGCGGCGCAACCGTGCGGCCCCTGTCTCTTTTGTCCCGTCTTTCGATATCTTGCAGAACATCGTTAAAGGAAAGTTGAGAATTCGACTGTTCAAGTTCCAGATGTCGCCGGCGGGCACGCTCTTCCGGGCTGGCGGTGACGAATATTTTGACACGAGCCTCCGGGCAGACGATGGTGCCAATATCACGGCCATCCAGCACCGCTCCGGGGGATTGGGCGGCAAATTCTCTCTGAAATTCCAGCAATGCATTGCGAGCATGCATGTTCTTTGCCACGATCGAAGCGGCCTCGCCAATGCCGGGCGCCCGCAAGCCCGGATCGCCGAGCCCGTCGACGTCCAGCTTCCGGGCCGCGCATACCACCGCCGTCTCGTCGTCAAAATCGATATCCCCCGCCATCAGATCGCGGGCGAGCGCGCGATAGAGCAATCCCGTATCGAGATAGTGATAGCCTAAAATCTCGGCAATCCTGCGGCCCAATGTTCCCTTGCCGGATGCGGCCGGCCCGTCAATCGCGATAATCATGCTCTCCCCGCTGGTCCCGCATCGAATTCGGCTCCGAGCCGGCTCATTGTTTTGTCGAAATCCGGAAAGCTTGTCGAAATCATGCGTGCGTCGTCGATGGCGATGGCGGCCTCGGCCCCGAGGCCGAGAACGAGGAACGACATGGCGATCCTGTGGTCCAATTCGGTCGCGACAACGCCACCGCCGGGAATGTTTTCAGAGCCCTCGACAATGAGATCGTCGCCATCAATCCGGGCCTCGATGCCATTGGCGCGCAAACCATTGAGCGTCGTTGCCAGCCGGTCACTTTCCTTGACGCGCAATTCTCCAAGCCCCCGCATCACCGTCTGACCTTTTGCCCGGGCCGCGATGACCGCGAGAACAGGATATTCATCGATCATGCTGGCGGCCCGCCCGGCCGGGACCGTAACCCCGTTCAGTGGACAGTGGCTGACGCTGATATCCGCTACCCGCTCCCCTGCGCTTACAATTTCATTTTTATATTCAATATCGGCGCCCATTTCCCGGAGCGTCTCGAAAAGCCCGCTCCTCAACGGATTGCAGAGGACGTTTCGAACGATAATTTGCGAGCCGGGAACGATCAGCGCCGCTGCGATCGGGAACGCAGCCGAACTCGGATCCCCCGGCACGGTAATGGTCCTGCCAGTCAATTCCTGCTGCCCCTCTATGCTGATCAGGCGTCCCCCGTTTCTGTCTTCCACGGAGATTTCGCCGCCCATATGAACGATCATACGCTCTGTATGATCCCGTGTCGGGACGGGCTCGATCACGCTTGTCCGCCCCGCACTATGCAAGCCGGCGAGCAGCACTGCGGATTTCACCTGGGCCGAGGCCACAGGCAGTGTGTATTGGATGGGTACGAGACTGGCCGTCCCACTTATGACGAGCGGCAGACGATATTCTTCATTGTCAGGTCCATTGCCCCCGACCTGAAGGCCCATCTCCAACAAGGGCTCGATTACGCGCCCCATCGGTCGTTTTCTGAGCGAACTGTCGCCGTCGAGCGTCGCTTTGATGTCATGTGCAGCAAGCACCCCCATCATCAGACGCGCCGAAGTTCCCGAATTTCCGAAATCGAGCACGGGGCGCTCAGCCGGAGTTGTGGTACCAAGAGAACCATCGTCCTGGGCATGATCCAAGCTGAGGCCGCCGGGGCCGCGACCCATCACTTGCCATTCCCCATCATTATTCCTGATAGGCACACCGAGCTGGCCGAGGACGCGGGCGGTCGCCATCACATCGTCGGATGCGAGCAGCCCATCTATGACTGTGCGCCCTGTGGCGAGTGCGCCGAGTATGAGCGCGCGATGGGAAATGGATTTGTCGCCGGGGACATTGATATCACCCGAGAGAGGTTTGGCCCGCCGGGCGGTAAGTGAATGAGGCATGGGCTTGGGTCGTTCTCTCGGTTAGACGTTCGTGACCTTTTTTCACTGCGGGCCACTGGTATTTACTCAAACTGTCATGTTTAATAATCTGTCTGCCATTGAGCAATTGACGTACACCGTGTCAACATGCAAGGTCTGACAAATCTTTTGACCTCCGGCGTGAAGAGGCGATTGCTTTTGACAGCGATCTCTTCTCATGGCAATGGGGACCCGGAATTTATCAAAGTCTGAGAGAACACGAATGTCGAATAAAGCTGAGCGCGGCACCAAACGCACATGCCAGGAGTGTGAGGCACGCTTCTACGATTTGAATCGCGATCCGATCACATGTCCGATGTGCGGTGTCGTCTACAAACTTGATGAGCCGGAATCCCCGCCGGAGAAACCCGAGGCGAAAGAGCCGGTGGCTGCGGCCGTTCCCGCCACCCCGAAAGTTGCGGAAAAAGCCGATGACGGATCACCGGATGATGGCGCGTCGGAAGAGCTCGTTGACGATGAGCTGAGTGATATCGAGACCGACACCGACACCGATGTCGAAGTGGTTGACGAGGAAGACAATACTTTCCTTGAAACGGAAGACGATGATACCAACGTATCGGACGTGCTTGGCGGCACGGTCGCAAAAGCCGAAGACGAAAGCTGATTGGGCCGCGCGGTTTGGTTGTCGCAAAGACCTAATGTAGCATTTCTGTTGTCCGTGAATTTGGCCAAAGCCGATCCCGACCGGATAACTTCAATAATTCAGGGGCCGTAGCTCAGTTGGGAGAGCGCTTGGATGGCATTCAAGAGGTCAGGGGTTCGATTCCCCTCGGCTCCACCATTCCCCTCATCATTTACCATATCCGCAAACTTGATCTCCTTCGATCAAAACACCATATAGAAGTTGCGCGTCAGCCGGCGGACACGATTTATATGCCGGTCCCGATGCCGGAGAAACCGGGTTGGGTTTTTGTCAAAATCACCAATGGGGTTTGGGCAAGCTCTGCGCAAAAGAGTGAGTTGATGCAAAAAGTCGCTGAATAGAAGGACTTGAGCACGAATGTCAGTACTAAACAGCCCATTTCTGCTTGGGTTCGACGAATTTGAGCGCGTCCTGAACCGCGTCGCCAAGACATCCGGTGATGGATTTCCCCCGTATAATATCGAGAGATTGTCGTCTGAAGACGGCCAGCCGGATCTGTTGCGAATAACATTGGCGGTGGCGGGATTTTCAAGGGACCAGCTGGACATCACCGTGGAAGATCGTCAATTGACGATCCGGGGACAGCAGCGCGAAGAAGATAAGCGCACTTATCTCTATCAGGGTATCGCCGCCCGTCAGTTCATACGAACATTTGTATTGGCGGACGGAATCGAGGTAAAATCGGCGGATCTGAAAGATGGCATGTTGTCGGTTGACCTTCTGAAAGTGGAGCAAGAGCCAAACTTAAGGCGCATTACGATAGAATAATGGAACCCAATACGACATCATCGGTCGAGTGAAAGTTAACAATTGGAATTTGAACACGGGATAAATCGCACCAAAATCTAAAATTTTTTTTCATAAAAGTTTGTTAAGATTATGCGATAAAACAACTAATTAGAGCAGATCAAAAAGACTGTTGAACAAAATTTGCTCGAACGTGAATACGGGGTCACGCTGAAAATCCGGGGAGGTCGCGCCATATATAAGTAATGGCATGGACCGGCTGTGTGCAGATTTGGAGAACGGTTTCGTTACCCGACAGGCACGGGCCCATCAATTGAGGAGCTTGGAAGATGAATAAAGACCTCAGACTTGAAGCAGAAGAACAGGAAATCATGAGCATTAATGAGCTCGCCAATCTTGGCGAAGGCGAGTTCGCATATATTACGGAAATCTCATCCGCCGAAGCCGGCCGCCTGTTTGCAGCTATTGATGGATTGCCGGAAGATGCAATGCTCTATTCGCTCAATGCGGCGGACGGCACGCCCCTCGCCCTGACCGACACCTTGTCGGCAGCGCGCGCCCAGGCTTTCGAAGAAGATCTGGAACTGGCAACCGTGCATTGATGCACGTCTGCGCACCTCTGAAAGGGGTGCTGAGATAAACGAGCGTCAGGCAGCGTGCGAAGCCAAAGGCTCTGTCAACACTGAATAGAGGGCGTCCCGATCGTCGGACGCCCTTAATTTTTCGACAGCCGACGGATCGCGCAAAAGCCTTGAGATACGGGCCAGCGCTTTTAAATGGTCGGCGCCGGCGCTTTCCGGAGCAAGCAGCAGGAAAATAAGATCGACGGGTTCATCGTCCACTGAATCAAAATCGATGGGTTTTTCAAGGCGCGCAAACAGGCTGAAAATATTATTAATTGATCCGAGCTTGCCATGAGGGATTGCAATTCCGTGCCCAAGCCCCGTCGAGCCGAGACGTTCCCTTTGCAGCAATGTATCGAAAATCTCGCGCTGACCGGTGCCGATCAGTTCCGAGGCATGCTGCGCCAAAAGCTGCAACACCTGTTTTTTGCTTTTTGCCTTAAGTGACGGAATAATGCCATCCGGCGAAATCAGATCACCTAAATCCATGAGCGTTTGCTTTCCGGTTCGGTTTTGCTGAACAGTATTTTCCAGCAAAATATTAAGATCGCTTTCCCTGAAAGCGGCTTGCGCGTGAAAGTGCGCCTTCGTTGTAAGAATTCGCACAAAAAACAATTTGTCAGAGCATCAAGTACAAACTCGGTTAATACAAAAATGCTCTAGGAACTTTTATCACCCGGGTCAATCCAACCGATATTTCCATCGGCCCTTTTATAGACCACGTTGACATTACCCTGGGCGGCGTTACGAAAAACCAGTACGGGTTGCTCCGCCAAATCCATCTGCATCACCGCATCGCTGACAGAGAGCGTCGGAACCACCACTGTCGTCTCGGCGACGATGACCGGAGCGAGCTCGATCTCGGCAGTTTCATCATCATCGCCACTCTCGACGATAGAATCGACGGCCGCGTAACCGTCCGTGAAGCGACCAGCATGATTTCGATCATGATGATGATTCTTAATACGCCTTTTATAGCGCCTCAGCCTTTTGTCCAGCTTTTCGAACGATTCGCTTGCACTCGTATAAGCATCTTCCGATTCGCCGTTTGCTTCAAGCGTTAGGCCGGAACGAAGTTTTAGCGAGCAACTTGTCTGAAACATATTGTGCTCTTTCTGAATCCGCACATGTCCGGGCACATCCCGCCCGATATATTTCTCGATGGTTTGCCCGATGCGCTCGTTGATGAAGCTGCTAAACGCTTCCCCGACATCGATATTTTTTCCGGTGATCTGGATTGTCATTGGCTATTTTTCAGATTGCGTGAATTATTATTTCAAAACGGCCGTCTATTGCGATGTCACGCGCGCCCGATCTTTGGATTTTAGCGTTCAACTGCTCGGTGTGGCAAGATTCCACTTTAATCCTCAATAATCGCGGGACCGTAAAACAGGGCCATCCATCATGTCAATTATGGTAAACATAAGGTCAATGTTTATGGGGACAATATTATTTTTGGTCTTTAAAGCCCTCCCGCAGCTCGCATGCAGGCTGGCAGGAACAAAAATTCCCGGTCCTAGACAGAGTTCAAATGAACGAGCTTTTTTTCCCGCCTGCGCTGAACCGAGGAAGGTATTTGCATGGCTTCCCGGTATTTCGCGACGGTCCGGCGCGCAATATCGATGCCCTGCTCCTTCAGTTTTTCGACGATCTTGTCATCGGAAAGTATAGTTGTAACCGTTTCCGTCTCGATCAGTTTCTTGATCATGTATCGAACGGATTCCGATGAATGGGCGTCACCCGCATCAGCCGATGCGATGGAAGACGTGAAGAAATATTTCAACTCGAAAATACCCCGGTTCGTTTCCATATATTTATTCGAGGTCACACGGCTGACGGTTGATTCATGCATTGAGATCGCGTCGGCCACCGTCTTCAGGTTGAGCGGTCTGAGATGCTGAACGCCATATGTCAGAAAAGCATCCTGTTGCCGGACGATTTCCTGCGAGACTTTTAGGATGGTCCGGGCGCGCTGGTCGAGGCTTTTTACCAGCCAGTTCGCATTCTGCAGGCATTCATTGATGTAACTTTTTTCTTTTGTCTTGGTCGTCGATGCAGAAACGCTGGTGTAGTAAATCTGATTGACCAGGACGCGGGGAAGCGTGTCCGAGTTGAGTTCCACATGCCAGCTTCCGTCCGAGCGCTGCTTGACGATCACGTCGGGGATCACGGGCTGAACGGAAACGCTGCCGAATTGAAGGCCGGGCTTGGGATTGAGCTGCTTGATTTCAGCAATGATGTCACCGAGGTCTTCGTCGGTCGCCTTCGCGATCCGCTTCAGTTCCGGCAGCCGGTGAGATGCGAGCAGTTGCAGGTTATCCACGACGATCGCGATCTGCGGATCGAACCGGTCCTTGTCCCTGAGTTGAAGGGTGAGGCATTCGGTGAGATTACGGGCAAATACGCCGCAGGGCTCGAATTTTTGCAGTGTCGCGAGAATTTCCTCGACATAGGCGATATCGACGCCCAAACGGTCGGCCAAACCGCCGAGGTCGCCGCGCACATAGCCCGCCTCATCGATCATATCGACGATATGCTCGCCGATCAGCGTATCGACCGGCTCCATGAAGGTCATGGCCAATTGCTCCAGCAAATGGTCCCGCAGTGACAATTCGCTTGAGACAAATGCTTCAAGATTGACATCGTTCTCAAGAGCGCCGTTCGGGCCGCCCTGGGGGATGTCCCAGCTCATTTTATGATCGGATGGCATGGCGGAAGCGTTGCCGTCGGGATCGATATTCTCGTATTCCGTGTCAAGAACCGCGGCCGGATCCGTCACCGCCGCGCCCTCTTTCAGCCACTCATCGGCTCCGACCTGGGTGTTTTCCGCGGATCCTTCGTCTGTCTTGTCAGGGGTGTCGGAAATATTCGAGCTGCCCGGGGCATCCTCATATCCCTCCGGTTTACGCTCCAGAAGCGGATTTTTCTCAAGCTCGTTTGCAACGAAAACATCAAGCTCCATGTTCGAAAGTTGCAGCAATTTGATTGCTTGCTGCAATTGCGGTGTCATGACCAGCGACTGGCTCTGACGAAGCTCCAATTTATGTGTTAACGCCATGTGGGGTGCAACTCGTTTCAACCTAAGCCTTTTTATAGCACACAGTTGAACACGTGGAACTTAATCAAACATGTTACCGAGGTACACCCGACGGACTTCTTCGTTATTTATGATTTCCTGACGGTTACCTTGTGTAAGAACTTGACCATCATAGATGATATAAGCTCGGTCGATCAGGTCCAGAGTCTCCCTGACATTGTGATCAGTTATGAGAACGCCGATGCCGCGCCCGGTAAGATGGCGGACATGTGATCGGATTTCGTTGATGGCAATGGGATCGACGCCGGCAAAAGGTTCGTCAAGCAGCATATAGGATGGACGCCCGGCCAGGGCGCGGGCGATCTCGCAGCGCCGTCTTTCACCGCCTGAAAGGGCAATGGAAGGCGTTTTGCGTAAATGCGAGATGCTGAACTCATCGAGCAGGCTATCGAGCTGTTCATGACGCTTTTTTCGGTTTGGCTCGACCAGTTCGAGAACCGACATGATATTTTTTTCGACGCTTAAGCCGCGAAAAATAGATGCTTCCTGCGGCAAATATCCGATACCAAGCCGCGACCGGCGGTACATCGGCATGCTCGTGACGTCATGGCCGTCAATGACAATACGGCCGCTGTCGCAAGGTATCAGCCCCGTAATCATGTAAAAGACAGTGGTTTTTCCGGCCCCATTGGGTCCAAGCAGACCGACCGCCTCTCCACGCCCGACTGCAACGCTCACGCCTTTGACGACGGGGCGCTTTTTGAAGCTCTTGAAGATTGTATGGACCGTGAGCCAACCCTCACCGGCTACAGGCTCGGCATAGACGCCGTAATCACCACTGATACGTTCATTCATGGGGTGACCTCACTCGCCGGCACCTGGCAATTGCAACGCCCTTGCCGTGCTGTAAGGTTTAACGGGAGCAATATGCTTACACCACCGGCGCGCTGATAAATTGTCATCAATCAATAACAGAGCTCTTATAACTGAATCCATATAATGGCGATTTCCAGACATGCCAGATATGGCGAGAATTAATTCGTAGCGCTCCACCCATCGATCACGGGCTTCCTGCCGTTGCCGCCACCGGAAATTCCGTTGGTCCCGGATTTACGCTGCGGGTGAAAAACACCGCGAACGCGGTTGCCCGAACCTCCCGTGCGTGACGCCGTTTCCATCCTGCTTTGACCCGTTTTAAGGTCGATAATCAGTTTTTCGCCCTTCATGATATTCTTGCCCTGGGAAACCACCACATTTCCACCGATCATGATAACCTGCTTTATGACATCGAAATCAGCCCAATCGCTTGTCGCCGTCTGATTTTTCTTTGATGTCAGCAACACTTTATTCTTGGCCTTCAGCCGCGTCAGCTGCGTTCCGCCGCTACCCTTGGCCTTGGCGCCGCCACTCCCGGACACGTCACCGCTATAGCTCACCTCAAGTTCCGACGTTCGCATTTCCATATCGCCCTGAACGGCGATCACATTACCTTTGAAGACAGCCGTTTTCTTGGCGTCGTTGACGGTAAGGCTGTCGGATTCGATATTGATGGGCGCGTTGGAGTCCGTGGCAAATCCGCCAAACGTACTGCTCAACTCCTGTGCCGACGCGGGAGACAGAACCAGCCCGCAAGATATCGCCAAAGCTGAGATAAGGACCGGCCGCGCCTTTGCTGCCCGCCTCATCAATCCCTGGACATGGATCGGTATTGATTTCGTGTGCCGATGGATGCCTCCGCACCAGATGCCAGATCGCGTCATCTTATCCCCGAATTGCCAATGCTACCCTTAGAACCGGCATTACCGGTTCTTTTCTTGATTTTGACGCGAACCCGTCCCTCAAACAATAAAATTCGTTTCTTTGTTTCAATTGTCATCGAATCGGACCGCACCGTACCGTTAAGCATTTCTACTCGTACAGGTTTGTTCGACAGAATCATCTGTGTCTTAACAAAGATGTTCGCCTCTGTCAGAAACGCTTTCATTCCGTTGCTGGATGTCACGTTGATGTCGCCATTGAGATCGAGCACTTCGCGTTTCACATGAAACAGGCCGTGTGGTGCCGTGACCCGGGCCCAGTCCTTCGACACCTGGGTGAGTTGGGCTTTCACCGAGTTTAACCTGATCTCATCCGTATTGCGGACATCCTGCAGGGCCTCCTCGGCGGTAACTGAATATTTACCACCTTCATCGGTATAGCCATCCAGCTTCGGGTTGATCATTTTCAAATCATTCGCAGAAATTTCGACGGCTCCGACGCTGAGTTTTTCATCGCCGATCATCAGCGAGAATTTCAGCGACATGAACATTGCCAAAGCGACGCCGAGCGCGATCACGGGCAGGAGAAACTTCATCCCGCGGACAAAATAGCCGTGACGTGTTGCCCGTTTGAAGGCCTGAACACGCTCAATTGTAATATCTCCGGTCGGCATATGTCGTCCTAACCGAGTGCTCAGTGCTGCTAATTCCATCGTCATAATGACCACTAACCGGACCCAATTGGACCAAGTTATGGCAGACGCGCGGCTCAGCCTGAATTTGAGAGAGAAAATGCCGTCTGGCAAGCAACATCTGCGTGACGTCGGAATAAAGCGATCATCCGGAATGATGAAAAATGTCGGTCTCCGGCCATCCCATGAGGTCGAGCCGCGCCCGCGTCGGAATGAAATCGAAACAGGCCTGAGCGACATCGGCGCGTTCTTCCCGGTCAAGCATTTCATCGAGGCGCGCTTTCAGCTCGTGCAGATAGAGCACATCCGATGCCGCATAATCTCTTTGGGCACGCGACAATTTGTCCGCACCCCAATCCGAACTTTGCTGCTGTTTGGAAATATCTTTCTGAAGGATCTCGCGGCAGAGATCCTTCAGCCCATGGCGGTCCGTATAGGTCCGCACGAGCCGCGATGCAATCTTGGTGCAATAGACTGGGGTCGCCCAGACGTCTAGATATTTTGCCAGAACGGCCACGTCAAAGCGGGCGAAATGAAAAATCTTCAAAACCTGCCGGTCGCTGAGTAGCTTCTTCAGATTTGGCGCATCAAACCCGTCCCGTGCGAGTTGCACGAGATGAGCATCGCCGTCGCCACCCGAAAGCTGGACCAGACAAAGCCGGTCCCGGTGCGGATTAAGGCCGAGCGTTTCTGTATCAATGGCAACCGAACCTTGAAAAGTCACATTTTTGGGCAGGTCGCCCTTATGCAGTTTAATGGTCATTGCGCGATCCTGAACTTGTGACCTGGGCATGCGGGAATAATAAACAGCCGGATGCTGTGGTGCCCAGGAGAAGACTCGAACTTCCACGACCATAAGGCCACTGGCACCTGAAGCCAGCGCGTCTACCAATTCCGCCACCTGGGCATGCCTGAGCATGTGCGCTCATGAGTTAGTCTCGCTTGAAAACTTTGTCAATCGAATGAACTCTGAAAACCGGCGATTACGGCTTCACATCGAAGGGGCTCTATGCCAAACACATGGAGTTTTAGCGAGCGCGGATGAACAGGAAATATGAGCGGCTGATGACTGAACTGAACAAGGGCGATATTATTACCGTATTTGGCGCCACCGGATTTGTCGGACGCCATGTTGTCCAGGCCCTCGCAGAAAAAGGTTATCGCATTCGCGCGGCCGTCAGGCGTCCCGATCTGGCGGGCCACCTTCAGCCTATGGGCGCCGTCGGTCAAATCATGCCCGTACAGGCCAATACGCGCTTTCCCGAATCCATCGATCACGCCATTGACGGCGCTGATGCCGCCATCAACCTCGTTGGAATTCTCGCCGAGCGGGGAAAACAGAGCTTTGAGGCAATTCACGTTGAGGGCCCCGCTGCAATTGCTGAAAGTGCGGCCCGGAACCGGCTCAAGTCATTGATCCAAATCTCCGCCATTGGCGCCGATGCAAAATCCAGATCGCGCTACGGGCGGAGCAAGGCGGCGGGCGAACGTGCCGTCCTCGACGCTTTTCCCACAGCGGTCATATTGCGGCCTTCGGTAATATTCGGTCCGGAAGACGGTTTTTTCAACCTCTTCGCCCAAATGTCGAAATCCTATCCCTTCATGCCTCTTGTGGGTGGAGGAAAAACAAAAATGCAGCCGGTTTTTGTGGGCGATGTCGCCGACGCCCTGCTCGCCATTATCGAAGGCAAGGGGCATCCCGGCACGGTTTATGAACTCGGTGGACCGGAAATCTTCACGCTCCGTGAACTGATCGAGAAAACACTCGAATATGCGGGAAGCGACCGCATGTTGATTTCCATGCCGTTCTGGCTGACGAAACTGCAGGCGTTTTTCATGAGCATATTGCCCAATCCTCCGATTACCGTCGATCAGGTTCGCTTATTGCAAAGCGACAATGTCGTCGGCGCGGATGCGATCGAAAGCAAACGGACGCTCGAAGGGTTGGGAATAGTCAGGCCGCGGTCGATCGAGCTCGAAGTCCCGCCTTATCTTGAGCGGTTCAGGCCCAAAGGTCAGTACTCCCATTATCACCCGTAAGCCATGTAAAGCAGTACGATGCCGAGCGCCAGGCGATAAAGGACGAAGGGCGCGAAACTCATGCGTTTTACGATCGCCATGAGAAAGGCGATGGCGGCCAGGGACGCCATGAATGAAAGGCCGGCGGCCAGCCACGCATCGAAGGACAAGGCTTCACCCGCGCTATAGGCCTCATGTACGGTCAGAAGGCCCGCGGCCGCGATTGCCGGTATACCCAGAAGAAAAGAAAACCGAGCAGCCTCCGTGCGGTGAAAACCAAGCGCGCGGGCGGCCGATATGGTGATGCCGGAGCGGCTGGTTCCCGGTATCAGCGCCAGAGCCTGCGCCAGCCCGATCATCATTGCAGGGCTCAGCTTCATGTTCGCCATCGATTTGATCCGCGCGCCAAATCTGTCCGCCAGGTAGAGAACGAGGCCGAATACAATTGCGTTCCAGCCGACGATCTGCAGCTTGATATGATCGTCGGCCCGGATGACTTCCATGAAACCCGTGGTCTTGAGAAATATGCCGAACAGGCCCGCTGGAATGGTGGCCAGCGCGATATAAAGGGCAAGCCGGGCCCTCTCCGTCATTTTCAGGGTAACGAGCTCAAGGGTGCCCTTAATGAGTGCGACCACATCCGACCAGAAATAAACGATGATTGCGAAAAGCGATCCCACATGCATCATCACGTCAACGGCAAGCCCCTGATCCCGATAGCCGGTGAAATCGGAAAAGATAGCCAGATGTCCCGAAGATGAAATCGGCAGGAATTCGGTTATCCCCTGAACGATGGCCAGGGCAATGATTTGTTCGATCGACACGAAATTGACACCCCGAAATATTATTCCCGAATTTGAATTCTAGAACTCAAATTCTAGAATTTAGATTCCCGTTTCAAGCTTCCCAGATGAGGAAAACCGAAGTCGGGTTCGGTCATTGGTATTTATTACGCAAACAAGTGCAGACTAAACAGTCAAACGGGATGAAAGGCAAACTCTTGGCAAGGTTTGTCCAAAATTTGCCGCCCGCACCGGGATGACGCATTCGGTCCGCACTCAAATCATGTTCCCTATGCGGCATATTAAACAAATGACGCGAATCAGGCACTTATCCGCCCATGCATAAACTGGTCCACTTTCCCCTCTGCCCTCGTTCAAGATCGATCCGCCTGTTATTGTCGGAACTGGAATTTGAATATGACTTAGAGGAAGAAAAGCCATGGCAATGGAATGAGGCGTTTCTGGCGCTCAATCCATCGGGAGAACTGCCGTTACTCAAACTCGCCGAGGGGCCTGTTCTTGCCGGCGTCTACGCCATATCCGAATTTGTCGACGAAGAGATACGCACGGGGGCGGCACAGGAGCCCGACATACAGGGCGTCCGGACGATGTTTCCCGGCAACCGTGTCGAGCGCGCGGAGGTCCGTCGGCTGGTAGACTGGTTTTTGCACAAAATGGATGCAGAGGTCACCGGCTATCTCATGCACGAAAAGGTTTATAGCGTTTATATCGAGGGTGGAGCAAATCCGCCCGACACCGAGGCCCTGCGCGCGGCCCGAGAGAACTTACGCTATCATATGAGCTATATCGCCCATCTTGTCGGTGAGCGGGAATGGCTGGCGGGCGATAAAATGAGTTTTGCCGACATCATGGCGGCCAGCCAATTGTCTTGCGTGGATTATCTCGGCGAGGTGCCATGGGAAACATTTGAGGATGCAAAGCTCTGGTATTCCCGTATAAAGTCCCGGCCGTCCTTTCGCCGGCTCCTGACCGACCGCATTGCGGGCGCCGCGCCGCCGGAGCATTATGAGGATCTCGATTTTTAATCAGCCCAGGTCCAGACAATGGAAAATACTCTCTCGGCGCAGGATATGAAGGAAATGCTGAGAGCCGAGGCGCTTGAGGCCGGCTTCGATATCGTGCGTTTTTCAAGCGCCGATCTCGCCCCGGAAATATCGGAGCATTTTCAAGATTTTCTGCGCCGAGACCGCCAGGGCGACATGACATGGATGGCAGAGCATGCGGCCCGCAGAAGCCAGCCGAAGCGGCTCTGGCCCGACGCCCGCTCCGCCATCATGCTCGGCATGAATTACGCCCCCGAAGACGACCCGCTTAAAAGTCTTGAAGACAAAATGCGCGGGGTCATATCCTGCTATGCCCAAGGCAAGGACTATCACGTCATCATCAAGAAATCGCTCAAACGGGTGGCGGGGGCGTTCCACCGGAAAACAGGCGCCGAGGTGAAGGTTTTTGTCGACACGGCGCCCCTGCTCGAAAAACCGCTGGCGGAAAAGGCCGGCCTCGGCTGGCAGGGCAAGCACACAAATCTGGTTTCGGCCGAGTATGGTTCATGGCTCTTTCTCGGCGCCATTCTGACAAGCGCAGAACTGGACCCTGACGCGCCGGGAAGCGACCATTGCGGCACCTGCCGGAAATGCCTGGACATTTGCCCGACGGCCGCCTTTCCCGAGCCCTATCAGCTCGATGCCCGCCGTTGCATTTCCTACCTCACCATCGAACATAAAGGTCATATTGATGCGAAGTTCCGCGCTTCCATGGGCAACCGCATCTTTGGCTGCGACGATTGCCTGGCCGTCTGTCCGTGGAACAAATACGCCAAACAGGCGCGGGAGCAGAGATTCAAAGCACGTTTGGAGACGGACAATCCTGCGCTCTCAGAACTTCTCCGGCTCGACGAAAATGCCTTTAGGGAGCGCTTTCGGGGAACGCCGGTCAAACGGGCCGGACGCGACCGGTTTCTTCGCAATGTCCTGATCGCCGCTGGCAATTCCGGAAATTCTGATCTCGTTCCCTTGATAACCGGTCTGCTCAAAGATCCTTCAGAACTGGTCCGCGCCATGGCCGTCTGGGCCTTTGCCGGACTTGCGGGTGAAGACGAGTTTGCCGTGTCCCGCGAACGATTTGAACAAACCGAGAAAGACGACTATGTAAAGTCCGAATGGCAGCGGGGAGCGCGAGGATGACAGACGAGAACAAACTTCTCATATTCGGCATGGGCTATTCCGCCGGCTTTTTTGCCAAGCGCATGATTGATCGGGGCTGGCGGGTGACGGGCACGACACGCAGCGACAGGGGGCGGGAAAGAATCGCGGCGCTGGGCGCCGGGGCCTGTCATTTCGACGGTACCGAAACAAACCTGTCGGACGACCTCAAATCAGCCATTACAGAGGCAACCCATGTTTTGGTTTCCGCCGGGCCCGATGAGTTCGGTGATCCGGTCCTGAAACGCGCCTGGTCGGAACTCGGCCAGGCCGCCAATCTCCGCTGGATCGGCTATTTGTCGACAGTGGGCGTCTATGGCGACCATGACGGCGCCTGGGTGAACGAGACGACCGCATGCAGGCCGGTTTCGAAGCGCAGCATCTTTCGCGTGGCCGCCGAAAATGCCTGGATGAAATTCGCCCGGGCGACCGGCAAGCCTGTGCAGATTTTCCGCCTTGGCGGCATTTACGGCCCGGGCTCGAATCCGCTTGAAAAATTAAAGGCGGGCAAGTCCCGCCGGATCGAAAAACCCGGCCAGGTTTTCAGCCGCATTCATGTGGAGGATATCGCAAATGCGCTCGAGGCTGCGATCGGGAGAAAAACTGATCATGAGATTTTCAACGTCGTCGATAATGAGCCGGCCCCGCCCCAGGACGTGATCGCCTATGGCGCGAAACTGCTGGGCATGGAGGCCCCGCCGCTCATCAATATCGACGAGGCCGAGATGACCCCCATGGCGCGGAGCTTTTATGGCGAAAACAAGCGCGTCTCGAACGCACGGCTGCGCGAAGACCTCAACGTCACCCTCACCTACCCGACCTACCGCGAAGGCCTGAAGGCGCTGGTGGAGACTGTTGGGGCTGACAAATAACCGGAACAAAATCTCTCCCTCATGCTGAGGAGCCAGCTCCGCTGGCGTCTCGAAGGATGAGGCGGTGATCTCCAACCGTTCACATTGCCGTCCATGGTTCGAGACGGCACACGAAGCCCGTGTGCCTCCTCACCATGAGGTCGATTGTTGTGCGGCTGGATGGGGTTGGAAACCTCGATCGGCGAGGGGCACAGCCCAATGCTCTAGGCGTCCAATCACACACCGTCGTCACACCGTCGAAGGACGGTGCCCAGACACCCATCGTCCTGGTGAGCGCTTTCAGCTTTGATCGATAGGTCTCCTATTTGGCAAAGTGGCATGGATCCCCATCTCCATGGGGAAGACGGGTTGGGGTGATATGGATCCCCATCTTCATGGGGATGACGGAGTGGGATACTGAAACTGCCGAGAAAAAATCGGACCCGCTTGTCGTCGAGGCCGCCATCCTCAAGTCCTGCAAACGTACCTTCGCTAAGATAGCTCTGGCCATATTCGACGCGGAAAGTATAGAGGCGCTTGTGCACACCACAGCGAGTCCGCACGTGCTCGTGCTGGAAATCTGCTTTGAGCGCCTGAATCTCGATTTCGGCGGCACGCAGCGACGTTTCAGAATGGGAGTAGAGCAGGTTCGTAGCCAGCATCGAAGCAAAGCCGAGCAAGATCGCCGCACCCGTCAATAGCACAGATAACTGTGCCGGTCGCGGCGTCGCAATGTCGGGCCTGCGCAATGCCTGCCAACCGATGGCAATGCACATGCCGAGACCCAGCATGAGCTCGGCCCATTCGCCCGTGAATTCGATCGCATAGGCATCATAGAAAACGGCCGTGCTTGCGAACGCCGGAATGAGCGATGCGGGCGGAGCGACGATTCCCAGGCGCTCGTACAGGCGACCAACCGGCCGCAGCAACCCGCCGAGCGGCAGCATTACGCCGTAACCGATGACAACGACGAGAAACCCGATTTGGCGCAGATCGCTCGCGATGATGTTGTGAACATTCAGTTCCTGCTGGAAGTTATCGGTCAGGAAGTACTCCGGCGGGGTGAAATTGAGTAACCGCTGACCCCAGGAAATCTCCTCCATGGCGATCAGAAATGAGAACAACGCAAGGCAGGCCAGGAACCAGGGCAATCGTTTGTATTCGCGCCATTGCCGGCGTGCGCCGACAACCGCGCCCAGCGCAGCAAGTAGGAACGCCCAGACAGTGGACCACTCCATCCAGTGGTCTTCCTGAATGATGCGATAGTAGAGATCGCCGGCGCTGGCCTGAAGCCACGTGGCGATAACCGCCGGCGCGACGATCAATAGATTGGCGAGGATCCAGCCGAGATACTGCACGTCC
>CAMYJA010000028.1 GCA_947258705.1 uncultured Hyphomicrobiaceae bacterium | reverse complement strand
GCTTCGATCGCTCAGGCAGCCCTGTGGGGCGGCTATCTGAGTTTTGTCTATGCGTTGATGCAGTTTGCATTCGGCCCGACCGTAGGCAATCTATCGGACCGTTTTGGACGCAGGCCGATACTCCTTACGTCTCTTTTCGTGCTCACTGTTGATTATCTGATCATGGGATTCGCGCCATCGCTGTGGATCCTGTTTATCGGCCGCCTGATGGCCGGTATCGCGGGCGCCACCCATTCGACGGCGAATGCCTTTATGGCCGATATATCGCCTGCCGGCATGCGGGCGCGGAATTTCGGGCTGCTTGGCGCCGCTTTCGGCCTTGGTTTCATTCTTGGGCCGGTCATTGGCGGTTTTGCCGGCGAGTACGGCACCAGAGTGCCATTTTTTGCCGCAGCGTTTATCGCGGCGATCAATTTCATCTATGGCACGCTGGTGTTGCCCGAGTCGCTGACGCCTGAAAATCGCCGCCCCTTTTCACCGGCACGCGCCAATCCGCTGGGGGTGGCGCGCCAGATCGCGAAATTTCCAATGGTGGCCTGGCTTTTTCTCGTCAGTTTCTTTTTCAGTATCGCACATTTCGTCTATCCGGCGGTCTGGAGCTATTTCACCAAGGAGGCCTTTGCCTGGAGCAATAGAGAGGTCGGCGTGTCCCTGGCGTTTGTCGGCATCGGCTTCGCGGTCGTGCAGGGCGTGCTGATGGGGCCGATCCTCAAGCGACTGGGGGAGAAAAACACGGTTGCGCTGGGATTTGCCGGCAGTGTGCTCGGTCTCATGGGCATTGCATTCGCAAATGCGGGCTGGATGATTTACGCACTGATGCCCTTTATGGTGCTCGGGGCGATTATCACGCCGGCGCTGCAAAGCCTGATGTCGAACCGCATTCCCGATGACGCGCAAGGGGAGCTGCAAGGTGCATTGACGAGCATTACGGGAATTACATTGATTATCAGCCCGGTGATCATGACGCAGTTGTTCGGCGCTTTTTCCGGCCTTTCGGCGCCCGTGTATTTTCCGGGCGCGCCTTTTCTCCTTGCGGCCTTTCTGATGCTGCTGGCATGGGGCATTTTTCAATTCACCAATAGAACACGCGGCGGAAAGTGATCATTTTTTTGCGGCACCGCGCTGGGCGACATAATGTTCGGCCGCGGTTAGGATGCCATCGACGATATCGCTCATGGATGCGTTTTTGGCAATCGCCTTTCCGGTCAGTTTCAATCCTGAGCGCTTGGCGACCGCTCGCAGCTCGGCCTTGGTGCGCAGGCTGGAAAGGCGTCCCCTGAGCATGGCGGCGCCGTGATTCCGCAGAATGTTGACGGCATGATATTCGGCCGCGTCAAACTTGCCGTCCGGTTTTTTCGATGCCGTGCGGGCAATGATGGTTTCGGGATAGACGCTCATCAACCGGCGGGCGAAGGTTTCATTGCGCTTCGCTTCCTCGGTAATGACGTCGAACAGCGCTTCGACAATTTCGTGGGCTGGAACTTCCCTGGATGGAGTTTTCATTGATGGCTTCCCCTGTTGGTCGTCTCGAAGAGGACAAGCATGGCGCGGAACAGGCTCTCGACCGTTGGCATGCCCAGTCCGAATTTGGTCCGGATCGGCTGTGAAGAGGCGCGGAATTCAAGCGCGTTGGCAAGCGCGGTACGCGCCGGTATGACCGGTCCCAATGGTTGGTAAAGGTTGTGAACGGAATCCATAATGCCGGCATGAGCGGGCGAATTCAGCTGGACCCGGTTTGGCAAAACGCGGACTTCGCGCGTGCCGTCAAGAGCGCTCAGCCGGGAGAGAAACCATCCGACATTGTCTTCCGCCGTCATGTCGGGGATATAGGGGACGATGACGTAATCGGCGGCTTTAATCGCGCCCCAGGCGACGTTGGAAAGACCGGGCGGGCAATCCATCAGGACGATGTCGTAGCGGCCCTTGAAAGAGCGCAGGATTTGCGCCACGCGCGTTTGCAGCTTGTCGAACACCTTGTCGATGGTCGGGCCGGCGTTTGAGTTCATGAGCATGATTTCGCGTTCCCTGTGATCGAGCTCGAACGAGCTCGGGATCACGTCGATATCGGGTTTGCGATTGCCCGGCGCGATGTGCACATCGCCAGCATAATGAGCGATGTAGTTTTCGAATCCGGTTTCTTCGTCGCCATAAATTTCGAGCAGAAGGTCACCGATCGTTTTTGTGCAGTCTATGGCGTGGCGCCAGCGCTCATGTCCCATCATGGTTATGGATGTCGAGGACTGGGCGTCGAGATCGATGACCAGTACGCGTTGAAATCCGAGCACGGCGAAGCTGTAGGCAAGCATCATGGTGCCAGTGGTCTTGCCGACTCCGCCGCGGCGGTTCGATATGGCGATAAACTTGGTCATCCGGCCCCCATGCGTGTGCGTCACGACAAATCAACAGGATTTAAGGCGCACCCGATCGAATTCCGGTGCGGCATTGGGGCAGACTAGCCGATTGCCCCAGCCGTTGCGAGAGGGAGGTGGGGATATCCAGTGTTGCGGTGATGCGCCAATTTCGGCTGCCTGACCACGCTCCGCAATTGGTCTGTTCTCCTGCACGCTTGTTCTGTAGACTTGAGGCGGCAAAGGAAGTGGATGGTCGAGATGACGAGTTTGGTGCAGGAACTGTTACATGACGACGTGCGTTTTATCCTGATCGGAGCTGCTCTGTTCGTCGGGTGCGTGGTGATTGTTTTTCTCATGGTCGGGTTGCGCTCACGACGGCGCGCAGAGCAACAGAAACTACCGTCCGGGCGGGACGATGCTCCGGATAAAGGCGCTATGATGAGCCTGCTGGATGGGGGAGCGGGCGAAGGCCCGTCCAGTGAGGAGGCGCAAGGAGCAGCAGGACCGGCTGTGCTTCAGGAGGTTGGGGAGATTGCGGAGGCCCGCGGGGCCGCGCCCGAAGAAGAGGACCACCGCGACGCGCTGATTGAGGAAATCGGTTCTCTCGAGCGCGAGGGTCATATGCTCGACGCCGCACGGCAATGCAATGCGCTCGCGGAAATGGCCATCAAGCGTTCGGATATGGAAGAGGCAAGAGAATATTTTTCCAAGGGATTGTCTCTGGCAGATCTTGGGAATGATGGGGATCAATCAGGGCGGGATGCGGAGACGGAGGTCCGGGCCGTGCAGGCCGTCTCCCGGTCGCGTCTTGGAGATATTTTTAAAATTAATGGCGATCTGACGTCCGCATGTGAATATTGGCAACTGGCCAGGTCACTTTATGCGGCGTGTGGGGAAGACGACAAGATGGCGGAAGTTGAAGAGAAAATGAGCGGCAATCAATGCCCAACGGATTGGGTGTTGAACGAGTTCTAGCGGGCCATGACCTCGATTTGCTTGACGTCACCGGCGACGACATCGAACCGCCCCTGGAATTTCTGACCGCCATGATCCGCCGAAATGATATATTGGCCCGCCGCCAGAATATGTGTCGGAAAGGCGCCGACGCTTTTAGTCACCGTCTTTCCGTCCGAGGTTTGAATATGCCAGCGTGTGCCGGCCAAAGCCTCGCCACCCTCCTTGCGGACCAGCTTGAATGTGACTTTTCCCGATTTGTGGTTGACTGCCGCTTCGGTCAGCTTGCCGGCCTCCACAGTTACATCCGCTTCAACGGTCGCATTGGCGCCGCCATAGGTGCTTTTGAGGTGATAGATGCCCGAGTTGAGGCGAATGATCAGGCCGGGCCGGGCATTTTTCATGACCAGTGTGCGTTTGGAAAACTGATCGCGTTCATCGGAATATATATCGAACCTCACGTCATTCCTGTTGACGGGGTTGTTGTTGGCAAGGACCGAGGCCAGGCGCAGGCCACCCGCATTCAAAACGACGATATCGGATTTCTTCTCGCCGGGCCGGGCCGTGATGAAGCTTGTGGCGTGCCCTTTGCCATAGGTCACCGTGACGAGATATCGGCCCGGATCCAGCTTGAACACGGGATTGGGGACACGCTGCGTTTCGACGAGGACAGGTTTTGCGCCGGCTTTCTTTGCCACGGAATAAGCGCGCCATATCAGACCGTTGGGGATCGGGGGGCCGTTATTGCTGAGGGTGGCGGTAAGACTGATTTCGTACTTTTGGCCGTTTTGACCGTTCACACCGGCGACCGGAGGCACCCGTGAGATGACGGTCGTGTTCGGTTCGTCGGTCGGCAATATTCTCGATTCCCGCACCGGGGGCAGTTGCGGATCCATGATACTGTCCGCCGACCAGCCCTTCATACTGTCGGGCAGGCGCGGTTGCGGCTTTTTCGGGCCTCTGATCCTGTCGAAGGAGCTATTCAGGGCCTCGGTCAGCTCACCGGCGTTTGTCGCCCTGTAAAAACTGCCGCCGGTATTGTCCGCGATGCATTTTAGCGCCGCCAGCTTGTCCTGGGTTTTGTCGTCGAAGGCGATGACGTCGATTTTAAGCGCGCTTGAGCCGGTTTTGAGTTTTGTGGCAGTGGCGCAGGGATCCTTGCGGCAATTGTCCAGGCCATCGCTTATCAGGACGATGGTCGCGGGCGTTTTGGCCGCGCCGACCGTGCGGGCGGCAGTTTCGAGGGCGCTGGCAATCGGGGTCGCCCCCTTGGGTCGTACATTGCCTATCGTTTCCTTGAAGGTACCGACTTCTATGGGACGGGGCGTGAGGATCGTCTCGATGTCCCGGCAGCCAATGGATTTCCGATGGCCGTATGTGACGATCCCGAGATTGATTTTTCCCTGGGCCCGGGTGAAGGCGCTCTCTAGGGCATTACGCGCGATGACCACCTTGTTGACGCCGCCGATCTGTCCCCACATGCTTTTCGAAGAATCCAATATCAAAACCGCATTGCGGTTCTCCCCGGCGGCCGCATGTCCCGGGAAAAGAGACAGGAAGGCATATGCAAGCGATATCGCCCATGCCGAGATGCACAGAACACGCATGGCTGGGCGTCGCGGTTCGACGGCCGGATTTCTGTTTGGTCGGTACTGCATCAATTCAGGTTTGAGGTCTCTAGTTCGTTGACACCGTTACGCGTTTCGTTTCACCGGACCGCATGTTTATGGTCCGGCGGTACAGTTTACCGCGATGTTCGGCTATGACCATATATGTGCCCGGAGAAATCGGCGTTCTTGGGGCAGGATTTCCGGTTGTCCATATGGTGCCGCCTTCCGGTGTCGCGATTGTCCAGAACACGTCCCGGCTGGGGCGTTCGGAGCCCTCCGGCCTGAATTCCATGGTCATGATCGCGGCAGGTATGTCGAGCGTGAGCGAGACGCTTTGTCCTGGGCTCAAACCGACCCGGGTCCGGGTGCGGGCGTTGGCGGACCCGAATTTCGCGATGATGATATAATTGCCTGCATCAAGGTTGAATGTTGGATTTTCGCGGCTGGTCTGGGCGATTTGGCGCGGCGTGCCGCCATCGTCCGGTTCGCGCAGTATTTCATATTTCACCGGCTGGTTTTCCCCGGCCGCATCGCCGCGGATGCGGGCGGTCAGGCTCATGGATGCCGTATTCATGGGAATTGTCAGCGTTTTGCGCTTGCCGGCACGAACGGTGGCGCGGAGGAGCTGTTCGGCCTGGCCCCATTTGACGCGGATATGATAGGTGCCGGCGGGTAGGCGGAAATCCGGCTTCAAGGCCGCCGAGCGGGCAATCTCGCGCCTGCCGCCCGATGCCAACGGGGCATCCTCGTAGATAAAATAATAGGCGCCGTCTATGGCCTTGCCGGTCCTCTGGTTTATGGCGTCGAGGACGAGTTCTCCCGAATACATGATGATATCGATATTGCCCGTTTTGCCGGGCGCGACGTTGACCACGCGTTCGGACCTGGTTCCGCCATGCTGGACAGTGATAATGTAACTGCCGGATTTAAGGGTGTATTCGGGTTCGGGCGTGCTGGTGATCGCCACCACCTCGTTTGCGGGCCCGGATGTTCCGACCGGTTTTTCGGATTTTCTGTAAATCGTGTAGAAAACATTTTTCAGCGCCTGACCACCCCTGTCGGCAAAGGCTTGAAGCTTGACCCGTCCGGCATTGAGATTGATCGTCGCCCGGGTCTGTCCGGTTTTGGCGATGGTCACGGTTTTTCCGGCCTTGACCCCCTCGAGCCTTGCCTCGACGATATACTCGCCCGGGGCAAGTTTCAGCCGGGGTTGCGGGTCCTTGCCCAGATAAACATCTTTTTCATCCGTTCCGGCAGCACTTTTGGGGCGAATACGCCATTCAAGACCGGTGGACAATACGGGGCCTTTGGCGGCCAGGATGGCGGTCAGGAGAAGCTCTGGCGGGGCGTTCGGATCGAAGTTCGGTCTGCGCACGGGTGGTGCGATCGCGACCTTTACCGGCCGGGTCGCGGCGCGTTTGAAAAGTTCGGACAAGGCACGGTTCAGGGCAGCGCTGCTGCCGACCGAGATCAGTTTGCCATTGGTTGCATTTGTGATGCAGGAGATGTTGCGGCGGTCGCGCGGTTTCATGCCAAGAGCTATGACGTGAATCGTCAGATCCCGTCCCTCTCTTTCGAGCCGCCGCGCCAGTCTGCACGTATCGGGGCGGCAATTCTCGAAACCATCACTCAGTAAAATGATGGTGGATTTGTTGTTGCGGTGGTCGAGAATCCTGGCGGCACGCTCGATCGCCGATGTGAGAGGTGCGCGCCCGCGCGGATTGACGCTGTTGAAGGCCTTGAGGAAGCGGGCGGCGTTCAGCTTTTTCACCGGTGAGAGAAGCTCCACGTCCGAACAACTGCGCCTGTCGCGATGCCCAAAGGCCATCAGTCCGATTGTCAGCCTGTTGTCGAATTCGGGCAAGACCTGTTTCATGGCATTGCGGGCCAGGGAGACCTTGGGGCTGCCGCGCAGGCGCCCCCACATGGTGCGCGATCCATCGGTGATCAGGATGGTGCCGCCAGGGGCGGCGTTCGCGGTGGGTCCGGCGGCCTGTTGCGCCTTTGCTCCGGCGCCCGGGACGAGGACGGCCAGGGGCATGGCGAGTGCCGCGGCAAAAACGGCGTGCCTGACGGTATTGGCCGGAATCGTCGTCAAGCCGCCTGCGATGGCGGCTGTACCGGTTATGTTTTTCGGGCTTAACATATGGCGTATACCCTGATAGCTGACCGTTATAAACGAGTCACTCATATTTGTATTCTTGGTAACCTGCTCAAGCTGATTTATCAAAGTTTTTCAAAGGGTTTTCGAAAATGGCCAATGCTGTCCTCGATTTTCTCACAACACGACGCTCCGTTCTGGTCAAAAATCTCGGGCAGCCGGGGCCGTCTGACGGCGAAATCGAAACCATTCTCCGGGTGGCGTCGCGGGTTCCGGATCACAAAAAGCTCACACCCTGGCGTTTTATCATTTTTCAAGGCAGTGCGCGGGAGCAATTCGGGCAGGTTCTGGCGGATGCCTGCGCCATGGAGGAGGAAGCGGAAGCCAGCCCGAAACGTCTGGAAATCGAGCGGGGGCGCTTTATGCGCGCACCGCTGGTCATTGCCGTCATTGCGCGCCTGAACGACCGACCGTCCGTGCCGGAATGGGAACAGATATTGTCGACGGGCGCCGCCTGCCAGAATCTTGTGCTGGCGGCCAATGGGCTCGGTTATTCGTCGCAATGGATTACCGAGTGGTATGCCTACAGCCCGGCTGTGCGCACGGCGCTGGGCCTGGCGGAAAATGAACGGATCGCCGGATTTATCTATATTGGAACGGGGCAAGAGGCGCCCATCGAGCGGGACCGCCCGGAGCTCGATGAGATCGTCACGCGCTGGGGCTAGGCGATGAGAGCGGGCAGGTCTTCGAGGCTCGTGATGCGCGCCAGCGGTGCGCCGGGGATATTGTCGTCGGGGACGGGCGCGCGTTCGATGCGCAGGGCCGTGAATCCGAAATGCGCGCCGCCCTGCACGTCCCATGTATTGGCGGAGACGAAGCAGATATGCGCCGGGTGCTCCACCCCCATACGGTCGACGGCAAGCTGATACACGCTGGCATGCGGCTTGTAGATGCCGGCCTCCTCGACGGAAATCAAATCGTCCAGATGTTCATCAAGTCCTGCGGAGGAGACAGCGGATTTCAGCATATGCGGATTGCCGTTGGAGAGTATGGCGGTCCTGCGCCCGCCCGCCCGTAATGCCGTCAGGGCCGGGGCGGCATCCGAATAGGCATCGAGCGCGAGATAATGCGCCATCAATCCGTCACGCAATTCAGAATCCTGGATATCGAGGCGCGTCATTGCGTAATCGAGCGCCTCGCCGGTTACCTGCCAGAAATCGGCATGGGCGCCCATGAGCGAGCGCAGCCAGGTATATTCAAGTTGCTTCTGGCGCCATAATTGCGAAAGGGCATCGGCAGGCTCACCGATTTGGGCCGCCAGCCGCGACACCGGCGTGTGCACATCGAAGAGGGTGCCGTACGCATCGAAAACACAGGCATGAATATTTTCAAAGGTCATCCGGTCCGCGCTGGTCCAATCGGGGCTGTTGCAGGAAATATTGCATTTTCAGAAATGCGAGGCAATGCGGGTTGCATGGGCGGGCGGTGCGGTTCCATGGCGAGCATCAGGAGAGACCGGCCGCTCTGGCGCGCGCCAGAATGCGCTCGGAACGCAGCAGATGCGGACGGTCGAGCATTTCCCCGTCGAGCGCCACGACACCTGCATTGCCCGCGTCCTCGAATGCCGAGACAATGGCGCGCGCCTGTTCGAGTTCGTCCCGGCTCGGGGTAAAGGCTTCGTTGATGACTGGTATCTGGGATGGGTGAACTGCCATTTTTGCGCTGAAACCGTCGCGGGCGGCTTCTTCAACGGTGCGCCGCAAACCGTCGAGGTCGCGGAAATTCGTGTAGACTGTATCAATTGCGTCGACCTCCGCCGCTGCGGCGGTGACGAGGCAGAGGTCGCGGGCCAATCGGTAGGGAGAGGTGTAATTGCCGTCATCACCCCTGTTTCGGCGCGCGCCCAGAGCGACGCTCAAATCTTCAGCACCCCATGTCATGCCGATGAGACGCGCGCTCGAGCCGACGAATGACGCCATCTGGAGCAGGGCCATCGGGCGTTCGGTCGCAAGCACGATCAGTTTGCAGGAGCCGGATTCGAGCCCGGCGCGGGCTTCGAGATGATCGAGGGCGACGGAGAGGTGGTGAACGTCCTCGCCGGAGTGGGCCTTGGGCAGGACGAGCCCCGCCGGGCTCGATTTGAGAATGAGCTTTACGTCGCTTTCCCAATACGGGGTTTCGAGGTCGTTGATGCGAATAAACAAGCGTGGCGGGGCTTCATCGCCCGCATGCTCATTGAGAAAGTCACGGGTGATTTTGCGCGCGTCTTCCTTATTGGCGGCGCTGACAGAATCTTCGAGATCGATGATCAGGGCATCGGCGCCGGATTGCAGGGCCTTGTCGAGTTTTTTCGGGCTGTCGCCGGGCACAAATAGGAGCGAACGCATCTCAACCTTCCTCCGGTCTTTTTTTCAGGAAGGCCTGGCGGCGACAGGAGGCGACGAGCGTGTCGTCCTGATTAAAGGCCAGATGTTCAAATTCGACGATGCCGGCATCGGGGCGCGATTTGCTTGAGCGTTTCGAGATCACGCTTGTTGTGACGTGAAGCGTGTCGCCATGGAAAACGGGAGCGGGAAATTTCACGTCGGTCATGCCGAGATTGGCGATGGTGGTGCCGATGGTGGTGTCGCCAACGGAAATGCCGATCATCAGGCCGAGGGTGAAAAGCGAATTGACAAGCTGCTGGCCGAATTCGGTTTCGTTTTCAGCGAAATGCCTATCTATGTGAAGCGGCTGGGGATTATGGGTCATGGCCGAGAAGAGGACGTTATCCGTTTCGGTTACAGTGCGCCGGATATCATGCTCGAACGATTGTCCCTCAGTGAAATCCTCGAAATAGAGTCCCGCCATGATGTCCTCGCCCTCAAACGATTATCAGCACCGGGGCGTATTCCGATGCGCGTTCGGCCAACCGCGTCCAATGTTTCATTTCAGGACGGATGTTAACCCTCGTTTCACTAATTGCGTCTAGCTTGACAGTGTAGCTCATGTCCGGGGCTTTGTTGGGGTGGCATTTTGTGGTTTTGTCAAGGTTTATTGCGTCATGTCCGTTAGTTCTATTTTAGAAGTTCCTCAGAATATTGCGCTTGCGCTCAGCATGGCAAGCACGGCGACCGGTGCGGATTACAACTATCTTTTGCAGACGGCGTACCGCGAAAGCAAGTTCGAGGCGCAGGCGAGGGCGCGGACCTCAAGCGCCGTCGGGCTGTTCCAGTTCATCGAAGAGACCTGGCTCAGGACGATCAAGAGCGAAGGCGAGAAATTCGGGCTGGGCCAATACGCCGACAGAATTTTCAAGACAAGGACCGGACGGCACTACGTTCCCGAGGCGGAGGAGCGCAGGGAGATCCTTGCTCTCAGGCGGGACCCCAAGATCGCATCGCTCATGGCGGGCGTGTTTGCGCGCAACAATGCAGACCGGCTGGCGCAGGAGATCGGCCGCAAGGCAACCGCGGGCGAACTCTATCTGGCGCATTTCCTTGGCGCCACGAATGCCGTTCGTTTGATCAAGCTCGCGCTTTCCAATCCGAACAAAAAGGCGGCGCGTGAATTTCCGGCGGCGGCGAAGGCGAACAAGCGCATTTTTTATGACGGAAAACGAGCGCGCTCGACGCGGCAGGTCTATCTCAACCTGGTGCGCAGGCACAACCGGGCGCAGAAAGCGCAGGTTCATGTCCGCCGGCTGACCAGCAAAAGAGCTGTAAAAAAAGGCACCCCCCTGACGAAGCGCTCGTTGAAATCGGGCGTTTCCGTTTATGCCCTGAAAGCGGGCATGGGCGAGGCGGGGCGGCAAAGAAAAGCCCGGTATCAAGCGCGGAAATGGTCGACCTTTATTCGTCACAGTGCCGGCAAAGCGGTAAATTTACGCGGTGCGATTATCGATAGCCACGGATCCCGCACGATGGTCAAAAAAGTTTCGCGAAGCAAGGCCGGCAACGGTCAGTAGCGGAACTGCTCGCGCAATATGCGTTCATCGAGCGAGTGCCCGGGATCGAACATCATATAGAGGCCGATGCTGCTGTCTTCCTCGACAGTCACCTTCTGAATGAAGCGAAATTCGGTATGGTCCGCCACAGCCGAGACCGGGCGCTTGTTTTCTTCGATAATGCGAATGGTGACGACAGCCGAATTCGATAGAAGCGCGCCGCGCCAGCGCCGGGGCCTAAAGGGGCTGAGCGGCGTCAGGGCGAGCATTGGCGCATTAATGGGCAGAACCGGGCCACCGGCCGAAAGATTATAAGCGGTGCTGCCGGCCGGCGTCGAGACGAGAATGCCATCGCAAATCAATTCTTCGAGCCGGATCTTGCCGTCGACGGAGATCTCGAGCTTGGCGGCCTGATAGGTCTGGCGCAGGAGGGAGACTTCGTTGATGGCGAGGGCCTCGTGTTTTTTCCCCTCGACATCGATGACAGTCATCTTGAGCGGGTGGATGGTGCTTATTTCCGCATTTTCAAGACGGTCCAGGAGATCGTCTTCCCGGAACTCGTTCATGAGGAAACCCACCGATCCGCGATTCATGCCATATATGGGTATGCCGGACTTCATGAAGCGATGCAGGGTTTGCAACATCAAACCATCGCCGCCAAGGGCAACGATGGCGTCTGCCTTTTCGGGCGCCGCGTCGCCATAGATTCCCGACAGGTGCTGCGCGGCCTCAACAGCATCGGGATGATCGCTGGCAACAAAGGCGATCTTTTCGAATTTCGTTTTCTTGTTGTTCACGGCGTTTACTTGTCTCTTTGGCGATATCTGTCCTTGCGGCCATCATGTCAGACGCGACTTAACGTTCATGTCAGATACGGGATGGGGACGTCCAGCAGAAATGTGGTGTAGAATGATTTTTTTAGCGCAATTCAAACAATTGATTGAGGATGACATTGGAACATGGGGATCAGCCGATACTGATTTATACGACATTTGCATCGCAGGCGGCGGCGGAGACGGTTGGGGAGCAGGTTGTCAGCGAGGAACTCGCCGCCTGCGTGAATATATTGCCGGGCATGGTGTCTATCTACCGCTGGAAGGGCGCGTTGAGCAAAGATGCCGAAGTGGTCATGCTGGTGAAATCACGGGCACGGCTGAAATCCAGGCTTGTGGAGCGGCTGGGGGAACTTCATCCTTATGAAGTTCCCGTGCTGTTCGTCATCGAGGGGGAGGCCTGCGGCGATGATTACCGGCAATGGCTGATGGAGATGACAGGGGCCGGCAACGATGCGTCATGATTCTGCCCGGCAAGTCGCTTGATTGCCGCGGCGGGTCAGTAAATCGTCTTCAATGCATAGTCGGCGACAACCGTGCCAAAGATGAGGAATGTCCAGATTGCGGTGCCGAAAAAGACGCCGTTCCAGAAATTTCCGGCGAAGGTTTTTGTTTTATTGGCGGCTGGTGGATTGATTGCCCGGCATGAGAATGACATTTTGACCTCCTTGTTCCTTGTCTGCGTCCGATGTCCTAGATTGACCTGGGCCTCGATTTATGAAATGTGCGGTGTCGTGTTTTTTAAACGTTCGCGATTTGCCGGTTCCGGATAAAGGACTTTGCAAGTCTCACTATAAAGCTTCATTTGCATTCCGGGATAAATTGACGTTCACATGTTCTTTAGCGGGGTGTGAGTTTATTCAATGGAATGTGATTTGAGCCAGCAGCGCCGATCAGACGTCCGATTGTAACTTGAACCCTATCGGGAGACAGCTTTGAATATTTGCATGGTAGGTGCGGGCTATGTCGGGCTGGTTTCCGCGGCCTGCTTTTCCGAATTTGGCTGGCGCGTGGCCTGTGTCGACAAGGACCCGGACCGGGTCAACATGCTCAGGCGCGGCGAGATACCGATTTTCGAACCCGGCCTCGAAACCATGGTTTCCCGGAACACGAAAGCCGGCCGGCTTTCGTTCGAGACGGATATTGCCGATGCCGTGAGCCAGGCAGATCTCGTATTTCTGGCGGTCGGCACGCCGATGCGCCGTGGCGACGGTCATGCGGATCTTTCATATGTGTATTCGGCCCTTGAAGATCTGGCGCCGCATCTCGAGGGCTTCACTGTGATTACGACAAAATCGACGGTGCCCGTTGGGACGAGCCGGGAGATCGAACGCCGTCTCAAGGTACTCAGACCGGATGCGGATTTTGCCGTTTGCTCGAATCCGGAGTTTTTGCGCGAGGGTTCGGCGATACAGGATTTCACGCATCCCGACCGGGTGCTCGTGGGTTTTGACGACCCCAGGGCGCGCGAGGTCATGGAACGGGTGTATCAACCGCTCGCCTTGCGCAAGGCGCCGGTGATCTTCGTCAGCCGGGAATCGGCGGAGCTCGCGAAATATGCGGCCAATGCATTTCTCGCCATGAAGATCAGTTTTATCAACGAAATCTCCGATCTGTGCGAAGCGGTGGAGGCGAATGTGCAGGAGGTCGCGCAGGCGATCGGCGCGGATAAGCGGATTGGCGACAAATTTCTTCACCCCGGCCCGGGATATGGCGGATCGTGCTTTCCGAAAGACGTCTCGGCCCTGATCAGAACAGGGCGGGAAAGCAAATATCCCGTCTCGCTGGTCGAACAGGTTCAGACCGTGAACGACGAACGCAAGATCGCCATGGCGTCGCGTGTTCGGGAGGTTTTCGGCGGGCAATTGCAGGGCAAGACCGTGGCCGTGCTCGGCGTGACATTCAAACCGAACACGGATGACATGCGGGACGCGCCAAGCCTTATTATCCTGCCGATGCTCAGGGAATGGGGCGCCGGCTTGCGCGCCTATGATCCCGAGGGGCGTAAAAATGCCGAAACCATGATCGAGGACGTCGAATGGTGCGACAGCGCGGCGGATGCCGTGCGCGACGCGGATGGACTTCTCGTATTGACGGAGTGGAACGAGTTTCGCGCTCTCGACCTCGAGGAAATCAAGCGCGCCATGTCAGGCGACGTGCTTGTCGACCTCAGGAATGTATACTCCCCCGAAGACGCGACGCACGCGGGTTTCCGTTATCACGGGCTCGGCCGTAAAAACTAGTAGTCCCCAAGGGCTTCGCGTATCCAGGCGTCCCTTTGCCGGGCACGATAGCGGTAGCGCTTTATGTAGCGCGATCTGGCGCGCTTTTTACGGTGATATTTGGGGCCGCCAAGCGCGTATCTGTCATTGCGCCATCTTTTTTTTGCCAATCTGACGCGTTTACGTTTGAGTTTCCGCTTGAGCGCTTCCGCCTCTGCCTTGCTGGCCTCGGCCGTCCGGCGCTCGGCCTTCCTGTCCGCTCTGTCCGCGCCTGGGCTGTCCGCCGGCCGTATGACAGGTTTCCAGTTGTTCGGTTTGGAAAGGCTGGCCATGATTACGGGATCGTTTACGCAACGGCCGCCCGACGAAAGCATTTTGCCGCTGGCGCAGGGTCTACCGCATATTCTGCGGCTGGTTTTTCGCAAAGCGTCCAGGACGTTCGCTTCCGGTTGATCACCGAGGTCTCTGCGCGCGGCCCTGGAGAGGGTAGTCGTGCGTTTGACAAATGTGCGGAACGCCCTTTTCGAACGCTTGCCCCAAATGCCGTCGATGCGGCCGCGGTAGCAGCCGACGCGCTTGAGTTCGCGCTGGGTCTCAATAAGGACGTTTTTGGGTTTTGGCGGATTTGCCATGACCGCCTTCATGAGCACGGGCTGCACATCCTGCGCGGCATCCGTCGCGGCAAGCTTCATGCTCTCGCCGGAGGCCGTCACTCTGACGGGAGCGGGTACGGGGAAGGGCGGCTTAAGTGCGGGCGCCGCGACAGGGGGGAGCGGATCGACCGGAGAAGTTTCGACTTGAGCCACCATAGGATTCGATGGGGAAAAGGATCTGCCTGTAGAGACGTCATGGATAAAGTCCCGCGCCATGCCCTCGCGATTATCGGTCGCGATCGCGACCGCTGCGACATGCTGATCCCTTGTGTCGATATCGGGGAGAGAATTGATCGCGAGATAAATCGCGACGCCGGTTATAGCAAGGCCGGGTAAGCGTGACATTTTTCAGGCTCCATAATTTCGAGTACAGCGTTCAAACAGCCCATTTCTGTTTTCACGATCGTAACTGGTATCGCCGGTTGCCGCTCGTGCCGCTGCAAGCAAAACAATGGTAGCGATCCACTGACAGCTTAACGATTAAGAAGCGATTGATCAATATCTGTATTCGTATTTGTACGGATCAATGTTACGTAGCGCGGCCTTAGGGAAGGAATTGGAAAATTTACGAAAAAAACGGGGCCGATCTAACCTAATTGGCGACAATGGATGTGGGTTCAGCGTTCGTTTGGCGCCAGATAAATTCCCAGAGCATCAAGCAATCGTCCTGCCCGCCCCCAGATGCCGGATATTTCATAATTATCGGGTGCCACATATTGAAAATCATGAAGGCCGGGGGCCGTGCCAAAGCGTCTGACGGTGGAACGGTTGGTGCGGATTTCCATCTGATCGATGTAACCGCTGTAACGGCCCGAGATTTCCGTGATGAATTCGCCGGGTTGAAGTTTGAGGACCGAAAAGCCGCTATTGCTCCGGCCGCGCTTTGGCCGTTCGATCAGTTCACCCTCGTGGCCATGGATGATTTGCAGCGCTTCGAGGCTCAAACCCGACCAGACACGTATTTCACGGATATGCGCACCGGGGCCGGGCGGTGGATCATCAAAGGCCTGGCCACCTATTCCGCCGCTGGGTCCGGATCTTAAAGGGGCTGTCAAAGCTCGAATTCCTTCATGATCATAGGTGGCCTTGCTGGCGCACTCTTTACTGACGCACGCTTTACGATGCACGCCCGGCTGCCCGTCCGCACATATTTTCCCAGTGACGGCGCCATAGCAGGGCGGCTCAATGGATTGGCTGTTTCGTGCCATCCGGCATGTACACCGGGGCATGTCCAGCGGGCACGATTGTGCCGCCGCGCTATTTTAAGGACGTTCGGGGATTTCAAGGACGGAAAACAGGAAACGGCGTTAACGATCAGGACGGGACTCAATTTCCCGGCGGATCGGGATTTGGGCGGAGGTCCCTGGGAGCTTTCCACATCCTCCAGAAAAAACTCACAATTCCTTCCACAAGCGTTGATGGGGCGCTGTGGAAAATGAGCTGTGGCTAGCAGGTTGAAATAGTTAACACTTATTAACGAATCAGCTAGGTTTTCCGCAGTTGAGGTCAGGTTTGTCCACGCGTTATCCAGATCTTCCGGTGTTAATATCCTCAACTTTTGCGAATGTTACGGGGTGTATTTCGCAGAAACAATAACAAATACGGATACCGGAACAGTAGCCAAAATAACGTGCGTTGCTTCGGCGTTTTGCAGGTTTTCGATCAGGTTCGATCAGAAATCCGCAGCGGTTGAATTTTTTCAGCCGGGTTTTGCCGGAAGCCGATAAATGCTTGAAAAAATACCGGATGGGGCTTTCTGCCTACCCGCATTGGCTCAACATCTATCACAATCCCCGATTTTGTATTGTTGCGTCGTGAGTTTTCACGAAACCGGCTGGCTCCGCTCGAGAATGGCGGGACGGCCGAAACATTGGAGGGGCAAATGAAACATGCTCTGGGCATATTCGGAGTCGTAGCAGCACTCGTTCTACTGGGTGTTTCCGCTGCGATGAACTGGCGCTTTGGATACGGTCTCGGCAAGACCGAATTTGACAGCCAAATCTATGGTACAGCGAGTGCGGCAGCCGATTGGCTGAAGGCTCTGCTACCGTTTTTTATCTTTGCCGCGTTTCGTAACAAAAACTGGTCTCAAACCCTTGCCGCAAGCGTTCTGTGGACGGTGTGTCTCACCTATTCGATGACATCGTCCCTTGGATTTGCGGCGCTTAACCGGACGGACACGATCGGTGCGCGTTCGGCTCAGGCCGATGTCTACAAGGACCTCAGGGCTGATCTCAAGCGGGCAACGGACAAATTCAGCTGGATGCCGGAGCATCGTCCGGTGGGCATGGTCGAAAGCGAGATTGCGGCCATGCAGCAGAATAACCGCTGGCGGACAACGGCCGGATGCATCGATGTCACGACATCCAAAAGCCGCGTTTTCTGCGAAGGTTATTTCAAGCTGAATTCGGAGCTCGCGGTTGCGCATGAAGCAAACAAGCTTGAGGCGCGGATCGCGATTACCCGTTCGAAGCTCGAGGTTCTGCCAAGCGGCGCGATTGTCGCCAATGCGGATCCGCAGGCCAGCGTTTTGGCCAAATTGACGGGTCAGAGCAGCGAAACCGTTCAATTGGCGCTTATCATACTGGTTGCCATTCTCGTGGAGGTCGGGTCTTCGCTCGGACTTTTCGTGGCATTCAGCCAGTGGAATATCTACGACAAGCGCAATCCGATGCTGACGGGCGGCGCCAGGGGGTCGGCGAACGACAATGCGAATTCGCCGAGACTCGTGGCTCCGGAAACCGATGTGGAGCGATTTCATCGTGAGAGGACCGTGGCGGCCGAGGGATTGCACCTCACCGCGACAGCTCTTTACGAGGATTATTGCGCCTGGTGCGAATTGAACAAGAAAGAGCCTATGGCCCTGCCGACATTCGGACGTCAGTTCGGCGATCTCGGTATTCAGAAGGCCAAGATAAACGGCCGCATCCGTTATATCGGCATCCGTCTCACGGCTGCCGAGGACGCGAAAGAAGACATGCCGTTGGCTGCATGACAGGAAGGCGCAATCATGAGCGATTGCGCCTTCATTTTATTGGGACCTGTTGTCTCGATACCGGTGTCACCGATTTCGTTGCGCCGGGGATGAACAGGTTTCAGGGTTTGGCGCCCAAATAGCCCAGAGCGCCAAGTGAAGGTGGCATATCCGCAGAGCATCGCGGTCGCCACCTTCACACTCCGGGCTATCTGGCCGGGCTCTTTGGTTCGATCAAGCCGGACCCGACGAAATATTTTGGCAAACCCGGATACCGTCATCTGAAAAGGACGGTTCCGGGTTTTTCATTTGCGGCCCAGGACTTCGTGCAGAAATGTGGCCTCCGGGAAAAAAAGCCGCTATTGATGATTGTCAGTTTCGCTCCAGACGCTGTCTCCGGTTTGAACGGGCGAGGAAGGCATATGCAACATGTAATTCTGGGCGCCGGCCCCGCAGGCGTCACCGCGGCGGAAACACTGCGCAAATATGATCCGGATTGCGAAATTACGCTTGTCGGCGGCGAAGACGGACCACCTTATTCACGCATGGCGCTGCCCTATCTCCTGTCGCGGGAGATCGAGGAAAAGGGCACTTATCTGCGTCAGACCGACGGTCATTACGACAAACTGGGCATCCGCTACGTTCAGGGCAGGGCTTTGGGCCTGAAGGCGGGGAAAAAGAGAGTCCTTCTCGAAGATGGCAGCGTAATCGCCTATGACCGCTTGCTGGCCGCCACGGGCGCTACGCCCATTCGGCCGCAGGTGGAAGGGCTGGATCTCAGCGGGGTGCGCCATTGCTGGACGTTGAGCGACGCGCACAGTATCGCGGCGATTGCGAAACCGGGTGATCCGGTCGTTCTGATGGGGGCTGGATTTATAGGGTCGATCATTCTCGAGGCGCTGGTGAAAATGGGCGTCCGCCTGACTGTGGTGGAGATGGGGGACCGGATGGTGCCGCGCATCATGGACGAAGTGGCGGGAAATATGCTCAAGCGCTGGTGCGAGGGCAAGGGCGTGCGGATCTTGACGGGTACGCGGATCGCGTCGATCTCGTCCAATTCTACCGCGCCGCCGGGAGCTCCGGCGCCTGACCGCCAGTCAAGCGGTTCACCGGACAGGCCCGATGGTTTTCTGCAATGGCTGTTCGGAAATTCGCACCGCCCGGCCCGGGGCATATCGGAGCGCCAGCCGGCCGCGGTGCCGGCGGAGGGGGAGATGCTGGACGTCCATCTCGACAATGACGAGACGCTGACGGCGCGTCTCGTGGTGGTGGCCGCTGGAGTGCGACCCAATATCGATTTTCTCGAAGGCAGCGGCATTGAAACGGGGAAGGGAATTTGCGTCGACGAATATCTGCAGTCGAGCGTGAGTGATGTTTATGCCGCCGGCGATGTTGCGGAAGCGGTCGATCTTTCGACCGGTGAACATGATGTTTTGGCCGTGCAACCGGTCGCCGTTGAGCACGGGCGGATTGCCGCGCTCAACATGCTTGGCCGGAAGACGGAGCACCGGGGCAGCCTGAACATGAACATACTGGATACGCTGGGCCTCGTCTCGACGTCGTTCGGCGCATGGATGGGCGTCGAGGGTGGCGACAGCGCGCGGATGGTCGATGAAGAGCACAATCGATATCTCAGGCTGGAGTTCAGCGAAGACAGGCTTGTGGGCATGCAATCGGTGGGGAGCGCCGATCACATCGGCGTGGCCCGCGGCCTCATTCAGACCGGGCTCAGGCTTGGCGGATGGAAGGATAAGCTCATGCGCGCGCCCGGCCGCCTGCCCGAGGC
>CAMYJA010000027.1 GCA_947258705.1 uncultured Hyphomicrobiaceae bacterium | reverse complement strand
TGGTTTGCCCTGATATCAATTGCCGAGACAAAGCTAGAGGGCACGGCAGCCCGTATTTCACGATTTACATCGGGTACAATTCATTTCCTGGCTCATTTGCTGGGTATGTGGCTGTTGTTCTGTATCTTCCTTTTCATCAATTTCAATGTCATCAAGCCATGGTTCGAATCCTATGGCATAAACCGTCTTCTGGGCGCGCCTCTCAATTTCTGGATTCCCTCGCTGACGGCGGTTGAAATGGTGCCATTGGGCGGCATATTCGGCGGAGTAATTTTCGGACTTTATCTGGCGCTCGGCTATCGCTTCGGCAAAGTCAATGCGGACTGGACCTTTTCATCGCAGCGTCTCACCCGGTACAAATGTTTTCTGCGTATGCGTTTCGAACCAGATCGACTGACTATTTACCCGATCGGGATCGACGACATACCGACGCGAACCGGACCACTGCCCGCCTGGAAATGGACCGAGAACCCGGCTGATGGTGAATCCAGACTGAAGCCGCGGACGCCTTTTCAAGCGCGCTTGATCGAAGGGCCGATTGTCATAAAATCCGATGAAGTGCACAACATCCCGCGGTCGATGACGAAGATGGGGTGAGGCGGACGCTTCAGGTGCCCAATCGATGCGACGGAGCCAATGTGGGGGGCTGCGCGCCGGCCATGGCGGTTAGCGAAAATTAACCTTTGCAGTGGAGACTATTACAGCCGCTCCCAGCTATGAGCGCCTGTTGCGCACATGAGCGCCTCGAGCAACAGTTCTGCGTAAAATTGTACTCAAACATATCTGCGGGATGAGATTTTTCTCAATCGCCGGGTCATCGGTTTCAATGTTACGCTCAGCAAGAAATAAACCTTTCAGCATTATTTTTTTCATGCTCGCCGCATTGAATGCCAGCGGTCGGTCCGTGCCTGCGCAGACCGTATCCGACGTGTCCTTCCATGCCGGTGGTTTTTTGCAGCTCATCTGCATAAGCCCGGTTCAGTTCAATGTGTCCCAGGCTGCGCTAGCCGGCATTTTTTCAGGCGGAACGGGCGACGATGCCATTACGACGCCATTGGGCGCCATGAGCGTTTCTGCCTCCGGCGGGGCTTTGGACGGCATGGTGATCGGTCTCGATACCAGCATGAATGCAGATCCGAGCGCCGTTTTCGGGACTTTTCTGGGTTGTGGGGTTCGTGGCATGGGGCAGGGAAACGGCGTGGATGTCACAGCTGCGCTCACCGGCTCGCCAAATCTCACCGGTCCCGGAACCGGTCAAATCCTAGTCGACGAGGTTCTGGTGCGGCAGAATGGAACCGGTAATGCTTTTGTCAGCTCTTTTACCATTCCGGAAGCGCAAATGTCGCCCTTTTCATATGTCTTTATCGATACACGGATCGAGTTCGATTTCAGTTCCGCAGATCGGGCCGGAACCTACTCAAGCAGCGCATCGGGTTCTTATACGATTACGGTAACCGCTCTTTAACCATAATTCCCTATATTAACAGGCTACGTGCAGAGTTCCCGGATATCCGCCGAGTCTCTTCGTGTATTGCAAGTGTTTTGTGTTGTTCAAGTGTAGGGGGATCCCATGAGGAAATTTGTTGCGGCCGCGCTGGTTCTTGCCGCGGTGTCATTTGGTTACCAGCAGCACGCCCGTGCTGCCAGTGTTGCAGTTGATGTTGATATCAATCTGCCTTCCATTCTCATTCTTTATTGTTTCACAGACGTCGACGTCACGGTCAGTGCAGCCGCCATGGCAGCGCTTCTTGGCGCTACGGGCGCAGACAGTTCGGTAACTGATCCGGGTCCGGCTACGATTACGGCGGCCCATGTGGCCGGCGATCTCGTAGGCGCACCAACGGTTGCCCTCGATACAAGCATTCCTTCAGGCGCCAATATGTCAGATGTCAAACTGAACATGAATGACATTTGCGCTTTCCGGGCTATCGAGCCCGCGACGGGTAACGGCGTCAATGTCGATGCAACTGTCACTGATGCGGTCCTTAACAACGGAACCGCAACAATTGGATTCAGCAATCCGCTGGTCCGTGCCGTGGCAGCCGGGTTCGCCGTCGATGAAGACGTCACCGCCGGCCTCGGACTGGGCAATGTCATTCCAATCGATGTTCAGGTCCAGATGGATCTGACTTCGGCATCGATTGCCGGGGATTATATTGATGGCGAAGTTACCGTCGTCGCCCTGGTTAATCCATAAGTCAATATTACCGGCCCTCCACAAGGCGTTTGTGGAGGGCCGAACTCATAAGCGATCTTGTCCCGCGTACGATAATCGAAGTTAATACGAACGGCACAACCGGTTCGTATTGAGAGATCAAGTACAGAATTGAGAGGGACGATGCGCCGCTCCGGGTTTTTATTATATGCATTAAGCATATCCGCGCTTCTGGCAGGACTGCCGGAAGCTTTTGCCTTTCAGATTGCGGTTTCCCCGATGCGCTTCGAGGTGCCGCTCGGCAACAAGCCCGTCAGGCGATCCATGAAGGTGATCAACCAGGGCAAGACGCCGCTTGAAGTCGGCATCAGCGTCGGTCACTGGGACCTGGATAACAACAACAAGGTTCGAAACATCGCACCGACCTCCCAGTCGCTCGATCAATGGCTGGTGGTCAGCCCGCTTAAGCTGAAAATTCCGGCGGGGAAGACACGCACCCTGCGCTTCGCCATCCGGCCCTTTACGCGGCCCCGGACTGGCGAGCACCGCGCCATGATCTATCTCGATCAGGGCGGCCCAGTGCGAAAAGGAGCCAATGGCGTTAGCTTCAGGTTCCGCATCGGCGTTCCGGTTTACGCCAATGTGGGCAAGCCGGTGCGCCACGGATCAATCAAGTGGATCAAGGCGAAACCGAGCCAGATCGGTTTCAACATCGAGAATAGCGGCAAATATAATGTCCGCTTCTGGGGTAATTATGCGATCTGGAAAAGGGAACGTTTTCCGGGATCGAGCGCGGCCTCACGCGCGCTGGCCGCTGCGAGTTTGAGCAAAAAGTTTCGCAAGCCGAAAACAGCCCTGGACGGTGGTGCTCTCCCAAGCACACCGGTCCTTCCGGGTTACCGTCGCACAATCCCGATCAAACCGAAACCGGGGCTCAAGCCGGGAAGCTATAAAATTTTAATGCAAGGAAAGCTAGGCGATGCCCCGCTAAACAAGACCTATGCTTTCACTGTAGATTAGAGAGGCAGACTATGCGCCGTCTTCGCATTGTTGCGACGGGGGCGAGTGCGTTTTTTGTATTGTTTTTCGTAATCGCCCCGGCAAATTCCAAATCGATCAAGACCTGCCAGAAAATTTTTGGCGGGTCTTTGGACGTTAATGAAATAAGGGCAAACTCCGTCGGGTTGGATGTGCACATGAGGGGTAACCTCGTGATGCCGTCTTTTTCGACGCAGGAACTGTTGGGCGCAGGGCGGAGCGAAAGCGAGATCGCCTGGCAAACAACAACATTCATCATCCAAAAATTTATCGATGACCCCGCAGGTTCAGGGAATTTTCTGCCTCCGGTCAACCGAAACAGTTTCGAGGGCAAGACCACTCTCAACTGGAGAAAATATGTGACCGGGTCCGAAGACAGCATTTTGAGAAATCTCCGAGTGACCTACCGCCTTCTCAACGATGGCGGCGAGGTCGATGGATTTGTTCATGAGGAAGACGGCAATCAGGTGCTCGACGTCGATTTGTATCCGATCGCGCCGCGGTTTCTCTGCAAGATACAGACAGGCGGGCCTTACATCATCGAGGGTGGTGCGGTTTTTGAAATTGAGTTGCGTAAACTAGTCCGTTCGGGTGAGCACAATGTGTCGGTGGAAGTCTCCGTCGACTCACCTTAGGGCTCTCGGGAGCCGCTCGAACCAAACAACGAATGCACGCTCAGGTCCGATACGAGGCCTGGCGGCGTTGGCGTTTGTCTTGTGCCTGGTCTGCCTGACGGTAGCGGCCGTAGCCAAGGAACGGCGCGAAGTCCTGGGAATATTTGAACGGGGCAAGGAACTTGGCGCCATAGAAGTCCTCATCGACGGCGGTGTCCATCACTTACCCCTTGAAGAATTTGCCGGGCTTGTGGCGGCAAGGATCGAGCCGGGCGAAGACGGCAAAACAGTATATTTCGTTACAAAAATCGGCCGGGTCGCCATCGCGGAACAATATTTGTCCGAACACGATGCCATGGTTTTCGTGAGCCAGCGCTTTCTCGAAGAGCGGCTGTCAGCAACTGTAAAGTTTGACGAAGAGGAATACGCCCTTGAGCTCGATCTGCCGTGGAAGGCCAAGGGTGCCGGTACCAACAAGCACCTGACCTCGCAAGCCGATGTGATAAAGCCGGACGCGCGGCCGAGCCGTTTCGGGCTCTCGACTATTCACGGCAATTCATATTTCGAACTGGATCAGGATTATACGGAATGGTTCCATAATATGAAGTTGACAGGTCATGCCTTTGGCGGCGTCTGGCAGATGGCCTATGAAGACGATCTGGAAAACGAACGGAGACTGCGCGACTTCATCTGGCTGAAAGAGCTTGAAGAAGGGCGCTGGGTACAGATCGGGCATCAGAATATCAGCCTTCATCCGGTATTGCGATCGATCGAAATGACCGGAGCCCAATATGCCTGGACAAATAATCCGCAGGAATTCCGTCAACAGAGGTTTCATCCTGGCGAAATCATCAGCCGTCACGGCAGGCAGCAGCGCTCTTTCCGGGGCAACGGTCCTGTCGGCGGATTCGCAGAAATCTGGATAAACGATCGGAAACAGGGCACGACAACAATCGATCTCAACGGTCAATTCGAGTTCAGAAATATTGCACTCGGCGGCTTGCAGTCCGAGATCGAAATACGCACATATGACCGGCGCAATCCGGGCACTCCTGTGGATGTAGAGCGGCGCACCATTGCTCTCAGTGACCTCATGCTGGCGCCGGGAACCTTCAACATGCTGAGTGGCGCGGGTATCGGGGGCAATCTGGTAGACGATCAGCTCAATGAGTATTCATCCAGCGATGACGATGACGAACCGATAGCGTTCGTGCAGCTTCGATATGGTCTTTATGAAGATATTACGCTGGAAACCGCCGTCGAGATTACTGACGAGCGCGCCAGCGCGGTCGTGGGCGGGGTTGCGCGCGTCAGCGACAACATGATCGCCTCGGCAGCGGTCGGCATCGACAATGAAGGGCACCTTGCCTACGACCTTGAAGCCGATTGGAAGCTGAAACCGTTTCACGTCACACTCAGATCCAATTGGCGCGAGGAGAATTTTGGCGACGACGACCGGCCAACGGAATGGGACCATTGGCTGAATGCGTCATATCAGTATTCCGAAAATCTCGAGTTCGGTATTATTTCTCGCTACAATGACGAGGATAAATCCTTTGCGTTGCCTTATGTTTATTGGCGCCCCACGGACGACATATCCTTGCGGGCGCGCCCCAACAGCAACGGTGATTACCGCTATGACGCTCGCTACCGCTACTCGCGCGATACCCGGTTCAGCCTCTCGCATGATCATCAAACCATCCTGGCGCTGGACACGCGTCTGACCGAAGATTTGGGGCTTGTCGCCGATTATCGCACCGGCGGAGATCTTGCCGATCGCGCCACCGTCGGCCTGACGGGATCGACACTCTTTGACTATGACGTGTCCTGGCGTCTGGGGGGCGTGTTCATGGAAGATGACATCGGTCTGGAGGGCTATGCACGATCGGAGATCACTCCAGGGGTGTACGGGTTTGTCGAGGCCAGGACGACCGAGGCGCCCTTCAGAAATTATTTTTCCAATTCGAGCAACGATTCGGAAGCGGACATGCGTGTACGGTTCGGCGTCAGCTACGATCTGGCAGTGTCAGAAAACGGTTTCGGCCCGGCCCTGCGGCCGTCTGTACACCCGACACGCGGGGGTGTGACGGGACGAATAGACGGGGCCGGGCTAGTCGACGACCGCGAGTTAAAAAATATTCCGATACTCATCGATGGTCGGGAAGTAACCCGCACCACGGAGGGTGGTAAATTCTACATACCCGATCTGAGAAAAGGCATTCATGCGATTGAGGTTGACGATGGAGAACTGCCTATCGAGCTCGTAGCGAAGGGGCGGACCATCAATGCCGAGATAGCGCCGGGGGCTCTTACGGATGTGACATTCGAGGTCAAGGCCGAATATGGCGCGGCGGGCCGGATCACGGATGCCAGCGGCGGGGCGGTGGCTGACCTGACGCTTTCCGTGCTGGATGCGCAGGGGGCGGAAGTTGCCCGATTGAGCTCAAACGAGTTTGGCTATTTCCGTATCGATGGATTGGCGCCGGGTTCCTACCAGATCAGAAAATCCGGAGTTGACGGCCCGGAGGGGGCTATTCTTCGAAGATTTACGGTGCGCAACGACTATGTCTTCGGTGTCGACATTCACCTGTCTTGATCGGTTTTACCGGCCTGCGGGGCGGTCTCAAAGTTCCTCTCCGATTTGCGCACTATTTCCCAGGCATGGGTAAAAGCATTTCGTGGATAACGATGCATATGATGCTGTCCGATTGTGTCCAGTAAGCCGCTTCGCCTGAAGACATTGAGCACGGGTGTCTTGAACCGGGTTAACAGAACATCTACACCGGTGTCCTTCATGCGCTGGTCCATTCTTCTCAGCATCTCATCACCAGAGGCATCGACTTCGTTAATAGACACGCCATCGATAATCAATACTTTTAGCTGTGGTGTAGAGGACAAGAGTTCCTGCAGACTCTTCTCGAAATAGGCTGTGTTGGGAAAATTCAGCGAGCCCTCAAATCTGAGGCGAACGATCCGGCCATCATCAACGACACCCGCCTTCACCGCTTCGGCCGGCAAAAGGTTTTCCTCTTTGGCCGGTAGAACGATCCTTGGTTTCATCATCCTGTAGAGCAGCAGCAGCAGCGACAACAGTATTCCCAAGAGAATACCTTTTTCCAACTCAGGCGCCAGCATCAGGGTGAGTCCGAACGTCACGAGGGCCACGATGCCATCATACCTGTTGGCCCGCCAGGTGTGGAAGAAGGCCTTTACGTTAACGAGGCTGATGACCGCCATCATGATCACGGCTGCAAGCGTAGCCTGTGGGATATAATAGAGCAGTGGTGTCAGCCAGAGCAGCGTGACCACCACCACCACAACGGTTACGACTGAGGAGAAACCAGTGACCGCGCCTGCGCCAATATTGACAGCAGATCGGGAGAACGAGCCTGACGTTGGATAACTTTGGAACAAGCTACCCGCGATGTTCCCAAGCCCTTGACCGATCAACTCCCTATCCACATCGAGCCGTTGACGGGTCTTGACCGCCATCGATTTAGCGATGGAGATCGCTTCCATGAAGCCTATCAGAGAAATTATCATGGCCGCCTCGATCAAATGTTTGAAGGCAGCCCAATCCCAGACCGGAAGTGACATTGCTGGCAACCCGCGCGGAATGTCGCCGACCACTTTTCCACCGGCGCGCAATTGCAAGCGCCCGTCCGGTTCGACCGACTCTATATGCCACGCAATGCCGTCGGCACTCTTACCAGAGGGGAATTCCTGCTTTGTGTAGTAAAGCGGCGACTTGCCTGATTTTGTGTTGGCATGGGCATAAAGCGGAATTGCTTGCAGTGTTTTGCGATGGTCACTCGCCTCAGACTGGTGCCGTTGCAACTCTAGTTGTAACTGTTCAACACGTTGCCGTGCCATCAGCACTACGACGCGGTCGGATTTCTGTCGGATCCGTTGTTCCAACGCCGTTTGCGAGTCCAGAGTCCTGCGGGCAAGTTGCTTAATGGCCTCTATATCGGAACGTTGCCGGGAAAGTGCCTCCTGCACCACGGCACTGGCAACCATTTCAGAACTTATATTCTGGTGCCGCTGGAAACCCACAAGCCAAGCGAGAGCCGTCGTAAACACGACTGCTACCAGGACGCCGGGGCATCTAGGCTGAATAACACGCACAACGACTATTATTCCGAAGGCGAGAACAGCCATCATGAAGGTCGGCCAGTGAATACCGCTTGCCGCTTCCTTTAGCGTATTGAGTACGAATTCGTAATGATGCTCGCCCTTCTCGGCTGTGACGCCGAAAATCTTGCTTATTTGTGAGGCGGCGATGATTATTGCAGCGGCGTTGACAAAACCCAGAATAACCGGATGCGACAGGAAGTTAAGCAGCATCCCCGCCCGAGCCATCCCCAGGCCGAGTTGGAACAGGCCGACCATCAATGAAAGGAATATGGCATAGGCGATGAAAGCTTCACTTCCTGCAGTTGCCAGCGGCTCAAGCGCTGCGGCGGTCATTAGTGAAACCATGGCCACAGGGCCCGTGGCAAGCTGGCGGGAAGAGCCGAAAAAGGCTGCGATCATAGGCGGCATGAAGGAGGCATAAAGGCCGTAATAGGGAGGCAGTCCGGCGAGCTGTGCATATGCCATCGATTGCGGAATCAGGACGAGAGCCACGGTCAGTCCGGCAATCACATCAGCGCCCAAAATCTTCCTGTTTGCCAGCTCCGGCAGCCATTCGGGAAAAGGGAAGTGAGTGTACAGATGTGCCGTGACCTTGCTCACCCTAGGCAGGGCCTTCTCGAGAATCGAAGAGGTCTTGTCAATTAATCGAAGAGGTCTTGTCAATTGCAGTATGTATGTTGTGCCCAAAATTCATTGCGGAGCTGTTCAGTCATAGAGCTGTACAGTCGTAGGAGATAGAAAATAGCGTTTCACAATTTCGATGGCGTTTCACGACACCCATGTTTTATTTTCCTGTTCGGAACGTCATCACGATGGATTATAGTATCGATCAATTTCGTAGCCAATGACTTTTTGGGTAAGAGTAAAAGATTGGTCTCCGGAACATAGATCACCCGTCAGGCCAGCTTTAGAGGAAGAGGTTTTTAAGCCGGCTGTTGCATCAGCGTCGACGAGTTCATGTTCGGATCCTGGACATGCGAAGGCATTCAGATAATTGGTACGATATGTACGTTAATTGGACGATGGCAACAAAGACGGATGATATATGCGTTCCTCTTGGATTTATGGGCTGTTGCGCAATATCAATACTTTAAGAGAGGCTGAATGGATCCGCTCGACAATATTCCGCTTCACGCCATCGATGCGGTGGTTATGGATACCGAGACCACCGGATTGAATGTGGATGAGGCGAGAATTGTTCAGATCGGCGCCGTGGCGATCCGCCAAGGTGCGTTGTTTCCGGATGAAAAAATGGATTTGCTGGTCGATCCGCAGATACCGATCCCCGAAGAGGTGGTGAAGATTCATGGGATATCGGACGCGGATGTTGCCGGTGCCGACATTTTTGCACAGGCGGCAGAGCTGTGGAATGGGTTTGCCGGTGCGTCATTGATCGTCGGGCACAATATCGCATTCGATCTCACCATCCTGGCGGCCGAGCATGAGCGCTCCGGTCTTGTCTGGCAGCGACCCCGATCACTCGACACCATGATTTTGGCTCGAATTGCGAATGCGTCTCTGCCGGATTTTTCTCTCGACATGATTGCGCAATGGCTCAATGTCGAAATCGGTAATCGTCACACAGCGCTGGGCGATGCCATGGCGACGGCGGAAATATTTGTGAAGCTGGTGCCGTTGATTCGCGAACAGGGCTTGCGGACATTGGGCGAGGTGGAACGGGAAAGCCGCCGCTTTTCCGATGTTTTCGCGTCGCATGCAAGAGCCGGGTGGGTTGAGCCGATCATGCCCTTGGAGGGCGTTCTGCCGGACGGGGCAATCAGCCGCATAGACAGTTTTGCATTCCAGCACCGGGTGACGGATGTCATGAGTTCTCCGCCGCAGTTCGCGAGTGCCGGATCATCCTTGCGGGAAGCAGCCCGGTTGCTCACCGACCGGTCGGTGAGCGCTCTTTTTGTGAAGCCGGAGGATAATTCGGGCAACACCGGCATTGTCACGGAGCGGGATCTGATGCGGGCGCTGGCTGGTCATGACGGCAATGGAGACAAAACGACACTTGGCGAAATAATGAACCAGCCACTTATTTCGGTCAATGAAGGCGCATTCGTATTCGAAGCGATCGCACGGATGAAACGGCTGGGCTTTCGCCACCTGGCGGTCGAGAACGACGAAGGCGAAATTGTCGGGGCGCTTACCACGGGCGACCTTTTGCGCCAGCGCGCGGAAGACGCCATGATACTCGGTGACGCCATCGAATATGCCGAAGACGGCCCGGCTCTCGCCCAGGCCTGGGCCAGGATGCCAACGGTGGCGCAGAGCCTGCATGACGAGGGTCTTTCAGCGCTTCTAATAACCGCTGTCATAAGTCAGCAGCTCGGTGCTCTGACACGGGCTGCGGCAGTGCTCGCAGAACAGCGTATGGAAAGCGAAGGTCTTGGCAAGGCACCGTCCAAATATTGCGTCCTGGTGTTGGGTTCCGGTGGCCGTGGGGAAACATTGTTGGCGCCCGATCAGGACAATGCGCTCATATTTGAGCACGGCGAGCCGGGCGGCCCGGAGGACATTTGGTTCGCTAAAATGGGCGGGTATATGGCCGATACGCTCAATGACGTCGGCATTCCCTATTGTACCGGCGAGGTGATGGCGAGAAACGCCCAATGGCGGCACAGCCTCGATGGATGGAAAAAGAGCATCGACCGATGGGTTGCGCATTCCAGCAGGGAGGATCTGTGGTATGTCGATATTTTTTACGATTTCGAAGCCGTATATGGCGACCGGACACTGGCGTTGGAAATCTGGAAACACGCCTATCAACGGGCGCATCGTTCACCAGGTTTTCTTCGTCAACTGGCGAATGTGGCCGTGGATTTCAGCCCGCCGGTCAATTTGTTCGGGCAGGTAAAACTCGACCGTGGGCGCATGGACCTCAAGAAACAGGGTTTGATGGCGCTCGTCAGCGGAGCGCGCCTTCTGGCGTTGCGTCATGATGTCGAGGTGCACAGCACAAGGCGCCGGCTGGAAGGCGTGCGCGATCGTGGGGGCGGTAACAAGGATGATATCGAGAATGTCATCGAAGCCCACGAAATCATCATGAACCTGATTCTTACTCAGCAGCTCCAGGACATCGCTGAAGGGATCGCACCATCAAATGCTGTTGACACGAACACGCTTACGAAGGCTCAGCGCAACGGTCTGCGCCGGGCGCTTTATCAGATCAATGTCATGACCACGATGGTTGGAGACCCGATGATTTTCGGGTGAGCGGCGTCGCGTCAATCCGTCTCTGACACCCGGGGATCATTATGGCCCCGCGCTCAATGTGAAAAATTACCAAGGCGATATGTCAAGCCCAGGCGGAATGAATGGTTGCGAATATCGTCCGTTTCGTACAGAGGGTGTCCCGCCGGAAAGGCAAAGCGCTCATTCGACCAGAACCAATAGCGCGCTCTATCCGCACCTGTAAAAGCCTATGACGCGAGCGGTCAACAAATGGTTGAAGAATGGTCAGTAATGGCCCAATTAGGTTCATTTACCGGACTTTCGCTTTGACACGCCGATCCTTGATGGGCGGGCGGGCTCTAACGACCGAAATATTTTTTCCGGAGCTTGGCGTATGTCCCGTCTTCCTTGATTTCCAGAAGAGTTTGGTTGATGCCTTCATAAAGCGGAGAGTTTTCAGGCATCGCCATGCCGATTTTGTCGGGTGCGAAGACGTCGCCGACGGCGATTATCTTGCCGGCGCCGGCATTGCGCGCATAATATTGGGCGGTCGCCGCTCCACCAATAATTGCATCCAGCTCACCGGCTTCAAGGGCTGCAACCGCTTGCAAATAATCGTCATATTCGACATAGGGCAGTCCGACGGAATCGGCGAACCGGCTGATGGTGGTGGCTCTGGCCAATCCGACTTTTTTGCCAAAGAGATCCTTATAGGAATTAATTCCGCTGGTCAGTTCGCTGACCGTCAGGCTGGTGGTTATCTTGGCGGTAATGGTGGAGATGAAAAACAGGCTGGTAATAATCCAGAACATCGCCAGGGCGCGACTCAGTTTTGTATGGGGCACTTCTTTTTCGAAGCCGCCCATGGTCATGATGATAAAGGCCCACCAGAACGCATCCCAAACGCCCCCGAAATAATCGTCACGGAAATAGTCATGCCGGGCGCCTTTGACGTTTCGCTCAAAAAACCAAAGGATGTGGGCAATGGCGAGCAGGACCAGAACGGCAAAGCCGACGATCATCAATAAACCGGAATCCCATATGATTTTCATAAGACTGGCGCCTCCACCCTTGGGCACAAGGATCTGCAGGCCCGAGTCATATATGGGCTGAGAGAAGTCCATGGTCTTTTCGCGGTCCGAGGTGATCGAGATATTCGCGATTGCCAGATCGATCTCTGACCGCTCTACTTTTTCCAGCATTTGCGGAAATGTTTCGATCAATTGCCAGTCGAATTCTAAATTTTTCCGAGCGGCAATCTCCTCCCAGAGCTCGACCGAGAAACCATCGGCGACGCGGTTGTTTTTAAGAAATACAAACGGCTCGCGGTGAACGGTGCCGATTTTCAGGCGCGGTGTCTGGGAAAATGCAGGACCTTCAAACACAAACCATAGGGTCAGCACTAAAAATGAGTTTAGTAGAATCTTTTTCATTTCACCCTCTCACCAAGTTCTTTCGACTTCAGGTGCGCGGCCCCATGCGGTATCAGGTTTAATTTGGAAAGGTCCGTCTGGAAAGGAAAAGTTTAGACTGGGGGGAGGTGAACGACGAGTTCGGGCGGCATTATTGTACCGCCCGGAGGCGTTTCTCACGCCTCGCATACAGGCGACCGAAGTCCGGATTGACTTGTTCGATGTTTGGAAATTATGCAAGAATTGAAAAATTATGCATGGTTAAACAGGGAAGCTGTTTGTGCAGGATTTTGGCAACGCGCTTGAATTGGCGATACGGTTGGTCGCGTCAGGCGATTCCGATCTGATGGAGATCATTGCGCTGTCTCTCAGGGTCAGTCTCACCGCGCTTCTCGTTTCCGCGATCCTCGGTTTCAGCATCGGCGCGCTTGTTGCGACCAGCACATTCAAGGGGCGCGGCGCGATTAAAATTCTGCTGAGCGCGCTGATGGGCCTGCCGCCCGTCGTGGTCGGGCTCATCGTCTATATCTTTTTGTCAAATGCCGGTCCGCTCGGCTGGACGCAGCTGCTCTACACACCAACCGCGATGATCATTGCACAGACATTATTGATTACGCCAATCATAGGTGCGCTCTCGACCCAGGTCATCGAAGATATCTATCTGGAATATAAGGACTTTTTCACATCTCTCGCCATGTCGCGCAGGGCCGTCGCGGGCGCGCTTCTGTGGGACGGTAGATACAGCCTTCTGACTGTGGCACTGGCAGGCTTCGGCCGCGCTATCGCAGAAGTCGGTGCGATCATCATCGTGGGGGGCAATATCAACCATCTGACACGGGTGATGACGACGGCCATCGCGCTCGAAACATCGAAGGGGGATCTTGCTCTTGCGATGGCGCTGGGGCTTATACTGATCGTGGTTTCGCTGGCCATAAACGCCAGTGTGATCGCACTCAATCTGACGGCGAAACGATATGCCTATGCGTGAATATTGAGAAAAACCCTCGAAACAAGCTCGAAACGACATCAAGAGAACCTCAAGAGAACCTCAAAACAGACTATAAAGAGACTATAAAACAACGAACGGCATGCAAAAGCGCTTCACAAACGGGAAAACGGGTCTGATCCCGCTCGAAGTTAGCGGGCTTTCCTATCATGCCGACGACCGACCGCTGCTCGACGCGTTGGACGTGCGGATTTCAAGCGCCGACAGGACGGTTATCATGGGCCCCAACGGCGCGGGCAAAAGTCTCTTTCTACGGATCATTCACGGGTTGATCGCGCCCGGCGCGGGAGACGTGCGCTGGGGCGGCCGGGCGATGAGCGATGATGTGCGGCGGCGCCAGGCGATGGTGTTTCAGAGGCCAGTGCTGCTGAGACGGTCGGTGGCCGGGAATATGGACTTTGCCTTGTCACTGCGCGGGGCGATCGACGAAGAAAAGCGCGATGCGCTCATCGAGCGCGTGGGGCTCGGCAACGCACGCGATCAGCCGGCGCGGACGCTGTCGGGCGGCGAGCAGCAAAGGCTGGCGCTGGCCCGTGCGCTGGCGCTCGAGCCGGAGGTGCTGATGCTCGACGAGCCGACGGCCAATCTCGATCCGGCCTCGGTTCTGATGATCGAGGAGATCGTCAACGAGGCGCATCATGCGGGCGCGAAAATCATCTTCGTCACCCATGATCTGTCGCAGGCCCGCCGGCTCGGCGATGAAATCATATTCATGCACCGCGGGAAAATTCTCGAACAAACGCAGGGTGACGTTTTTTTCAAGGCCCCGCAATCGCAAGCTGCCAGGGATTTTATCGAGGGTCGCATCGTCACATGAACGCGCTTTTTTTCTCCGCCAGAACAGCGGGCATCGCCGCCTTCTCCGCTATCGCCATGTCCACCACAGCTCTGGTCATCGCCGCCATGGCCGTTGCCGGACTTAATCTCCCTGCGACGACCGCCCGCGCGGAAAGCGGAGCCATACTTCTCCAGTCCACCACGTCGACGGCGAATTCGGGCCTTCTCGATCATCTCCTGCCGATCTTTACCGGCAGAACCGGCATCAAGGTCGGCGTCGTCGCGGTGGGCACGGGGCAGGCGCTCAAGAACGGCCGCAATGGCGACGGGGACGTGCTTCTGGTTCACGCCAAGGCGGCGGAGGAAAAATTCGTCGCCGAGGGGTATGGGGTGGCGCGGCACGACGTGATGTATAATGATTTTATCATTGTCGGCCCGGCATCGGACCCGGCCGGGATTTCCGGCCTCCGGGATGCAGTGGATGCGCTCAGAAAGATCGCCCGGCCAAGCGTTGGCACTAGTGCCGTCTCCAGCTCCAGCTCCAGCTCCAGCGCCGGCACCGGCACCGGCACTAGTGCCAGTGCCAGTCTTTTTGTGTCGCGCGGCGACAATTCGGGCACGCACAAGCGCGAAACCGAGCTCTGGGCGGCGGCGGGTATCGACGCGGCGGCGGCGAGCGGCACCTGGTACCGCGAAACCGGCACGGGCATGGGGGCCACGCTCAATTTCGGCATCGGCATGGGGGGCTATGTGCTGACGGACCGGGCGAGCTGGACGAGTTTCAGGAACAAGCGCGATTTTAAGGGGATGGGCGACGCGTCTTCAAGGCTTTGCACAAGCCCAACTAATGCGCCAATTATCCCAAAGACGCCTGCGGTGTGCCTGTATAAACGTGAAGGACTCCAGGAAACTGCCGACAATCATGAGATTGGTTGAGATAATTTAGCGTCACAGAACTGTTATGGGACTCGGCTATTGCCTCCTCATCTGACAATCATACGGGTGAGAAAAATGGTAGAAGCTGCTGTAGAAGCGCCGCTAGACGTAAGGCGGGTCATAAAGCACCGGACGCTTTTTATTTCCGACGTCCATCTCGGAACCCGCACCTGCCAAGCCGAAATACTACTGGATTTTCTGAAACATAATCACGCGGATCGTATCTATCTTGTCGGAGATATAATCGATTTTTGGCGGATCAAGCGGGGCGCGATATGGCCTCAAAACCATAATGATGTTGTACAGAAACTGCTAAAAGCCGTTCGCAAAGGAACGGAAATTATCTTTGTCCCAGGTAATCATGACGAAGGCCTCAGAGATTATTGCGGGATGCAGTTCGGTGGTATTCGGATTGAGCGCCACGCCATACACGCAACAGCTGATGGGCGTCGCCTGCTTATTCTGCATGGCGACGAATATGACGTCGTTATGCGCTACGCCAAATGGCTGGCCTTCATGGGCGACCGATCATACGAACTCCTGCTCTGGATGAATACACCGCTCAACTGGATCAGGCGCCGCTTTGGATTCGGGTATTGGTCGCTTTCCAAATATCTCAAATACCGGGTTAAAACGGCCGTGAATTTTATCGGCGAGTTCGAAGAGGCGTTGGCGGAAGAGGCCAGGCATCGCGGCTTGGACGGTGTGGTGTGCGGACATATTCACCACGTAGCCAATCGGGAGATTGACGGAGTCCAGTATCTGAATTGCGGTGACTGGGTCGAGAGCTGCTCGGCGCTATCCGAATCTTATTCCGGCGAAATCAACATTATCCACTGGGTGACGCTGCCTGTTGAAGTGCAATCAACCGATCAACTCGAACCAAAGATTGCTGCATGATATGAAAATACTGGTGGCAACCGATGCATGGTATCCCCAAGTGAATGGAGTGGTACGGACCTATACGAAGATCGCTGATGCGATCAAACCACTCGGAGCAGAGATAAGCTTTCTAACCCCTGACCTGTTTCGAACCATTCCCTGTCCAACTTATCCAGAAATAAGGTTGGCAATTCCTGACATGGAGAAGGTTCGTTCCTCTATCGAAGACTACCGCCCCAACTATATTCATATCGGAACCGAGGGCCCCGTCGGGTGCATGGTTCGCCGATATTGCCGTCGTCAGGGGATCAGTTTTACCACCTCCTTTCACACCCGGTTCCCGGAATATTTGCGAACATTTATAGGCGTTCCTGAAAGCGTGTCCTATGGCGTTCTCCGTCGTTTTCATAATGCGGGGTGCGGGACAATGGTGGCGACACCATCCCTCGAGAAGGAACTTTTAGGGCGCGGATTTAAACATGTCCTTCATTGGACGAGAGGTGTGGATACGGAGAAATTTAAACCACGCAGAGTACGTTTATTTGGATCAGATCGACCAGTATTTCTTTATGTGGGGCGTTTGTCGCGCGAAAAAAACATCGAAGCCTTTTTGGATTTAACTTTGCCTGGCCATAAGGTCGTCGTCGGAGACGGGCCTCACCGCAACAAGCTGCAGTCCCGCTATCCCGACGTTCAGTTTACCGGCACAAAGCATGGTTCCGAACTGGCTGAATGTTATGCCTCTGCCGACGTTTTCGTCTTTCCGAGCCGTACGGACACTTTCGGTCTCGTGATCCTTGAAGCGATTGCCTCGGGTCTGCCGGTTGTGGCTTATCCTGTGACCGGGCCCAAGGATATAATCAGGAACAATGTTAGCGGAATTCTAAGTGAAGATCTCCAGCAGGCAGCCCTTAAGGCGCTTCATATAGATCGCGCAGCTACGCGTGACCATGCGCTTGAGTTTAGCTGGTCTCGTTCCGCCGAGATGTTTTTGGAGAATATCGAGCGGGCCAATAAGAATTTCATGTTGGGAGCAGCACGTTCATGCGAGGTGTCGAGTGCCCAATTTGATGTCGCGAATTCGGCTGAGCTCGGACCGTGCTAAATATTTGGCTCGCTTGATTTAAAAATAATAATGGAGATAGCTATGGCTGCAGCCTTGAGGGACAGAAAAAAAAGCAGTGAGCTTGTCGGTGCGGCAGTTAACCGGAGTGGCTTGTTTACGCTAGAGGGCTTGCGCGAGCGTACGTTCACGTTCTGGTTTTCCAGATTGGTTTACCCCCAGATCTGGGAAGACCCGGTGGTCGATATGGCAGCACTTGAGCTCAATGACGAAAGTCGGATTATTACAATAGGTTCGGGTGGATGTAATGCGTTGAGCTATCTCGCCGCATCTCCAGAGCATCTTACGGTCGTGGACCTCAACGCGGCGCATATCGCACTAATCAATCTAAAGCTCGCGGCCGCCCAACACCTTCCGGATTATCAGTCATTTTATCGGTTCTTTGCCGATGCGGATCATGGGACGAATGTCGAGTATTACGACATTTACATAAGAGATCATCTCGATCCCGCGACGTTACGCTATTGGGAGAGGCGCAACATTTTAGGTCGCCGCCGCATCCGACAATTCAGTCAAAATTTCTACCGGTACGGTCTTCTGGGGAATTTTATCGGAACGTGCCACCGGCTTTCGCGGATGTTGGGTGCAGATCCGTCAAAGATCGTTATGGGGACAACGCTCGAGGAGCAGCGGCGGATATTTAATGAAACGCTGGCGCCTTTGTTCGATCGCAAGATTGTCCGCTGGATGGTGGATCATCCGGCTTCGCTTTATGGCCTTGGAATTCCGCCTGCCCAATATTACGCCCTGGCAGGAGACAGGGGGAAACTGGGTGAAGATACGCCATCCATGTCCGCGATCCTGCGCGCCCGCGTCGAGCGGCTCGCCTGCGATTTTCCTCTGGGTGAGAATTATTTCGCCTGGCAGGCTTTTAACCGCGGCTATGCGCCTGATGGCGAGGGACCGGTGCCGCCATATCTGCAGCGCGAAAATTATGAAAATCTGCGCGCCAATCTCGACCAGGTAGATGTGGCCCAGATTTCCTATACGGACCGATTGGCAATAACTGATGACACTTCCTTAGACGGATATGTTCTTCTCGATGCACAGGATTGGATGAATGACGCTGATCTCAATCATTTGTGGACCGAAATAACACGAACTGCGCGTCCGGGAGCGCGCGTTATATTCCGCACTTCTGCCACGCCAACCATATTGCCTGGGCGCGTCTCGGCTGAAATTCTGTCACGATGGACTTATGAAGAGGAGCGCTCACTGCGATTGGGTATGCAGGACCGATCTGCCATTTATGGTGGTTTTCATCTCTATCGTTTTGAAGGTTGATCACTATGGCCACCTCAAGTGTCACAGCCCAAAAAAAGATGGATGGCATTTATCGCTATCAACGCCTCATATATGATTTGACGCGAGCCTATTATCTGTTGGGCCGCGACCGGCTTATCAACAGCCTTGACGTTCCCGAGGGGGGAACGGTTCTCGAAATTGGATGCGGTACCGGGCGCAATCTCATTCATGCGCGAAAGCGTTATCCATCGGCCCGTTTTTTCGGGGTTGATGTTTCCAGCGAGATGCTGAAGACGGCGGAACGTTCGATTGGGGGCAACGGGTTGAGCAAACAGATTTCGGTGGCCCATGGGGACGGCACGAATTTCGATCCCTACGCGACCTTCGCAATTTCACATTTCGACCGGGTTTTTATTTCCTATTCGCTTTCCATGATTCCGTCTTGGAGGAAGCTCGTGCATCATGCTGTGGGGCTGTTGGCTACCGTCGAAAATGGCGCGGGCGGCACGCTCCATATTGTCGATTTCGGAGAATTTTCTACTTACCCCGTTATTTTTAAGCGCGCGCAATTTGCATGGCTCGACCGATTTCACGTGCGACCCATTCCCGACTTCAAAAATGAGATCAAAGGCATTGGTCAGGAACACTTCTTATCCTCTGAGGTGGAACCCTATCTCGGAGGTTATGCCGTACTGGCACATCTCACGCGTTGACTAGATGTAGGCTTGGGCCAGTGCCAGCTCATCGCGCAAAACTCGAAAATGAATGAAACTTCCGCATAGGGTCATCTCCGGAAGTTCTTGTCGCCTAGAATCTTGCAGCTATCCCCTCAACACCGGACATAACAATGGCACAACCGAAAGTCGCCCTGCAAGTTCCGGCTGTGTCCCCTCTTGTATACGACCGGAGATCACAGGCGTTAGCTCATTCGAAACGCAACTTGTCCGCACCGGGCCAGGAGCCGGCATGATAAGATCAATCGATCATGCTATGATGGCGCTAAACGAGAGGACGAGCCTCTGGAAAGGAAAAATTGTATGCGGATTTACGTTACGAATATTTTCGTCGATGACCAGACCAAAGCGCTCGACTTCTATACCCGAAAGCTTGGATTCGAATTGAAGAACGATGTTCCAGTCGGAGAACACCGCTGGCTCACTGTCGTCTCGAAGGAGGAACCTGGCGGCACGGAACTGTTGCTCGAGCCCAGCGACCACCGCGCTGTGGCACCTTATAAAAACGCTCTGGTTGAGGACGGAATTCCTGCGGCTTCATTCCAGGTCGATGACCTTGAAACGGAATACAAGAGACTTGAAGCGGCTGGTGTCAGATTCACCCAAAGGCCTATGGATGAAGGGCCGGTGCGGATGGCTGTTCTCGATGATACGTGCGGGAACCTCATTCAGCTGATACAGATGGCCGGGGAACAGGAGTAACAAAAGACCTCGTGCCGGTATGCAATGAGGAGTCGTTAGGCAGCACCGGGCCAGGAGCGGACAATCGCCCACGCTCGTAACAAGGATTTACCTGCGTCGCCTGGCTAATCTTCACCAGCATGAAGCAGTTCCTCCATGAACACACTTAAAAGCTGCGACCGGCCATCGACTTCTGCTTTTGCATAAATCCGGGTGCATTGCGCGCGCACGGTGCCTGGTGCGGTTCCCCGCATTTGAGCGATTGAATCATTGTCTAT
>CAMYJA010000026.1 GCA_947258705.1 uncultured Hyphomicrobiaceae bacterium | reverse complement strand
CGGGTCAGTATTTCTGCCGGATGTCGTGCAGTAAGAACTTCGTTGAAAAAACTGCAGAGCTTGCTGGAAACTGGCTAGGATGAGTAATCAGCATCGTCCTATATTCCTCTTATGAGCGGCATTTTCGTAAATGATAACTCAGACATTGCGGTGAATTTATTGGTGATCCGTGTCAAACATTGCGAGAATAAGGAAGTCCGAATAGTCTCGGGCTGCGAATAACCTGTACAATCCTCGAGCTTCTCCTGACGTATCATAAGCCCCCGAATGAAAAAGCTGATTGCGACCTGACAATAATGCGCTCTCCTGGCCCATTTCAGGCGTTTCATAAATCCTATTAAATGCCCGTTACACGATGATATGCTGACGCCGCCCGAGGCGGCCCGGTCGCGGCGGCTCAATCGAGCATCAGTGAAACCATGCCGTCGGCGAGTTTGGGTTCGAACCAGGTCGATTTGGGAGGGCTTCATTAACGGGCGACATCGCATCGCGTAGGAAACAACAATGACCAGATCAACGACCAACGAAAGGGCGCCCTCAACCACGGGAGCACCTGTCCGCAACGTCTTCTGGTACGTCATGCGAGCGGCAGTGATCTTCACCGCTGGGTTCGTGTGGGGCCTGTTCGCGCTCGCCGGGCGATGGGATTGGTATGCTGGTTGGGCCTATCTGGCAGTCTTCTATGTCATCCTCATTACTACCAATTTGTATTTGTGGTTCACCAACCCGGACGTCTTGAGGTGGCGTACGCAGTATGGAGAAGGCACGAAGGGCTGGGACAAGGTCTGTCTGGCCGCATTTGGTGTCACGTTCCTGTTGACGTTGGTCGTCGCGGCACTAGATGGCGGACGTTATCAGTGGGCGCCGATGCCGGTGCAACTCTGGCCCGTCGGTGCGGCCCTGTTCATTGCCGGTCATGGTCTCGTGACATGGTCCATGCGCGTCAATCCATACTTTGAAAAGACGGCACGTATCCAGAAGGATCGAGACCAAAAAGTGATCACTACCGGCCCTTACCGTTATGTCCGCCATCCCGGATACATCGGCACCATCCTTGGGTATGCGCTGGCCCCACCGATCATGCTCGGCTCCTGGTGGGCCCTGCTGCCGGCACTACTTGTCACTCTCAGCCTGATCGTCAGAACCGCTCTCGAAGACCGGATGCTGCAGGGCGAACTCGACGGATATGCGGCTTACGCGGCACGGGTGCGCTTTCGTCTGGTGCCGTATCTCTGGTGACAAACGATGCTGCGCGCCGCGGTGTCGCAGGCTGTTTTTTCTGCCAAATGTCCCGGTTGCTGAAGACATTCGGTGCGGCGTTCATCGCGGTGGGCGCCGAGAAGAGCGATTAGTGGAGGATGTTTACCTGCCGGACTGGTCAGCTCCCGGCCCGAATGCAGACATACCGGGACGGGTATGTGGGGGTGTGGTTGTGACCCGGAGCGAACCAAACGACGGGTAGGCGGACCGGCCAGCATGATCGTGCTCGATGGAACAACTGGACTGTTTCCTCTGATCGAGGTTACCTTTTAGGTTGGTCAAGGATGGTCAAGTAAATAACCGGTTTAGATGGGGAACCTTTCATGAGTGCGAATTCAATCTTAACGGTCGCGATGGCTCTCGCTGTCACATCTATCGGATCAACTCAGGCCGCCGCTGGAGGGCATTCAACTAATGAACTCGTCAAGAAATCAGAAGTGGAGTTCATCCCATTAAACCCAGCTCGCGGCGACAAGAGCCCGAGGTCGGGCAGACTTTGGGGAGATATCCGGAAAGATGTGCCTTCGGGAATGCTGGTCACGTTTATTGATGGATTCCAGTCACCGCCACACATCCACAACATTACATACCGCGCCGTGGTCATTACCGGCGCTGTGCACAACGATGACCCAGCAGCAGTAAAGATGTGGATGGGACCGGGCTCTTTTTGGACGCAGCCGCTGGGCGAAAACCACATTACTGCGGCGAAGGGCAAGAAAACTACCATATTCCTTGAAATCCTATCAGGTCCCTATCTCGTCAAACCCGCAAAGGAAGCGTTCGACGCTGGAGAGCGCCCCATCAACATCGAAGCCCAGAACATCATGTGGTTGGAAGCTGCGGACACCACATGGATCAAAGGTGATGGCCCCAAATTGGCATACCTCTGGGGCAAGATCGCAGGCAAAGACAAGAACGGGACCTTCATCAAGCTGCCCCCTGGCTACAGCGGCAAGCTTAATACCACCGCCCCGCTCATGCGCGTCGTGACGATCCAGGGCACGATTAAAGTCGGACTTTCTGGAGGTTCAGACAAGCAAACCCTAGACCCAGGAAGCTACATCGGGTCAAAGGGCAAGGCGTCGCATCAGCTATCATGCGCGTCGGGTGATGCGTGCATTCTCTACCTGCACACGGAAGGAAAGTATCAGCTTACGTCACCTTAGTCAGCTGACCTTCCGAGACTCGCATCAAACCAGCAAAGCCGTTTTGGCGAATGACGTGGTACTCGTTCCTTTCCCTATGTTATCCGTTCAAATCATGGTGCGCGGACGATTTCCGCCCCTGGCCCCATTTCAGGCGTTTCATGAATCCTAATTAAATGTCCGTTACACGATGAAATGCCGACGCCGGCCGCCGCGGCCCAAGGGCCCGGTCGCGGCGGCTCAATCGAGCATGAGCGAGACCATGCCGTCGGCCAGTTTGGGTTCGAACCAGGTCGATTTGGGCGGCATGACCTCGCCAGCCTCGGCCACGGCCATGAGGTCCTCGAAGGCGACGGGGTAAAGGGCGAAGGCAATGGCCATTTCGCCGCTATCGACGCGGCGCTCGAGCTCATCCAGGCCGCGGATACCGCCGACAAAGTCAATGCGCTCGTCACGCCTTATGTCCTCGATGCCGAGGATAGGGGTGATGATGTGAACGCCCAGAAGGCTCGGATCGAGCCTGCCGATCGGATCGTCCCGGGGCACAAGCCCGGGCCTGATGGTCAGGCCAAACCACTGGCCGGCCACATACATGCCGAACTCGCCTGCCTTCGTGGGCCGGGCCTGACTGGCGGTTTTTTCGATCTCGAAATTTTCGCCGATGCGGGCGAGAAGGTCATCCAGGGAGAGGCCGTTGAGATCGCGGACGACGCGATTGTAATCCATGATGCGCATCTGGTGATCGGGGAAGGTGACGGTGAGAAACGTCTCATAGGACGGATTGGCTTCGTCTCCCGCGCCGCGCCGCGCGGCCGCCACCCGGGAGGCCGAGGCCGAGCGGTGGTGCCCATCGGCAATATAAAGGGCCGGAAGGGCGTCGAAGGCACTGGTGATTTCATCGACCTTGCCGGGATCGCTGACCAGCCAGAGCGTGTGCCGCACACCGTCTCCGGTGGTCACGTCGACAATCGGCTCGCCGGCGCTGGCCTGCTCCAGCATGGCATCGATATGGGGGGCTGCGGGATAGGCCAGCATGACCGGCCCGGTCTGTGCGTTCACCGCCTCGATCTGGCGGACGCGGTCGTCCTCCTTCACGGGCTTGGTGAATTCATGCTTGCGGATGCGGTTGGTGTCATAGTCGGCCACTGATGCGGCAGCGACAATGCCCAATTGGGCCCTGCCTTCGCGAATGAGCCGGTAGATGTAATAGCTCGGCACCTCGTCCCTGATCAGGGCATGCTCGGCAATAATCCGATTGAGATTTTCGGCCGCTTTGGCATAGACTTCCGGCGCGTAGGGGTCCGTGCCCTCGGGCAGGTCGATTTCCGGCTTTGAAACATGCAGGAAACTGCAGGGCCTGCCTTCGGCCTGGGCGCGGGCTTCCTCCGAGTTGAGGACATCATAGGGGGGCGCTAGAACATCCTGAGCGCGACCCGGTGCGGGACGCAATCCGCGAAAGGGGTTGATGAGTGCCACGGGTCTCTCCTGATTAATATGGTCCTGAATTACACCGGCCCTGAACTACACCGGCCCTGAATTACACCGGCCCTGAATTACAACGGCCCTGAACTACACCGGCCATGAACGACAATGGCCCCTAATTACAACGGCAAATTGTGCGAATGTCGAATATGAGAAAAAGCGCTGTTCTTATTGCAGGACCGACGGCAAGCGGCAAGTCGGAAATTGCCCTGTCTCTTGCCGAGACCGTGGACGGGGTGATCATCAATGCCGATTCGATGCAGGTCTATGACGCATTGCCCGTGCTGACGGCGCGGCCGGACCCAATGGCCATGGCGCGCGCGCGCCATGAGCTTTACGGCTTCGTGCCGTCCGATCATGTCTATTCCGTCGGCCAATGGCTTATCGATGTGGAGCGGGTTCTGGAGCAGGTCCGGCAATCGGGGCGGATGCCGATCATTGTCGGCGGGACGGGGCTTTATTTTTCCGGGCTCCTCAAGGGGCTGTCGCCGATCCCGGAGATCGAGGACGAGGTGCGGGCGCATTGGCGGGCCGAGGCCTTGCGCTGCGACGCTTCCCAATTGCATGAGCAACTTTCGGCCCGCGACGAAGCGATGGCGTCAAGGCTTGAACCGGGCGACGTACAGCGCATCGTGCGCGCGCTCGAGGTTATGGATTCGACGGGGCAATCGCTGGCGGAATGGCAGAAAATTCCAGGCACGCCCCTTCTGAATTTTGAGGATGTCTCGGGTCTCGTGGTGGCGCCGCCGCGCGCGGAGCTTTACCAGAAATGCGACGCACGGTTTGACGCCATGATCGCGGGGGGCGCCGTCTTCGACGAGGTGCGCGAATTGGCTGCACTCGGGCTCGATCCGGGGCTTCCGGTCATGCGGGCGCTGGGCGCGCCCGAAATCAGGGCCCATCTTGCCGGCGAAATCAGCCTGGAGACGGCTGTCAGCGACGCAAAAATGGAAACAAGACGCTATGCCAAGCGGCAATTGACCTGGCTTCGGCGTAATATGATTTCATGGAAATGGATTGATAAGAAATTTATGGAAAAATTGAATGGAAATATATTATCATTTATTGACTTAGAGGATTGACCGGCAGGTTATGCGGAGATAGTGTGCGCGGGCTTCAAACTGCGGTTATCATTGACGCGCCGAATGGTAGGGCCGATGAACCGGGGTGGGGGAAAACTTCCTGAATGCCAAACGATGCGGGTTGTGTCGTTGTATGACGGCTCGAGCAATAGTCTGGAGATTGCGAAATGGCGAAAATGATGACCGGTGCGAAGATCGTGCTCAAGGCGCTTGAAGATCAGGGCGTCACGGATATATTCGGATATCCGGGCGGTGCGGTGCTGCCGATCTATGACGAGATTTTCGAGCAGGACAAGCTGAAGCACGTGCTGGTGCGGCATGAACAGGGCGCCACGCATGCGGCGGAAGGGTATGCGCGCTCGACGGGCGAGGTCGGCGTTGTCCTGGTGACGTCGGGTCCGGGAGCGACCAATGCGGTGACCGGGCTGACGGACGCCTTGATGGATTCGATCCCGCTTGTCTGCATTACAGGCCAGGTGCCGACGGCGCTGATCGGCAATGACGCCTTTCAGGAATGCGACACGGTCGGAATTACGCGGCCATGCACCAAGCACAACTGGCTTGTCCGGGATGTCAACGATCTCGCGCGGGTTCTGCATGAAGCGTTTTATGTCGCGCGATCGGGCCGCCCGGGCCCCGTGGTCGTCGATATTCCAAAGGATGTGCAGTTTGCGACCGGTGCCTATATCGGGCCGCGCAACGTCGTCCATAAAACCTACAAGCCGCAGCTCAAGGGCGACCAGACCTCGATCCGCAATGCGGTTGAAGCGCTGGCCGGCGCCAAGCGGCCGCTGTTTTACACGGGCGGGGGCGTGATCAATTCGGGCCCGGATGCCTCGAAACTTCTGCGCGATCTGGTCGCAATGACCAATTTCCCCATCACGTCGACACTGATGGGGCTTGGAGCCTATCCGGCGTCCGGCGACAACTGGCTCGGCATGCTCGGCATGCATGGCACCTATGAGGCCAACTGGGCCATGCATGATTGCGATGTGATGGTGTGCGTCGGCGCGCGCTTTGACGACCGCATTACCGGCCGGCTGGACGCCTTTTCACCGAATTCGTTTAAAATACATATCGATATCGATCCAAGCTCCATCAACAAAAACGTCGTGGTCGATCTGCCGATTGTCGGCGATGTCGGCTATGTTCTGGAAGAGATGATCAAGGTCTGGCGCTCGCGCTCGCCGCAGCTCGACAAGAAGGCGCTGAAATCGTGGTGGAAGCAGATCGATGCGTGGCGCGGGCGCGATTGCCTGAAATACAAGACCCAGAAAAATACCATCATGCCGCAATATGCGATCGAGCGGCTCTATGCGCTGACGCGCGACAAGGACACCTACATTACTACCGAGGTCGGGCAGCACCAGATGTGGGCGGCGCAGTACTATGGCTTCGAGGAACCGAACCGCTGGATGACATCGGGCGGGCTCGGCACGATGGGTTACGGGATTCCGGCGGCCGTCGGCGTGCAACTGGCGCATCCGAAAAGCCTGGTGATCGACATTGCCGGCGAAGCCTCGGTGCATCCTATTCGGAGGCTCTGCCCGATTTCGTGAAGCTCGCCGAGGCTTATGGCGGGCACGGCATCCGTGTCGAAAAACCCGATGAGCTCGACGATGCGATCAAGGAAATGATTTCGGTCGACAAGCCGGTGATATTCGACTGCATGGTCGACAAGCATGCCAATTGTTTTCCGATGATCCCTTCGGGCGCGGCGCACAACAACATGCTCCTGGGAGACGAAGCGGACAGCTCGGATATCGAAAACGCCATTTCCGACGAAGGCAAGATCCTGGTTTAGGCGCAACAGTCACGATCTTTTCAATCAATGATTTAAAATCGAGTGGGGCTCGCACGTATGTCTGCAAATATCGAAGAGGAAGTTCAGCACACAATGTCGGTTCTGGTCGATAACGAGCCGGGCGTTCTGGCGCGCGTTATCGGACTCTTTTCGGGGCGCGGATACAATATCGACAGCCTGACGGTGACGGAAACCGAACATGAGCGGCATATCTCCCGCATCACCATCCTGACGACCGGCACGCCGCAGATCATCGAACAGATCAAAGCGCAGCTCGAACGTCTCGTGCCTGTCCATCACGTGGTCGATTTGACGGTTCTCGGGTCATCGCTCGAGCGGGAGCTGGCGCTGGTGAAGGTGGCGGGAAAGGGCGACAAGCGCGTCGAGGCGCTGCGGCTGGCGGAAGCCTTCAGGGCTCAGGTCGTCGATGCGTCGACGGAACATTTCGTTTTCGAAATTACCGGCCGGACCTCCAAGCTCGAACAGTTTATCCTGCTCATGAAACCGCTGGGTCTCCAGTCGGTTGCGCGCACGGGCGTCGCGGCGATTTCGCGCGGCATAGGCGCCTGACCCAGACATCGCCAGACAGGACGGAGTTGTGTTGCCATGAGCTTTGGAATTATCGTTGCGGTCATTTCGGTTATCGTTTCCTTCATTGCGGTGGCGGTTTCGCTGAAAACAGCCGCGGATCAACGCAGGCTGGCACGGCAATTGGCGGAGGAGGAGCACAAGCTCCTGTTCGAGCAGGTCCGGACGGAACGCGACAGCGATGTTATCCGCTGGACGCGCGAATGCGTGTCCGTGCTGGCGGAACTCGAATCCGAGGTTGCATTTTCCACGCCGTCCCCTAATAACACTTCTCAACAATCCAGTTTGCGTGCGCATTGCCATAGACTAAGCGCGCTCATCGATCATGGGCGCTTGTTTTTTCCTAATCAGGCGCCTGAAAAGAAAGGTTCCGATCGGCCGCCAGCCTATCAGGGCTATCGGCAGATCATATTGACGGTTCTCGTGCGCGCCTATGACAAAATGATGAAATTCGACACGCAGGCGGGGAGTGAGGAGCGGGACAAATTGAGGAAATCCCTGATCCGCCTCAGGCGGCTTTTTGTGTCCGAGGCGCAATTGGCTATTAATCCCAGACGTTATCTGGCGCTCAAGGAGATGAACGATTTGAAGGCCCAGAAGGGATTGCATGAGCAGGAGCTCGACGAGGTCGAGGAGATATAGGCATTCGGGTTTTTAGAGTTTTTCCTCTTGAACCCCAGGGACAACAGAATTCGATTATTTCAGGCAGAGGATTTTTTAGCATGCAGGTTTATTACGATCGTGATGCGGATGTTAATCTGATCAAGGGCAAGAAGGTTGCGATTATCGGATATGGCTCACAGGGCCATGCCCATGCGCTGAATTTGCGCGATTCGGGTTGCGAAAATGTGGTTGTGGCTTTGCGCGAAGGCTCAAGCTCGGCCAAGAAGGCGGAAGGCGAGGGCATCAAGGTCATGTCGGTGGCGGATGCCGCCAAATGGGCGGATGTGATGATGATGCTGACGCCCGACGAGTTGCAGGCCGATATCTACAACGAGCATCTCAGGGACAATATGGCGCAAGGCGCCACGCTTCTGTTCGCGCACGGCCTGAATGTGCATTTCAACCTGATCGAGCCGAGGGCGGATCTCGATGTGGCGATGGTGGCGCCGAAAGGCCCCGGCCATACGGTGCGGGCGGAATATCAGCGCGGCGCCGGCGTGCCGTGCCTGATGGCTGTGTCGCAGGACGCGTCGGGCAATGCCAATGACATCGTCCTTTCCTATGCGTCGGCCATCGGCGGCGGCCGTGCCGGTATTATCCAGACCACGTTCCGGGAGGAATGCGAGACCGACCTGTTCGGCGAACAGGCGGTTCTTTGCGGCGGCGCGGTCGAGCTTATGCGGGCCGGTTTCGAGACGCTTGTGGAGGCGGGCTACGCGCCGGAGATGGCCTATTTCGAATGCATTCACGAGCTCAAGCTGATTGTCGATCTCATTTATGAAGGCGGTATCGCCAACATGAATTATTCGGTCTCCAACACGGCGGAATATGGCGAATATGTTTCGGGCCCCCGCGTCATCACGCCCGCGTCGAAAGCGGCGATGAAAGATATTCTCGACGATATTCAATCGGGCAAGTTCGTGCGCGACTGGATGCTCGAAAACAAGGTCAACCAGACCTCGTTCAAGGCAACCCGCGCGGCGGCAGCGGCCCATCAATGCGAGGAAGTCGGCAAGGAACTGCGCGGCATGATGCCGTGGATCGCCGAACGCGCCATGGTGGATAAGTCGAAGAACTGAGTTTGTTTTCGCTCGCGGGTGTTTGTTTTGCCTCACGGTTTTTTCGCTTACGGCTATTCCGTGTCTTCGACACGGGCCTGCGCGGGCACGGGCCTAAGGCCCGGTATTTACTACTGAGGTTTGGTTCGGCTCAACCCACATGTTTATGCGGTGATGTCGATGATAGCCTAGAGGCGAGACTGCCTCGGGTTTTGTTTTGTCTCACGAGGCGAGAATAACAATTCCGTCTTGCCCATGCAGGGAACTCGTTCCTGGGCATCCAAGCAAGTTTTTCGGCTACTCCAGATTTGCGGCGTCGCGCAAACCGAGGGCGGTCTGGGTCCCGGCCTTCCCGGGATGACGGGGTGCTTGGTTACCCGGCTCATTCTTGTCTGCTTTGAAAGAGGGCCTACTCCGCGGCCTGATCCACGGCCTGGTGCGCGGCCAGCACCCTGGAGACCTCATCGGCGTATCCGAAACGCTCGATATAGTCCGACCAGCGGCGGCTGACCTTGAGCGCGTTCGGGCTGGCCTGATATTTGGTTTTCGGTTTGTAATCGGGGCTTTCGGCCAGGCGTTTGTCGATGGCCGGTTCGGCAGGTGCGAATTCGCCAAGGTCGAGGGCCTTGTAGATTTCGGCCAGTGCGGCTTTTGGATCCCTGATCAAGTCCTCGTAAGAGAGCTCATGCAAGTTGCTGTCGGGAATGAGCGTACGGTCCTCTTCATAACATGTGTAGATCTCCTCGAAAGTCTTGAGGACACTTTCTTCAAGCCAGGGCTCTATGGCCGCGACATGGTCGGGGCCGTTCATCTCGGCGACGGCGCGCCATGTACGCAGGGTGGAGTCGCATATCTCGATCGGATTGCGGGCGATGTGAACGAATTTGGCTTTGGGGAACAATTGCAGAATCGTGCGTATGCGGGCCGTGTGGTTGGGCGACTTCAATATGAGCCGCTTGTCCGGTCCGGCGCCGAGCTTCACGGCCTTGAGAAAATCCATCCAGATGTCGATCCATTCCGCCCTGGCATCGGTATCGAGACGGCGCAGGCTGATATAATCGAAATCGACCGGCCCGCCCGCCGGAAAGATGCTCCAGGCATAGTTCGACCTGCCGGTCAGGTTGAGAAGGGCGAACTCTTCCTCCTGCGGTCTGTCGACCCCCAGATCCATGTCGTCCATAGGGCGCTTTTTCGGTATGAAAAAGCCGACAATCGGTTTTATCAGGCGTTCGGTCAGGAGAAAATTTCCCGGCACGTAGCATTGATAGCCCGAGGGGTATGCGTGGCGGCCGTCGGCGGCGAGAAGTTCGTGGAGATAGGTGGTGCCGCTGCGCCAGTGTCCGAGAACGAACAGGGGGGCGGGGTCGATCTTCGTATCCCCGATCCGCCGCGCGAATATCAAATTGCTCAGGAGATTGTAACTCGATGTGGTCAGGACGATCATGGTTCCGAGCAGGATGGCCGGTATGTGCCTGAGGGCCAATGAGGAACGTTTACGATAGAGCAGGCTTATCCAGGGCCTGAGGACCAGGCCGTATGCGAATTTGGGCGCAAATATTTTCTTTTCGCGCGGCGTGTTACGGCGGCTGTCCATGATCGCTTGTGTCTGGTTTTGTTGTTGTACGGTCATTTCGATACGGGCGTGGGGAGCACAGGTTTCAGGCTACGCGCTGCTTGGGTATGGGGCAATATTTTCATGCGTGCTCGGTAAACACCGCTATCGCCCCGGCATTTTGTTATACCGGCCAGCGACTGTTTGGCACCGCCCGATCCCATCAGAATGGACTTCACCCATGCCTCAACGGTAATCGGGATTGGGGTAATCGACCCGCGTCTTTGAGCATGCGCGCCATATGCATCAGGTTCCAGGTCATGAACGTGGTGTTGCGCTGGGTGAAATCATTGTCATAGCCGAGACCGTCATCGCCATAAGACGCCCCCGGCCCGGCCTCGCCGATCCAGCCCGCATCGGCCTGCGGCGGGATGGTGTAACCGAGATGCTGCAAGGCATAGAGCACGGTCATGGCGCAATGCTTGACACCATCCTCATTGCCGGTGACGACACAGCCGCCGACTTTTCCGTAATAGGCATATTGGCCAAACTCGTTGAGTTCGCCCGAAAAACCGTAAAGCCGCTCGATCACGAGGCGGCAGATGGAAGATTCCTCGCCGAGCCAGATCGGCGTGCCGACGACCAGAATATCGGCGGCCATCACCTTGTCCTGGATCTCCGGCCAGTCGTCCCGGTCCCAGCCATGTTCTGTCATGTCCGGGTAGACGCCAAAGGCGATCTGATGATCGGTTATGCGCACCAGTTCAGTTGAAATTTTATTGCGCTCCATGATGGTCATGGAATTGCGCATGAGATCCTCGGTGTGTGACGGCTCCTCGGGTTTTTTCAGGGTGGTGCTCAGGAAAATGGCGTTAAGATCGGAATAATCCGAGGGCGGATTGGTGCAGCTTTCTTCAGTTTTCGGATGGAGTGCCATGGTTCGTATCTCCGGGTGGGGGTTATCACACAAAAGTTTGCACGGGCGACTGTCTTCTCAAAATGAGCTAGGATAACATGCGACAGCATAGCCGAGGGCGGGAACAGATGCATCCAAATTGGTTGCGGGTACCGATTGAAGGCATTTGCTCCGAACCCGGATCACATAGACGCAATGGAGGCTCAATTGGACGCCGCAGGGATTGGCATCGTCGTGGCCGGGGTTTTGGCCTATGCGTTCTTTTCTAGAAAACTCGAAGGGACACCTTTGACGCTGCCCATCGCGTTTACGGCCCTTGGCTGGCTGGTGGGTTCCGGCGGGCTGGGGCTTGTCGATATCGATCCCAGTCACGGCGTCATCCACACCATCGCGGAGTTGACCCTGATCCTCATTCTGTTTTCGGACGCGGCGCGCATCGATGTGAAGCGCCTCAAATCGGACCATATTTTACCTATCCGCATGCTGGCACTCGGCATGCCGCTGACCCTCCTTTCGGGCGCATTTGCAGTGTGGCTGATATTTCCGGAAATTCCGCTCGCCCTGATGTTTCTGGTGGCGGCGATCCTGATCCCAACAGATGCGGCGCTCGGGCAGTCGGTGGTGTCCAGCCCATTCGTTCCGGTGCGGGTTCGCCAGGCGCTCAATGTTGAAAGCGGACTGAATGACGGGATTGCGCTACCTCTGGTTCTGGTGTTCGCTATTTGGGCCGGTGCGCCATCGGCGAGCGGAGCGGAGGCATCGGGGCTTTTGGGATTTGCGCTGGCTCAGGTGACGCTCGGGCCGCTCGCCGGTATCGTCGTCGGATTTGGGGCGGCGCGGCTGATGGACGGCGCCGTCGACCGCGAATGGATTACCGGCCCCTTTGAGGGCATCGCGATCCTCTGCATCGCGGTTCTCGCCTTCGCGGCGGCCGAGCTCATCGGCGGAAACGGTTTTATCGCGGCCTTTACAGGGGGGCTGGTATTTGGCGGCCTCATCCGTCATCCATGTACTTTTCTTTATGAATTCATGGAAAGCGAAGGCCAGCTTCTCACCCTCATCACGTTTTTTATTTTCGGCGCGGTGATGCTGCCGGATGCGTTTCAGCACGCGGGCTGGCGCGCATTTTTACTGGGGCTTCTGTTCCTGACCGTGGTGCGAATGGCGCCGGTGGCAATTTCGGTCGCGGGTCTGGGCCTGTCGCCGCCCAGTAAATCGTTTCTCGGCTGGTTCGGCCCGCGCGGACTGGCGTCGATATTGTTCGCGCTCCTGATTGTCGAGAAATATCCGGTGGAGGGCGCCGAGGAGATCCTGGCCATTGTCGTCGTCACGGTGGGCCTGAGTATTTTACTGCATGGCATAAGTGCCGCACCGCTTGCCAAGGCTTACGGGGCTTATGTCGCGAAAAAAGGCGAATGCGCCGAAACGGAGCTTGTGACGGAATTGCCGGTGCGGCATGGTTTGTCGGAAGGGCGCATGTAACCGGGTGCGACGATATGTTATTTGCAAAAGCTTTCGATTTTTTCTCCGCTACGAAGCTTTCGGGGTATAATGGTTCATCGCAATCAAGTGCCGACAACAGGGAGTCATTACCATGTTACGTCACATTTACAGAACTTTCTTGTTTGGTGTTCTTTTTCCCCTAACTCTGATCGCAATCACGCCCGCCGCCGTCTCTCAGGAAAGCGGCGCCGAGCCGGGTGCGTTGAAAGTCGTTTACCACGCCGACTTCAAGGATCCCCGGCGCTTTAGCGCCATGCTGACCAGTATCTACAATATGGCCAGCACTTATGAGGATGACCTCGCGGATTATGATATTCGCATCGTCTTTGTCGCGCACGGCATTCGCTTTTTGACGGACGATCCGCTTGAGGACACGCCTTTTGTCACGGATGCCGCGCTGATGGACCGGAGAGAGAATCTTCGCGGCAGGTTGAGGGCCCTGCATTCGACCAAGGGGGTCAAGATCGAATTGTGCGAAATTACGCGGAGCCAGATCAATCTGCCCAAGGACAAATTATACAAGATGGTCGATCTTGTGCAATCGGGCGTCGTGCGGATTGCCGAATTGCAGCGCAAGGGCTTCGCCTATCTCAAGATCGAGTAGGACATATGCGGGGCCGGCCCGCCGGGAATGATGACTGTCATGGTGCAAAAACCTGATATCGAGCCTGTGTCTGAAATCACCTGTCCCGAATGCGGGCACAGGGAGCGTGAGACCATGCCGACCAATGCCTGTCAGTGGTTTTACGAATGCAAGGGTTGTGGTGCGATCCTCAAGCCGAAACCGGGGGACTGCTGCGTTTATTGCTCTTACGGCACGGTGCCCTGTCCGCCGATCCAGGCCGGCGACACATGTTGCCAATGATGGCTCATCATCGCGCTACCAGACATTGCGGGTGAGGCCGGTCCGGAAATAGCCCCATAAGGTCGGGTGGAACCATTGCTTCGATGGCAGATCGAGGTCGGCCGTTTTAAATTCCCCATGAAGCGCGTCCTCGACGGCCTTGTTGAGGAGCGGCCGGGCGACGCTCGCCTGAAGATAGGGATAGGTGACGAAGTTGTCCCGCGCTCCGGGCGTAAAATGTGCGTTATAGAGGGCGGATCCGGTGTCGACGCCCTTGTCGACGAGATGGACGGTGACGCCCGCATTTTTACCGTCCCCCCCGGCCAGCGCCCAGTAGCCGCCATTCATGCCGCGATATTTCGGATTGAGGCCGGCATGATAGTTGATGAATGGGGCATCGATGCATTGCAGCGTCGATTTACGGATCATGCGCGTGCCGATAACCACAACCACATCCGGATTTATTTCAGCGAGCCTCTCGCGGCAGATTCGGGAATTAACAGAGCCGACATGGTGATGAATGCAGTTTTCGGGACGCACGGCCGTGAGGTTTTCACGTTTCATGATGGCCTGCTTATGGGCCTCGCTGCGCTTGTGCAGGAATTTGAGGTAGAGCCCGAAGGCGATTTGGCCGGCGAGGGTTATCGGGCCCAGGAGGCTGAGCCGCCGTTTGAGAAAGAGTTTTTTTGATTCATGATCCTCTTCCAGCACGGTCAGGGGGCCGAAACGGTCGGTCAGGCTGTTGATCATGATCCATGGCAACGGGCCGGATGCCATGAGAACGACAATGCGGCCCGGAGCTTCACGCCGCGCCACAGGATCAGGCACCGGTCCGGGCCGGGGATTGCGGCCATGGGGCGCTTTGCCTGTTTGATCCGGGATGATTTCCGGAGAGCTCATCTGCATTTACCTGTATTTTCCGGTTAAGCATTCGCGGACTTGTCCGTCCGGACTAGTCCGTTTGGACGCAGCCACTGACAATCAGTCGCTGCCAGAAAGGAAGCAATTTCGATGCCATTCAGGTCACAACAGGCCGGGGCCGCATCCATGAAATTTCCGTGAGGCTGTTGCGCCTTGATTTCCAGGTCAGTAAGCTTTGCCGATATTTTCCAGGTCCGGGCGGGAATACGAGATTCTACCGCCCCATTGAAATTATTATCGAGGTGAAAATCATGCCCGTCGAAGTACAAATGCTGTTTTGGGTGCTGTTGCTTTTGTTTGCTCTTTTGCTGTCCCAGGTTCTGACCATCATCTCCACTTACGGCCTCTTTGCGGGGGTCGGGAACAGGGAGGACTTTCCCGCCGTGAAACCGGGTTTTGGCGGACGTCTCGACCGCAGCGTGCAAAACCTGAAAGAAAACCTTCTCTTCTTTATCCCGCTTGTGCTCCTCACCGTCATCCTCAATGTGTCGAATCCGATGACGGTTCTCGGCGCTCAACTGTTTGCCGGCGGCCGTGTCGCCCATGCGCTGATTTATATGATCGGTATTCCCTGGCTTCGGACACTTGCCTTTATGGTCGCCGTCGCAGGTATTTTCATTATGGCTTTCGGGCTCGGATTTCCCGGCGTGTTGTTCTCTTGATGGCGGTCACAAGCGCAGGCTGCGCATCGGGACGGACCTGACGGGCCTGTCTTATACTTGTTGCGGCATCCCGGCGTTAGGGCGATCTTCACCGTTTTTCTAACAATTGTTTGAAAACATGCCCGATATGTTTTATGACCGGGTATGGCGCGGGGAAGACGGATGCGTGCGACGAGCGAGGTTCGATCAGAATTATGGCGGCCATGATTTCGAAAATTGCCAGCGCGGACGAGGTCTTTCAGGCCAATTTCCAAGCCTATGAAAAGCGTATTGCCGATCTTCACGAGAGGCGGCGCGCGGCGCATCGGGGCGGTCCGGAGCGTGCGCGCAAACGTCATGAGGAACGCGGCATGCTGTTGCCGCGCCACCGGGTGGAGGCGGTGCTCGATCCGGGATCGCCGTTTCTGGAGCTTGGCGAGCTGGCCGGGGGCCCCATGCTTTATGAAGGCTTGCCGCCCGGCGCCGGTCTGATCACCGGCATCGGGCTCGTTTCGGGGCGCCCCTGCATGATTATCGCCAATGACGCGACCGTCAAAGGCGGCACCTATTTCGGCATGACGACCAAAAAGCATGTCCGGGCGCAGCAATATGCCTGGAGGCATCGCCTGCCCTGCATCACATTTGTGAATTCGGGGGGTGCGTTTCTTCCAGAGCAGCCGAATATTTTTCCCGATTACGGTCAGTTCGGCACAATCTTTCACAATCAGATCGGCATGTCGGCCGACAATATTCCGCAGATCGCCGTCGTGATGGGAGCGTGTACGGCGGGGGGCGCCTATATTCCGGCGCTGAGCGACGAGGTGGTGATTGTCAAGGGGCAGGGCTACATGTATCTCGGCGGGCCTGAGCTGACTTTCGCGGCCACGGGCGAAGAGGTCGGTCAGGAGGAACTCGGCGGCGCGGAAATGCACAGCCGGATCAGCGGCGTCACCGATCATATTGTCGAGGACGACATGCATGCAATCGCGCTGACGCGCGAGATCGTGCGCAATCTGGGGCCGGCGCCGCAACCGCGGGTCAAGCCTCTCGAATCCATTCCGCCGCGTCATGACCCCAGGGAAATATACGGCATCATCAGCCGGGATACGAAAATCCCGAGCGACAGCCGCGAGATTGTCATGCGGCTTGTGGACGACAGCCATTTGCACGAGTTCAAGCAGGAATATGGCGACACGCTGATTACTGGATTTGCGCGCATTCACGGGCACCAGGTCGGCATTCTCGCCAATGACGGCGTTCTTTTCAGCGAGAGCGCGGTGAAGGCCACGCATTTCATAAATCTCTGCTGCCAGCGCGGCATCCCGCTTCTTTTTCTCGCCGATATCAACGGCTTCATGGTCGGGCGCTCGGCGGAGCAGGGCGGTATCTGCAAGGACGGGGCGAAAATGGTGACGGCCATGTCTTCGGCGCGGGTCCCCAAATATTGCATTGTGACGGGCGGATCCTATGGGGCCGGTTATTTTGCCATGTGCGGACGCCCGTTCGAGCCGACGGCGATGTTCGCCTGGCCCAACGGCCGGATGGCGCTGATGGGGCCGGAGCAGGCGGCGAGCGTTTTATGGCAGGTGAAGCGGCAGAATCTCGAACGCGACGGGATCGAATTCACCAAAGCAGACGAAGAGGCGCTCAAGGCTCCGATCATCGAGGAATATGAAATTTTTCAGGATGCCTATAATTTTGCCGCCAATCTCTGGATCGACGGCGTAATCGAGCCTTGCGAGACGCGCGAGGTGATGGGGCTCATGCTCGATCTTGCCGGGCGGGTGCCGGACCCGGAAACGCGCTTCGGCGTTTACAGATTTTAACATGCGGAGCTGAGTGGCTTTGCGCGGTATGGCGGGGAGCGAAATGGAATGACGCTGCAAAAAGTTCTGATCGCGAACAGGGGCGAGATTGCCTGCCGCATCGCGCGGAGCTGCCGCGCGCTCGGGATCGGCGTGGCGGGCGTCCATTCGGAGGCGGACCGGGGTGCGCGCCATGTCCGGGAGATCGGCGCGTCCACACTTATCGGCGGGGCGCAGGCCGGGGAAAGCTATCTCAATATCGAGGCGATCATAAAGGCCGCAAAGGACATCGGGGCGGATGCTATTCATCCCGGCTACGGTTTTCTTGCGGAGAGCGCCGAATTCGCCCGCCGGGTCGAGTCGGAAGGGTTGATATTCATCGGGCCGACTGCGGCAACGCTCGAACGGCTTGGAGACAAGGGCGAGGCGAAGGCTCTTGCGAAATCGCTGAAGATCCCGGTTATTCCGGGCAATGAGACGGCGTTTATGTCCGTCGATGAAATAGCCCGGGCGGCTGAAGAAACGGGGGTGCCGCTGCTGCTCAAAGCGGTGGCGGGCGGCGGCGGACGCGGGCAGCGGGTTGTGCGCGATCTTGAAACAATTTCAGAGGATGCGGAGGCGGCCATGCGAGAGGCGCGGGCCGGATTCGGCGACAGCGCGATCATCGTCGAGAAGTTCATCGAAGCGCCGCGCCATGTCGAAATTCAGATTGCCGGTGACGGCGAGGGCGAGGTCGTGCATCTTTATGAGCGGGATTGCTCGTTGCAACGGCGGCGGCAAAAGGTGATCGAGGAAGCCCCGGCTCCGAATTTGCCGCGCGAATTTCTCGGCCGGATTGCACGGGATGCGGTGGCGCTGGGCAAGGCGCTGGATTATCGCGGTGTCGGTACGCTGGAATTTCTCGTCAAGGGGGATGAATACTGGTTTCTCGAGGCAAATCCGCGCATTCAGGTCGAGCACCCGGTGACCGAGGCGGTGACGGGGATCGATATTGTGGCGCTGCAACTCAGAATTGCCGGCGGCGACGGGCTGGGGGTCGGACAATCGGAAGTCCGGCTGCGCGGACACGCCGTGGAGGCGCGCATTTATGCCGAGGACCCGATGCAGAATTTCGCGCCGTCGACAGGCCGGATCGAGCACATCGTCTTGCCGGACAATGTGCGGGTCGAGGCAGGGGTCGGGGACGGCGACGAGATTACACCGCATTACGATCCGATGATTGCCAAGCTCATTGTGCACAAGCCGCAGCGGGCGCAGGCTATGAAGGCGCTAGGAGAGGCGCTCGAGGCGGCAAGCGTTTCCGGTGTCGCGACAAATATCGGTTTTCTAAGAAAAGTGCTGGGCCATGACGAGGTGCGGCGGGGCGCGGTTTCGACGGAGCTTCTCGATCGCGAACTGGGCGCGCTCAGTCAGGCGGCAGCGCCGCCGCTTGAGCTGATTACAGCCGCAGCCGCCATATGGACCCTCAACGGGCGCCCTCCATCAGGCGACGATTTGTGGAAGCGCAGGATGTTCACGGGCTGGCGGCTGGGAACCGGCCGGAATGAGCCGTCACCGGTTGCACTTCTCCGGCTGAGCCATGGCGGACGGGATTTCGCCGCGCGGATTTCCGGCTTCGGACATGGCAGCCGGTTCACGGTTGCGGTTGGCGACGAGCAAAAGGAAATCGGGCTTCGTCACATGGACGGCGATGACTGGCTGGTGCGCGATGAAGACCGCGAATTCCGCCTGACGGCCCGTGTCGGCGCCGGGGATATCTCGGTCATGAGCGCGCGCGGGAGCGTCATATTCGCGGTTGCCTCGGAACTGGACATGATGGCGGCCGATAGGGAACCTGAAGGGCATCTCACCTCGCCGCTGATGGGCCAGATCGTCAAGGTCATGGTTGGCGAGGGCGATGCGATCGCGGCAGGGGATGTGGTGGCCGTGCTTGAGTCGATGAAAATGGAAATACCGATCAAGGCCACGCGCGGCGGCAGTCTGGCCCGGCTCTATTGCTCGGAAGGGGACAGGGTCGAGCGGGGACAGCTCCTGGCGGAACTCGAATAGGTGTGGGGTGTGCCCGTCAGGGGGATTGGCGCATTGGGGGGCCGCTCAGGCTGCGGATGATTTTTTACCAGAATCGGGCGGCAGATGATGGCCGAGCTTGTCGCGCTTGGCATTGAGGTAGTTCATGACCTCGGGACGGCTGGGGCCGATGATCGGAACCTGGTCGACGATCTTCAGATCATAGCCGTAAAATACGAACGCATCGGCTTTCTTCTTGTTATTGGTCAGCAGACGGACCCTGGACAGTCCCAGATCCTTGATGATCTGGATGCCGACGCCATAATCGCGCGCGTCCACTGCGTGGCCAAGGGCCTTGTTGGCATCGACCGTGTCCATGCCCTGATCCTGCAAGGCGTAGGCCTTGAGCTTTTCCAAAAGCCCGATGCCGCGCCCCTCCTGAGGCAGATAGACGATGGCGCCGACGCCCTCCTCGGCGATCATGCCCATTGCGAGATGAAGCTGGTCGCCGCAATCGCATCTGAGGCTCTGCAAGGCGTCGCCGGTAAAGCAGGAGGAATGCATCCTGATCAGAGGCGCTTCGACAGACGACAAATCGCCTTTGACAAGCGCTATCGGCTGTTGCGGGTCGTGATCGACCTCATAGCCATATATCTTGAACTCGCCGTAATGGGTGGGCAGTTCCGCCTCGACCACGCGTTTGACGAGGCGCTCGGTCTTGCGGCGATAGCGGATGAGATCGGCAATGGTGATGATGTGAAGCCCTTCTTCACCGGCTATGGCCATTAACTCGTCGCGGCGCGCCATGGTGCCGTCTTCATTGAGGATTTCTATGAGGACGCCGACGGGATTGAGCCCGGCAAGGCGGGCGAGGTCGGAGGCTGCTTCGGTATGTCCGGCGCGTTTCAACACGCCGCCGGGACGGGCGATCAGGGGGAAGACATGCCCGGGGCGCATGAGGTCGTTTGGTGAGGTGTCCGGGTTGGCCAGTGACGCGACGGTAATGGATCGTTCCTCGGCCGAGATGCCGGTGGTCGTGGTTATGTGATCCACCGAAACGGTAAATGCCGTGTCCTGTTCGGCATTTGAGTGCTCGACGGCCGGATTGAGTTGCAGGCGGGCGGCCCATTCTTCGGGCATGGTGACGCAAAGAAGGCCTCTGCCTTTAAGAATATAGTTGATCTTTTCGGGCGTGACGGTCTCTGCGGCGCAGATGAAATCGCCTTCGTTTTCGCGGTCTTCGTCATCCACCACGATCACTATCCCGCCGTCCCGAATGGACTCAACGGCATCTTCAATACTAGAAAATTTCATTTGGATTTCCAAACTCAACAACAATATTCATTCATTAGATCATTCTAATCACGGCATCAAGCTTCACATTATGGACCGGTAAACCGAAGGCGCTGGATGATGCGGCCGGGTTACGCGGCATAGACGCAGACAGGACACGGCCCTGAGCAGTGTCCTTACGCCACGCGGTCGTGAGGCTCGTTGCCGGCAAAGTATGCATCCAGATTGTCGATGGCGCGAAAGCCCATGGCGTCGCGGGTCTCATGGGTAGCGCTGCCGATATGGGGCAGCATGAAGACGTTCTCATAAGCGCTGAGCTTCGGATTGCCGCCGGGCTCGGTTTGAAAGCAATCAAGGCCTGCCGCGGCGAGCTTGCCGGAGCCGATGGCGTCGATCAAATCTTCCTCGACCACGAGTGAGCCGCGCGCCGTGTTGACGACGATGGCGCCATCGGGGAGCTGGGCGATGGTTTTAGCGTTCAGCAATCCGGTTGTCTCGGGCTTGGCGGGACAATGGAGCGACAAAAAGTCCGATTTGGCGAGGAGGCCCGCGAGATTGTCGTGATATATGGCGTCGGCCTCGAGTTCGGGGGCGAGCCGTGTGCGGTTGTAATAGTGCACCTTCATGCCGAAGCCGTGGCAGCGCCGGGCCATGACCTGGCCGATCCGCCCCATGCCGACAATGCCGATGTTCTTGCCGGTGACCTGGGTGCCGAGCATGAATGTGGCGCTCCATGACGACCAGGCGCCGGTACGCACGAGCCGGTCCCCCTCGACCGCACGACGGGCGGCGCCGAGCAGGAGCAGAAAGGCGATCTCCGCAGTGGCGTCGGACAAAACGTCGGGCGTGTTGGTCACCACGATCCCGCGTGCCTTGAAGGCTTTAAGGTCGCAATGATCGGTGCCGACGGAATGATTTGCGACAATTTTCACGCGGTCCGACAGACGCTCCACCACATCCCGGTCAAAAATCTCCGAATGGCATGGCAGAATGGCATCGACCTTATGGCTCATCTCGACGATCTCATCGGCCGTGAAGGTGCGGTCCTCGGGGTTCGGGATCACGTCATAGCGCTCGACCGCGCGTGCCATCGTGTTGTCGGTCAATTTCCGCGTGATCCAGAGTCGCGGCCCGGAATGTTCTGCCATGGGTCGGTTCTCTCGTCTCATCCGAAGGGAGGTTGGTGCGGTTAGCGATCGCGATCGTGCTTGCGCAGACACTTATCCCAGAAGTCGTAGCCCGCCATGGAGAGGACCGAAATCGAGATGATCCAGAAGGGAAGACCGCCCCAGAAGCCCGCGAAACCGCTTGAAATACTTTCCGCCAGACCGACGATGAAGACGGCAAGCATGGCAAAGCCGATGAAGCCGGTCACGAGATTGAGATAATTATTTTTCATTTTTTCCCGTCCTTCTTATGCGTCTGTCTTCGCGTCTTTCTTTTCCGTCCGCCGATGGCTCAGGCGCCAGCGTCCTGGCCGGAAGAGCCCAGAACTTGCCGTTCGAGCCAGGCCGCCGTTCGGAACAGCCGTCCGTCCTCCTCTACCGATCCTATCAATTGTACGCCCGCTGGCAAGCCGGAATTGCCGGTAAGCCAGGGCAGCGAGAGCGAGGGCAGGCCCGCGAAGGTCCATATTGTGGAGCAGACGGGATCGCCCGTGCCGCCGCCCATCTTCGGCGCCTCGCCGAGGGCGGCTGGTGCGATGACCGCGTCATAGTCGTTGAAGAACGCCGTGAAATAGTCCTCCGCCCCGGCCAACATGGCAAGGGCTTGCTGATAGTCGTCGTCGGTTACGGTGCGGGCGTGTTTGAGGATCGCCTTGAGGATATCGTCGGTCTCCCCGGGCTCGATGGCCGGGTCGTTTTCGAGATTTTCGAGAAACTCGTATTCATGCACGGCACGATGATGGTCCAGGATGTCCGTGAAGGAGGTGGGTGCCGGCAGGCGCTCGACGCGGCCGCCGAGACTTTCCAGCACTTCCTCGAGTCCCGCACGCGTTGCGTCCGACAGGCGGTCGTTATAGGGCAGGTCGAACCAGGCGAAGCATGGCTCGACGGGCGGCTCGGTTCGGCAGCCCTTGAGCATTTGCGGCTTGGGGCGGGCATAACTTGCCGGATCGGCCGGATCAAAGCCTTTGAGGACGTCGGCGAGGACGGCCAGATCTTCAAGGGTGCGGCCCATGACGCCGACCTGGTCGAGGGATTGCGAGGTTTGCAGGCAGCCGCGGCGGGAGATCATGCCGCGGGTCGGCTTGAAACCGTAGACGCCGCAATAGGAGGCGGGGCGGATCAATGAGCCGTTGGTCTGGCTGCCGAGGGCCAGGGGAACATGACCGATGGAGACGGCGGCGGCCGATCCGGCGGAGGATCCGCCGGGGGAATGTCCTGTATTGTGGGGGTTGCGCGTCGACGCGGGGCTGGCGAAGGCCAGCGGCGAGGTTGCCGTCTTGCCGAGGACGATGGCACCCGCCTCGCGCAGCCTGTCGATGACGGCGGCATCGGCGCTCGGCATGCGGCCTGTATGAACCCGGGTGCCCCAAGCCGTCGGCATGCCGACGGTGTCGAAGATATCCTTGACGCCGACGGGCACGCCATGCAGCCGTCCCATCGGGCGGCCCTTTTGGCGGAGGCCGTCCATGGCGGACGCCTGTTCGAGCGCCAGATCGCGATCGATAAAAGCCCAGGCTTCGATTTCGCCATCGGATTCACGGATATGGTCAAGACAGGACGTGGTCAGCTCCACCGACGTGATCTCGCCATTGCGGATTTTCGCTGCGGCGTCGAGCGCTGAAAGTTGCCAAAGCATCATGCCCCTCCGGACCTCGCGGAAGCCAAAGCGATCACTTTACGTATTCGCCGAAGAGATAGTCGGGAAGCCACAGGGCGATGCCGGGGAATTGATACATCAGCACCATGCAGAATATGACAATCGCCAGATAGGGCATGATTCCACGGAAAATATCCATGAGCTCGATCTGACTGAGCAGGACGCCTTTCAAATAATAGGCTGACATGGCCATGGGCGGGGTCAGGAAGGAGGTTTGCAGATTGAGCGCCACCAGCATGGCGAAAAAATACGGATTGACGTTGAAATTATCCAGCATGGGCAGGAAGATCGGCACAAAAATGATCAGGATTTCCGACCACTCAAGCGGCCAGCCGAGAATGAAAATGATCAATTGGGCCAGTATCAGAAACTGCCAAGGCTCGAGATTGAACGAGAGCACCCAGTGTTCGATGATGTCATGGCCGCCGAGATAGGAAAAGACAGAGGCGAAGGTCCACGAGCCGACGAATATCCAGCAGACCATGGCGGTCGCCTTGGCCGTGAGAAATACGGATTCCTTGACTTTCTCCCAACTGAGCGCGCGGTACAACATGGCCAGAACCAGGCCACCGAGCGCGCCCATGGCGGCCGCTTCGGCCGGTGTCGCAAGCCCGCCCAGGATCGATCCGAGCACAAGCATGATGAGGACGGTCAAGGGCACGAATGAGACAAGAAGCTGAAAATAGATCTGGCCGCGTGTCAGGGTGATCTCGTCTTGCGGTTTTGGCGCAATGGAGGGATTTATAAGTACACGGATGAGGACATAAAGAATATACATGCCGGCGAGGAGAAGCCCCGGAAAGACGGCGGCGGCATAGAGCCTCAGCGGCGACAATTCGGCAATGGCGGCGTAGACGATGAGCATGATCGAGGGCGGAATGAGAATGCCCAGCGTACCACCGGCGCAGATGACGCCGGAGGCAAAAGACCTGTCGTAGTTCGCTTTCGCCATGGCGGGAAAGGCCAGCAGCCCCATCAGCGTAACCACGGCACCGACAATGCCGCTCGCGGTCGAGAATACGGTGCATGTTATCAATGCCGCGATCGCCAAGGAGCCGGGAAGATTGCGTGCCGCCAATTGCAGGGATTCGAACATGCGGTTGACGATGTTGGCGCGCTCGACGACGTAACCCATGAATAGAAACAACGGCACGGCGACGAGGGTGTCGTTTTCCATCACGGAATAGGTGTTCTGGTTGAGGAGATAAAAAATCTTGTTGTCGAAAATATCGGCGAATTTTTCAATCGAGCCGGCATCGTAATAGGCGTAGTAGCCAAAGCCGATCCCCATGGCGAGCAGCGTGAAGGCGACGGGAAACCCGAACATCACGAGCAGGATGAACATTGACAGCATCAGGATTGCGACTTCGGGATTGGTCATGGAAGTGGATGCTCCGGTCTCTAATTTCCAAACGGCCAGATTAACTTTCGGTTTCGGTTTCAGCGGCTTTGCCGATCAGGCTTTCCTCGGTCTCGCGGACATCCTCGAGCCGTTCAAGCCAGACGCCGGTCTTCATCGCCTTCCAGCAGCGCAGCAATTCGGCAATGCCCTGAAGGATGAGAAGCCCGCCGGCGATCGGTATCAGGGTCTTGAAGAAATAAATCTGGATACGGGCCGGAGAGTTCCAGCTGACTTCCTTGTAGCGCCAGGAGTCGGAGGCGATTTCCGCTCCGTACCAGAAGAGGGCGAGCATGCCGGGAAAGAAGAACAGGAGATAAAGGAAAAAGTCGAATCGGGCCTGCCATTTCACGGGCAGCAAACGGTAAACGACGTCGCCGCGAACATGGGCGTCCTGAGCCAGAGCGTATGGGCCGGCCATGAGAAACAGGGCGCCATACATCTGCACCATCATGTCGAAGGCCCAGACCGTTGGCGCATTGAGCGCATAGCGGACGAAGACTTCATAAGAGACGGAAAATGTAAGGATCAGGATACACCAGCCAAAGGCGCGTCCGACCCAGATGCTCAGGCTTTCGATGGCATGGATGATCGCAGTCAAGATAAGCTTCCCCGTTATCGCCCCCGGTATCGCCCCCGTTATCGCCGCTCACGGCTCACCGCGCAAAGTCCAGGCAGGGCGCAGATTTCCATCCGGGCGCCGACACGTACCTCACGCGGTGGGACCGGTCGCCGGCGTTCCGGCATCCGGTCCCTTTTTTCGCGGCGAGCTATCAGCCTGATTCAGCCGAAATAGTGCTTGTAAGCCAGCTTGTAGTCCGGCTGGTTGAGGTTCAGATAATTCATTACCTCTTTGGCATATTTCTTCTGCGAGGCGACGACTTTGGCGAAAAACGCATCTTCGCCGGAAATGCGGTTGACGACCTTGTCCCAGGCCTTCAACTGCTCCGTCATCACCGAATCCGGCGTGCGGTAGACATTCACGCCCTGTCCCCTGAGCTTGGTGAGGTCGCCCGCATAGCGCTTGGTGTTGTGCCAGTAGAAGTTCGAATTCTCGGCTTCAGACGCATGTTTCAGGATCGCCTGCAGTTCTTTCGGCAGTCCATTGTACATCTTCTTGTTGAAGGTGACTTCGAAGAATTCCTGCGACTGATGGAAGCTTGCAAGATGATAGTGCTTGGAGACGTCCTGCATGCCGAAATCGCGGTCGGATGTCGGATTGTTGAATTCTGCCGCGTCAATCAGACCCGACTTCATCGCCGGCTGGATTTCACCGCCCGGCAATTGCACGACCGACATGCCCATTTCAGAAAGAACATCAGCGGCGAGACCGACGGTGCGGTATTTCAGCCCCTTCATCTGGGAGGCGTCCTTGATCTCTTCCTTGAACCAGCCAAGCGGTTGCGCCGGCATCGGGCTGTTGAAGAAGCTGACGACGTTGAGCTTGAGGTTAGCCATCAGTTCGTCGAACAATTCCTGGCCGCCGCCATAATGTACCCAGCCAAGCACTTCCTGGCTCGACCAGCCAAAGCACGGGCCGGTACCGAACAGGGAGGCCGCCTTGGATTTCGAATACCAATAGGCCGGGACGTAATGGGCGCCATCGAGAACACCGCGATGGACGGCATCCTGCATCTGGCTGGTTTTCACGACGGAATTGACCGACAGGAGATCAATTTTCAGATCCTTGCCCGCCATGGCATGAACACGGTCGACATAGGATTTGGCGTTTTCAAGAAAAATACCGCCGCCCCAGGCTGCCTGGACTTTGAGAACCTTAGGAGCCGAGAGTGCAAGATTGGGGGCCGCTATGGCCGTAGCCGCCGCGCCGCCTGCGGCGAGACCCGCGTTTTTGAGAAATTTACGCCGCGATGCGACAGGTTGGGATTTGTCTTTAATGTCGGTCATTTTTAATCCTCCCAGGATGATTAATTGATGCCAGAACATTAACATGATTATTCGTCAGGCCCAGCCCTATTTTTTTTAAAATCATCGCATGATAATCGCCATTGGCTCCGGTGGGGCTGAGAACGCCATGCGGGCTTGGGCGTGAGAAAATATCCGGCCCGGCCTATGAGAACGAATTCCCGAATTTCACTGTTGCTCCGTGACCAGGCTCCGGCTACAGGCATGCCCGGCCGGTCCCGACATGCAGATTGAGCGAATGCGTCGCTTGATGAAAACCTGCAAATACAGGACAATGGCGAGAGCCACTTTTTAAGAGGGAGTTGGAACGATCACCTCATTCATCAAGGCCGGTCTGCTGAGTGTCGCACGCGAGTTATTTGCGTTCCTCAAGGACGAGGCGCTGCCGGGAAGCGGTATAGCATTCAAGGCGGCGTGCGACCTTATATTCAAGGGGACCGATCAGCCCAACGGTTATACCGAGCCCGTGCTGCACAAACACCGGCGCGAAGCCAAAGCCGCGTATGCGGCTTCCGAGCCCGGGACGCAATAGAATGTCCCCCGCGCTCGCTTATCTGATGGTGTTCGTCGGGGTTTGCGGACACGCGTCGAGCGAGTTCTTTGCGGTTCTGTCGGGTATTTCGGGGCCTGAGGTTTCTGTCTGGCGCTATATTATCGGCAGTCTCGGGCTGGTCGTTTTCGCGCTCTTTTTTTCGGGGAGCCGCGATCTATGGACGCCCTTGCGCGAGGACTGGAGGGCGCTGGTTCCGCTGTCCCTGATCGGCGTCAGCGGCACCTATCTGGCGTTTCACTGGGCGCTCGATTTCGCCACCATCATTCAGGTCGGCACCGCCGTCACCACCATTCCGATTTTTGTCGGACTATGCAACCTGGTGGTCAACCGCATGGCGATCAGCCCGGCAAAGATCATCAGCGGGGTGGCGGCCGTGACCGGGGTGATGCTGCTATTGACCGATGGTTATCTCGCCCGCCTGGCCGGTGACGAACGCTCGCTTTACGGTGTGCTGCTGGCGCTCATATGCGCGGCGCTCAGCTCGACCCATGCGGTTCTGGTCAAGCCCTATATCAACAAGCACGGGGCCATCAGAACGATTACGGTGAGCCTCGTGATCGGCGCTATCGGGTTGTGGGTGATCGTGGCGCTCTTCTGGGACATCAGGGTCAATCCCCTCGCCCTCTTCGAGAAGCCCGCACTGGCCTCCGCATCGCTCATTACGCTGGGGCTGTGGAACACGACCGTCACGCAGCTTCTCTGGTATAGCGGGCTCGCCGCCGTGCCCGACATGACCCGCGGCAGTTATTTGTTTTTCCTCAAGCCGGCAATCACGACCTTTCTCGGCATTGTTTTTCTCCTGCAGCCAATCACACTCGTGCAGATCATAGCAATTGTGGTTATTTGCGGCTCGGTCCTGGTGGAAATGAGCTGGCCATGGCTGGCGGCGCGCTTTGCCAATGATGAAACCATGTGACGACCGCTGCCGCCTCATGGACCGGGGGGGGCGGACGCTCGAGGAAGTCATGCGTGTGCGGCTTGTCAGGCAGATGTCCGGAAGCAAATGAACGGCAATCGTGTTGCGCCGAATCAGAGAGATTATCACTGAAGAGAGCAAAACAGATCCCGGCTCCCCGGTTGAAAACGGGGACGATTCTGGACAAGTCTGTGTATAGACAGCCCTTATTCAACCCATTGATAAATAAAAATAAAAACTGATGGTTTCTTAACATGGTGCAATTTCGGCACAGGCTCATGTCTAACGGCACGGGCGATCTGGACAGGGCATTCCGCGCGGGTGTAATTTACGGGATAGATTATTGATTCGGAACTGCGCAGGTTTTGTGTGGGGTGTTGACCGCGGTTCATAGCGATCGAGAAACTGTTTCACAACAATCGATCGTGCAAGCGTAAAGAGTTTTGAGTCGGGTTGTAATATTCACTCCGGTCATGAATCTGACCGTGTGGCATGCGCGATCAAGGATCAGATAGGGGGACACTCAATGTCTTTGTCTTTACGAAAAACAACAGGCGCCGTTGTCGGCGCGGGGCTTCTCGCCCTCATGCCCGTGCAGGGCGCTCAGGCCAATGAGATCACGGCCGATATTTCAGGGATCTACATGACCCGCGACAATCCGGATTCAGGGCCGCTCGTGGTCTTCGCCGGTGGCGGTATGCCGGCCATCCGGTCGAGCGATCTCGAATTCGACTGGGCTGCGGGTTTCGATGCCGGAATTCATATACCGGTCAACGGTTTCGGCGCCGAGGTGCGGGTTTTCTGGCTCGACGAGGTGTCGGCCAGTCACACGCTCATCGGCACGGGCGTTGGATTGCTGTTCCAGACCAATCCCAACACCGGTTACGGACTGCCTTTAGGCAATACGCTGACTGCCCGCACGAGCTCAGAGATCTATGGCGGCGAGATCAACGGCACTTTCCCGCTCAATGCAAGCACGACGGTTTATGCCGGTATCCGGGCCATCAACCTTGAAGAGGATCTCAATTTCTTCGGCAATTTCGGCGGTGGCGCGAGCGAGACGAACATTTGGACGTCTGACAATGAATTGCTTGGCGCTCAGGTTGGTGCCAGGGTCGATCTTGGGCAGCAAGTGCCCCTGCCGGCCGGTGTTACGGCCTCGGTCGATATTGCGATCGGTCTGTTCCATAACGAACAGAGGGCAACGATGGTGACGCTTGACAGCGGCGTGCCGCGCTATGCGACAGTGGTGGACAATGACTCGGCCACCTCCATCGGCGTCGATGCAGGTGTGGAAGTCGGCTATATGGTGGCACCGAATGTCGAGCTCTTTGCAGGCTATAACATACTGCATATCACCAATACGGCTCTGGCGACGGATCAGGTCTCGGGGACGACGGCATTCGGCGGCCAGCCTATGCTTAGCCTGAGGGACGATGTCGTTACCTATCATGGCGGCAGAGTAGGAGCGCGCGTGCGCTTCTGACCCTGTCATTCGCAACGGAATTTCACCCCGGCTGCTTCCGGCTGAGCTTTGCTCGATGCCGACAAGCAGCCGGGTTTTTTGTGCCGGCTGTGTGCGCCGCGGTAATGATTGCACGTGGTTTGAAGACGCGTCCTTGCAACGGCCAAATGTCCAGTGGCAAAACGGTCAATGCCAGAATGGCGTGGTTTTTTCCAGTTTGGACCAGCGTTTTTGTGCGTCTTTCCAGGCCGTGTCCGCATGGGCGGTGTGCCACTCAAGCACGTAGAGCAAGACCTCCTGCACGGCTTTGTTCCTGCCGCTCGCGGCACGGCAAATCCGGTTCAACTGTGCCGCGACGGCGACGTCGTTGAGGTAGCCGAACAGGTCCTGAAGCCGCTCCAGGACCTTGATGTATCCGGCCGATTTTTTGCCCGGGTAAAGGGGCGCGAAGAAATCGGAATCATAGCGCAGCGTCTTGAGCGACTTGCGCATTGCGTGCCGCTCCTCGACGGTCAGTTTTTCAATGCGCCTTCCCGGTTTTCGCACCTTGCGCCAGGATTTTTCCAGAGCCTTGCGCGCCTGTCTCTTGACCGGCCTGTCCCACGCCTCTGGACGGGCGGCCCGCCTTTGCCATGGCGTGGTTTTTGTGAAGAGGGCGAGTTCCAGCTGCAGAGAATACCATCGCTTATTGGCAAGCTCCGCGCGAACATTGTCGCGTGTCGCTTCCCGATGGATTGTAAGCTCCTCGAGTAAAATCGCGCTCGCCTGCACGTGTTTCGGGGGCATGGGTACGGTTTTGAAAATTTCTTCGATCAGTATTTCGGCATCACGCAGCTCGCCAACGATGCGGGCCAGATCGCGCGCCTCGGTTGCAAGCCTGCGCAGTTCGGGACTGTCGATATCGGGCCGAAAGGCTTTCAGGGCGGTTCGAAAACGCCTGATGCCGATACGCATTTGATGGGAGGCCTCCGGATCGGCGGTCTCGAGAAGGGCGCGCCAATTGTGCAGGATCTGCTCTATGGCGCATCCTGTTATTTCGAAAAACGCGACGCCAATCGTCTGGGCTTTTTGCAGGCATGGCTTTCGGCCCGGCTGGGGTGAGGATTCGGGAATATATCGGCCGAGCGACAATCGGTAGCCGCGCCCGGCCGTGCTCGCGTAGCTATGACGGACCGGTAAACCGGCAAAGACGGACTTCGCCAGGCTGATGAGATCGCGCGCCGTGCCTTTTTTAAGATCTAGCCGGGCCTCATTGAATTCGATCGTGCCGGCGGTGCTGGAAATGGTGCCTGCGACCAGCTCAAGGTCGGCTTCGCAGGCTTGCCCGCCGCGCAGGTGGCGGACCGTCCGGCGGGTGCGTGTCTCGAATACGGCTTCGAGCGGTGTTTTGCCGATGATACGGCCGATCCGTTTTCGCAAAGCCGGATCGGGCACAGCGGACAGGCTGGGCTCGGGGCCCGGCACGCTAGATTGTGTCTCGACAGGACCGGAGCGGCCGCAGCCGTGTTTCGGACAGGCCGTCACGGTTTCACTCCATTGCCGGCCCTGGCGACGGAGCTTTAGCGAAATTCCGGCAGCGTGAAGCCGATGATCGGGAGTATCGAAATAGACGGAGCGCGATGCGCTTACGACGGGCCGCCCGATTGTGAGCGCTCGCAG
>CAMYJA010000025.1:20827-24731 GCA_947258705.1 uncultured Hyphomicrobiaceae bacterium | reverse complement strand
AAGTCGACCTTTGTCAGCTTTCGAGACTATAGCGAACCTCTGGCACGGGTCATAATCGCAAATTTGCCCACCTTCCTCCATGTCAGAGTTCTCTGCAATACCGACATTCGGAAAGCGGTCATTGTGCACAAATTCCGACCCAGTCGTGATGTCCGTTGCTGAATAGACTGCAGTCGAACGGTCTGCATAACGATTGACCGAGTCTGCCCCGAAGCTGGAATTCAATGATGTTTGCTTCTGGCTTGGGAAAGCGGGTGGATCAGGAAGTCCACAGTTCAATGTGACGCCATGGTTCTGGCACAGACAGTCTTCCCTCATGAAGCGCTTCTGCATCGCACAGTTGGATGGACTGCCATGCGCCACGCCATTCCGTCGGCAATGGATATGGTGGTGCGACTTTGTCCTCTGCCTTAAATCCAAAGCGACTGTAATAAGCTGGGTCACCAAGAACGAAGACATGACAAATTGATGCGTTTTTCAGCTGTTTAAAACCTTTCTGAACCAGCGTGCTTCCTATCCCCTGTTTATGCAAAGTTGGCGTGACAGCGAGCGGAGCTAAAAGCGCGACCTTATCCTTCCCACCCTCAACGTGGCAAAGCGTGAAACTGATATGCCCTACGATTACGTTTTCAAATATCCCAACGAGCGATATTACGCTCTGCCGAAGATCCAGAAGTTTCCTCACAAGCGGTAACAGGTCTTCGTCAGGGAAAGCGTCCACATAGAGTTGTTCGATCCCGCTAGCGTCACTGTGCCGACTTTCGCGAATTTCAAGTTTACCGATCATTTGACTGTTTTAGGTGTTTGTTGCGTTGGCGGCGCAATCAATATCCGCGTGTGGCACTTCTCGACCGTCCTGTATTTTGGGGAACCTATACAGGAGGGGATATGCCCAGTTGAGGTGTCAACGCAGTTTACCCTGCGATCAAAAATGTCTGCTGTATGGGGTAATGCGCCAGTAACTGCGCTCACGTGAATGGTCGAGCCTGATCCCGAGGGGACTGAATGATTTTTAAATTAACAGAGCTCTAATGACAATACGTGCCTAGGTAGGATAGGCAAGACAGTGAGGGTAGCCGGTAGCATCTAAGGCACAAAGCGCATCGAGGCGCGACTTGCGGTCGAGCTTTGCGTCGGACACAAACTCCGTGCGCCTTAGTCTGGCTAAGTAGGCGGCAGGTAGCGCATGCTGTTCAGCGCCGGCAACGACCAGAGCATGATACCATTCATAGGGTTTCAGTGCCTCATCCATTTGTTCCGACAAAGCAATATAGGTCGAAACGGCTACCACGTTGGCGACTTCGACATCATCTAGGCGTTCGTAGCCGTGTCCCAGTCCCTCAGCGTGATCGAGATGTTTCCGCTCTTTGATCGGCACTCTAAACATGACACCATGAACAACGCTTCCGTTTGAAGGAACAAGCGTTGCCTTGCCGGACTGATCTACGCTGCGTTTAGAGAAGTTTATAGAAAAATTAGACAGGCTGGCAACGCCGAGCGGCGTCGCGTTGTTACAGCGCGCCTTGAGGCGCGCTGTTAACATGTTCGATCCATATCCAAAATAAACGAATTCCGTCATTTAAACTCGGTTCAAATAATGGCCATTGGCCGTTGAAGCTATCAGAGCAGGCACCCCGGTTAAATCCCCGGCACTATCCATCCACTCCCCTGCGATGTCACCTGATATGTAAAACCGGCCCAGGCGATCTTGGTTCTAAGCTGCCAAGTGATTTATTCCATTTGCCGGAACCAGTCGCGCAGCGGAAGAAAAGCACGGGCGCCGGCCGCGCGGCGGCAATGAAACGGGAACATGGGCAATCAATCCTCACATTTTTCGGTCCGGCCTGTTGATGCCGGATATACAACCTAAACAGTCCGGCGGTGATATTGCCAATGCCGGCCCGATCCGTCCAGAGAGAAAAGGGGGGGCTCTTTTTGCCTCACGGCCATTCCGCATGTGAAACATGCGGGGCCTCCGGCGGGGCGGGCCTAAGGCCCGGGCCTAAGGCCCGGTATTGACGACCAGGGTCAAAGGGGTTCTCAATCCTATATATTTATGCGGTACTGCTGGCGCATGTCGAGAGGCGGGACTGCCTCTGGGGCTATTTGTTTTTGCTCACGGCCATTCCGCATGTGAAACATGCGGGGCCTCCGGCGGGGCGGGCCTAAGGCCCGGTATTGACGACCAGGGTCAAAGGGGTTCTCAATCCTATATATTTATGCGGCACTGCTGGCGTATGTCGAGAGGCGGGACTGCCTCTGGGTGCGCTTCAATGCTTCGCGGTTTTGGGTGAGAGGTTTTGTCTATTCACAAGCAGCGATTGTCCGTACGCGGTGTTTGCGGGCAGACACAGCTGAGGGCATGGGGTCAGGAAATGATCCGGTGCGGACAAGTTGCGGGAACGATATTTTTTGAGTACTAGGCAGGGCTAACCAGACTGCTGACACAGGGATGAGAGAGGGCGATGGTGTTGTTTTCGTATAGGCTTTTTGTTTTTGTGAGTGTGGCGTTTGCGAGTTCCGCCATGGCAGAATCGGACAAGCGCCTGCCGTTCGAGCCTGAGATGGTGCGCATTCCGGGCGGCACCTTCCTAATGGGCTGCGTCAGCGGCAAGGACTGCGAAGACGAAGAAAAGCCCGTGCGCAAGGTGACTGTGAGCGCTTTCGAGATGGGCAAATATGAGGTGACCTTTGCCCAGTGGGACATTTGCGTAGACGATGGAGGATGTGCGCACAAGCCGGTAGACGAAGGCTGGGGGTGTGGTAACCGCCCAGTGATCAATGTCTCGTGGGACGATGCGCAGGAATATATGAGCTGGCTCAACAAGAAGACGGGAAAGCAATATCGTCTGGCAACGGAGGCGGAGTGGGAATATGCGGTGCGCGGAGATCAGGCCGGAAAGAACAGGACAAAATATAGTTGGGGCAATGCGATTGGTCGAGCTAAAGCCAATTGTTTTGGATGCGGGAGTCGATGGGACAACAAGAAGACGGCTCCCGTTGGCCAGTTTCCCGCTAACAGGTTTGGCCTGCATGACATGCATGGGAATGTTTGGGAGTGGGTAAACGACTGGTATGCGACGAAATATCGTAAAGGAGACCAGACGGATCCGAAGGGCCCCCGAACCGGGCAATACCGTGTGTTGCGCGGCGGTTCCTGGGGCATCATTTCAAGGTACCTCCGATCTGCATATCGCGACTGGCTCTTTCCAGACATCCGGTTCAACTTCGTCGGCTTTCGAGTTGTCCGCTCCGTCCCCTTGCCACAATAGCCATGACCGGGATCAATTTTCATTCCGTGCCGGTCGATGCGACGCGGTGATTGTCCGCACACGGTGTTTTTCGGATGTGAATGTCTGTGCGCCATCAATAGCGAAACCGGCCCTTCTCGCCCGTCGCACGTTCGGCGGAAGCTACACAGAAGGGCGCTTTCCTCCCCTCGTCCAACCCATAGGGCGTGGAATCCGCGCCTTTACTTAAGGATTATGCTTACAGCAGGGTTTGCTCAAAGGCCGATAAGCGTCTTGACCAATGCTGAATGAAGACATGACACAATAAATGGATAGACTAACGCCCGGTCTGGTTGCTGTGGCCGGAATATGATCTGCAAACCGGCAGAAAAGAAAGGGGAGCAAAATTATGGGAGCGACCATGATGGCCGCCGTCAGTGAACGTTACGGAACGCCGGACGTGATCGAGGTCGGCCAGGTTCCGCGCCCCGCCCCCCGGCGGGGAGAGCTGCTTGTCAAGGTCCACGCTACCACCGTCTCGCGAACCGATTGCGGCATGCTCCAGGCACATCCATTCTTCGTGCGCCCGGTGACCGGCCTTGTCCGTCCGAAGCTCACAATTCTGGGCATGGATTTTGCCGGGACCGTTGAAGCAACCGGTACAGGGGTCACCA
>CAMYJA010000025.1:0-20709 GCA_947258705.1 uncultured Hyphomicrobiaceae bacterium | reverse complement strand
CTCATCTATGGTGCATCGGGAGCCATCGGAATCGCGGCGTTGCAGCTCTCCAAGGCGCGGGGCGCCATGGTGACGGCGATCGCCTCGACACGCCATGCCGATCTCATTCGCTCACTCGGTGCTGACAGGTTCATCGACTATACGCAGGAGGATTTCACTGCCATCGGCGAAACCTTCGATTTCGTTTTCGATGCGGTCGGCAAAACATCATACTTTGCCTGCCGCAATCTTCTCAAACCGAACGCCAGTTTCGCGGCGACCGACCTCGGCCCCTGGGCCTCCAACATCTGGCTGCCGATCTGGTTTAAAATATCGGGTAGCAGGCGGGCTATCTTTCCGTTCCCCGTCTACCGCAAAGGTTTTGTCGAATATATTGGCGGCCTGTTGGCGGAGGGGAAATACCGCGCCGTCATCGACCGCACTTACCGTCTCAAAGACATCACCGAAGCCTATCGCTACGTTCTGTCCGAGCAAAAGACGGGAATCGTCGTTATTGAGATGGCGCAGAACTAAAGACATTGATACGCTTTGCATATTCTATCGATGTCTGTTCCTGACCCTGAGGGGACAAATGTTGTTTTCGAGTGGATGACAAAATCGTTTCTTTAGAAATTCTCTGACTTAGATCAAGTCGGACTACACACTGTGGCTTCGATCAACAGCGGATTCGCAGCTGGGCTATTCGAAATGAGCTTCAAGCAGATGGTATTCACCGCGAGAATTCTGCGCAAGCAGGAAAGCCTGCCTCGCTATGTAGTTGTCAAACCGGAACATGTATCCGGGCATACGCGGGCATTTCCCGCCGATGTGATGCTCAATAATTCTGGTCCATTTGAGCGGAATATTCGACCTTGGGGAAAAGGCTCGGACGTCTTCTTCTTCAACCTGACGGAGCCTCAGTGCCGAAAGGCAGGGATCGACACAAACGATGAGTGCGTCGTCACTATCCTACCGAAGGATTAGGGGCAAAGCAGAAGGTCAGTGCAAAGTTGTCCGCTACCAGGGGGAAAGCTGTTGCGCACGTTGGGAACGGCCAAGTGAACTTTTTGCCCTAAACGGACCTTTGCAGCCAGCCGATCGGCGGCAACTGGCTCCTCTCGCCCACCCTTACATTTTCTCGAATGACCAATTCTCGAATGCCCAATTCCATTCAAAACGGACAAAATCCGCAAAAGGTTTTTCGCCCGACACCCTTTACCCGTTCAACATTCTCACCCCATAGAAGAGGGCAGAATTTGAAGCCCTGACCACCGTAATATGGCAGAAAACCAAGCGGTGGTGCATGAAAGGGCTCTCGATCAGATAGTGAGGCCCGGAACGAACTCGACATTCGTAATATCGTGAAACTCAATCCCGGCCTTCTTCATCTTTTTTGTGAACACTTTAAAGTTGGCTTTCTTATCGGTCTCGACGCCGACCAGAATTGAACCAAAGTTATGGGCCGATTTTTTCAAATACTCGAATCGGGCGATATCGTCATCGGGTCCGAGAAGGGAGAGAAATTCCTGCAAGGCACCGGGGCGTTGAGGAAGGCGCAGAATATAATATTTCTTCAGCCCCGAAGCCTTGAGTGCCCGCTCCTTGACGTCGTGGAACCGTTCGAAATCGAAGTTGCCGCCGGAGGTGATACAAACGACTGTTTTGCCTTTCAGGCGCCCCCGCTCGCCTGGAACGCGCCGGAGTGCAGCAACGCCGAGAGCCCCTGCAGGCTCAAGTACAATGCCTTCATGGTTCAGCATTTCGACGATGGTCTCGCATAAATTGTCTTCGGGTATCCGGATCACGTCAAAGGGATCCCGGTTTTTCAACACGCCGAAGTTAAGGGCTCCGATCTGTGTGACGGCTGCACCGTCGACGAAATTGTTCATCTCCCTGAGCCTGATACGTTTGCCGGCCTCGAGGCTACGCGTAAAACTTGGCGCACCCTTGGGTTCGACGAAGAGAATTTTGGTTTCAGGGGAAAGCTGCTCCATTATCTGGCAGACACCTGCGGCCAAACCGCCGCCTCCCACAGGAACGATTAGAATATCGATCTGTTCTGGCGCTTGAGATAAAATCTCGAGCCCGACGCTGGCTTGCCCCTCGATAATGTCACTATGGTCGAAAGGCGGCACCAGGATTGCGCCATCCTCCTTTGCAAACCTGATGGCTTCCTGGTTGCACTGATCGAAAAGGTCGCCAAAGGTTCTGATCTCTACCCGCCCATTGCCAAAGACCTGGGTCTTGTAGACTTTCTGCTGTGGCGTCGTCACCGGCACGAAGACAACGCCATCGACGCCGAAATGCTGACAACAATAGGCAAATCCCTGGGCATGATTGCCTGCCGATGCGCAGACGAATCTTTTGCCCCTTTTGCCGTCGGCGAGCACCTTGCGGAAGAAATTGAACGCGCCGCGCAATTTATAACTGCGTATGGGAGTGAGATCCTCACGCTTGAGGTAGACCTTTGCCTGGTAGCGGTCCGACAAGAACTCGTTGCGCTGAAGCGGCGTCGGCTTGATGACCTCCCCAATCACCGCTGCCGCCTCTTCAGCACCAGCGATAAATTTTAATGTCCGCCTGTTGCTCATAGCGGCGTTTATGGCTCATAGTTACGGGCGAACGCAAGGGCCATCTGTTTCGTTGTTTCACGGCCTCGCCGTCGATATTGAATACTCGATCCCGCTACTTACTGTTCCACTCGCTCGCCCAGCCTTGGGGCGACGACGGCTCGTGACCCGCACCGGCAGTCGACCTCCTATTTGCGGCGCTTCGTGTTTCACTTAACTTTCCACTCTCGTGCCAGCTTCTGCGCAGCGGCTATTTGGGGCGCCGTCATCTTACCAGCAATGGCGTCGCGCTCTGTCGGGGCCTTACCGTGGAATTTTGACGCTGCGAGACTGAACCACATATGCGCTTGCACATAGTCTTGGCTTACTCCATTGCCGTTGGCGTATATGCCCCCGAGGCAATATTGGGCATCGGAATGACCCTGGTCAGCAGCTTTGCGATACCAACTCACCGCCTGTGTAAAGTCTTGCAACCTGCCCCAGTCAGCAGAGTAAGCTTGGCCTAGTCTATATTGGGCAGCGACCATGCCCTGTTCGGCGGCTTCACGAAACCATTTTGCAGCTTCGACAGCGTCCTTTGGCACGCCGTGGCCCCTCATGTAACTCAATCCGAGGGCAAGTTGTGCATGGGAGTAGCCTTGTTCGGCGGCTTTTCGATACCATTTCGCCGCTTCGGCATGGTCCCGTTTTACGCCTAAGGCATAGACATAGGAAAAACCGAGACTGTGTTGAGCGTCCGCGTGGCCTTGGTCCGCGGCCCTGCGAAACCACTTCGCTGCCTGCTCGTAGCTTTGCGAAACGCCCCCCCGACCATTGGCATACAAGGTGCCTAACTTGGTTTGGGCCAAGGCGAGGCCATTATCAGCGGCTTTGCGGAACAAAACCGCTGCTTCGACGTGATCTTGCGGGACTCCTTGGCCACTTTCATACATGTTTCCAAGGTCAAACTGTGCGGCTCGGTCGCTTTGGTCGGCCAATGGACGCAGGAGTTTATGTGCGTTGGCGAAGTCGCCGCGCCTAAGGGCCTCTTGCCCGTCCTCCAACGGTCCTGCAGATGCGTATCCATATAAGACCGTGGAGAAAACAAAGGCGGCGAACAGGACAAGTAGTGCCAAATTCGTCCGTAAAATTGAAGAAGTCATCGTCCCCTCTCTCCCCACGCTACGCTCAACAATCAAATCGCCTAGCTGGATCTGCGACGCGTGCTCATGACCCGGTGTTGCCGTCTTACCCTGTCAATTGTCGTCGCCAGCAGTCAATGGCAGTCGCTCTTCCTGAATCAGGATCTTATATGACTCATCGCTATAGATTTTGCCGAGCATGTCGAATTCTTTAGATGACCGCAATTCGAATGTGATCTCCAAATAGTAGGGCGTGCCGCTTTTTCCCTGTGCCTCGACCTTGATCGTTGTCTCGCCGGTATCGCCTGGCGGTCCGGATATTGATCTGGACAGCTCGGCCATTTCTGTGATGATGACGCGGCGGGCTTCTTTCTTGTCTATATGGGGATGTTCGAGTGACCATTGCCTATCGAGAAGCGCCCAAACATCGGTGCAAACACCGCCAACAAGTCCTTTTGAGGTATATTCTCCATCACTATCCCAGTAACGTTCCTCAAGGGCGTGCAGTGCCGCCAACACAACGTTACCATAGTCAGAGGCCGTGCCTTCAACTGGAATGCCTTCGAACACTTCCCTCGCCGCGTCAACGGATCGTATACACACCAGCGCGTCATATTGGCTTTTATTCGCGTCGGCTAACCGCCTTTTCATGATGCGTTTAATGGCCTTGAACATTTCCTCAGCAGTCTTGAGTTTGGTTTCCGGTCGGGGACGGCGCAGCGGTACCCTCTTGGGAAGTTCTGGCCAATCTGCCATTTGAGCTCTCCATCAATTGCCGGTTACAAAGACTGGAAGAACGGTCTAACCATGCTTCGCTCGGATGCTCTGCGGGTCCGAGCAAACACATCTCAGCACCGTCACAAATAGTACTCTGTAAAGAATGGCTATGGATAGGACATAATCCTGAACGTCTCCTCCTGGCCCAATGGGGAAGTGTGGACGCCTGGCACTCAGCCCGGCATTGCGCCGCGAATGATATAGGCCAGGGCCTGGACGACCTGCTCCGGTTCGCGCGCGACCGCGTTGGCTGCGGCATCAACTTCCTTCAGCGCGTGATCGTGCTCTGAAGGGTGCAAGGTGATAATCGGTGTGCCGAGGGCGGCGGCATAACCGGCGTCGAAGGCAGCATTCCACTGGCGATATTTCTCGCCGAAACGCACAACGACAATGTCGGCATCCTCGATCAATGTCTGCGTGCGCATCGCGTTCAGTTGTGCGCCTTTGCGGTCGTGCCAGAATTTATCAGGCTCCTCGCCGAATATCGCAACGCCGCAATCGTCCGAATTCTCATGTACGGTATTGGGGGCCGAAATATCGACCGGCAAATTTTGCTCGCTGATGCCGTCGCTGATGCGCTTGCGCCAATCGCTGTGAATTTCGCCAGAAAGATATATTGTCCAGCGCCGGTCTGTCATGAGAGTTCTCCTGAAATTTAACCAATCTCGTTTGACGATTGCCGTAGCCATCGCGTGTGGCCCGATCATTGACTCAAGTCAAAGACGACCGGACCGATGTGTAATGGAATAACTCGACGGGCTATGCAACATCAATCCGCACCATCTTTAGCTCAAATGTGCATGAACGGCCCGCGGCGCCTTCGGTCAAGCGCCAGGGAGCCTGAGCCGGTTAACAATCCGGCCATGTCCTGTTAAAGACAGTTTTTGCTGTTGGAAACTCCGGCCATGTGGAAACCAGGCAAGGCGTTTTCACAATCATCGGCCGGTCGGGCGTGTATAATCAGATCAAGTGTCAGAAGATAATTTTCACCGAGCGCCATTCGAGCCTTTCCCGATCTTATGGATAAACCATTGAACCAGGACGATCTTCTCTACCTCGAACAAAGGCTGGGGCGTGTTCACGCCAGACAGCGCCTGGGTATCGAGAAGGAACACGAGGCGCAGGTGTTCGGACAGGGGCTGAATTTTTTTCACCCGGAAAACTCCAGGCTTGCGGCATGGCTCATCGGTTCGGTGCTGAAAGTGACCGGCACCTATTGGCGTGGTGAAAAAAACGCAGCCCGGGTCACGGTCCGTCACAACAAGGTGCGCTCGGACGATATTCCGAAATCCTTCTCGGGTTTTACAATTCTGCACCTGAGCGATCTGCATGTCGATATCAGCCAGGGGGCGATGCAATCGGTGGCGAAACTCATACCAAAGCTGAAATACGACATCTGCGTTTTGACGGGGGACTACCGGGGGCTGACATTCGGGCCGGTTGAAAATACCCTCAGGGGACTTGGCGAAATCGCAGAGCTGGTCACGGCGCCCATCTTTGGGATATTGGGCAATCACGACTCCATCTCGATGCTGCCCGGCATGGAGCGCCTCGGCATACGCGTCCTGCTGAACGAAACGGAAACCCTCGCGCGCCATGACGAACGAATTCACCTGGCCGGCATCGACGATGCACATTTCTACCGGGCCGACAATATCGAAAAAGTCGCGCTCGATATCCCGCATGATGAATTCTCGATCCTGTTGTCACACACGCCCGAGATCTACCGGCAGGCAACCCATGCGGATTTCAGCCTGATGCTGTCAGGCCATACGCATGGCGGACAGATCTGCCTGCCGGGCAGCGTTCCCATTACGCTCGATTCGGTCCTGCCGCGGCGTCTGGGGTCGGGGCCCTGGGTACACCACAAAATGCAGGGTTATACGTCGGTCGGCGCAGGAACGGCCATCGTGCCGGTGCGCTTTAACTGCGTGCCGGAGATAACGCTGCATCGTCTGGAGGCGGAATAAGGGCGATCGAAAGCGCTCATCAGGTGCGCCCATCTAGAGCGCCCATCTAGAGCGCCCATCAAGAGCGGCCATCAATAAGGGTGCTTGCGGATGTTCAGCTTAAAGAGCAGGCGGGACATCAATATAACGGCGAAGAAGAACGCGATCACGATGGCGAGGACATCCAGGACACCAAGGCCGAGCCAGGCCATGCCCGCCAGAGCCGGGATCAGGGACTCCGGTATTTGATCGAGCCCGGTCGCCCTGGCGCTCGCGGCGAGCCCCCGGCGGCGTTTTATAAAACTCGAAAGCAGATCGCCGGCCATTGCCAGGCCGGCAATGAGAGCGCCCGTCGACACGGTCATACCGATGACCGGCGCGACAATCGCGGTCACGGCGACCGAGGCGACGATCCCTCTTATGGTTTTCGATTTTCCGAAAAGCGGCCGTCCATCATTAAGGATGAGACCACCGTCAAGGGGGCGGGAGAGCGTGTCTCCCATAATTCGGCTGGCAATGACGGGTGCGCCGTTCGCCGATGCGAGCAGAATTAATAATTTCGTGACGAGAACAATGTCGAACATCGCAGCTATCGAACCTGCACTGTTTTATTGCCGTGTTTCATTCCGGGCTTTTCTCTATTCCGGGTAGGGGGTAGCAACAAACATGTGAGATTGGCAAATGGCGGGTCCGGCTGAATGCCGGGGGCGGGCGTGCTATCGCGGTTGTGCGGACCGGACGGCTTGTGTAGTTTGCGGAACAAACGGCCTGACCCCGGGAGGACGCTGATTTGGAGAATTTCGTGCAACATCCAGCTGAAGTCGACCATGCGCGGCATTGCAGGGATGCCGCGAGGAAACTGCTGATTGCGGTTTTGTTCACGGCGGCCTGGCTCGTACCGACCGGTTCATATGCCATCGGCCTCGATGCCGTCGTCAGCCCGCGCTGGCTCAAGGACCATATCGGCACGCCGGGTCTGAAGGTGATTGAAGTATCGGACGAGGCGTCGTTCGAGTTCGACGGTCATATCCCGGGGGCGGCATCGATCACCAAGTCGGATATGCGCTTTCAGGATGCGGACCTAGCCCTCGTCCATCTCAGCCCGGAAAAACTGCAGGAGATCATCAGGGCCAGGGGGATCAACCATTCGGACGGCATCGTCATCTATTACAAGGGCGGGAACATCAACGAGATCCTCGGGGCCTATTACATGTTCTGGCTGTTCCATTATCTCGGCCATACCAATGTGGCGATGCTCGACCGGGGATGGCATGGCTGGCTGAGCGCAGGCGGCGAGGTCGAGAAGCGGGCAAAAGACGTTGCAACGGGCGATTTCGTGGCCCGTCCGCTGGCGGCGCTGAAAATAAAGACACCGGAACTCTATGCGATCCATGACAGATATACGGTGATCGACGGGCGGCCCGCGAGCCATTTCGCCGGCCGCAAGATCTTTCCCGGCAACACGCGCTACGGCAGAATTGCCGGAAGCCTCAATCAGCCCTGGGAAGACTATATCAAGCGCAGCAAGGATGGATTGATCTATCTCGATATGACGGAAGTGCCGGCACTATTGAAAGCCGGCATGATCACCAAGAGCGAACCGCTGCTGCAAACCTGTTTCGGCGGTACGGGCGCTGCCATCAACTACACCCTGTTTTATGCCCATGGCTATCATAACCAGCGCTTTCACGATGCCGGGCTGCGGCGCTGGAACGCGCAAAACCTGCCCCTGATCCGGGATGCGGACTAAGCGGTTTGTTCGTGGTAGGCCATGCTTTGATTTCAAGCCTCATGGTGAGGAGGCATGGTCATGTCGAAACCGTACCTTCTCGTACCGTGGGAGATAAAAGGATCTTCGGCGTTTGCCGCTCCATCCTTCGAGACGACACGGCCACTCAGTGGCCGTGTCCCTCAGGATGAGGTTGCTCATGATTATTGGCTGTCCATATGCAGCTTAGTCCTCATGGTGAGGAGGTGCAGTCATTTAGTGACATGCGCCGTCTCGAACCATGGGTAACAAACAGCAACATCCTTAGAGATGCTCGCCTGCCACTTCGTGGCGCACATCCGACATGCCAAGTGCGGGCTGATCTTTTTCTGCGATCAGCTTGTCCGTGCTCGCCAGACACTATGTGTCGGCTCCGCCGGGCCGATCTTGTACTATGCGGGCTGAAGGGATGGGATGGCGCGGCGGCGGATGCTGTTGGCGCCGATTTCGGACAGGCCGAGCTGGCGGCAATAATGCGCCATGAGCTCATCGGGCTGGTCGCGGCCGACATGAAGAAGAACCGAGCATCCAGGCTCCGGGTGAACGAGAACGAGTTCGTGGCGCTGATCGGAAATGGTCGCGCGGACATAATGTGCGATGCCCTGGAATTCCGAGATCGGCACCCACCATGCACGGATATTGAAGGGGCTTACCTCGCGGATGGTGACGTTTTTCCGGGTGAGCCAGATGGTGCGCCTTTTTCCGACCCGCATCAGAAATTCTGTCAGAAGATAGAAGAAGAGAGCCGCGAGGAGAAACGTCGCCATGATCAGTTCGGCGGCAATGAGGGGATTGGCCCAGATGAATCCGGCAAAGTTCTTGTTGCCCAAGGACAAAAACGAGGACAGGAAATAGGGGATGACGACCGCCGCGCCGAGGGCGGGGAGAAGCATGGCGGCGAGAAAGAACGTGCTGCTGGGGGACGGCCTGAGCTCGATCACCCTCGGCAGCTCGGTTTCGGGAGCGCTGGCGCGCACGATATCAAAAGCTATGGATTGAGACATTTATTCTTCCAACATTTTGCCATTGCTGGTTTGCCGCCGGCTGAATTGCCGTCAGGGAGCGGTGCAGCCGGGCCGACTTTCAGAATTATTAGCAAAGGGAGTTTACGGTTGGGTTAACGTAAACGAAAGGATGGCGTTTTTGTAAGGTTAACGAATGCGGGATTTTATGCCCGCAACCGCGCCGCAGGGGACCTTAACGGCTTTTATTAAGCCATTTTTAGCGGGTTCCAGATAAGCTCAAAGCTGATCAACAGACAAGATATGGGTAAGGAAATGCCGAAGTTGGAAAAGAAACAGCCGTCGACGGACGCGGTTGAGACCGGGCGCGCAGATCAACATGAGGCCACGCGGCGCGAAGCCATGCTGAAACTGGCCGGATATGCAAGCTGTGTGGCGCCGGGCATGCTCGTTCTCATGAGCGGAAAAAGCAAGGCCATGCCTAGTTGCGACAGTCCAGCCTGGACCAATGGCAAGGGGTTTAGCCGTAATGGACATTCCGGCTGCTGATGCGCGCGCTTGAAAAGCCGCACACCGTTCATCCGCCAGCCGAAATCGTAGCGATCGGCAATAATTTCTGCATTTTCCGTCCGGACAATCACGCTTTGGCGATGGTCGATGCGCGCGCGGCGGATATCTTCAAATCGGCGCTTGGCGGAGACGATATGAGCGATCTCGCGCGGCGGATAAGCCGGCGGGACGGGCTTGCGCCCGATGACGTTCAGGGGCTGATTGAAACGGTTCTGTCGGGCTTGAGGTCGGAAGGCTTTCTCGATCAGGACGCGGGGGATCGCGGCAGGACGATATATCCGGACAAATATTGCGCGGCCGGCGAAGAGCTGGCGGGCGGCATCTACCAGCTGGCGGGCGGGCCATGCGTCCGCCTTGCGTGCGATGACGGCAGGCTAACGCCATTGCTGAAGGCCGCATTGCATCCCCTGGCCGCGCCGTGCGGCCGGGCCGCCGACCTGGAAATCGTCATTTCGAAGCAAGGGACGACCTATCAGGTCCGGCAGGACGGGGAAATGATCGCGTGGGGGCTCGACCTGGCCATGGCGCGCCGGGCCGGGTTGCAAACGACGATGACGGCTCTGCTGCCGCCGGAGCGCGTGGCGGCGGTGCTCCACGCCTCGACCGCAAGCATTGACGGGAGGGCGGTAATTCTCGCCGGCGCCACAGGCTCGGGCAAAACGACGCTGATGATGGCGCTGGTCGCATCCGGGGCCGGTTACATGGCGGACGACATGACGCCGCTGGACCGCAGCGGCCGGATCGTGTCGCGTTTTCCGCTGGCGGCGAGCATCAAGAGCGGAAGCTGGAATATTCTCGCCCCTCTGTTTCCCGACCTCGATCTGTGCGAGAGCCACTCTGTCGGCGACAGGACGGTCCGCTATTTCGATCCCGAGGGCGTCGGCTCCGACCGGGACGACGGGCCGGAAAAAGATTCGACACAGAAATGCGGAATACTGATTTTCCCGAAATTCGAGCCTGGATCGGAAGTGTGCGCCGAACGTCTGACGCCGGAAGAGGCAATGGCCCGGCTTTTCGATACCGGCAGCGAGGTGGCCGGCGCGCAACCGTCGATCAACCCGTTGGCGCGGCTTGTCAACCATACGCCGGCATGGAGCATCGTTTTTTCGGACCCCGGCGATTGCAGGGCTGAAATTCTCGCGGCACTGGCGGCGGCATGACCCAGACCTGCACAACAGCCGATGCCACGCTGGCTCTTCTCGGGATGCGGTCCCCACTGACGCCTGCGGGGTGCGGCGAAGCGCCGGGCTGCGAAGGGGCTTTGGCGCTTGAAGGCGTGTCATGGCAAAAACTCATCGCCTTCGCGAGCGGCCATTTTGTCCTGCAGGCACTCGCCGAACCGCTTAAACAGGCGCGCGGGAAGGGCGAGGCGCCGGACGACTTGCAAAATTTCATGGATGGTTTTCGCAAGGCGAACCGGGCGCGCAACGCTCAGCTTTACGCGGCGTTGACCGAACTCGCTACGGCGTTGAACGGATGCGGCGTCACGCCCGTGGCGCTGAAAGGGGCGACCTTCCTTCTCGATGACCCGGCAGGCCATGCCTCATGGCGCTTCATGAGCGACCTCGATCTGCTGGTGCCGGAAACACGGCTCATGGATTGCGTCGCGGCCTTACAAGACCTCGGTTACAGCCGGGCGACCGACAATTATGATCCAAGCGAGGAAGCCCATTTTCCTCCACTGATCAGCCCGTGCGGGACATTTTGCGTCGAGTTGCACACACGGCTGTTCGGGCGCGAGGATTTCGGTCTGCCTGCAGCGTCTGTCCGGGCCGATGCGACGCTCGTTCAGCACGGTTCGGCGCGGCTGAAGATGCCATCGATGCGGCACCGGCTTGGCCATCTTCTGGCGCATGCGCAACTCCACAACCGCAATTTCGCCACCCACAGGATCGTGCTCAAGGATTTACTCGATCTCAGACAGCTTGCGCACAGGCAGGGCGGCGCGATCGATACCGAGCGGCTCCTCGGCATGTTCCGCGACGGGCGGCACCGGATTGCGGTGGCGGCGCTTCTCGCCGCCTGGGAAAGCTTGCGCCCGGGCGCATCCATGGGGAGGGCATCCTCGGCTGAGATTCAGGTTCAGGCACAGGCACAGGCACAGGCACAGGCCAAGACCTGGGCCAAGCGCGCCCTGGCACGGCTGGCCGCACCGCGCTGGCGCGCAATGATGCGCGCGCCGCTCGATGTGTTGGCGCTTGAATGGCACCGGATGCGATATGAGGGCGGACATCTCGGCCGGCGGCTCAGGCTTTTTAAGGAGCCCGCGCGGCTCGTCCCGACCACGCAGCGCTGGGCGGGCAAGATGCAGCAAAGGCTGTGGGGGTAGGAGGCGCCGACGGAGCACGCGGTGCGGGCGTGACCGGGAATGAGTGAGCCCGGCCCTTCCAGAGGGCCGGTTTTTTATGTCCGCCGCGGGATGCTGGCGATGGCGCGTCCTGCCAGCGCGGCAAGGGTGAGGACGGCGGCGGCGGGCGTGACGAGATTTTCATAAGCCCCCATGGTCCAGGCATTGGCCGCGCCGATGACGGACCAGGCAAGAGGGATCGGCAGCAGAAGCCAGAGCCGGATGGCGCCGCGCCGGGCCATGAGGGCGAAACCGAAAGTGGCGACGGCCACGGGGTCGGGCATGAAGGGGAAGGTGTCGAGGGTGCTCCAGGCGCGTCCTGCGAGGCGCTCGGCCAATGGCAGGAGGGCGACTGCGAAGACTGCAAGGGCGAGACCCAGGCGGTTCGTCCAATGCGGGCCCCAGGCGAATCGCAACCCGGTGCGGACGACGCCGAGCCAGAGAAGCAGGGCGGCTTCGAGAAAAAAGCCCCAGCCGAAGATCCATGCGGCAAAATGAAGATCGGCATAGCGCTCCATGAAAAACGCATGGCCGGCCCAGGCCCAGCTCGCGGCGAGGCCAAGGGATATCGCCCGGCCCGGCGCGGGGCCGGGAGTGCGGGCAAGGGCGATCAGCGCCATGGCGAGGCCGAGGGTGACGATCTGCGCGGGCCAATAGGCGCTATTATAGGCCGCGAGGAGCCTGAGATAGGTTTCGGGCGCGTAGAGAAAAAAATCCGCAATGGAATAGCCGTAAATGTCGAACATCAGAGGCCGGCAAGATATTGCAGCATGCGGGCGCGCATCGGGGCATCGGGCAGGCGCCCATAAAGCGCGCCCATATTCTCGCGCATGTGATCGACCCGGGACGTGGCCGGGATGGCGCAGGTGACGGCCGGGTGGCCGACAATGAATTTCAGGAAGAACTGGGCCCAGTTGGCGCAATCGATTTCGGCCGCCCAGGATGGCAGGGGATGGCGCGAGAACAGGTCGAACAGCTCGCCGCGACGGAAGGGCCGGTTGACGATGACGGCAATGCCGCGATCGGCGGCGAGGGGCAGGAGCTGGCGCTCGGCGGCGCGGTCGAGGATGTTGTAGCTGAACTGGACGAAGTCGATGGGCCGGGTGCGCATGATGCGCATGAGTTCCTTGTGACGACGGCCATGGGAGGTGGTGATGCCGATATAGCGGATTTTCTTTTCGGCCTTCATGGCCAGGAGGGTGTCGAGATGGGCTTCCCAGGAGACGAGATTGTGGATCTGCATCAGGTCGAACCGGTCGACGCCCCAGAGTTTGCGTGATTCCTCCATTTGGGACGGCCCGTCAGATGCGCGCCAGGTCCAGACTTTTGTTGCCGAAAAAAGATTTTTTTGCGGGCCTAGGCGGCCTAGGCGGCCTAGGCCGTGGCCTATGACCGCTTCGGACGATCCGTACATGGGCGAGGAGTCGATCAGGCTTCCGCCTGCGTCGAAAAACGCGCGTAAAACGTCTTTTCTGGAGGACCGCGCCGCCTGGTCATTGCCGACATTGAAGGTTCGCGACGAGCCCATGCCGATGACCGGCACGCTTTCTCCCGATTTCGGGACCGGCCTTGCGAGAAGCGGTGCGGGGGTGGGCGCGGCTGCAACCCGGCCCATTGAAGGCGGCAGGGCCGTGGCACCAAACGCCGCCGCCATGGATGCCAAGAGACTGCGCCGGTTCAGGATAGGTTGGTTGCTCATGGGTTTCCTGCGAGGTTTGCGGGCACGTCCAGGACGCGGTGAAGCACCCGGCGGGACGAGAAAGGAGAGCGTAAACCATGGGCAGGCGAAGACGCAAGCTTGGGGGGCTTCCTTTGTTTTACCTCACGGCCAATTCCGCATGTGAAACATGCGGGGCCTCCGGCAGGGCGGGCCTAAGGCCCGGAGCACGCTTGTGCTCAGTCCGAGCTGACATAGGAATGTCAGCTCCTCCGTTGAGATTTAAAATACAGGCCATCCCAGTGGCGGGCGGTGCCCTCGCTGGTGTTGAGCGCCGGGGCGCAAGCGCCCAGTCCAAGCTTGTTTTGAGGCTTGCACCGTGCTGAAAATAGATATAAACATATCTTTATATTTAGTTAGAATCGGACGCGCCCGCCTGCGCGCCGTCCTTACCTGCACGGGGAAGGCGGCCGTCCACCGGCGCGAGGGAAATATCTGTCGGCATTGCTTGAGGCGAGGGTGAAATGCGTGCGTTGAAACCGGAGGAGATCGTTACGGCGCTGAAGGCTGCGGGGGAGACCACGCGCCTCCGGCTGCTGGCGCTGCTCGCGCGCGGGGAACACAACGTCAAGGACCTGACAAAGATACTGGGGCAATCGCAGCCACGGATCTCGCGGCATTTGAAGCTTTTGTACGAGGCGGGCCTGATCGAGCGCTTTCGCGAGGGCTCCTGGGTCTATTTCAGGCTTGTGGAGGAGGGGCCGCTGGGGGCGCTGATCGGTTCTCTCATCGCAGGGATTTCGGACCGGGACGCGGATATTGCGCGCGACCGCGCACGGTCGGTCGAGGTGAAAAGCGAGCGCGAACAATTGGCGCAGAACTATTTCCGCATCCATGCGGGCGAATGGGACGACATCCGGGCGCTGCATGTGGCGGAGGATGACGTCGAAACGGCGATTTCGGAGGTGACCGGCGGCGACAAGATTTCATTGCTTGTCGATATCGGCACGGGGACGGGCCGTATTCTCGAATTACTGGCGGGCAATTGCCGCCGCGGCATCGGATTCGACATCAATCAGGACATGCTCGCCTATGCGCGCTCGAAGCTGGAGCATCATGGCGTTCGCCATTGCCAGGTGCGGCTGGGCGATATTTACAATCTGCCGCTTGAAGACGGCATGGCGGATCTGGTGGTGATCCATCAGGTCCTGCATTTTCTCGACGATCCGGCACGCGCGGTTATGGAGGCGGCACGCATATGCGCTCCCGGCGGCCGGGTTCTCATCGTCGACTTTTCCCCTCATGAGCTCGATTATCTCCGCGACAATTATGCCCACAGGCGGCTCGGCTTTTCGCGAGATCAGATCGAGCGCTGGATGGGCAAGGGCGGGTTGCGGCTGGTCCGGCAGCGCGACATGGCGCCCGGCGAGGGCGGCGGCGACGTGAAAGGCCGGAAACGGCTGACGGTATCGCTCTGGCTGGGTCAGCCCGACGATACGGCGGCAGGGCGTAATTTGAAGACATCCGACATGGATCTGGAGGCGATCGGCCGATGAATCTTAATGCACGTCATGAATTCGAAAGGTCGCACGGCAAGGGCATCGAGGTCTCTTTCGAATTTTTTCCGCCCAAAACGGAGAAGATGGAAAAGATGCTCTGGACGGCGATCCGCCGGCTGGAGCCGCTGAGCCCGCGCTTTATTTCGGTGACCTATGGCGCGGGCGGGTCGACGCGCGAGCGGACCCACGCGACCGTTTCGAAAATCGTACGCGAGACCACGCTCAAGCCGGCCGCGCATCTCACCTGTGTCGGCGCGTCGCGCCAGGAGGTCGACGACGTCATCCGCTCCTATGACCAGGCGGGCGTGCGTCATATCGTGGCGCTCAGAGGGGATCCGCCGGAGGGCCCGGGGGCGGCATATGAGCCGCATCCAGAAGGTTACGCCAATGCCGCGGAGCTGGTGACGGGCATATCACGCATCGGGGATTTCGAGATTTCGGTGGCCGGCTATCCGGACAAGCATCCCGCCAGCCCGTCCGTCGAGGCGGACCTGGATAACCTCAAGGCCAAGATCGACGCCGGCGCGGACCGGGTGATCACGCAGTTTTTTTTCGAAAACGACAATTTCATGCGCTTTCTCGATCGCGTGCGCGGAGCCGGGATCGACGTGCCGGTGACGCCGGGGATCATACCGATCGCAAATTTCGCCCAAGTATCGAAATTCGCGAATATGTGCAATACGGAGGTGCCGGACTGGCTGGAGCACCGTTTCGAGGGGCTCGAGGACGATGCGGAGACGGCCCAGCTCGTTGCCGCCAGCGTGGCGGCGGAGCAGGTGATGGATCTGGTCGAACGCGGAGTGCGGCAATTTCACTTCTATACGCTGAACCGGGCCGATCTGGTCTATGCCATTTGCCATCTCCTGGGACTGAGGCCGGCCGGAACTGAAACGGGTGTGGAACAGATAGAAACAAAAGGGGCGGTTTCGTGAGCAGGGAAGAAAGAATTGAAGCGCTGAAGGATGCGGCGGATGCGCGCATTCTGATCCTCGACGGGGCGATGGGCACGATGATCCAGCGCCACCAGCTTGGCGAGGAAGATTTTCGCGGATCGCGGTTTGCCGATCACGACTCCGATCTCAAGGGCAATAACGATCTCCTCAGCCTGACGCAGCCGGAGATCATCGCCGGAATTCACGACGCCTATTTCGAGGCGGGTGCCGATTTTTGCGGCACGAACACGTTCAACTCGACCAGTATTTCGCAGGCCGATTACGGGCTTGAAGATATTGTGTATGAGATGAATGTCGAGGCGGCGCTTTTGGCGCGGCGCGAAGCGGACAAATGGACCGAGCGGCAACCGGACAAGCCGCGCTTCGTGGCGGGCGCGCTCGGGCCCACAAACCGGACGGCCTCGCTGTCGCCGGATGTGAACGATCCGGGATTCCGCAACGTTTCATTCGAGGAGTTGACCGAGGCCTATGGCGAACAGGTGCGCGGGCTGATCGAGGGCGGTGTCGACACGATACTCATCGAAACCGTGTTCGATACGCTGAACGCCAAGGCGGCCGGGTTTGCGGCCCTGAACGTTTTTGACGAGCTCCAGGTGCGCCTGCCGATCATGCTGTCGGGCACGATCACCGATTATTCCGGGCGCAATCTCTCGGGCCAGACGCCGGAGGCGTTCTGGTATTCATTGAGGCACCTCAAGCCGTTTTCGGTGGGGCTCAACTGTTCGTTCGGCGCCGAGCAATTGCGCGCGCCGGTGGCGGAAATCGGCGCGGTGGCGGAATGCCTGGTGACGGTCTATCCCAATGCCGGGCTGCCGAACGAAATGGGCGAATATGACGAGAGCCCGGAGATGATGGCGGGGAAGCTCAGGGAATGGGCAGAGGCGGGGCTGATCAACATGATCGGGGGATGCTGCGGGACGACGCCCGATCATATTCGCGCCATCGCCGAGGTCGTGCGCGATTTTCCTCCGCGCCAAATTCCCGACATTCCCGTGAAAATGCGGCTTTCGGGGCTGGAGCCCTTTATCCATGCATAATGAGTGGCGGGCATGCGCTCCCATCATTATTCTCCCTTTATATACGAAATATACGAACGAAACCGGATCAATCAATTGACCAATTCTGCATCAACGAATTTCATCAATATCGGCGAGCGCACCAATGTGACGGGCTCGGCCAGATTCCGCAAGCTGATCGAGGCCGGGGATTACGACGCGGCGCTCAGCGTGGCGCGCGCCCAGGTCGAAAACGGCGCGCAGATCATCGACGTGAATATGGACGAGGGAATGCTCGACAGCGAGAAGGCGATGACGACATTCCTGAACCTTGTCGCGGCCGAACCCGACATTTCACGGGTGCCGGTGATGATCGACAGCTCGAAATGGACGGTGATCGAGGCCGGTCTGAAATGCGTGCAGGGCAAGGGCATCGTCAACTCGATCTCCCTGAAAGAAGGCGAAGCGCCGTTTCTCGAGCAAGCCCGTAAAGTACTCCGCTATGGCGCCGCGGTAGTGGTGATGGCGTTCGACGAGGAGGGGCAGGCGGAGACGGCTGAGCGCAAATTCGAGATTTGCAAACGGGCCTATGAGCTGCTTGTGAACAAGGTCGGTTTCGCACCCGAGGATATTATTTTCGATCCCAATGTGTTCGCGGTGGCGACCGGCATCGAGGAGCATAATGACTACGGGATCGCCTTTATCGAAGCGACGCGGCGCATCAAGGAGGAACTTCCTCACGCTCATGTGTCCGGTGGTATTTCGAACCTCTCCTTTTCATTCCGCGGCAACGATCTTGTCCGAGAGGCGATGCATTCGGTCTTTCTTTATCACGCCATCCGGGCCGGTCTCGACATGGGGATCGTGAATGCGGGGCAGCTCGCGATCTACGAGGACATCAAGCCCGATCTCAGGGAGGCGGTGGAAGACGTGATCCTCAACCGGAGAGAGGACGCGACGGACCGTCTCCTGGAAATGGCGGACCGGTATCGCGGCCAGGGGGGGAAGAAAAAGGAACAGGATTTGTCCTGGCGCGAGGCGCCGGTGGCCGAGCGGATCTCACATGCGCTGGTCAACGGCATCGGCAAGTATATCGTCGAGGACACGGAGGAGGCGCGGAAAGGTTTCGAGCGGCCATTGCACGTGATCGAGGGGCCGTTGATGAACGGGATGAATGTGGTGGGGGATCTCTTTGGTGAGGGCAAGATGTTCCTGCCGCAGGTGGTCAAATCGGCGCGGGTGATGAAACAGGCGGTGGCCCATCTGATGCCTTACATGGAAGAGGAGAAAAAAGAGCAGGGCGGCGAGATCAGCTCGGCCGGCAAGGTCATCATGGCGACGGTCAAGGGCGATGTTCACGACATCGGCAAGAATATCGTCGGCGTCGTGCTGCAGTGTAACAATTACGAGGTGTTCGACCTTGGCGTGATGGTGCCCGCACAGAAGATTCTCGAAGAGGCGCGGGAGAAAAACGCCGACATCATCGGTCTTTCCGGTCTAATTACGCCGAGCCTGGACGAGATGTGTCATGTGGCTTCGGAAATGGAACGCGAAGGTTTCACGCAGCCGCTCCTGATTGGCGGCGCGACGACAAGCCGCGTGCATACGGCCGTGAAGATTTCGCCCAATTACCGTAAAAGCCAGGCGATACATGTCAACGATGCGAGCCGGGCGGTGGGCGTGGTCGCAAATCTATTGTCCGAAACGGAAAGCGCCGGTTACATCCAGTCCATTCGCGACGAATATGAGACGGCGCGGGAGGCGCATGCGCGCGGGCAGGAGAAAAAGAAGCGGATGACGCTCGATGATGCGCGGTCGAACTCTTTTCAGATCGACTGGGCGAATTATAGCCCGCCGCGGCCCGGCTTTCTCGGCACGAAGACGCTTGCCGGATACGACCTCGAGGAACTGGCCAAATATATCGACTGGTCGCCGTTTTTCGCCACCTGGGAGCTTAAGGGGCGCTATCCGGGAATATTGGAGGACGACGAGGTGGGTGAAGCCGCGCGCAATGTTTTCGAGGACGCGCAGGCCATGCTGCAAAAGATCATCGAAGAGAAATGGCTCACGGCGAGCGCGGTGTTCGGTTTCTGGCCGGCCCAGTCGGATGGCGACGATGTCGTGCTCTATGAAGACGAGACGCGGTCGAGCCGGGCGGGCATATTGCATACGCTGCGCCAGCAGATTGCGCGCGATCCGAAACGCAAGCGCGCCCATACGGCGCTTGCGGATTTCGTCGCGCCTGAGGGATCGGGATGCGACGATTATATCGGCTTGTTCGCGGTGACGGCGGGCATCGGCGAGGACAAGAAGGCGGCCGAATTCGAGGCCGCACATGACGATTACAGCAAGATAATGGTGAAGGCGCTGGCGGACCGGCTGGCGGAGGCCTTCGCGGAGCGGCTGCATCAACGGGTGCGGCAGGAGTTCTGGGGCTATGCGCCGGACGAGGCGCTCGCCAATGAAGGGCTCATTGGCGAGAAGTACCGCGGCATTCGTCCCGCACCGGGCTATCCGGCGCAACCGGACCATACGGAGAAGGGCACGATATTCCGGCTGCTCAACGCCGAGGCCGAGGCGGGTATTTCACTCACGGAAAGTTATGCGATGATGCCGGGGGCGGCGGTGTCGGGCGTTTATTTTTCGCACCCGGACGCGCATTATTTCGGTGTCGGCAAGGTCGAGCGCGACCAGGTCGCGGATTACGCGGCACGCAAGGGCTGGGATGTCGCGGAGGCCGAGAAATGGCTGCGGCCGGTTTTGAATTATGATCCCTGATCACCAGATTGAACATTGAGATTAACGCAGAAATGAACGGGATGAGAACAATTGATGAAATGGCTTGATCAGTTTCCGCTCTGGATGATCCTTGTAATTGCGCTGTCGCTCGGTCTGGCGCCCTTTTCGCCCGAGCCTCACGTCTGGGAAAAACTGAAGATGCTCACGCGCGGGGAACTCACCAACCCCGTCGATATTTTCGATTTTGTCATGCACGGAGCGCCATGGGCGCTGCTTGTGCTGAAAATCGTCCGGGGATTCAGAACGCCAACATAAGTTTCTGTAGTGAGCGCCGGATGGTTTTTTCACTCGCGGGTGTCTGTTTTTCGCTCACGGCCATATCCGCGCCCGAGGCGCGGGGCCTCCGCGGGGGCGGCGCAACGCGCCGGAGCACGCTTGTGCTCAGTCCGAGCCGACATAGGAATGTCGCCTCCTCCGTTGAGATGCATTGTTACGCTTGTCCGTACATTGTAGTTGCGCCGTCCATGACGGCTCCGCGACCTCTGGCGGCGGGAGCTTCAAAACCGGGCTCGGGGCTTGGAGGATGTTATCAGCCTTACCTAAAACGTCATTCCTGCGAAGGCAGGAATCCATATCACTTTGCAAATGGAGCGGTGTCGTTCAATTTTCGATCTCTCACCTAGACGATGGTCGGATGGGCACCCGGCATCCAGATGCACTTCGCGGGTGTGACGTGAGTATTGGATGAGGGGTGGATTTTAGC
>CAMYJA010000024.1 GCA_947258705.1 uncultured Hyphomicrobiaceae bacterium | reverse complement strand
GCCCCCCAATTCATTCGCGAAACCGCTTCAGGGATGTCACCGCAAAGGTCCATTCCGGTGTCGTCAGATGATCCCCATCGGGAAGTTTATACCAGGGCGACCCAAAAAACGATTTGGGATTTTTCAGGACGTGCATGTCCTGGGCCGGCATGAAACTCTGAATGAGGAGAAAGCGCCTCTCGCCGGTCCGTTTATGCCTGACGACATCCGCGACCAGAACCGCATGGCCCGGAAATCCGCCCTTGATGAAGACATCCCCCGCCCGGATGTCCGTCAGTGCCACGCTCTCAAGCTCGCGCGACAATGAATAGGTGCCCGCATAGGAAAAAATCATTCTCAAATATTGTTTGAAGTTTTTCCGGCCCAGGCCCCGCCGCGCACCCCGCCTCCAGGAAACGTGACGCCCCTTGACCCTTGGGCGTTCGCCGCGCGACCAGCGCGAAAAGGGAACCTTTGTGCCGCCGGTAAAATTGAAATGGATGTCGGAATACCGGCCCCGGGCATAAAGATATTCGGCCCTGAGGCGCATGACCGCGTCGGCGCATTGCTGAAGATCGCGCGCACCCACATCGATATCGACGACTGCGGCGTGGACGCGCTGATTGGGCTTGAGCCGGCCATTATGAAGAAGCACCGGACTTCCGGGGGCCTTGAGCGGCAGACGACGCAGCCAATGGGCAAAGCTGCCGGGAGCCGTCGCCTCGCGCACGAAACCGGTGGGCGGCGAAATGCGCTGCATCAGCCCATTGTGAACCGATGGGGCCCGGTCCAGCCATTGATAATGCGGCTCTGCCACCGCGACCGGAATGACGGCGAGCAGAAAAAACAGGGCGATGACCTGCGGGCCGCAAGGCCGGATTGTTTTCAGAAAACCTGGTCTCATAAAAAAGCGCCCATCATAATGATGAAACAATCTAGTTTTGAAAACCGGCCAGGCTATGTCCTTCGCTGCCAGACCAGTAGCTGGTTGTTCGCGGGCATTTGGTGGTCGGCCAAAAGAGCCAGCCCCTGGGCGCGGGCCAGCTCATCGATGTATTCAAAATCGCGGATACCGCTCGCCGCATCGCGCTCTTTCAGCCACAAATCGAAACGCGCATTGCTCTCGGTGGTAAACTGGCCGTCATATTTATAAGGCCCGTAAAGACAGACGATGCCGCCGGGGCTGAGCACGGAACCGATGCCGCGAAACATCGCCTCGACCAGCGGCAGAGAAACAATATGCACGACATTTGCCGAAAAAATCCCGTCCGTCTCCGCAATCGGCCAGGGCAAGACGTTTAGGTCGAGTTCCAGCGGAGCCCGCACATTCCCGCCCGCTTCCGCTTCGATGCGCGCCATCAGACCGGGAAGGGAGGGCGCCACATCGCTCGGCTGCCAGATGAGGTGCGGCAACTGCGCCCCCATATGGACGGCATGCTGCCCCGTGAGACTGCCGATTTCCAGAACATGTCCGACATCGCGGAAAGCATCCTTGAGAATTTGCGCTATGGGCTCCCTGTTGTTTTCCGCGGCCTGCGAATAGGGAAGCTCAGCCAGCCTGTTTATCCCGTCATTCATGCGTTTTATCCCATGCGCGTTTTTGCTCATCCGAGCAGAAGCGGGCCGAAACATCAAGCCAATCCATCCGGATTGACGATTGTACGACCGTACTATAATATTAGTACGTTCGTACAGTTTTACATGAGGAGGCAGTCATGCGTGTCGCAGTAACGGGAGCAAACGGATTTGTCGGCAGCCATTGTCTCGAGGCCCTGAACTGCATCGAGGGCGTCGAGACCATTGCGGCCTGCCGGGACGGGTCGAAACTGCCCGCAAGCTTCAAGGGCCCGGTCAGGATCGGCGATTTGCGCGACCGGACCTGCCTGGACGCGCTTTTGACAGACATTGATGCGGTCATTCACGCGGCGGCGTGGTCGTCTCTCTGGAGCAACGGAAAGCTGTCGGAAAAACTCTACCTCGAGCCAAGCCTGAACCTCATTGCTGCCGCCCGGCGTGCGGGCGTGAAGCGGTTCATATTTATCAGCACGACCAGCGCTGCGGCACCGAAGGGATCGCGCGATCCGATGAGCCGGGGACAAAAACGGTCCTACTGGCCCCATGAAGCCAATGCCGTTGCGATCGAGGACGAACTTCGCGCCTCGGCCGATGCGGATTTTTGCGCGGTCAATTTGCGCGTGGGCCTGTTTGCCGGCGCGCGATACGGTCTTGGGCTGCTGCCCATATTGGTGCCGCGGTTGAAAACGCATCTTGTTCCGTGGGTGGCGGGCGGCCGCACGAGCATGCCGATCGTCGATGGACGGGATATCGGCGCCTGCGCGGCATTGGCCGCAACCGTTCCAGGTCTTGAGGGATATGAGGGATTTAACGTGGTCGGCCCCGAAGTGCCCAGCGTCCGCGAGGTCCTCGACCATCTTCACGACAGGCACGGACTTCCCCGGCCCCATTTCTCCGTTCCGTTTCCAATGGCATTTGCCTTCGCATGGATGATGGAAATGCTCGATCCGATCGTGCCCTGGGAGCCGCTCGTGACCCGGAGCATCGTTCATCTTCTCCAGGAAACGAATGTCGACAACGCGAAAGCCATGGAGCGCCTCGGTTATGCGCCCGAACACCATTGGAAGCAGGCCATCGATATGCAGATGGCGGAAATGGCCGAACGGCAGAAAATACCCATGAAGATGGCACGACCCCTGCCGTCCGGACCGCAAATCGCAGAGCAAGTCGCGGAGCCAGTCGCAGGACAAGCCGCAGGGCAAGTCGCAGATATGAGAGGGGCGGACTGATGCCCGGCAAGGGACAACGCGCCAGGGCGGCCATTGTCGAGGTCGCCAGCGATCTTTTCTACCGGCAGGGATATGGCGCGACATCATATGCCGACATCGCCGTGCGAACGGGCTTTGGTAAGGGCAATATTCATTACTATTTCAATTCGAAAGAAGAGCTGCTCAAGGCGGTCGCCGAAATGCGCATGGAAAAATACAGAAAACTCCTGGAGCAATGGAGCCTGGAATGCGGGCCGCCTTACGATTGTCTGGAGCGCATCGTAAGCCTGTTCGAAAAAAACGCCGGGGATCTGGCGAAATATGGCTGCCCGATCGGCACGCTCAACGATGAGCTGGGCAAGAATAATCCGGAATTGCAGGAGGAAGCCCGGCAGATGATGGACATTTTTCTGCGCTGGCTCGAGGCGCGGTTTCGCGCCCTGCTGCCGCCGGACGAGGCCCGCGATCATGCCGAGCAATTATTGGCGATGGCGCAGGGTGCCGCCCTTCTGGCACACGCCTATCGCGACCCCGGTCTGGTTAAGCGTCAGGCTGACGCCGCCCGCCATTGGCTGTCGAAGATCTGCGAAAATGAGCCCCATGCGTGACGCAGTCCGGCCGCGGGCAGGCCAAATGCGCCCTCTTTCCCCTTTCCCCCATAAACAGTTACGCCCCCGTTCCCCTGGACAGCAGGAAACCCGGTGACTGCATGCAATCCACCGGGCTCCTACGTGCTCTACACATTGGGTTTTCTTGCGATGGGTCGAGGCCATATCGCGCAATCGGCGCGATTGTGTAAGCTCTGCCCCATTCTCATAATTTAATTATAACTCGTGAGAGTGCGAACGTGGAATATATGAGAGACAAAATCGGGCCGTTTCACACCCTCCCATAAGGGACTAAGTGCCAACAACGGAAGTTTGTGGCCTGACGGGATGGAGAACAGGCTAAGCCTTTTCGAGGGGCGCCAGCACGAGAAACCTTGACATAGAATAAATATATCGTTAATTCTCGATATATGGAATCACAGAACGCTATTGATGCTTTTTCGGCGCTTGCCCAACCAACAAGGCTGACTGTATTCAGACTACTGATCCGCCATGGACCTGAGGGCATGAAGGCCGGAGAGATCGCTAGGGAAATTGGCGTTCCCCAGAACACCTTATCTACACATTTGGGAATTCTCGTCCGTGGTGGATTGATCACATCGCGCCGGGAAGGTCGCTTGATCATCTATACCGCCGATATGGATGGTATACGGAGTCTCGTCCTCTACCTCACGCAGGATTGCTGCAAAGGCAATCCCGATGCCTGCGGAGCGCTAATCCAAGAAACCATCCCAGCCTGCTAAATCTTGGAGATGCTCACCGCAATGACTAATAAAACAAACGTCCTGATCCTGTGTACGGGAAATTCCGCTCGGAGCATTTTGGGAGAGTGCCTGATCAACCGGCTCGGCGAGGGCCATTACAAGGGTTACAGCGCGGGTAGTACACCGACCGGCAAAGTCAATCCTTTTGCACTCAAGCTGCTTGAGGAAAAAGGATACAATACGGCCGACCTACGCTCCAAATCGTGGGACGAGTTTTCTGGAGACGTCGCGCCGCAGATCGACTTCGTCTTTACGGTCTGCGATAACGCCGCCGGTGAAGTCTGTCCGATCTGGCCAGGTCATCCGGCAAAGGCGCATTGGGGCATCCCTGACCCGGCCGTTGCCGACGGTTCGGATAAAGACAAAATGCAGGCCTTCCGCACCGCCTACGCACAACTCGAAAGGCGTATTGGCGCATTCATGAACCTAAACCTAGATGAACTCGATGACACCGCGCTGAAAGCGGAACTCGATGCCATCGGCAAGTTACAGGCTGGCGAAGATGAATCATGATTGAACAAACGGCCGTTATCGAAGCGCGCAAACCGATGGGGTTGTTCGCTCGCTATTTGACTCTTTGGGTAGCACTTTGCATCGTGGCTGGTATCACCCTCGGCCATTTATTTCCGGCACTGTTTCAGCAATTGGGGCATTGGGAATTTGCCAAGGTTAACATTCCCGTCGCCATCCTCATATGGCTAATGATCATTCCTATGTTGCTCAAGGTTGATTTCTCCGCCCTGCATCAGGTGCGTGAGCATTGGCGCGGCATTGGGGTGACCCTGTTTATCAATTGGGCAGTCAAGCCGTTCTCGATGGCGCTTCTCGGTTGGATTTTCATCGGCTGGCTGTTCCGTCCATATTTACCGGAAACTCAGGTCGACAGCTATATCGCTGGACTCATCATTCTTGCTGCCGCGCCTTGCACAGCCATGGTGTTCGTATGGAGCAACCTGTCGGATGGCGACGCCAACTTTACCCTATCGCAGGTAGCGTTGAATGACGTGATCATGGTGTTTGCCTTTGCTCCAATTGTCGCCTTCCTACTTGGTATTTCTTCGATCACCGTACCATGGGAAACGCTGCTTATCTCGGTGGTTCTCTATATTGTATTGCCGGTGATTGCCGCCCAGATATGGCGACGTATGATCATGCATAGTGGCGGGCAGTCTCGGCTTGACGAGACCATACACCTGCTGGAAAGCCCTTCGATCATGGCGCTGTTGGCAACACTTTTACTTCTGTTCGGCTTTCAGGGCGGAGAGATCATCGCGCATCCTATGATAATTGGATTATTGGCTGTACCAATCCTGATCCAGGTCTATTTCAATTCGGGGCTTGCATATCTACTCAATCGCCAATTCGGAGTTGCCCACTGCGTTGCAGCGCCATCGGCTCTGATCGGCGCGAGCAATTTCTTTGAACTCGCCGTTGCCGCCGCTATCGCTCTATTTGGATTTGAATCAGGGGCAGCTCTCGCCACTGTCGTTGGCGTGCTCGTTGAAGTACCGGTCATGCTATCGGTAGTGAAAATCGTCAACAGCTCCAAGGGCTGGTATGAGAAAAAAAGTCGCGTTTAAAAACACGGTTCTTCTGGCTTCTTGAAAATTGATCAGCTGATCAATTTCCGGTTCGGGTCATTTTTCTCCATACCCGCCAAGCGGGCAACTTTCCGCATACCTCACCAAAAAGCTGCCGCCGACCCTCTCAAAAGTCTTGAATTATGAGAGGTGTTGTTTTGGCTGTATTGCGACTGATCTGCTCCTCTGAAATGTCCCCGTTTTGAGTTGCTGTCCGTTCCACATGAGGCGCTACCCATCATTGGATCACCGGGCTTGAGAATTTCCAAGGCCAATTGGCCGCAACCGACCAGAGCAGAAACGATCCCGCAGGTTGATCGTGCTCTAGGGGCGATTCAGACCCGGCACTTCCTTTCCTGCGCGTTTTTTTCCCCGTCAAACAGCAGGAAACCCGGTGACTGCATGCAATCCACCGGGCTCCTGTGTGCTCTTCACATTGGGTTTTCTTGCGATGGGTCGAGGCATCTCATCAAACAACCACTCACCGATCCGGTCCATATTTGGTACAAAGTTACGCCCTTTGCACCTTTGCCATATGCACCTTTGCGCGGCATCGTACCAAAATACATCCCAAGGACGTATTGATCCTAAGACATATTGACCGGTGCCTTCTCCGTGGGTTCAACACGGAATGCGCTTTGGTCCGGACTGCTCTTTTCGGAGGGATGATTTCCAGTTCGCGTAATAAAATCGCCATTGATGCTTTCATTCATTGACGCTTTCATTCTCGACCGGATACTCATACATACTCTGAGCAACGGGCCTCAGCCCGCTTGCCGGATCACCCAGAATGGCTTTCCCGGCTTGTCCTGTCTCCAATTAATCGGTTCATCGGTCTGTTCGACCTGGCTCTTCGTCCTCCTGTTAACCCTTGACTGAACACTTCAGTTTATTCGAGCTATACAACTTCGCTTGGCACCGCGATTAAAATTCCGGGCAGTGGCAACATAATCGCCATTACACACCCGCTCATCCCAACCTGCGTCTTTGCCATGCAGCTTTTGCTTACTTCAGTCTGCACGAAGCGCAAAACTCTTCACGTTTAGATTAAATTGTAGGGTAAGTGCCGTCCTTGGTTCCGCGATGGTATCGCGTTTAAACCGACGGCTCGGTACTGTCAGGTGGAGTCATTTTGTTAGCCTCCTTCACTGAATGAATACTGTCTTAATTGTGCACCCGCGAACCGTCATAGTCAAGTTTCCGCGGAAGATAAAAGGTCGCACCTGTGAACAGCCGGCCGCCCGCCGGTTGCATTGGAAGGGAGAATAAATGCTTCAGGCGATGCGGCCGCCGCCCTTGCGCCGAATGGCCAGGACCGAAGGACGCGGCGGATGATCGGGATTGAAGTCGGGCCACCGGGTTGCCGGATCCTCAAAGGTGGAAGGGCGGTTGAAGCCGGGATAGCCATGTGTACCGTCCGTACCCGGATGTTGAACCGCGAGAAAAAGCGTTTCGCCATCCGATGTAAATTGCGGGCCGCAAACCTCGGCGCCGACGGGAGCGCGGAAAAAGAGCTTCGAAAGCCCCCGCTTCGGCCCGGACGTCTCAAGCGCATAAAGCCCGTCGGCCTTGCCGCTCAGAGGCCAGCGCGAGCCCTGGTCGGTTGCGATCCATAACCGGCCCTGACCGTCAACCGCGGCGTTGTCCGGGCTGCCGAACCAGCCATGCGCAGAGGTCTCGTCATGCCATTGAGCACCCGATGCCTCGCCTTTCGGATCGCCGCCCTGGATGAACATGTTCCAGCGCGCATTGGCGGCTGCATGGTCGCCTTCGTCTGGCGTGAATTCGATAATGTGCCCGAACCGGTTTCCCGGCCTCGGATTGGCGGCATTGGCCTTTTTTCGCTTGCTGTTGTTGGTCAACAGGACATAGACCTTGTCCGTGCGCGGATTGGGCTGGACGTCCTCGGGCCTGTCCATGGGCGTTGCGCCGAGCTTGCTCGCTGCAAGCCGCGCGTCGATCAGAACATCGGCCTGGGAATGAAATCCGTTCTCGGGCGTGAGCGGTCCCTTGCCAAACTCAAGAGCGCGCCATTCGAGCCGGCCGTCTGCGTGAAACACCGCGGCCGACAGCGTTCCCTTGGTCAGCAGCTTCATGTTGGCGGCGCGATCACCGGCCTTGTATCGCCCCTCCGACACGAAACGGTAAAGAAACTCGAACCGGGCGTCGTCCCCCATATAGACGACCGCATGGCCGTCACGGGACAAAATGCACTCCGCCCCCTCGTGGCAGAAACGGCCAAGCGCGGTATGTTTGCGCGGCCGGGAGCCCGCGTCGAGCGGATCGACCTCGACGACCCAGCCGAAGCGGTTGGCCTCATTGAATTCCTCGTCGAGATTGAACCGGTCGTGGAAGAGCCCCCATGCCATGCGCTTGTGCCCCAGCTTGTAGCGCTTGGCGCTGGCGGCCTGTTTTCCGCCGAAGCCTTCTTCCGGCTTGCCGTCAAAACCGGTCTCATCCGTCCAGAAATAGAAATGAAAGTTTTCTTCCGCCATCAGATAGGTGCCCCAGGGCGTCATGCCGCCGGCGCAATTGTTCAGCGTTCCGGTGACCGCGCTCCCCGACGGATCGCCGGATGTCCGAAGCCGCTCATGTCCCGCAGCCGGGCCATCGAGCGTCATGGCGGTGTCGAGCGGCGTGATCCTGCGGTTATATCTGCTGTCGAGCTTGGGCTTCCATCCCGTGCCGTCAAAGGCAATCTCGATGATCGTTCCGCCATGGGCCGCCATTTCGATATCGACGAGCTCCTCGGTCATCTCGGCAAAATCGCTGCCGTCCTGGTATGAAACATCGGGAAACATCACTTCTTCATTGGTGTATTCATGATTGATGCAAAGGAGCCCCCGCCGCCCGGTCTCGTCGAGCGGCAGAAATCCGATATAGTCGTTATTATAGCCGAATTGCCGAAGCTGGGCTTTGGCGCTCTGTTGATGCGGATCGAAGGGCGGCGCATCGGCAAAAACGGGGTCGCCCCAGCGAATGAGGATTTGCGCTTCATGGCCCGAAGCCAGATGATGCGTCTCGTCCACGCCCGACGCCAGTTCCTCAAAGTCGAAGCCCGGAATATTGCCATCGGCAGGATTGACGTTTGCCGCCTCTGCAGAGGCTTGCCCGAATGATGAACCTATCCCGCTTAATCCGGCCGTTGACCACGTCAATGATCCCGCCATGGCGCCGAGCACCGCGCGCCGGCCATATCGGCGCTCGAGAACGTCGTTGATGTTGTTTGAAATATCCTCATTGGCCGGGACATCGTCGCTGGCCTCCGCCGCCTCGGAGCGGTTTGAATAGATCGGGTCGTCAGATGCCATGTGGACGTCCACCTCCGTTTGTCGATCAGGGCTTTGAAAATCACAAGATCTCTTTTAAATAACAGCATTATGACATTCATAACCAGTATCAAGCGTGCGCTTTGGTCTTTTTCATCGCGTCCATTGGGCTCAGTCCGGTGGACCGGTCCATTGAGTTCCAACCACGCTTATTGCCCAGGAGATAACGAATAATGGCTGAATACCCCCCCATTTGCGATTTTGGCTGGAAGGCGCCGGATTTCTCGCTGCCCGGAACCGATGGCAAAACCTACACGCTGGGCGACGTGGCCGGGCCCAACGGCACCCTCGTCATGTTTATCTGCAATCACTGTCCCTATGTGATGGCGGTCATCGACCGCCTGGTGCGCGACGCGAAAGATCTTCAGGAACTGGGCATCGGCATCGTCGCCATCAGCGCCAATGACGTCGAAAACTACCCCCAGGATTCTTTCGACAATATGAAAGTGCTTGCCGCCGAGCAGGGTTTCACCTTCCCCTATCTCTATGACGAATCCCAGGATGTCGCCCGCGCCTATGATGCCGTGTGCACCCCGGATTTCTTTGGCTTCAACGCTGACTTCGAATTGCAATATCGCGGCAGGCTCGATGCCAGCCGCAAGGAAGCCGGCCCGCCCGATCTTCGGCGCGATCTCTTTGAAGCGATGAAACAGGTGGCCGAGACCGGCCGTGGTCCCGAAGAGCAGGTCTCGTCCATGGGCTGCGGAATCAAGTGGAAGGCCGCCTGATTTTCAGGCCGTCTCGCGCTTGCGGTATTCGCGCTGCAAATCCGTGATGTAATCGCGCACGATGGGCGCTGCATCGCGCTTGCGTGCGAGCTGCATGTGAAAGACAAGCTGGCTGCCTGTGCGGAACATCATCTCCGCACTGATGAGATAGAACTCCCACATGCGGGCGAAACGCTTGTCATACATGGCTTCGATCTTGTCCCGGTTGGCGTCGAAACGCTCCGTCCAGTGGGCCAGCGTCTTGGCGTAATGAAGGCGCAGGAACTCGAGATCCGTCACCCAGAGCGAATTCTGCTCGACCGCTTCGAACACTTCCGAAAGCGCTGGGGAATAGGCGCCGGGGAAAATATATTTACGCATCCACGGGCTCGCCATGCCGGGCGGGCTCATATGGCCGATGGAATGAATGAGCGCGACGCCGTCATCATCCATGAGAGCGTTGATCTTGTCGAAGAACTCGTCGTAATGATGTACCCCCACATGCTCGAACATGCCGACCGACACGATGCGGTCGAAACGTTCATCGACCTTGCGGTAATCCTTGAGCTCAAATCGCACCCGGTTTGAAAGCCCCATATCGGCGGCTCGCTCAGTTGCGAGTTCATGCTGCTCCCGTGATAGCGTGACACCCAGAACCTCGACATCCTCGAGTTGCGCGAGATAAAGCGCGAGATCGCCCCAGCCGCAGCCGATATCGAGTATTTTCTGACCGGGTTTGAGGTTCAGCTTGGCGGCGAGAAGCCGCAATTTGTTTTTCTGCGCCTCTTCGAGAGTCTCGTCGTCGCTGCGAAAATAAGCGCAGGAATAGTGCATGTTCTCATCGAGGAAGAGCTTGTAGAATTCGTTTCCCAGATCGTAGTGATGCGCGACATTCCGCTGCGCCTCGCCCATCTTGTTGGCCTGCTGACGTTTTCTGAATTTCATCGAAACCGATCTCAGCGCCTTTTGCAGCGGATACGATCCGAGATTAAGCCGGTTGATTGAAAAAAGCGTCAGGAAATCCCTGAGAGTGCTGTTTTCGAAACTCATCCGCCCGTCCATATAGGCTTCGCCCGCATTGAGCTCCGGATTGAAAACGAGCTTGTGGTAGAGCGACCGGTCGGTCAGCCGCATGGTCACCTCCGGCCCCGGCGCGCCCGAAAACACATGGGTCTTGCCGTCGGCATCGATGATATTGAGCGTGCCTGTCTGCACAAAGGATTTCATCATGTGGGAGAGAGGGAACATCGGGCGATCACCTGAATATCTAGACTTGATTGGGGCTTGAACGAAATATCCGCATCATAGATGTTTTTTATTTGCGCGCCATCACATCGCTGTGTTGTCGAACAAATCTCATTATATTCGTCATACGGACATTTGTCGCGAGATCTATTGCGGCGATGGCGGGCATGTGAGCGTGCGATCAAGACGGATGTAACGAAAGAGCGCCCCATAAAAATAAAGGGGCGGCCCGAAAGCCGCCCCTGAATCCGATTTGCAGCCGTCCGGCCTAGACCGAGTAGTAGAGATCGAACTCAACCGGATGAGGTGTCTGCTCATAGAGCTCAAGCTCTTCTTGTTTGAGCTCTATATATGCATCGATCTGGTCGGCTGTGAATACGCCACCGGCCGTGAGGAACGACGAGTCTGCCTTGACCGCATCGATTGCTTCGCGGAGCGATCCGCAAACGGTGGGAATTTCAGCAAGCTCCGCTGGCGGAAGGTCGTAAAGATCCTTGTCCATGGGCTCGCCCGGATGGATTTTGTTCTGAATACCGTCAAGGCCAGCCATCAACATGGCGGCAAACGCCAGATAGGGATTGGCGGTCGGATCGGGGAAACGAACCTCCATGCGCTTGCCCTTCGGATTGGCCACATGCGGGATACGGCACGATGCCGACCGGTTGCGCGCCGAATAGGCAAGAAGGACGGGTGCTTCATAACCCGGCACCAGTCGCTTGTAGGAGTTTGTCGACGGGTTGGTGAAGGCATTAAGGGTTCTGGCATGTTTCAGAATGCCGCCGATATAGAAGATGGCGTTTTCGGAAAGATCCGCATAACCCGATCCGGCGAATACCGGCTGGCCATTGTTGAAAATCGACTGATGGCAATGCATGCCCGTTCCATTGTCGCCAAATACCGGTTTCGGCATGAATGTGGCTGTTTTGCCGTAGGCCTGGGCCACATTGTGAACGACATATTTATAGATCTGCAGCTTGTCGGCGATATAGGTCAGCGTATCGAACTTGATTCCAAGTTCGTGCTGGGCCGCGCCAACCTCATGATGGTGCTTTTCGGTTTCAACACCCATTTCGTGCATGACACTGAGCATTTCCGAGCGCATGTCCTGAGCGCTGTCGATCGGAGGCACGGGGAAATAGCCACCCTTGGTACGCGGACGATGGCCGAGATTGCCCATCTCGTAATCGGTACCCATATTGGTCGGCAATTCGGATGAATCGAGCACGAATCCGGTATTGTATGGATCGGTTGAGAATTTCACGTCGTCGAAGATGAAAAACTCGGCTTCCGGACCGAAATAGGCCGTGTCGCCGACGCCCGTCTGTTTCAGATAAGCCTCTGCCTTGCGCGCTACGCTTCTCGGATCGCGCTCGTAAAGCTCGCCCGTATCCGGCTCGACAATGTCACAGAACAAGGCCAGCGTTGTTTGTGCAAAAAACGGATCGATATGGGCTGACGCCGGATCGGGCATCAATACCATGTCCGACTTGTCAATCGACTTCCAGCCGGCGATGGACGAACCGTCAAACATCTCGCCATCCTGGAAAGTGCCTTCATCGATCAATGATGCCTCGATTGTAAGATGCTGCAACTTTCCTCTCGGATCGGTAAATCTGAGATCGACAAATTTAACGTCCTCTTCCTTGATCTTGCTTACTACTGCGCTAGCGTCCGCCATAATGCTCCCCTGTTTTACTGCACTGAAATTGCAAATTATAATTGCCCGTTTAGGGCGACTGAATTTCCGTTGATATATCGAGCCGACATGGAAACAACGGTACAAACCTCATTCACTCTGTCACTCTGTCACTCTGTTCCTGACGTGAAATCGGCAATGTTTCTGAAAAAATCCTAAAGCGCCTCCGCACCACTCTCGCCCGTCCGGATGCGAATAGCGTTTTCAACACTGGATATAAAGATCTTGCCGTCACCGATACGTCCGGTCTTGGCAGCTTCCTGGATTGAATTGAGCGCTTTATCCAACATGTCGGCGCCAATAACAATCTCGACTTTGACTTTAGGCAGGAAGTCAACAACATATTCCGCACCACGGTAAAGTTCCGTATGGCCTTTTTGCCGTCCAAAGCCCTTGGCTTCCGTCACAGTCAAACCCTGAATGCCGATTTCCTGCAAAGCTTCTTTCACCTCATCAAGTTTGAAAGGTTTGATGATTGCCTCAATTTTCTTCATGGTCTTTTCCACCTCCGATGCTGGGTTTCTGCGACCCTGTCGCTGACTTGAGTTAGCACAGCTCGTGCCAAGCTTGAAGTGCTGAAATTAGGCAGTTATTACAATATGTTAACCATGACAAAAATGACGTGGCACATACAACGAAAAAAATATTGCTCGCGAAGTGGGCGCTGTGCCTAAATTTTCACCATCCAATCATGCGCCGGTTCAGTGTGGCGTTCAGGGCAAATTGATGTTGATCAGGCGCGAAATTATTGCTGCATGTCGGTACGCTCCATGCCAGACAGGAGAGCCGGGCATCTGGCGCTCCGGGCATTCGCGCCGGGTAATATGGTTTCGGCGACAATGGCACAAGACGAAAGAGCGAGGGCGGAAATGCATCCAGGACTGGAGCTCTTGACGACGAAGGAAATGGCCGAAGCCGACCGGCAGACCATTTCAGCCGGCGTTCCGGGCATAGATCTTATGCAGGCTGCGGGCCGGGCGGTCGCCTATCGGGCATCGGCCCATGTCGTCGATGGCGGTAGCATACTGGTTGTCTGCGGACCGGGCAATAATGGCGGTGACGGTTTTATTGCCGCCCGGGAGTTGAGCGCAGGCGGCTATGACGTCAGCCTGGCGCTGTTTGGCGACAAGGGCGATCTCGGCGGCGATGCAGCAATCGCTGCCGCGACATGGCCGGGTAAAATCCTGTCCACTGAAAACATCGAGATCGAACAGGCGGACCTCGTAATCGACGCTCTGTTCGGCGCCGGGCTTTCGCGCGACATCGAAGGCCGGGCCGCTGCATTGATCGACCGGCTCAACGATAGCGGCAAACCCATCCTGTCCGTCGATGTTCCGAGCGGCATAGACGGAAACAGCGGCAGGATACGGGGGCGGGCGGTCAGGGCGAGTTGCACGGTGACGTTCTTCCGCCGCAAACCCGGTCATCTCCTGATGCCGGGCCGGTCCTGTTGCGGCACCGTTCACACGGCCTATATCGGCATACGTCCCGGTGTGCTCGATACGATCAAACCCATGAGCTGCAGCAACGATCCGGCGCTCTGGCGCTCGCAAATGCCGTGCCCCGATCCGGCCGGACACAAATATGACCGCGGTCATGCGGTTGTGATTTCGGGCGGCATGACCAATTCGGGCGCGGCACGGCTTGCCGCCCGCGCAGCCCTGAGAACCGGCGCGGGAGCGGTAACGGTTTTAAGCCCTGCATCCGCGATCCTCGTAAATGCCGCGCATCTCACCGCGATCATGCTGACCCCCTTTGAAGGTGCGGAGCAACTTGGCGATATATTGTCGGATGCGCGGAAGAATACCGTGCTGATCGGACCGGGAGCCGGTGTTGGCGAGGCGACAAGGAAAAATGTATTGCGCATTTTGAAGTCAGATGCGGCGACGGTCCTCGACGCCGACGCGCTGACCTCGTTCGAGGACGATCCGGCAGTGCTCTTCGATGCGATTGCCGGCAACCCGGAACGTCCGGTGATCATGACGCCTCACCAGGGCGAATTCGACCGCCTGTTCACGAATGAAGCCGCGTCGAAACTCGAACGCGCCCGTCATGCGGCCTGCCTGTCCAGGGCGATCGTCATTCTCAAGGGCCCCGATAGCGTTGTCGCGGCGCCGGACGGCCGTGCAGTCATCAATGAAAACGCACCTCCGACACTCGCGACGGCGGGGTCCGGCGATGTAATGGCCGGGATTGCGGCCGGCCTGCTCGCCCAGGGCATGCCGCCATTCGAAGCGGCCTGCGCCGCCGTCTGGATCCATGGCGAGGCAGCCAATCACCTCGGTCCTGGCCTCATAGCCGAGGATTTAACCGAAACCCTGCCTTCTGTATTGCCAAATCTGACCGAACGGCTTTAGTGTCCCCAAAGCCGAAAAACCATTGAGCGGACCTGAAAACAGGCGGCGTCATTTACAATGTTCCGGGAGGTCGGGTGAATTCATGTCCTTGGCAGATACGCTCACAACGATAGAAGACATTCTGGATCGCCATGCGGAGCGGATTGCCGAAACCTTGGTGGCAATCCTGGCCGCGGCGGCCATAATCTTCCCCCGTGCAATTCCGTTATTTTATTTTGCCCTGGCCGTTATGGCGATGACGGAGCTTTGGCGGACCGGTACGATTCGGAAGCTGCGGGAGACGCCGGGCTATTTCTGGTATATGGCCGCAATATTCACGCTCTGGTGCCTGGTTACCGTGCTTTGGTCGGACGTGCCCGTCGCGGCCCTGGGCAAGGTCCTGTTTCTTGCATCGACCCTGATCGCAGCATGGATCATTATGAAATGGCTCGGCACCATTTCAGGCGCAATGGCCAGACACATCAAACGCGGACTGCTCGGCGGTATTGCTTTCGGCGCGATTTTCCTGGGCATCGAAGCCAGTTTCGGCCAGCCGCTCAAGATGGCGTTTTTCAACCTGTTCGAGAGCGCCCGCCCCGCCAGTCAAAAACACATCAGGCCCGTAAATGGCGAGGTGGTTTTAATCCCTCATTATCTGTTGAACAGAAGCGTGGCCGTGCTCAATATTCTATTCTGGCCGGCAGCGCTGCTGGTTGTGAACCGATGGCGGGGAATCTGGCGCTGGGTAAGTTTTTCGCTTCTTGCGGCCATCGTGGCGTTGGCCACATTCAATTCCGTCCACGAAACATCGATGATCGCGTTTGTTTTGGGCGGTGCCACATTCGCCTTGGTCTATTTCGTTCCGCGCATCGGCCGAATTACCGTTGTCACCGGATGGATTGTCGCCGTTCTTCTCATCATACCGGCCACGAAAATTGCTTATGATGCGGAGCTCTATAAGGCCAAATGGTTGCCGGACACGGCCCATGCCAGGATCATCTTCTGGGCTCATACCGCGAGCAGATACACCGAAAACCCCATTGGCGGTGTCGGGCTGAGATCCACGAAAATCGCGGACGACGAGACAGCATCGGAGGCCAGACGACCCGAAGGCCATCCCTACGCACTGCGCACCGGACGGCACGGACACAATATTTATCTGCAAACCTGGTATGAACTTGGAGCGGTCGGCGCAGCGCTGCTGTTGTTGCTGGGACTAGCGTTTCTTTCCCGCATGAATGCGCTTACCGCCTGCGCCAAACCCTATGCCTTCGCGACATTCACCGTCGCCGCGATCCTGGCAGCCTTCACCTGGGGCATGTGGCAGGTCTGGTACATTGCCATGTTCGCTTTTTCAGCAATGGCCTTTCTTGCAGCCGCCAACAGAGGGCGCGATCCCGAATGAAAGCAGCCGGAATTCGTTAGCGGCCTCAATTCCGACTTTGAAACATATTTTTAATATCTCTCCGATGATGCTATCATCCCGCATTGCGGTGATTTGCCGGAACATTGGATATGTGCAGCGATTCCAGCAGGGTAGTGTCGTTGAACAACTGTACGGAGCAGACATGTCGAGCCGTTTAATTCTATCAGCGCCGGCCATGGTCCTGGTCATGCTAATCAGCGGGACGGCCGTTGAGGCAGCGCAGGAACAGGCCGACCTCAAAGCCAACAAGGCCGGGGTCAATCTAGTGCGCGGACAGAATCGCATGGCGATCAATCTGTTCACCGACGCGCTTGCGGATCGAAAAATCACCTCCGAAAAGCGCGCCAGCGTTCTCAATGACCGTGGCGTTGCCTATTGGCGCCTCAACAAGCCGATGCTGGCACTGGCCGACTTCAACCATGCGGTCAGGCTCTACCCCGAATACCCGGCAACCTATAACAATCGCGGCAACGCGCTCCTGTCACTGGGCAAAACCAAGGAAGCCATACGCGATTTCGACCGGGCTATCCTGCTGGCGCCCGGCTATGCGGCAGCGTTCAACAATCGCGCGAACGCAAAAGTCAAGCTCGAGCAATATGAAGATGCGATCAGGGATTTCAACCGCGCCATCAAACTCACACCCACAAGCCCGGTGGCCGTGGCCGGACGCGGCAATGCGCAGCTCGCCTTGTCGCGGACCTTCTCGGCACTGAGGGATTTCTCCCGCGCCCTCGGGCTGAATGCACGCTTTGGCTCGGGATATGGCGCCCGCGCGCGCGCCTATCTTGAACTTGAGCGATACAGCGAAGCGATCGAGGATCTTACCCGCTCCATCGCCTTTGACCGCAACAATCCCGAAACCTATCTCATCCGCGGCCGTGCCTATCTTTCCGGAGCAAATTACTCGAGCGCCATCAGCGACTTCACCAAAGCCATCGAGCTGCGGCCGAACGCTTCCCATGCCTATTCCGATCGCGGACTGGCCTATGCGCGAACCAGCGATTTCGATCCCGCACTGGATGATCTTGGGCGGGCGATCGAGCTCAATCAGAAAGAAGTATCGGCCTATGCGCGTCGCGCCTGGACCTATCTATCGATGCGGGCGCCCGAACTCGGATTGCGGGATGTCGAAAGGGCGCTGAAAATCGATCCGAAAAGCGCTGAAGCCTATCGGGTACGCGGAGAGATTTATGAACGCCTGGGCCGCACACGCGATGCCATTGCGGATTTTGAGCAGGCGGTAAGTCTCGACCCTGACGAGAACGCCGCATGGGAGGCACTGGCCGAGCTAACGGGCGTTCAGAAGCCCGGACCGCGCGAAATTTCCCAAAGTTCCCACGGTGACTGGCGCGTTTTCAGCGATGGAAAACACTATTATGCGACGAACGGCCGTCATGCCCGGTTAAAAGTACCTCTCGAAAGCATGAGTGAAATTCCCCCCAGCATTGTTGACTGGGAACTTAAACATTACCCCTATCGGGGCATCGGCGTTCTGCGTTATCAGGCAGGCACGGTCCCTCCGGACAGCGGTGACGAGAGAGACCGGATCAAGGTCTCCTTTGCCGCCATCGTCGATCTGAAGAGCGCCAAGGTGGTTTCTATCGAACCCTATCGTTACGGTAATAAGCTGGCCGCCTGGAATTGGCAGGAAGACGGCAAGTTAAGAGTTACGGGCCGCGATGGCGTGGCCAGTGAAATTCAGCTCCGGCGGGTCGCGGTCCGCCGCCGCAATCCCAATGATCCAAACGGAGTGGGAACCTCGGTGTGGTCCCCCTGGGGCCAGAGTTATGGACTTCCTGGCGCCGGCCAGCCCAAGGTGACCCGTCGGAAAGTTCGGAAGAAGAAGAAAAAGAATTTCTTCCAGCTCCTGTTCGGCAATTGATGGCCTGAACATGCCGGCGCCGGTTTACGCGGCGTTTACCCTGTTGGCAATTACCGCTACACTTAAACCAGCCCTTCAACATTTGGCCCCATATTGGCCTTGTATTTTGTAAATGGAGTTTGCGTATGTTGAAATATTTCCGGGGGCTGGCGCTATTGATCTGCCTTGCCGTGTTGCCGACGCAGGCATCGGCAAGCGTCACGGCCAGTATCGATCTTTCCTCACAGCGCATGAATGTATATGTCAACGGCATACATTATCATTCATGGCCCGTTTCAACAGCACGGCGCGGTTACCGCACGCCAACCGGCAATTTCCGCCCGACGCGCATGCACGTCATGTGGCGCTCACGGAAATATAATATGTCGCCAATGCCGCATTCCATCTTTTTCTACGGCGGTTACGCGATCCACGGCACTTATGAGATCAAGCGCCTGGGCCGGCGCGCATCCCATGGATGCATCCGCCTGCACCCCTCGAACGCACGCCGTCTTTTCAGCCTTGTAAGGCAGCACGGCCGCCGGAATACGCGGATCAAAATCCGCCACTGAGAATAATAACAGCCTGAGTTTAGGGAGGCTGAAGGGTCGGATAAGCCTGATGGGCGTGTCCGGCCCTTTTAATTTGCCGGATCTCAAATACCAACGCCTTGAAAAGTCGGCAGCCTCAATTGCGTGTCCTTGCCCATAGTCATGCAGGTAGTAAGGTTGGGGTGTTGCAACATGAGGGGGGGTGGCTCCCCGGGCCGGACTCGAACCAGCGACAAAGCGGTTAACAGCCGCTTGCTCTACCAACTGAGCTACCGGGGATCAATGCCCTTTGCTGTTGCGTCATACGCACAGGCAATTTGGCAAATCTGCGAAGCATTCTATGAGCTAATTCGCCGAATTGCGCAAGTCTCATGTGCAAAATTGACATCATTGGGCTTGATGCGCTTGATAAGATGAATACCTTCATTCAGAACCTGAGATTAATTTCTGCAGACTAGGGAAGCATGCGAACAATGGGCCCGAGACTAAAATACGGTAACAATTCGGTCAAACTGCCACGTTCGCGGCTGGCGCGCATTATTATCGGCATACTCCTGATCGGTGCCGGACTATTGGGCTTTTTACCCATTCTGGGTTTCTGGATGATCCCGCTAGGGCTCCTGGTTCTGTCCGTCGATCTGCCGATGGTTCGGCGCTGGCGAAGAAATCTGGAAGTCTGGTGGGGGCGGCGGCGCGACAAGGAAACGCGCAACGATGCCACCGCGGACACGACGCCCAACGACTGACATGCCTCGGGCACCTCGATTGTCTCGCGCCTCTTGTCCCGTGTCGGTCTGGAGGTTTCGGCAAAATCTCAATAGATATAATGTTTCGGATATCGAAGAAAACTGGATTGCAGCCTATTCGTCAGGGCCGGTTTGTAGAATCCAGGCGGTTGTCGCCAGAATAGCGGCCGCGACCACGATCTCGATGGCGATCGAACGTTTGAGCGCGCCGCCCCCTTCTTTTGGGGCGCGGGCAAGCATCGGCGTGAGTGTGAATTTGTTCCGCGCGGCGATGCCGAGAATGACAACCACCAATCCCAGCTTGATCAGAAAGCGCTGCTGATAAACATTGGCAAAATCCAGCTTGAAACCGGTTAATAGAGCAAAAATCGTCGCGCCCGCCGCGATAAGAACGGGCACGGCATAAATTGCTTTCATGCCGAAAGCTTCGAAGCCGTTAAGAGAAACAGATCCGCCGGCTGAACGCGTGAGCGCCGACAGCGGATAAAGCGCACCAAGCCACCAGTGCGCAATTACGAGATGTAAAAATAGGAGTGGGGCCAGATAGAGACGATGGTCGCTCGCGCTTGTGTGCCCTTCAAGGAGATAGGAGCCGATCATCACGGCACTCGCGCCAAGCTGAACGATGCGGGAGTTTTTGCTGAACAGGAAAAGGGCCAATCCGGCAAACAACCGCACAATAGACGCCTGACCGATTGGTGTCGCCATGCCGAGCCATCTCAGGTCGGGACCGAATGCCAAACCAAGATCGCCGCCGGAAATTTTATACTGAAAAAGCGTGTAGCGAGCCGGCTCAAGCAGAAACAAAAGGACGATACCCAATCCCATCTGGCGTTGCAGCGTTCTGGCAATCCGGGGTGCGAGTTCTGGAAAACTCAAAGAAAAGAGCGCGCTTCCGGCGGCCGCAACCGTGGCGGCGTAAACACCCAACCGCAACAGGGATTCTAGGGATTGAATATCCAAAATAATGGCGCCCCCTCGATTATGCGCAGGGCTACTGGCCCGTTTCGGTTACCGAAAAGCTGAATTTACCATTCATCACATGTCCGTCACTCGATATAGCGCTCCAGTTGACGTCGTAGTTGCCGGCGTCCAGCGGCTCAACCGCAACATCAAGCGATTTACTGAATGTCCGGGGAAGCGTGGCGGTCATCGCTTGTGGTTTATTATTCGCGTTGCGTACGATTTTCACCACTGTAAGGCGCATGGGCTTATTGAAGTTCATGGCAATCGCGGAGAGACCGCTTTTAACTTCGGCCGCGTCGGCGGGCATCGTGTTGACCATTTTTGCATGGGCATGGGCCGCAGAGACCGCCATAAGGCCAACAACACCGGCCAGGAAAGCTGTTTTAAAAAAATTCATTTAAAAGCCTCTTATGAATGAAATTCCTCGAATGAGTGGATTGTTCGTGATTGGAGGCTGCACGTGGCCGCAAATGTAGTGCAGCCTCCATATTGTATCAATAGTCGCGCTGTCTGTAGTCGTGATCCCGGCGGTGGTTGAAGCACCATCCCGAACGACGCTGGCGAACGATATTTCCGTAATAGTTCACCTTGATGCGATACGCGCGGTTCCCGAGGCAAGCACGAAATTTGAACACAGGTTTCCCGTCATAGGCTATGCGTTTCGACAGGAATTTAACACGACTAAAGCCATAATCGTGAAGAATGTCATGCGCGGCCCGGCGGCTGTGAATTTTTATTACCTGAGCGGCGCCCGAATGATCATAGGTAAGTTTTGTGATCGGTCCGAATGAAGCGGCATTCGCGGGAGCGGAAGCGAGGAGGATGACGCCGAAAATGGCAGCGGTTGTTGCAAGAATTCGTTTCATGTTGTTTCTCCATTAATAACGATATCAAAGGCGGCGGGTCACTGATGGAGAAGACCATGACCGATATCGGCTGAACATGACTTGAAACAGGCATTAATCTGGCGTTCATCTGAACGGTTTCCCGCTGACGCCCTAATGGTCGCCGATCAGCCGATCGACGGGCGCGAAGTCGTCCGTGAGAACAATGGGCTTGAGAGCCGCTATGGTTTTTGCGTCGTTCACGTCGGTCTTCAGCCGCAGCCAGACACGCTCCTCGAACTGCGTTGACCTGAATTGGGAATTAGAACTCGGTTTCGCGCCGGCCATTACGATGAAGGTTTCCCGCCCGCCTGTGCGCAAATGGTCGGTATCGATCCAGACCTCGACCACGGGAAAAAGTTCCGCCAGCGTTTTGACGACCGACAGTAAAAGCCGTGGCCGTGACAAGTGATCGACCACATTCATGATGTAGATCCCGTCCGCCTTGAGGCGCTTTTGCACCAGGCTGAAAAACTCCTGCGTAACCAGATGCTGCGGAACGGATATGTCATGAAATGCATCACCGATGATGACATCGTATTTCTCCGGCCGCCGCTGCAATGTCGTTCTCGCATCCGCATGAACGATGTCGAGCTTTTCTGAGCTCGTGAGCCACATCATTCCTTTCGCCAGTGCCGTCACCTCCGGGTCGACTTCGGATACGCGCATCCGGCCGGATGGATAATGCTTCAGCCATGCCCGGGGCAGCGTGTAGCCGCCACCGCCGATGAAAAAGGCATTGAGCCCGGCATTGCGCTCGAACCGGTCACGCACCAGGACATGCTGAAGCTCGACATAGGATGCCATGAGAATTTCAGGGCCCGATTTGACGCTCATGCTGTGACCGAGATGATCGAGGATCATCAGCCGGGCCTCCGAATAGTCCGCGCCCGCGGTTTCGGGGCCCTCGATATCGACCACGCGTATGCAGTAATACTGGCTTTCCTTCATGCAGTTGGAGGTGAATGCATGAACCTGACCGCCCATCAGGCCAATGGCGCACAGAACCAGGAGGCCTGTGCCAAAACCAATCAGCGCCTTTTTGTTCGAGCGGTCGAATGTCTTGAAAAAATAGACCGAGCCGAGCAGGAAATACGTGGCTGTCACGACAAGCACCGTATTGATCGTTCCGAGCCAGGAAATAAATATGTAACCCGCCGCCAGGGTGCCGAAAATGCTGCCGAGCGCGCCAGCCGCATACATTGCCCCGAGCCTGCGCCCGGTGCGTTCGGGATTGAGTTCGATGGCGAGTTTTGTCAGCACCGGCGAGGGAATGCCGACAAAGAAACTTGGCGCGAAAAACAGCGCGAATGTCAGGAGTATGATGGTCGGTACTGGCGACAGTCCGGCGCTGAGGATGGGACCGGAAAGGAGCCGGATCAGGATCAGGCTGGCGGCCGCGGAAATCGCCGCGCCAAGCAGAATCCACACCATGCTCACCTCGGCCCTGTCCGCCGGCCATTCGGCGATCAGCCCCCCGACCCAGTGACCGACCGAAAATCCGGCCAGCACAACGGCAATGATCGCCGTCCAGGTATAAATCGACATGCCGAGATAGGGCGCCAGCATGCGTCCGGCGACGATTTCGATTATCAAGCCGCAGGCGGCCGTAATCAGAACCGTGACGACGTAGAGGGAATAGGTATTGAAAACGGGCGGTGCCTGGCGGGCGGGGCTTGTCGGCATAAAGGGCTGTCTTCCATCGAATTGTGTCATTTGAGCGATGCCATTACAGCATGTTCCGTCTCATGCCGAAACGATAATCGGGCTTAACCGCTCACGGCAATGGTAGCAGCCATTGAATTCGATGCGCAATATATGCGGCGGACGCCGCGCAAGGCGACGCCGCCCCGGCCAATTGTCGAAACATGGCCAATGGGGCGGCGATACAAGAGAGCGGAAAGGCCGCAATCAGGGCGAAAATTCGATTAAACGCCGCAGATTCCTTTGATGGCCTGGTCCCGCTTGCTCTGCGTTTCCGATTTGCGCTTTTCAGACTGCTCCGCCAGTTCGGAGGTCGATGGAATGGGGCGTGCCGTGTAAAGCTCCTCGATCGTGTAGTCATTGGAATCCAGAAGATCGTCGAGCTGTGATTTCAGCTCGTTCCGGATGGCCATTCTCTTCTCTTCATAGAGAACCTCGAGACGGGCGATCCAGCGCTTCATTTGACGCGGACTGGCATTTGCCGCCAATTTGTTGATCGCGGCATTGTCACTGGCATCGTTCTGTGAGGGGTTTGCCAGCCCGTTACCGTTTGCGCCGGCGCCCTGTGCGCCGGAGCTGCCATTGCTGCTTTTTTTCAGTTTAATATCGCTCATGAATTCTTCTCGCTTTTGAATTGAAATGACCGGGCTTTAATGTGCCGATGTGCGCGCATCGTCGGCTTTTTTCGGTGCCGATGTGTTGATTGGCTTGTTCTTGTTCAGGGGCTCTTTTTCGGCCGGTTTGCTGTCGGACGAAGCCGCTTCGGCCGCTTGATATTTGGCCTGATAGGATTTGCCCTTGAAGATTGCGCCATCTTCGATCGACAGTGACTCGTGATAGACGTCGCCTTCGACGTAAGAGTCTTTCTGAAGCACTACCCGTCCTCCGACGATGGTTCCCTCGACCTGTCCGCAGACAATGATCTCTTTCGCCTTGAACGTCCCTTTGACCTGCGCGAGCGCGCCGATCTTCAGAGTGGCGGCTTGAACGTCTCCATGAAACGTGCCTTCGATTTGGACGTCACCTTCCGAAAAAGCGTTTCCCACAATGGTAATTCTCCGGCAAATAACGGAATTCGATAAACGGTCGCCGATTTCAATATCTGATGACATGGTCTCACTTTCTGCTCGTGGTTTCGTATTAGATCCAGATGTGCTGTTAAACATTAGTGCCCTCGCTTTTCCATTTCAGGCTGACAAGTCGGCATTGCACCACGCGCACAGAACAGGGAGATATTGTGCACGGCAACGCTGTCTTGGTAGAAAAGCAACAACTGTGCCAGAAAAGTTAAGGCCACGGTTGAACCGGGGCACGAAACCACCAGTTCGATGTGCAGGGCCGTTCCGGCTGTACGTCCGGCCTTGAGTGGTGCTCGGGGCCTCGGGAAAAGGGCTTCGGGAATAGAGCCTCGGGAACAGAGTGCGGGAATAGGGGATATTGAACGGATGATCAGGACTGCTCTTTATATCGCCCTTCTGGTTTTTTCATTCCTGTGGCTTTTGGTCGCCCATCTCAAACTTGACGCGGCACTCGGTCTGAATATCGATCTGGTCAAAACAATCACCGGGGCGCTTGCCGGGCTGGGCATGACCGAGCGTGGTCTGACCGTCTTTGGCTGGACCTGCCTGACCATAACCGCATTGTTTTATCTTGCCGGTCTTTTCAACATCTTCGCCAATGCGAAGCGGGAACCATGGCGCATGATTTTATTCACAATCGCCTTGTTCATCAGCGTCATCGGACTGGCCTTCATGAAATTGCAGTCAATGGGACTGATCGAGGGATCGTCTCTGACCCTGATCGCCCTGATGGTGCTGCCATTCACGCCGGCGCTCATCATCCTGCCATTCCGCGTGACCTATGCGGAATATCTTGGCAAACGCCGTAAATGATGAAGTGAAAAATGATTGGAGGCCACGCCCGGAATCGAACCGGGGTACACGGATTTGCAATCCGCTGCGTCACCACTCCGCCACGTGGCCTCTGAATACTGTCTCGTTATCGGTCAGCTAAAGTCTTGAAAAACATTGGCCGCGCGCGTAAAGAGGCAGATCGTAGCTCAAGTTCCGTGAATTCAAACAATATGGAGAGAGCCGGATTGACGGCGCTCATCTAATTTGTTTTAGCTGGGACGGGGACACAATTTATCCGCGCGGAGCACAGGCGAGCGGGCGCCGCGGGCCGATGGTTGAAAATCTGTCGTAGAAAGCAGAAACAAATATGATTAATTTAAAAATCCAGCGCGAAAACATGGTTGAATCGCAAATTCGGACCAATGACGTGACCGATGGCCGGATCATTGCTGCGATGATGGAACTCGAGCGGGAAAATTTTGTGCCGGCCTCGAGCCGGACCCTGGCCTATATGGAGGGGGAAATCACCGTCAAAACCGACGAGGCGACGGGCCGGCAAAGAACGCTTCTGGCGCCGATGGTTTTGGCGAAGCTGATACAACTCGCGAAAATCGAGAGCACCGACCTGGTACTCGATATCGGTTGCACGACCGGCTATTCCACAGCACTTTTGGCCCGCCTCGCGGATGCCGTTGTCGGACTTGAATCCGACAAGGATCTGGTTGAAAAGGCAACGGCCAATCTGACCAAGGCGGAAATCGACAACGCCGCCATCATTGAAGGACCGCTTGGCGAGGGCTACGCAGCCGAGGGCCCCTATGATGTTATTTTCATCAACGGCCGCGTGCCGGAGCCGCCGCAGGCTCTGCTCAAACAGTTAAAACCGGGCGGTCGGGCGGTTGGCGTGATGGGCCGGGGGGCGGAAAGCAAGGCGATGATCTGGCTGAGCAATGGCGACACATGTTCGGGCCGTGAAGCGTTTGACGCCGCAGCCCCCGAACTGCCCGGATTCGAGACGGTTTCCGAATTTACATTCTAGCGCCCGGGCAGGGGACGCGTGTCGCAGGCTGGAACGTCTCATGTTGAAGCCATGTGACTGAAAAGACACTTCAAACGCCGAAAAGATATATCCACGCCTTTTTAGAATCATCCACAAAGAATATAGTGCCTTCAGGTTGCCAGGATCGGAAACACCTGCGGCATTGAGCACGTGCATGCGGGAGAGACGAAAAATCGTCCGAAAATCGTGCAATCGAGGGACAAGAAAATCCATGCGGTCAAACACATGACAACAGAAGCAAAGTCATTTCTGTTGCGCGCTCAGCGACATAAAGCGCGCCCCCACTGGCTTGTGCCTCTCGTTCAGGGTGCCGGGATGATCGTCCTGGCCCTTGTCGTATCCACCAATGGTGCTTCCGCGGAATCCCTGCGCAGCGCCCTGGTGTCGGCTTATAACACCAATCCCGCGCTCGATGCGGAGCGCGCGCGCCAACGCGCCACCGATGAAGAAGTCCCACGGGCCCGTTCCGGATTTCGCCCGCAAATCACCGGCTCAGCAGATCGCGGCTTCAATTCATCGAATACCGGCCTGCGCAGTCCTGGCGGCATCATCGGCTCGACGGGAGACGGATTTACTTATCCGAAGGGTTATTCGCTATCGCTGGCCCAATCCATTTTTGCCGGATTTCGCACCTTGAATTCCGTTCGCGAAGCCGAAGCAACGGTCGAGGCCGGGCGCGAAGACCTGCGTGGCAACGAGCAGACGACATTACTCGATGCGGTCACGGCCTATATGGATGTTTTCCGTGACCGGGCCATCGTCCGCCTGCGTGAGAATAATTTAAAAGTACTGACGAAAGACCTGAACGCCGCCAAGGATCGTTTTGAAGTGGGCGAGGTTACGAAAACCGATGTGGCCCAGGCCCGCGCGCGGCGCGCGGGCGCCGTCTCGAGGCTGGATCTGGCCCGCGCCAATCTGAGAACGAGCCGCGCAACCTATGAACAGGTGATTGGACATGCGCCGAGCAATTTGCGCGTGCCGCCATCCATAATGCGGCTGATACCGAATACACTGACCGAGGCAATCAACATCGCCGACGCCGAACACCCGACCGTCATGGCGGCGGTGTTTCGGGAAATCGTGGCGCGCCATACCATTCAGCGCATTCGCGGCGAACTCCTGCCGGATGTCGATCTCGAAGCCTCCTATTCCCGCCGATGGGACCCCTCGCGCGCTATCCATGATACGGAAACGACATCCGTAACGGGACGCGTAACCGTTCCATTTTATCGCGGTGGCGAAGTATCAGCCCGTGTGCGCCAGGCCAAGCATACGCGCAATCAACGGCAGCGAGAAGTCGATGCTGCCAGCACTCAGATCAAGTCGTCGGCGGTGGCGGCCTGGTCGCAATTACAGGCGGCCCGCGCCCAGATCGTTTCCGACCGCACTCAGGTGGAAGCCAACCGCGTCGCTCTTTCAGGCGTTCGCGAAGAGGAAAGGGTCGGTCAACGGACGATTCTCGATGTTCTCAACGCAGAGCAGGAATTGCTCAATTCCCAGGTCAACCTCGAAGCCACCCGCCGGGATCTCACCGTGGCTCATTATGCCATGCTTGCAGCCATCGGCCGGTTGACGGTTGTTCGTCTCGGACTGCATACCGAACAATATGACGCGCAATACCACCTCGATGTCGTCCGGCACAAATGGTATGGCCTGAGCATCGAGCATGAAGACGGTCGCATTCTCCATTTCGATGCAATCCGCGAAACGCCGGATGACGGCCTGAAGCAGTAAGGCCAGCCGCTGCAATCATTGCGTTCATTGACAATGCCATGCATAAGCTTGCCACAATCGGAACTATGATGAGTTTCATGGCAGGCCGATATGGGCTCTCCACATTTTATTCGGCCGATGCTATGGTTAACACTGGATTGCGCAGTCGCGCTGGGGTAATGCACAGACCGGAAAAATAATTAAGAACGGGCAGCATGGATAAGGATTCAGATTCGAGTATGGACGACATACTCGATTCAATTCGTCAGATAATCTCGGAAGAACCTGCGGGAAATGAAACACCCGCGAAACACGGGGAACAAGCGGGCCAGACGGATGCGAGCGACAATAAGTCGCCGGATCTGACGCATAAACTTGCCGGTGCGCTGGGTTCCAAACCTCCCGTCAACCAGTCGCCCGCAGATGCGGCTCCCGCAGACGTGGCTCCCGCAGCCATGCCGCCAGAAGTTGATGTGGCGCCGACGCCTTCCGGCGCCATACCGCGGCAGCCAGACATGGCGCCGACGCCTCCCGGCCCCGTGCCGCCGGTGCCCCTGCCTTTGGCGCAAAACCAGCAACCGCGTACACCACCACCACCGCCACCGACACCCCCCAAGCGGGCCGGCAAGATCATGGATTTGACCGAGCCGTTGCCAAATGGCGCGCAGCGAGCGCCGGATCCGCGACATATGACGCGGCCGGCACCTGAACCGGCACCGTCATCAGCACCGGGTAATGTCGCGGAAAACGTTTCACAAGCGCTTGCGAATTCGCCCGTCGCGGACCAGTCCGTCGCGGACCAGTCCGTTGCGGACCAGTCCGTTGCTGACAAGTCCGTAACAGAGAGCCCGGGCCTGCTCAAAACCCCTGTTTCCGATGGGGATGCAGATGATGTTCCTCAGGACGGTCCGAACGACGTCGACGCGCTTCAAGATGCATTGCAGGGTGTTACGACCACGATATCCGGTCCGCACGACGAGCCGCCCCTTGAAAGCGGGGCGGATGCAGGCACGCCTCGAGATGACGCCGCACTGGGCCCGGCTGAGCCAGGCATGTCCGATGTGCCACCGCCCCCTGTCGGCGCAAGCGATGCCGAACCGACTCTGCTTGAGCCCGAGATGGCGCTGACCGCCGCTGCGGCTGTCGCCAGCGGCCCGGCCGAACCGGTACCCGCAGACGCTATCTCGCCCACGGACATCTCTCCCACGGAGAGGGCACTGCGCGATCTCGTAAAACCGATGATAAAAGCATGGCTGGATGAAAACATGCCGCGTCTTGTCGAGGAAGCACTCCGGGATGAATTCGGTCAAACGAAAAAATCCGACTAGAGCCTCTCCACGAATATTTACCGTTCCGGCTCCATCAAACGGTTCAATTCGGCTGGACAATGTTCTAATGATACGCTGATAGTTCAACTCCAGGGCCGATGAACAACATTCCAGAATATTTCGATGCTTGAAAAAACCTATCAACCTGCCGAGGTCGAAGGCCGGATATACCGATCATGGGAAGAGGCGGGCGCCTTTAAGGCAGGCCCGTCCGACCGCGCCGGCGCCGAGACCTATTGCATCGTTATCCCGCCTCCCAACGTCACCGGCTCGCTCCATATGGGGCATGCGCTCAACAACACATTGCAGGATATACTGATCCGCTTCGAGCGCATGCGCGGCAAGGACGTTTTATGGCAACCCGGCATGGACCATGCCGGCATCGCCACGCAAATGGTCGTCGAGCGTCAGCTCAAGGAAAACGGAGAACCGGGCCGGCGCGAAATGGGCCGCGAGAAATTCCTCGAGCGCATCTGGTCGTGGAAGGAGCAATCCGGCGGCACAATCCTCAATCAACTCAAGCGCCTCGGAGCGTCCTGCGACTGGAGCCGCGAGCGCTTCACCATGGACGAAGGTTTGAGCCGCGCGGTGCGCAAGGTCTTTGTCGAACTTTACAATGAAGGGCTCATTTACAAGGACAAGCGCCTCGTCAACTGGGACCCGAAACTGCTGACCGCCATATCTGACCTCGAAGTCGTACCGACCGAGACCCAGGGTCACATGTGGCATTTCAAATACCCCGTCAAGGGCCGGAAAAACGAATTCATCACCGTCGCCACCACAAGGCCCGAGACCATGCTCGGCGATAGCGCCGTCGCCGTCCATCCCGATGACGAACGTTATCGGAAATTAGTCGGCAAGACCTGCGTCCTGCCCCTGGTCGGCCGTGAAATACCCATTGTCGCCGACGACTATGCCGACCCGGAACAGGGATCGGGGGCGGTGAAAATCACCCCCGCCCATGATTTCAACGATTTCGAAGTCGGCCGCCGCAACGATCTTGAGCTGATCAATATTTTTGATGAACATGCCTGCTTGAATGACAACGTGCCCGAAGCATATCGCGGCTTGGACAGGTTCGCAGCGCGCAAGAAGGTCGTCGCGGATCTCGAGGCTGAGGGGTTGGTTGAAAAAATCGAGGATCATGTCCTTCAGGTGCCTTATGGCGACCGTTCGAATGTTGTGGTCGAGCCCTGGCTCACGGACCAATGGTATGTCAACGCCGCAGAGCTGGCCAAGCCGGCGATTAAGGCGGTTGAAAAGGGACAAACCAAATTCGTTCCGAAGAATTGGGAAAAGACCTATTTTGAGTGGATGCGCAACATCCAGCCCTGGTGCATCTCGCGCCAGCTCTGGTGGGGCCATCAGATCCCGGCCTGGTACGGGCCGGACGGCGAGATTTTCGTGGCCCAGGACGAGAAAGCGGCAATTGCCCTGGCCAAGGACCATTACGGCAAGGCAAAGGTGAAGATCACCCGCGATGCCGATGTTCTCGACACCTGGTTTTCATCCGCGCTCTGGCCACTCTCGACATTGGGCTGGCCCGATGAAACCGATGAGCTCAAGCGCTATTATCCGACCAATGCGCTCGTCACCGGCTTCGACATCATTTTCTTCTGGGTCGCGCGGATGATGATGATGGGGCTCAAATTCAGGGGCGAAGTCCCCTTCGATACGGTTTATATCCACGCCCTCGTTCGCGACGAGCAGGGCGCCAAGATGTCCAAATCCAAGGGCAACATCATCGACCCGCTCGAGCTTATCGACGCCTTCGGCGCCGATGCGTTGCGCTTCACCCTGGCCGCCATGGCCGCCCAGGGCCGCGACATCAAGCTCGCCCGCACCCGCGTCGAGGGCTACCGGAACTTCGCAACCAAATTGTGGAACGCGGCCCGCTTCACGGAGATGAACGAATGCGCCCTTGTCGAGGATTTCGACCCGAAAAAAGTGACGCAGACCGTCAATCTCTGGATCGCCGGCGAAACCGCCCGCACCGCGAGCGCGGTGGAGTCCGCCATCACCGCGCACCGCTTCAACGATGCCGCGAGTGCCGCCTATCATTTTATCTGGCACGTTTACTGCGACTGGTATCTCGAGCTCATCAAGCCGGTCCTGTATGGCTCGGACGAGGACATGAAGGCCGAAACCCGGGCCATGGCGGCCTGGACCCTCGATCAGATATTGAAAATACTCCACCCCTTCATGCCCTTCATTACCGAGGAGCTGTGGGCGCGCCTTGTCGAGCACGGGAGCGGCCGCGAGCGGATGTTGATCCTGACCGAATGGCCGAAACTGGAAGGGCTTGGCGACGAAAAAGCCGACAGTGAAATCGACTGGATCATTCGCCTCACCACGGAAATCCGTTCCGTCCGCGCCGAGATGAACGTGGCGGCGGGCATGAAAATCCCCGTCGAGTTTGTCGGTGCGGACAAATCCACGATCAGGCGCATCGATCGTCATGAGGAAACCATCAAGCAGATCGCCCGGCTCGACAATATCCTTATTGCCGATGAAATCCCGAAGGGCGCCATTCAGCTCATTCTCGACGAGGTCACCATCGCCCTGCCGCTCAAGGGGCTGATCGATATTACCGCCGAGACGGAGCGCCTGCGCCGTGAAATCGAAAAGGCGGATGGCGAGATCGCCAAGATCGAGGGTAAGCTCGGCAATGAGAAGTTCATCAGCCGCGCCCCCGCTCATGTGGTCGAGGAACAAAGGCAGCGCAAAACCGACAATGAAACGACCATAACCAAGCTGAGAGAAGCTCTAAAGCGCCTCGAATCAGCGATGTGATGCTGTCCGGTGCGCTTGCCCGGCCCCGGCAACCAACGGACTAGTCCGCGTCGGGCAACAACCGCATCCGCCGTGCGAACATGATCAGATAAAACAGCATGAAGAGATAGAGAAACGTCTCCGTCGCCTCGCTCGGGCGGTAGACGAGCGTGCCCAATCCGAGCTCGCTGTGAATGAAGCTCGAAAACTTGAAGAAGAGCGCCACCAGTGAAACCGGCAGGATCGCAATCGGCGGGATGAAGAGGGCCCAGTCCAACTGGCGCAGTTTCGGCGTCATCAGTCCCAGGAGCGGCAGAACGATCCCGCCGACGAGGATGCCGATTTCGAGAATGAGACGCGGGGTTTTATCGAAAATATCGAGCGTATTATGCAGGTTGGTCTCGTCCTGCCGGTTCAGCGACGACCAGTAGTCCGGCGTATTCCATTTGAAAAAATGCTGTCCCCAGCTCATTTCCTCCCCCGCGCTGTAAAGACATGCGAGCGCCGACAGCAGCAGAAATCCGAACAGCAGTCTGTGCCGCCTGATCTTCTTTTGCATCAACAATCCGAGCGCCACGAAAAACCCGGCCAAAGGGACGAAGAAATGCAAAAGTTCGAGAATGCCGTAGCCCTCAGGATGCATCCAGGCCAGATACCAGTCCGGCGCAATCCGGTAAATCGCGATGATTGCCAGCCCCATAATCAGGGGAATCCCGGCCCACCACCAGGCTTCTCCGGCGCCGGGATCGCGGCTCGACAATTCCTGAACGCCTGAAGCGAGTTTCAACCCGGGCAATTGGATACCCATAAATGTCCCCATCCGTGATGATTGAATATTGTCCTCTGCGCAACATTTTTGAGCGCGCCATCTGACGCGCAATCTGAAGGATATGATCGGATTTGTAAATGTCCGCTTCAGACATTTATCCCCCCCTCCACCGGTCCCTGTCCATATGTTGCTTTACCGGCCCGGATGCCGGCCCGGATGCCGGACCGGAGTGCCGGGCGCCGGGTGGGCGCAATGCAGACGATGCCGATGGGGACTGGCAAATGAGGACGAATAACTTTAGGGTTTCACGGACATGAAGGAGCGGCCGCAATCGGGCCGGTAAAGCAAGGGAGGCGAATTATGGATGCACGCAGTTTGATCATCTGGGCCTTGGTCGGAATTGTCGCGGGCTATCTCGCCAGCATATTTGTCGGTGGCGGCGGTCTCATCCGCTACCTGATCACGGGCATGCTTGGTGCTTTTGTCGGCGGTTTTCTCGCGGGTCAGTTCAATATCCAGCTCAATCTCGGGCACCCCCTGGCTGATCAGATCGTCATTGCCACCGTCGGCGCCATTATCGTGGTCGTCATCGCCCGTCTGCTGTCCTGACACTATGCGACAAGTCTGATTATTGCGCTCTCCGCCTCCATCCCACCTGATGAAGACGCGGCTTATGCGCCAGCCTGTCTCGTCGGCGGATCGTCATGGCAACAGCCGTGGCAATAGTTACCGTGATTATTGAATAAACGACACCTATTCAGCTCGAACGAACACATCCGGGCGACAGTATCGCTGAACTGATCCGATAGGGGGGTAGCCCATTTTTTATCGATGAGATTGTGAAGCACCGTGCCTTGTCATCAACCAATGGCCGGAAAGCCTGTATCTATTTGGTGACATATACCAGACATTATCCAACTGGGTCCGGTTCGGTTGGAATCAATTTCAAACGAATCAGGTAAAAAGAATCGAATTAATGAGATTCTGATTCGGAATTTGCCTGTGGCAATGCTCCTAACATTTTGACATTGTTCTAGCGGGGATGCGGACATGGACATCAGACATGGGTTCACAACGGCCCTGGCCGCGGCATTTATGCTGACGGGCACGGTATTCCTTGCATCGGCCAAACCGGCAGGTGCTCAGGAGCTGAACCTCGGCGGCACGACCGTCAGCGTCGATGTCGGCTGGTCGCTGCTCAGACTGCCAGAGGTCAAACTCGGCTACGTGACGGCACTCGGACCGTTCAACACAATCGCGCGCATGGAGAACGCCGAAACCTTTTTGGACGGCTATCATATCGGCGTCGGGGTCCACACAAATCCGGTTTCGCTCATGGGCGTTCCAGCGAAACTCGGTGTGAAAGCCTTCTACGACGATTATCTCAAGGATAACCGCACGATAGTTTGCCAGGGAGCCGTCGGGGTGCAAATTTGCGAATTGGTGCCGATCTTCGACACTGGCGCAGGCATATTCGACGTCACGACAAACTTTTTCGCATCCACCGTCACCTACCGCACGAGCCGCGAAGCCGACAATTGGGGCGTGGCGCTCGAAGCACTGCCGCAAATTTCCATACCAGGCGCGAATGTAACACCCAAGGCAGGCATCGCCTTTCGCCGCCTGAGTGACGATGTGGTCCTGAATCTTACTTCCGTTTTAGGAGCCAGTATTACAAACGCGCGCTATGCCCAGGATTTCGAAACGGATTATCTGGGCGTTTACGTGGGTGCTGCGGGTTCCATGCCGCTGCCCGGCGGAATGACCCTCCTGTTCGATGGCGAGGTCGGACTTTACCGGGCCAGCGCCGATTATGATGGCGTCTATAATTCCGATCAGGGACAATTTGGCGGCCCTGCGATCGCCCAACGCGCGTCTTTGAGCGAAAATGAACTCGCGTTTATCGTCCAGGGCAGGGTGGAAGTCCAGCAACAGGTCATGCAGTTTCTGGTCTCCGGATTTGTCGAGGGCACCTATTATTCCTACGCACCCGAGATTCAGTACAATGGAGTGGACGTCAGCCCCGTCGGTAATATCGGCTCATCGCGGCTTGGCACGCAGCTCGGTGACGACATGATTTACAGCGTATCAGCCGGCGTCCGGGCGACCATGCCGCTGAACTGATCCGGCCGACTATAGCCGGCCGACTATAGCCGGAATTCAATCAAGGGCGGACCCGGACTAATCCGGATCCGCCCTTTTTCTGTGCGGTCGGCATAAAACCTGCACCACATCCCCGGTCTGGTCCGGGCATTGCCCAGAAAATTCCTTTTTCACGTCCCAATGCCGCCCCTTTGCTTTTCTACAAAGGACCATAGTAAATTCTCAACAGGGAATAAGTACATGCGTCTCTCTATCACGACACTCCTTTTCTTCATGGTCGGCGCCTTCCTGGTATCCAGTTCCTATGTCGCAGGTCAGGGCCTTCCAGCGCTTCACAACCTCGATTTCGCGAAACTCCAGGAAGCCGCACCGGTCGCCGCTTTCGCCACCCCCGCCGCGGCTCTGATACTCGGCTCGGCCCTTTACTCGATTTTCAAGACCATCGGTTGGACCATTTCGCTATTGGGCGGAACCATCATGGCTATTCTCACCATGGCGGTGTTTTTCAAGCCCGAATTGCAAAGCGTTATTCAGCCGCTGGCCGGCTAGTAGCAGGCTGGTTCAGGCGGGTCGCAAGAGCAACACAACCCAAATATCGATTTGGATAAGCTGAGCCCCGTGGACCTGAAACCGGGTTAAAAACAGGGCCAACTGCCAATCCAGAGCCACTCTGTCGCAATTTATTCACACTGTTGCAGGACAGCAACTAAATCTGGTCATCCTGCCCAGATTATGCCACAAATCGTCCAAATATAAGGAGTTGGAACACAGTCCGGGGAGCCTCGAGACGCCATCCCGCATTGGTCACCCGCATTGGTCACTTGACCGGAACCTATTTGGTTTTTTGCCCGGTTTGGAAAGGGTGGGAGCGCGCTCATCTCCGACCTGATGTACGATAGCCTGAATATGGGATATGAGGCGGAATGCTTCGTCATCCCGCTCATCCCGCTCATCACGGCTTGCCGGATCCGGGTCGAAAATGGCTGAAAAGGCTGAAATGCCGCCGACCGGACCTGATACAAGAAGAATATATATGGACGCCAAGATATTTGATAAATCGAAATTGCCCTCAAGGCATGTGACCGAGGGGCCGGAACGGGCGCCGCACCGGTCCTATTACTATGCCATGGGACTGACGGAGGAGGAGATCCATCAGCCTTTCGTCGGCGTCGTGTCCTGCTGGAATGAAGCAGCACCCTGTAATATTTCGCTCATGCGTCAGGCCCAGCACGCCAAGGCGGGCGTTACCGAATCCCACGGCACACCGCGCGAATTCTGCACCATCACGGTCACCGACGGCATCGCCATGGGTCATCAGGGCATGAAATCGTCCCTGGTGTCGCGCGAAGTCATCGCCGATTCCATCGAACTCACAATGCGCGGCCATTGCTATGACGCCATGGTCGGCATCGCCGGTTGCGACAAGTCCCTGCCTGGCATCATGATGTCCATGGTGCGCCTCAACGTGCCGAGCGTCTTCATGTATGGGGGATCGATCCTGCCTGGAAAATACAAGGGCAAGGACGTCACCGTCGTCGACGTCTTTGAGGGCGTCGGACAATGGTCGGCCGGCAATATGTCCGAAAAGGAACTTCATGACCTCGAATGCGTCGCCTGTCCGAGTGCCGGATCCTGTGGCGGCCAGTTCACGGCCAACACCATGGCCTGCGTGTCCGAGGCGATGGGCCTGGCGCTGCCGGGATCGGCCGGCGCACCGGCTCCATACGAAAGCCGCGATCAATATGCCCGCGATAGCGGCATCGCCGTCATGCGCCTGCTCGCGGACGGCATCCGCCCGCGCGATATCGTCACCCGCAAGGCGCTCGAAAACGCCGCCACCATCATTGCCGCTACCGGCGGTTCGACCAATGGCGCGCTCCACCTGCCCGCCATCGCGCACGAAATCGGCATCGACATGGACCTGTTCGATGTCGCCGAGATCTTCAAGCGCACGCCTTATATCGCCGACCTCAAGCCCGGCGGAAAATATGTCGCCAAGGATGTCTACGACATCGGCGGCGTCGAAGTGATCATGAAAGCGCTCCTCGAAGGAGGCTACCTCCATGAGGACTGCCTGACGGTCACCGGGAGGACGATCGGTGAAAATCTCGAAAACGTGAAATTCCTTGAAAATCAAAAGGTTGTCTACCCGGTATCAAATCCGTTATCATCAACAGGTGGGGTGGTTGGTCTCAGAGGCACGCTTGCGCCCGATGGTGCGATCGTGAAGGTCGCCGGCATGACCAATTTGAAATTCAAGGGCCCTGCGCGGGTGTTTGATTGCGAAGAAGACGCCTTCCGTGCGGTTGAAAATCGCGAATATGAGAAAGGCGATGTCATCGTCATTCGCTATGAGGGGCCCAAGGGTGGTCCCGGAATGCGCGAAATGCTCTCGACCACGGCTGCTATTTACGGCCAGGGCGCGGGCGATGACGTGGCGCTGATCACGGACGGGCGCTTTTCAGGCGCGACGCGTGGTTTCTGTATCGGCCATGTCGGACCCGAAGCGGCCGAAGGCGGTCCCATCGGCCTCATACAAAATGGCGACATCATCTCGATCGACGCCGATGAAGGCATTCTTGACATCGAATTGACCGAGGAACAACTCCAGGAGAGGCGGGCGAACTGGCGGTTGCCGGAAAATATCTATCAAAGTGGCGTATTGAGGAAATATGCGGATCAGGTCGGCCCGGCGCGTTTCGGGGCGGTAACCCATCCGGGCGGAAAGGCGGAAGTTGTAAATTATGCGGATATCTAGTTTGATCAAATATATGGCCGGTATAGCGGCGCTTGCGTTTTGCCTGCATGCAGTGCCTGGAGGTGGTGCAATCGGAGAAGTGAAGGCAGCCGAATACGCCAAGCCCAAACGCGCGTTTGAGCAGGGCATCCGGCATTACCGCAGAGGCGATCTCGACCGCGCACTCAAGGCGCTCGAATACGCGTCCAAGAAAGGCCATTTCCGGGCCAAATATTATTTGGCGCGGATTTACGCAAAAAACTCCAACCCCTATACCAATCACGCCCGTGCCTTTGAGCTCTATCAGGAAATCGCCGACCAGTACGCCGAGGTCGATCCGGTCTATAATCTGCGCGCCCCGTATGTGGCCCGCGCATTTGTCGAGCTTGCCCGTTATCTGAAAGCGGGTGTACCGGAGCTCAAGTTCGAGTCCGACAAGTCCCGGGCGGCGGCCTATCTCGATCATGCCGCAAAATATTTCGGTGATCGCGAAGCCCAGTTTGAATTGGCGAAAATGTACCTTTCCGGCGATGGCGTCCGTGCCAATGAGCGCCGTGGCAAACACTGGCTATCCAGCCTCGCGCGCAAGGGTCACGCCGAAGCCCAGGCTTACCTCGGTGATCTGTACGTGCGCGGCGAATATGTCGAGCGCAACAAGGTCCACGGCATGGCGTTTATTATGCTGGCGCTGGAAAACGCCCGCGAGCATAACCGCATCTGGATCGATGAGCTCTATCAGAACGCTTTTTGCGCGAGTACCCCGAAAATCCGCGACAGGGCGGTAAATTTGGCGGCTGGATGGCGGCAAAAATTCAGAGCCCCCGGCCGCCGCGCCGGAACCAAAGAGATCGGTCTCGGTATCGCAGAATTTCGCGCCAGACGCACCTGCCGCAATGGCGAGCAAGTGGCCTTTCCGTCAATCCCGACAACCAATGCAGGTAGCGGCACGGATCGGGCCACCATACCGTCGCTGAAAAACAATTCAGGCAGTGGCGACAACATGTTGGGTGCGACGACAGGTTTCGGCCTGCGTAATGTCGGCGCGACCGGGCAGGGCGGCGGGCGCTGAAATCGCCATCGCGCCCCGCTTCACCGGCCCGTCATGTCCCCATAAGTCCGCAACCGGGGCAGGCAAGGCCTCCTCCTCCCGGCGCATGTGCGCGCTTTTCGCGCTCCTGGCGCATATGCGCCATGCGTGCCGTGCCCTTCCTCCCGGGATCACCCACAAGCAAAAGATCTGACCTTGTGGAATGTCTGCAATGGGCGTTAAAATGAAGCTCGGCTGGACTGATCCGGAAGCGAAAGAGGAAAAATTCTCCAACGCAACGACAGGCGAAGCCCTTTCAAACACAAAATCTCCTCCGGATCGATAAGGGGCGGAACAATGTTCCACTGAACCGACAGTGGTGAAACAGGAGGTTGTGATGAAAGTCAAATCAGCAATGCATCATGGTGTTGAATGGTGTGGCCCCGATACACCGATCACCGAAATCGCAAAAATCATGAAACGTGAAGATATTGGCTCGGTGCCGATCGGTCAGAATGACCGTTTGGTGGGCATGGTGACCGATCGCGACATCGCATGCAAGGCGGTGGCCGAAGGCGCCGATCCATCCTCGACCTTTGCACGCGATGTGATGACGGAACATGTCGTTTACTGCCGTGAAGATGATAACCTCACCGATGCAGTGCACCGGATGGAAGACAAGAAGATCCGCCGCATGCCAGTCATCAATAAGGCCAGGCGAATGGTCGGTATCCTCAGCCTCGGCGATATATCGCATAAGTCTGGACTGAAATTGTCGGGTGAGGCCCTCAGGGCGGTTTCGGCCCATCATTGAATGCGCGGCTAGCAGGGATTGGGACGATGCTGCGAGCAGGCGTCCCGGTTCCTGCAGCCTGCCGTTTTCATTGGCTTCGCGGTGAAGATCCGTTCATAAGAAGGCAAGCCGCCTGATTTCAACGGACGGCGCGGAAGGATGTGGTGATGAGCGGATATGTCGGGGCCGAACACGCCTTTCATGATGCCGGATTTGTCCGGGACTGGGCGAAGCGTTTCGTGCCGACCGAATCCCGCATCCGGCTCTTCGATATGATATTGAACGAGCTGGAGAGACCGGGACTGCCCAATGCCCACGTGGTGGAACTCGGCATCGGCCCGGGATACATGGCGCGCCACATCCTGCAACGCAATGAACGCATCAGCTATGAGGGCGTCGACTTCTCCGATGCCTTTTTCGAAATCGCAAATGAGACCATCGGCGACCTGATGCACCGGGTCGTGCTGACCAGGGCGGATCTTATGGACCAGGGCTGGCCCGGGAAACTGGCGAAAACGCCCGGCGCCATTGTCTCGACCTGGGCGCTGCACGATCTCGGCGGTCAAAATGCGGTGGCGGAGGTTTACGCGCGTAGTCACGAAACGCTCCCTGAGGGCGGGCTGCTCGTCAATGGCGATTTCATAAAGCCGCGCGGCACGTCCTGGACGTATGAGCCGGGCCGTTTTGAGATCGAGCGCCATATGGAGCTGATGCGTCAGGCCGGATTCGCAAATCCCAAATCGCTTGCCCATTTCGAGCCCAACATCGACAACCCGACACCGGCGGAAAACTACGCCTGCATGGTGGCCGTGCGCTAGCGCTCTCCCCCGGTAAGTCCCTCGTTAACGCTCTCTCCCGGCAACGCCCTAATGGCTGTAGGTGTCTTTATATTTCTGACGCAGTTCGTTTTTCTGAACTTTTCCCATTTTATTGCGCGGCAGGCTGTCGACGAAGAAGACTTTCTTCGGGATCTTGAACTTGGCAAGGTCGTGGACGAGATGGTTCCTGATCTCATCTTCATTCAGGCTGGTCTCATCGGATGAGACAACGACAGCGGTTACGCATTCGCCGAAATCGTCATGCGGAACGCCGATGACGGCGGATTCGGCGATGCCGTCGATGGCATCGAGCGCATTTTCAATTTCCGCCGGATAAACATTGTAGCCGCCGGAGATGATGTGGTCCTTGATACGGCCGACGATGGAAATATACCCCTGATCGTCCATCAGGCCCAGATCCCCGGAAATGAAAAAGCCGTCGGCGCGGAACTCTTCATCGGTTTTTTCCGGCATCCGCCAATAGCCCTTGAACACATTGGGTCCGCGAATTTCAATCACGCCGACCTCGCCCTGCGCGACAGGTTCCCCTGTTTTCGTATCACAAATGCGGATCTCGACGCCGGGCAGGGGAAAACCGACCGTTCCCGCGCGCCGCGCGCCGTCATAGGGATTCGACGTATTCATGTTTGTCTCGGTCATGCCGTAGCGTTCGAGGATCGCATGACCTGTTATTTGCTCGAATTTTTTATGAGTTTCGGGCGAGAGCGGCGCCGATCCTGAAACGAATAGCCGTATTCCAATCGTCAGCTCGCGCGTTAGCCTGCCGCTCGACAAGAGCCGTGTGTAATAGGTCGGCACACCCATCATCACGGTCGCGCGCGGCAAGGCTTCGAGAATCCCGTCGACATCGAATTTCGCATGAAAGATCATGGATGCACCTGAAATCAGCGTCACATTGGTGGCGACAAACAGCCCATGCGTGTGGAAAATCGGCAGCACGTGCAAGAGCACGTCTTTTTGCGAAAAACGCCAGTATTCGGCGAGAGCCAGAGCGTTCGAAAGCAGATTATTGTGCGTCAGCATTGCCCCCTTGGAGCGCCCCGTTGTGCCCGATGTGTAAAGGATAGCCGCGAGATCGTCACGCTGGCAGGCGACATCCTCGAATTCCCTGTCCGCTTCATCCGCCAGAGCCGCCATTGTCCCGCGACCGTCGGCGCCAAGCGTTACCAGATGGGCCACGTCGCTTGTATTGGAGATTTTCTCCAGCTCGCTTTTACGATCGGGCGCGCAGACGAAAATATGCGGTTCGGCGTCAACGATGAAATAGGCCAGTTCCTTTTCGCGATAGCCGGTATTAAGCGGCAGAAATGCAGCGCCGGTTCTCAGGCAGCCGAGATATAAGAATAATGCTTCAATGCTCTTATCAACCTGAACCGCCAACCGGTCGCCGGGTGAAATGCCGAGGGATATGAGTGCATTGGCGTACTGGCCCGACCGGGCAACCATGTCGGCATAGGTAATGACCCCGCCCTGGGGTAGATGGATGAAGGGCGCGTCCGGCGCCTTGATATGCGACCTGAAAACCGAGAAAAGATTGTTATTGGGAACGGTCATTCTTGCGCGCCTCCTCGATAGGGCGGCAATTGGTTTGCCAGACGGGTAACGGCACTGGAGGCGGCAATACGATGATCGTTTTCATAGGCTTCGTGGTTTTTCTCGATGGCCGAGCGTTCATAGAGATAATTGACCATCATGCCTGCGGATTGGGCAAGGCCTTTGACGGAAGTGTCCGCTAGCCAGTTGATCCTCTCGAGGCTGGCGCCATTGCCGAGATGGAACCTGGCAACCGGATCGAGCGGTTTGCCCTGGCCATTCTTCGCTTGCAGGAAATATTGTGCCGCGAGGGGCAGCAGCAGGGATTGCATCACCGGTACAAGCGCGGTGTCGCTGTGCCACTCCGCATTGGAGAGCCGGGCAAGATGAGACCTGTCGTCTTCCGGTATGTTCTCCGCAATGCCATCGTCCATGAGCGAGCTCAGCCACGTCCTGAAGCCGGGTATGGGCGACAGGGTGACAAAAATATCGATATGCGGCAGTTCGCGGGCCAGCTCCTCGACAACCTGTTTGATCAGGAAGTGGCCGAATGAAATCCCGCTCAGGCCTTTCTGACAATTGGAAATGGAATAAAACACGGCCGTCTTCGCGTCCCGCGCTCTGAGCGGTTTGCGCTCGTCCGTCAGAAGCGGCGCAATCGCGTCGGGAATGTCGGTGGTGAGCGCCACCTCGACGAAAACGAGGGGTTCGTCAGCCATTGCCGGATGAAAAAATGCATAACAACGCCGGTCCGTGGGCTCGATACGGCGGCGCAATTCCTCCCAGCTGTCAATCTCGTGAACCGCTTCATAATCGATGATTTTCTCGAGTATTGCAGCCGGGGTTGCCCAGGTGATTGATTTCAGCACAAGAAATCCACGGTTGAACCAGGACGAGAAGAGATGACTGAAATCCTTGTCCACCTCTTTCAATTCCGCCTGTTCCTTCACCAGGGGAAGCAGATCTTCGCGCATGCGAACCAGGCTTTCCGTCCCGTTGGGAGACTGGTTCAAACGCCGGAAGAGTTCCTGGCGCCGTGGTTCGGCGGCATCGTGAAGCAGTGTCGCGTTCGTCTGTGACGAGGTGTTTTGAAATGCCGCTACAACTTTTTTCAAAGTAGCGAGGTCAACGCCGAATTGATCGGCCAGGGCCCGGAAAAAATCGAGCCGCCCTTCGGGATTGAGCCGATCATAGCTGTCGAACAATTCGCTTGCCAATGCAACGCCCGAGGCTTCGCCCTTGACGGATAACAGCGCCTCGGCGATCTCGAGGGGAGCCTTGTCTTCGCCAATTTCAACACTTGGCCCGACAACCAGGTTTCGTCCGCGTTCAGCGATGACATTCAGGAGATCGCTAAAGAAACTGGTCATACCGCCTTACCCATCCAAACCTCCGGCAACCATGTTGCAATGCCGGGGAAAATCGAAAGTATGATAATCGCCAGCACCATGCACAGCATATAGGGCATAGCGCCCTTCAGGATTGTCGACAATGGCACCTCTGGAACGATGCCGTTGATGACGTAGAGATTGAGCCCCACTGGTGGGGTTATCAGGCCGATTTCCATATTGATCGTGAAGATCACGGCGAACCAGTAGGGGTCAAACCCGGCCTGTGTCACAATCGGCAGAAGGATGGGCGCGGTCATCAGGATGACGGCGACGGGTGGCAGAAAAAATCCGGCGAACAACAGAAAGATATTGATGGCCAGCATCAACACCCATTTGTCGAGCCCGGCGTTGACAATCGTCTCGGCGGCGGTCTGCGTGATATAGAACGACGACAGCATCTGCGAGAAAAGCGCCGCGCAGCCGATGATCATCAAAATCATCACGCTTTCTTTCATCGATGTCGACAGGATCGTCCAGAGTTCCCCCGGATGCCACATGCGGTAGATGACGACCGCTAGAAAAATACAGAATGCCGCGCCGACACCCGCCGCTTCGGACGGCGTGGCGACGCCGCCATACAGCACCCAGAGGACGCCGACAATGACCGCTAGAAATGGCAAGACGCGGGGCAAAATGACCAGCCGTTCTGCCCAACTGACTTTTCGGGTTTCAGAAAAGCTGTATCCCGAACGCCAGGCAGCAAAGAGCGACCATGCCATGAACAAGCCCGTCAACAGGAGGCCGGGCAGCAAACCGGCCAGGAACAGGCGGCCGATCGAAGTTTCCGTTGCAATACCGTAAACGATCATGGTGATCGACGGCGGTATCAGGATGCCCAGTGTTCCACCTGCGGCAATGGCGCCCGTCGCGACACTGTCGGGAAAGCCGCGCTGACGCATTTCGGGTATACCCATTTTACCGATGGCGGCACAGGTCGCCGGCGAAGAACCGGACAGGGCCGCAAAGATCGAACAGGCGCCGATATTGGAAATGATCAGGCCGCCGGGAACGCGATTGAGCCAGCGGTCAAGCGCCTCGTAAAGATCCCTGCCGGCGGGCGAGGCGGCAACGGCGGCGCCCATGACGATGAACATCGGAATTGAAAGCAGCGTAAATTCCGACAGGCTTGAAAAGAACTGCTCGCCAAGTGTCGATATTGCGACATGTCCCTTAAAGAGGACCGGGAACAATATGGCGCTGACGGCCAACGCGAAGGCGACCGGCACGCGGAGCGCCAGCATTACCGCCAGCGCCAGACCGATCAGGAGGCCGATGCTACCTGGTCCCATATTCAGTGTCCGCCCATCGTTTTGACGTCCTCGTCGTTCCAGACCTTAATCAGGCAGGCAATCGACTGCAGAACCAGAAGTGCGAAGCCGACCGGCATGGACAGGTAGGGGATCCAGAGTGGAAATTCGTATATTGAATCGGTTGTCCAGGCGCCCTTCCACGCTTCATGGGTAACCTCAAAACCCTTCCAGAGCATGATCGCGGCAAATGCCAGAACAATCAGATCGGCCAGCATCAACATGATCCGGCGCAGCCCCGGCGGCGCATTTTCCACCACCAGACCCACCGATACGTGTCCGCGTTCCTTTTGCACCCAGGCGCTTCCCAAAATCGTCGCGCCGACCAAGGAAAACGTAACCACTTCGGTCTGCCAGGCCGTTGAACCAACCAGCACATAGCGGATGAAAACCATCTGGCACACGATGACGATTGCAACGCCTATCAGCAGCGCGGCGATCACCCCGGCGATTAACGACAATCGCTCAATGAACGACACCATGGCCTGCTCCTCCAGCAAAAAATATGATCTCCCGCGACAGTACGCGAGCAGAGGCGGAATTTATTCGTCTGGCATGGCCGAAAACACCGGTTCGCCCGGAAGGGGGAAATAGAGAGGCGAGATCCGATGCTTCCGGCAGGCCAGAGAGAAAGCCGAAGCAGGCTTATTTGACAGCCAGCGCCTTGGCGATCAGAGCCTGACCGTTTTTGACCTTCTTGGCAAAAGCCGCGTAGGAAGTCTCATTGGCGATCTTGCGCCAAGCCGCGGCGTCATCCGCCGTCATGGTGACCACCTTGACGCCGGCCTTTGCGAATGTATCGGACATTTTCTTGTCCAGACCGGCAGCCTGGGTCGCAAACCAGTCCTCGGCTTTTTGTCCGGCTGCCATTACGGCCTTCTTCTGCTTGTCATTCAGTTTGGCGAAGGAGGCTTTTGACATCAGGATCGGCTCATACATAAACCAGAGTGCATGGGCGCCGGGAGCCGTGAGACATTTCACCTGCTCGTAGATCCGGTAAGAAACGAACGAGCCCGATGAGGTGTTGGCGCCGTCGAGCACGCCCTGCTGCAGCGCTGTATAGATTTCCGATGAAGGCATCGATTGGATGGACGCGCCGGCACCTTGCAGCATTCTGTTGAACGCCTTGCCCGCAGCGCGGAACACTTGTCCCTTGACGCTTTCAGGTGCGAGAATGCATGTTTTCTTGGAGGCAAAACCGCCGGCAAGCCACGCATCCGAAATGACCATGACGCCGGCATCGTCGATAATCTTCTTGATATCCGCCATGAAGGGAGAATCGTTCATGCGCGACGCATGGTCATGGTTTTTAACCAGCCCCGGCATCAGCGTTGAATCGAACTCCGGATGCCGTTTGGCGGCATAGGCCAGAGGAAAAGCTGATATATCGAGCTCTCCCGTTGTCAGTGGCCCCCATTGTTCCTTCGGCTTATAGAGCGTTTTCGAGGGAAACAGCTTGACGACGACACCAACATTCGCCTTCGCCATTTCATCGGCAATGATCTGCACCATTTCGTGGCGCACATCCTTGGTGTTCCATTGATGCGATGCGCGCAATTCGATGTCCGCGGCACTGGCGGAGCCGATACCATAGATAATTGACACCAGCCCCAAGATTGATTTTAACAGAAGAGATTTCATCATTTCCTCCCATGGAATATGAAAACTATGTCGAGACTTGTTTGTCTCAAGTGTACAATCTCGATTTAAATTGTATACAAGTCAAGAAAAATTGTCGACAATATCACCCGCTTGAATTGATTGGCCAAGATTGAGGAACGCTTTTGAAAGCCAGACCGATAAAACGCTCCGAAGAGCTCAGGCAGTTGCTGGAAGACGAAATCGCCTCTATTCAACTGCCGCCGGGCACGCGCCTTGAAGAGACCGCGCTGGCTGCGCGCTTTGGCGTATCGCGCACGCCGATACGCGAAGCGTTGCAAATGCTGTCGGCGTCGGGGCTGGTCGAGCTGCGCCCCAAGCGCGGCGCGGTCGTAGCCTCGCTCAGCCTGGAAACTCTTCTCGAGATGTTCGAGGTCATGTCGGAGATGGAAGCCCTGTGCGGAGGTCTTGCGGCGCGGCGCATGACGGATCAGGAGCGCGACGACCTCAAGAACCAGCACGAGGTTTGCGGTCGTGCCGGGGAGTCGGGCGATGGCGACCTGTATTACGAGGAAAACACCAAATTTCACCGCATCATCTATCTCGGCACCCACAACCGTTATCTCGCCGATGAAGTCCTGCGCCTGCATCATCGCCTGCGCGCCTACCGCCGACTCCAGCTGCGTTTGCGCGGCCGCGTGCAAACCTCCTATGCGGAGCATTCCGCGATCACCGATGCAATCGTCAAGGGTGACGAACGGATGGCGGCGGAATTGCTGCGCGCACATGTCTCGGTTCAGGGCGAATGTTTCAGCGACTGGATCTCAAGCCTGAACGCGGCACGCCTCGTCTCCAGCCCCGAGCGGGTCTGATGAGGAGCGTACGCGCTACGCACAATGAGACGTAACCGGACTAATTTTCTGCAATG